>CAMXYK010000007.1 GCA_947253155.1 uncultured Bifidobacteriaceae bacterium
GACAAGTTCCCCACATTTGGAGCGATACGCCACACCAAACCCTCCAAACGCGAGACAAGTTCCCCACATTTGGAGCGATACGCCACACCAAACCCTCCAAACGCGAGAAAAACTGCGCACGTTTGGAGCGCCACATTAAGCGAATCGTAAAATAACTTATAGTTCAGTTTGGCGAGATATAATTGCAATGATTTATTAATTCGAAAATAGAAGGAAGTTCAAATGACTGTTCTTGTTACAGGCGGATGCGGTTACATTGGTGCGCACGTAGTTCACGCCTTGCATAAAGCACAGCAAAAAGTCGTCGTCGTTGACGATTTAAGCTATGGAAAGCCTACGCGTATTGAAGGCGCTCGACTTTACGGCATGGATATTGCTTCTCCTGACGCAGGCAGAAGACTTGCGCAAATTATGAAAGACGAGAATGTTGATTCCGTAATTCATTTCGCTGCACGAAAGCAAGTTGGCGAATCCGTAGAAAAGCCTCTCTGGTATTACCAGCAGAATATTAACGGCATGCTTAATGTTCTTGAAGGCATGAAGGATAGCGGCGTAAAGAAGCTCGTATTCTCGTCTTCTGCAGCAACTTACGGCGTTCCACCTGTTGATGTTGTTCCAGAAGACGTTGTGCCAATGCTGCCAATTAACCCTTACGGCCAAACTAAGCTTTTTGGCGAGTGGATGGCGCGCGCTTGCGAGCATACATACGGTATTCGCTTCTGCGCATTGCGTTACTTTAACGTGGCTGGTTGCGGCCCGGTGGAATTAGAAGATCCTGCTATTTTGAATCTGATTCCTATGCTTTTTGAACGTTTGCAGCGCGGTAAAGCTCCTGCTATTTTTGGCGACGACTACCCTACTGCTGATGGCACTTGCATTCGTGATTACATTCACGTTTCTGATTTGGCAGACGCACATCTTGAAGCGCTTAAGTATTTGGATCGCGACGAACGCAAGTATGATGCTTTTAACGTTGGTACAGGTAAAGGCACTTCCGTGCGCGAGATTGTTGACGAAGTTCGAGAAGTTACTGGATTGCCATTTAAGGAAACTGTGCTGGATCGCAGAGCAGGAGATCCTCCTCAGCTTATTGGTAGCCCTAAGCGAATCAACGAAGAAATGGGATGGCATGCTCGCTACGATGTGAAGGATATTGTTAAGTCTGCTTGGGCAGCTTGGCAAGCAAATCCTGAGCATCATATTGATGTTGATTCCTGGAAGCAGATTGACTAGATTTAAAGTCTTATAAAACAAAACGCGCGGCAAAAATGTCGCGCGTTTTTTGTTGATTACTTGTGGCTCCGAGCGGGATCGATCCGCTGACCTAGCGATTTTCAGTCGCTCGCTCTACCAACTGAGCTACAGAGCCATGATGAATAAAAAACCCGGCGAACCGGGTCTCCTATTAATCGCGACCCCGGCCGGACTTGAACCGGTGACCTCCGCCGTGACAGGGCGGCGCTCTAACCAACTGAGCTACGGGGCCGTGGCTTTGTTCTCTCGAACAGCCGAGTCACTATCTTACAGAATCCATTTCAAAATGCAAGTGCTATGGCGTGTCCGGCGTGTTGCCGCACAAAATCAGTATTATTCAAGCTCAATCGCACCCGTGCAAAGCTGGTAATACTCTCCGCGCTTAGACAGAAGCTCCTCATGCGAGCCGCGCTCAATAATTCGGCCATGATCCAACACCATAATCACATCCGCATTACGAACTGTAGAAAGCCTGTGCGCAATCACAAACACAGTTCTGCCTTCCATAAGCGAATCCATGCCATGTTGCACCAAAGCTTCAGTATGCGTGTCGATTGAAGAAGTAGCTTCGTCCAAAATTAAAACAGGAGGATTCGCAACAGCAGCGCGAGCAATAGAAATAAGCTGCTTTTGGCCTTGAGAAAGCTCTTCTGCACCGTTTTTAAGCTGCGTATTGTAGCCATCCGGGAGATTTAAAATAAACGCATCTGCATGCGCTAATTTAGCAGCTTCTACGCACTCTTCATCAGTTGCATCGAGGCGACCGTAACGAATATTATCCATAACGCTGCCAGTAAATAAGTTCACATCTTGCAAAACTGTGCCAATAGCGTAACGCAAGTCAGTTTTACAAATATCGCGCACGTCAATTCCGTCGTACAAAATCTGCCCGTCGTCAATATCGTAAAAACGCGTAAGCAAATTCGCAATCGTAGTTTTTCCAGCACCCGTTGCACCAACTAAAGCAACTTTTTGGCCTGGCTTTGCAAACCAAGTAATGTCGTGCAACACAGGATGCTCATGATCGTAGCCAAACACAACATCCGTAAAGCGCACGTCTCCACGAAGAAGAGTGTAACGACCGTCTTTAGAAGTGCGAGCGTCGCGCTTTGCGTGCAAAACCACTTCCTGAGCCATTTCACTTAAGCTTTTAGCACGCTGAGTAGCTTTATTGCCATTATCTTGCTTAGCTCTTTTCCAAGCCCAGTAAATATTAGAGCCTTCTTCTTTTTCGTCAACTTCTTGCAAAACATCAAAAGCAGATTCAGTAGCAATAGTTTCAGCCGACTGCGCAACTTTAACTTTTACTAAACGAACCGTGCCAGAATCTTCCTCCGGACTTTCGTCAAGAAGTTCAAAAATGCGCGACGCTCCAGCTAAAGCCATCATAAGCGAATTTAATTGCATCGTAATTTCGCCAATAGGATTAATAAACGCGCGCGAAAGAGTAAGCAAAGCTATAAGCGTTCCAATAGTCAAAGACCCGGAGCTTGCAAGACCGAAAGTTGGAAAACCTGCAGAAACAGCCCACGCACCAAGCAAAGCAATAAGCACGTAAAGAAGATAACTTGCGTTACTAATTACCGGCATAACATTATTTGCGTAAGAATTAGCACTTGCCGAAATTTTTTGCACTTTTTCAACGTAAACATCTAATTTTTTAAGCGCAACTTCTTCGTGATTGAAAATTTTAATAATTTTACTGCCTGTTGCTGATTCTTCTACATACTTATTAAGCTCGCCCAAAGCGCTCTGGAATTGCTTAAAAAGTTTGCCCGAACGCGTAAGCATAAATCTAACTAAAAATAGAAGTATCACAGTAAAAACAGCCACGAAAGCGGCCACAGGAAGCGAAAGCCACATAATAGACACAAAAGCTGCCGTAATAGAAATAAGCGCAGAAAACGAGTCTGGAAAAGCCCACGAAATCGCCTCCCTAAGCACTTCCGTATCGTTCGTGTAGCGGCTCATAACATCGCCGTAGCCTTGAGAATCAAGGTATTTAAGTGAAAGCTTTTGTTGGTGCTTAAACATAGCGTCACGCAAATCGCGCATAACGCTTTCAGCAATTTGCGCAACAAGCCTACTCCACAGCCAGCAGCTAACCACGCCAATTGCGTAAACGCTTGCCATAAGAATAATCATGCGCACAAGCGGCATCCAATCTGGATTATGCTTGCCAACAAGCGGAAGAATATACACGTCCACAATAGATTGCAAGAACATTGCGCAAGCAGCTTGAACAATAGAACTTACGATAATTGCGAATATGATTACGAAAACTTTTGCGCGATAAGCAAGCACGCAGGAAGCGAGGCGTTTTAGAGTTGGCCAGTTGATTGCGTGGGTGTTTTTATTTGTTTTTGTTGTCATTTTTCAACACCTTCTTCCGCAATATTTTCTTCACTTTGCACTCGGCTTTTTGCTTGAGATTCCGCCATATTTTTATAAAGTTCGCAAGAGTTAATTAAGTCGTTGTGAGAGCCTTGAGCGAGTATGCGGCCGTTTTGTAAAACAACAATAATATCCGCGTGTTCGATTGAAGAAATGCGCTGAGCAACAATAATTTGCGTAGAATCAGGCATAAACTTCTTTAATCCTTCACGAATTTTACGATCCGTTTTCATATCAACCGCGCTCATTGAATCGTCAAGTATTAGAATTTTAGGCTTTCTTAAAAGCGCGCGAGCAATGCACAAACGCTGACGCTGACCGCCGGAAACATTCTTGCCACCCTGCTCAATATGAGTGTTGTAAGCATCCGGCAAATCGTTAATGAACTCGTCTGCGCAAGCAATTTTGCACGCCGCGCGCAAATCCTCATCACTGGCATCCTTACTTCCCCAACGAAGATTTTCAGCAATCGTGCCACTAAACAGAATATTTTTTTGCAAAACAACGCCAACTTCTTCGCGCAAACTTTGAGGATCGTAATCTAAAATATTTGCGCCGCCAACAAAAATCGCACCTTCAGTTGTGTCGTAAAGCCTTGCAATAAGCTGCACAAGACTTGATTTTCCGGAACCCGTTGCGCCCACAATTCCAACAGTTGCGCCGGAAGGAATAGTCAAATTTATATCCTGTAAAATTTCCTGTTCAGTTGGAGTATTTTCATCTGTATTACTTGAATTGTCTGAATTATCTGACTTTGGATAACGCAACGAAACATGCTCAAAACGCACAGAAGCGTCCGAAAGTTTGGTAAGCGGATTCGAAGAAACAGCCTCAGTATTTTTAGATTGCAACACTTTTGCGATTCTATGCATAGAAGCGCGCGCAGTTACAGACATAACAAAAACTGCAACCAAATTCGCGAGCGCAAATAAAATTTGCAACGCATACACAACTAATGCCGCAAGATTTCCTGTAGTTAAACCAAACGCAGGATTATTTCCGGAAGCAACAATCTCGTGCGAAGCCATCCACGCAATAAGCAACATTCCAGAATAGAAGCACAAATTAAACAGCGGAATGCTGTAATTAAGAACGTATTCAGCATTAAGAAAATGCTGGTAAATCTTGTGCGAAATACGCATAAAACGGCTATTTTCGTAGTCAGCGCGCACATAAGACTTCACAACGCGAATATTATGCAAATTCTCACCAACTTGATTATTCATCTCATCAATCATGCGGTAAATTCGCATAAATTTAGGCGCAACAATCGCAGCACCAACAGCACCAATCAAACCAACAATCGGCACAAAGCTAAGAAAAACCCAAGAAATAGAGCGGCTAATCGAAAAAGTAAACCACCACGCGGCCGCAATAATCACAACGCTACGAACGCCTGAGCGAATAATCAGCTGGTAGGAAAATTGTACGTTAGACACGTCGCTTGTCATGCGCGTCACAATCGTGCCAGTAGAAAACTTATCTAAATCAGAAAAACTTAAAAGTTGCAGTCGCGCAAAAATATTATGCCGCAAATTTCTACCAAAACCGGCGCTGGAATGCGCGCAGCAAATACCTGAAATAACGCCAGCAATCACGGAAAGCGCGGCAAAAAGAAGAAGTTGCAAACCGTAATACCAAGAAGCGGAATTGGAGCGCGTCATAATGCCGAAATCAATAAGATTAGACATTACTGACGGAATAATTATTTGCATCGCTGCTTCAAAAATAATTGATACGGAAGTAAGAACGCCTAGCAGGCGATAGTTTTTCAAAGAATTAAGAATTGTGCGCAAGGCGTGAGGAGCACGATCGGCGCGGTTTTTTGATTTCTTCGACGATTTTCGTGTTACTTCCTCCGCCATTACGCCCCTTCCTTAGGTGATACTTAAGTTTAATAGTATCACTTTTGAATATAAGGCAAGCAGGGGTTACGAGGACTAAATTTCCGGCAAATGTTTCATAGCAGCACTGAATCAGGTAGACGCGCACGGCTATTAATAGCCGTGCGACTGATTTGGCACGTAAAGTCCACTGGACTTTACGTTTGAGCCAAATCACGCTTTGAAGGAGCTTGAAATGCACTATGCAATTTCAAGCTCATCCAAGCGCTTCGCCAGATGCTCTATCTTTTCCGTAAATCGACGGAATAAAACGCTCTTGATCATGAAGCTTTTCCCAGATTACAGGCGGATTGCTTGGATTTTCCAAAGATTTCGGCACGTCAATAATGCGCTGATTGCTAGAGCCGCGGAATTGCAGAAGCGAATCGTGCAAATCCTTCATATAACGGCCGTCAACAAGAATATCAATATATTTCAGCAACTCAAGCTTATCTGAAGTCTCCCCCGGACGCATAAGCTCTTCCCAAGTGTAGCCAGTCCAACTCCAAATATCTTTTGTATTACCAAACTCTTTTCGAATACGCTTGCAAAGAGGCAGCAAAATACCAGTATTAAGCAGCGGCTCTCCGCCAAGCAAAGTCAAACCTTGAACATAAGGCTGCGCCAAATCTTCCATAATCTGATCTTCAAGCTTTTGAGTATAAGGGTGACCTGCGCGAAAATCCCAAATCGACTCGTTATAGCATTCAACGCAATGGAACGGGCAGCCGGAAACGTAAAGCGAGCAGCGAATACCCTCACCGTCAGTCATCAAAAAGCGCTTATAGTCGGCAACCATGCCCTGGCTCATGCGCTCGCTAGACCACTGGCCGGCGCGAGGATTATTAGAAAGAGAGGTAGGAATCCACGGCCCGCGATTCGCGTCATTCGGCGCAAAATCATGCAAAGTAATGCGTGCCATACCCACCTCCTTAAAGCTAATAATCGGCTGTAACTAATAATCTGCTAACTAATAATCTGCTAACTAATAATCTAAAGTAACTTGCACAAATAAAATAAATCCAGCCGTTAGAAATCAATCACAAAACGCAATCAACATTCTAACGGCCAGATTATCACCTAAAAATAAACACAATAAACGCTATTTATTTATAAGGATTACTTAGCAAATTACTTAAGTTACTTAAGTTACTTAGTTTCCTCATACCATTCGCGAGATTCGCCATTATCCAGCGTCACGTGACCAGTTTCACCAGACATGTGCTTTACACGGTGAGCGATTTCCTCGTGACGGCCGTGAACCATCGGACGCTGAACAGGATTGCCCAAGTAGCCGCAAGTACGCTTCGTAACATTGCACTTATCTGGGTCGCTGTTGCCGCACTCAGGGCAACGGAAACCTTCCTTAGTCGGCTCAAAATCGCCCTGGAATCCGCAAACGAAGCAGTGATCAATAGGCGTATTCGTACCCAAGTAACCAATGCCAATCTTATAAGCGTAATCCCACACAGCTTCCAAAGCCTTAGGATTCGCCTGCAAGCAAGGGAACTCGCAGTAGTTAATAAAGCCGCCGGAAGCAAGATACGGGAAGTCAACCTCGTAACTAAGCTTCTCCATAGGAGTTGGCTGCAACCAAACCGGGTAATGGAAGGAGTTGGTGTAGAAGTCGTGATCGGTAACGCCTTCAATGCGGCCGAACTTCTGACGATCCATGCGGTTAAAGCGGTCAGTCAAAGACTCAGCAGGAGTTGAGTAAACGGAATAATGGTAGCCTTCCGCCTTCGACCACTGCTGGCAAAGCTTATTCATGCGGCGCACCAAAGAAAGCGCAAACTGCTTACCATCCTCATTCCAGCTGTGATCCTTCATCCAATCCTTACCGAAGAACACAGCCGTAGTTTCGTACAAACCAATGTAACCAAGCGAAACTGTAGCGCGCTCGTTACGGAACAGCTGATCCACACTCTCATTAGCTTCCAAACGGCCAAAAGCACCGTAGCGGAACAGTGTTGGAGCGTTCACAGGAGTTGCCTGCTTGCAACGCATAATGCGGAATCGCAAAGCCTGGTGAGCAACTTCCATACGCTCGTCGAAAAGCTTCCAGAAGCGAGTTACATCGCCGTGAGATTCAAGAGCAATACGCGGCATGTTAACCGTCACAACGCCAAGATTCATGCGGCCGTCTTCAACATCCTTTCCGGTCTTTGGATCAATCCAACCCTGAAGGAAGGAACGGCAGCCCATAGGAGCTTTGAACGATCCGGTAATCTTAACAATGTTCTCATAGAACACAACATCCGGATACATGCGCTTAGTAGAGCACTCAAGAGCAAGCTGCTTCAAATCGTAGTTCGGGTCGCCTGGGTCCGCATTTACACCGTGCTTAATAGTAAACACAAGCTTAGGGAAGATAGCAGTATGACGATCCTTGCCAAGGCCGCGAATACGGTTAAGCAAAATAGCGCGCTGAATTTCGCGAGCAAACCAAGAAGTACCCAAGCCAAAACCAACTGTTACGAACGGAGTCTGACCGTTAGAAACACGGTTGGAATTAATTTGATATTCCATAGTTTGCATAGCATCGTAAATAGCTTTACGCGTCATAATCTTTGCGTAAACTTCACGAAGCTGATCAAGCTCACTCAAATTCTCATCAAAAGGAGTGTCAGCAGGAAGCGGATCCCTGTCGGAGCAGTGAAGATTCTTAGGCTCCTGCGCTTTCAGGCCGTCAATCATATCCTTCGCAACTTCAATCGGCGTAGAATCCGGAATCATAGCTTGAGCCATAGCAAGATTCTTGTCATAATCGCACTTAGCGTAAGGCTCAAGCATTTCGTCAGCGCGATTAACCGTCTGGCCGCCGTACTGCGCGCCGGCAATATCCTTAATAATCTGCGTAACCTGAGTTGCGGCTGTACCAATAGACTTTGGGCTGTCCATCATTGCGTTACCAAGAGCAAAGCCCTTAGCAAGCATATCGCCAAAATCAGGAAGAGAGCAGTTGCTCATGCAAGTAAATGGCGAATAATCAGCGTCGTGGAAGTGAATATCGCCCTTCATATGTGCGTTAGAAACCGCGTGAGGAAGCATAGAGAACGCGGAAGCCTTGGAAACAGCGCCTGCAAGAAGATCGCGCTGAGTGGCGTAAACATTGGAATCTTTATTTGCGTTTTCGCGCACGAGCGACTCATCTCGATTTACGAGACGATTTACAGCTTCGTTAATATCGGTAGCTTTTGCACGATCGATGTCTCGATTCAGGCGGTAGCTTGTGTAGCAGCGAGCAACCTCATAAAGGTGATTTTCAATAAGACCATGCTCAACAAGCGTTTGGATATCCTCGATTTTTGCAGGGCCATTGTAACGATCTTGGATTTCGGCTTCAATATGGTTGGCGATGCTACGAATCATCTGCTCTTCTTGCGGACCGACTTCCTTGCCCAAATCCTTAAAAGCAGCCTTGATAGCTATGATGATATTCAGAGGATCAAAATCAACTACGCGACCGTCGCGCTTCTCTACCTGCACGCGGGAAACTGGAGCTTCAGCCGCACCATTATCCATGCTAACTTCCATGCTAACTTCTGCGCTTTTGACATCAGTTTCTTCCAAAACCTGCATCGGACAGACCTCTCTCTACCACTTATTTTTATTATTTTTACTACTTATTAACGTTTCTCTCGTTGTAAACTATTTCAATAGTTTACAACGACCTGCTCTACTATAACCCAAGTCTTGCACAATATCTAGGGCAAAGTGCAAAGATTACCAACTATATGTAGTGATTTATGTCACATGCGCGATTTTTGAGGCGTGTCGAGGATAAGGTAGGCTTGATTGCTGGCGTGTTAAGTTTCTTCAGTGTTGATTTTTTGTTTTAGACGTTCTTGAGTATCGTCTATGAGTTTTGTAACTGATTTAGTTTTTTGGTTTTGACGAGGCTGGAAAATTTGTGTTTGCGCAAGTTCCCGTCCTTCGTCGCTCTAGCTGTTAAAGACTTTACTGTCTGCTTTGTTCTTAAAAGAACGTAGCTTCCTCAGTCCTCTTTTATTGCTGAACACAATTTTTCCAGCCTCTCAACACGCTAAACATCAACACAAAACTCATAGACTCGTGCAGAAAGTTACGCAAAGTGCGTGGCTTACTAAGTGCAACTAAAGTATCGCAATTAAGCTGAGGGTGAGTGCGTGGTTTGTGTGCTTGGTGTGGTGTGTGCAGCAGCATGAATGTTAGTGTTCTTTAAGCAACAAGAATCAGCACAAGTGCAATACACGCCGTCAAATGTGCGCACTTCGTGGCGCTTTGATATATTGAGTCACGTGGAACAGATAGCTTTTCAGCATGCACAGGAATTCGGATTCCAGCCAGGTGACATTGTTCAACAATGGCTCTGGGATGATGATGTTGACGAAACAATTTGTGAAAGCATCGAAAAACTCACCGGCGAAGAACTGGTGGACGAGGATTACGATGCTGCTGTTGATGGCGTGATTATTTGGTGGCGCGACGGCGACGACGAAGACGAACTTGCAGACACCATTATGGACGCCACGAATATGCTTGACGACGACGCACCTATGTGGGTTCTCACCCCAAAGCCAGGGCGCGAAGGTTCCCCAAGTTCTAGCACCGTGCAATCAGCCGCTAAAACCGCGGGCATGAACGCCGCAACGCCTTTAACTGTAAGCGCAGATTGGAATGGCGTTCAGTTGCGTGCATTTGGCAAAGGCCAAAGCAAGTAAGCAAGTAGCGCGGCGACATTTTCTACACACGCACGTAAAGTAATTGTCACTTTTGCGCTTTTATGAAACATTTGCCGGAATTTTTTCTCGTGTTTGTGTACTTAAGTTGGGTGTAAGTACACAAAAGCACGCACCTTGCCTCGCTTTTGTGTACTTAAGAGTTGCGTAAGTACACAAAAGCGCGAGCGTTGGCCATTTTGCGGAACATTTGCCGGAAAATTACCGGAGTTTGTAGCTACTTTCGCGGTGCCTGTTCGCGCTCCCCGCGATTACCGCGCTCACTGCGCTCACGATTTCTTCCGCCGCGCTCACCGCGCTCACAACGATCGCGACCTCTTCCGCCGCGCCCGTGCCCACGCCCACGACCGCGCCCGCGCCCTTTACGCTTCTGCTGCTCAGGCTCCGGCATACTCCACCCTTCCTGAAGCTCCGCAGTCTCCCCCACAATTTCGCGCAAAATCGGCGAAGCAGGATTCACATCCTCCGCCTTCGCATGAATTCCAGCTCTACGAAGCATCATATGCGCAGCTCGCTTTTGGTTCGGCAAGACTAGAGTTACCACGTCACCTTCTTCGCCTGCGCGAGCAGTACGACCCGAACGGTGCAAGAACGACTTTGGATCCTCCGGCGGCTCCGTTTGCACAACCAGCGCAACGTCACTAATATCAATGCCTCGCGCAGCAACGTCAGTAGCAACAAGCACTCGAACTAAGCCTTCCGCAAATACTGCCAAATGCCGATCGCGCTGATTTTGCGACAAATTACCTTGCAAATCAACTGCAGGAATGCCCTGCTGCACGAACTTTTTCGCCATATTCTTCGCCTGATACTTTGTACGCGTAAAGAATATAGATCGCTTGCACCCAGAAGCAAGATTTCGCAAAACCTCGTACTTATCTCCAGCAGACACTGCAAAAATGTGATGCGTCATAGTGTCAACTTGCGAATCCGCATCATCTACCGCATGAACTACTGCATCTGGAAGGAATCGATTTACAAGAGTGGAAACTTGCTTATCAAGCGTTGCAGAAAACAGCATTCGCTGCCCGTCCGGCGCCACCTGCTCAAGAAGTCGCGTCACAGCCGGCAAAAAGCCCATGTCTGCCATTTCGTCAGCCTCGTCAAGAACGCTTACCATCACCTTTTCAAGAGTCAACGCACCCTGGCGAAGCAAATCTTCCAAACGACCCGGGCAAGCAAGCACAATTTGCGCACCCTGCTTAAGCTGCGATACCTGGCGCTGGTATCGCACACCGCCGTATACAGTTACAGTTTTCATGCCGTAAGCCGCAGCAAGAGGGGCGATTACGTCGTCAATTTGGTGCACAAGCTCGCGAGTTGGCGCAAGAATCATTGCGCGAGGAGCCGGAATATCGCCACTTTCGTTTTGGTTACGCTTTTTGCCGGTTTTAATTAAATCGACGAAATTTTCCGCCAATCGCGCAACCAGCGGAATCGAAAATGCTAAAGTTTTTCCGCTTCCAGTGCGACCTCGACCAAGAATATTCGCTCCGCGCAAGGAATCTGGAAGCGTGGCCTGCTGAATTGGGAAGGCTGTGGTTTTGCCATCTGCGCGCAACACTTCCACAAGCGGCTCCGGCACGCCGAGTTGCGCAAAAGTTACGTCGTCTTCGTAGTTTTCGCGAGAATCTACTGCGGAATCAGGAATTATTACTGAATTTTGAGAAGATTTAGCTTGTTTTGCGAAATCTTTTTTAGCAAAATCTTTCTTAGCAAAATCTTTCTTACTATTTTCTTTCCTACTATTTTCTTTATTAGCGAAATCCTGCTCAGCGTCGCGAATTGCCATCTCCTCGTAACGCAAAGCTTTCTGACGCGCCTTTTCACGCGCCTTTTCCGCTTTACGATTGCGTTCTCTGCGAGCATTAAATTCGTGATTAGAGGAATGATTAGAAGAGTGATTATAAGCGTGATTAGAGCCGCTCTTTACGCCGTGATTTTTATGATTACCTTGATATTCAAATGGATTGCGCTTTTTTGCGGACTTCTTTGCGCTACTATTTTTCATATTATTTGCGACAGTAGTCTTCGCATTTTTTGCGCTGCTTTTTGCGCTATTTTTCGCGATAGTAGATTTAGTATTCTTCGCGCCTCGCTTTTGATGAGACGTAGCATTATGAGTATGCGGCACAATAGCCTTTCGTAAAAGATGTGTATTCAAAACTTAAATTTCAAACCGTGAACTAACTGAGCCTAGCACAAGCGCCGCACAATCACGGCAAATGTTTCCTAAAACGGCCAAAACGACAACAAACGCCGGGCAAACACAGACGAAAAAGCCTCACCTGAGAGAGTCAGAGGTGAGGCTTTAGTCACTTTATGCGATTAAGTAAGCTGGCTAAATGCACGCAAGCTTACGCAATTCGCGCGATTTTCTTAGCTTGCTAAGCATTACAGGCTTTTCAGCCGCTCGCTTAGTTGTTGCTATGACGGGAGATTCCGCGGCGCTTGCTCACGAAGAGTGCAGCACCAGCAGCAGCAACACCAGCAGCAAACACGCCAAACACAGACACGTCACTACCAGTCTTACTAAGCTTCGAACCCTTAAAACGCTTCAAAACCTGCTCACGCACAACAGCACGAACCCTAGAAGCATTATCCTGAGCCGCAGCCAAAGACTTACGAGCATCAGCAAGCTTCTGAGCCGCAGCATCAACCTGAGCCTGAGTTGCATTAGGATCAGCCGCAACCTTCTTAGCCTCAGCCAAAGCAGTATTCACAGTAGCCTCAGCCGCAGCAACCTGAGCATCCGCACGCTTCACAGCCTTAGAATTCTCCACAACAGCATTCACCTTAGCCGCAGCAAGACCATTAGCAGCACCATTAGCAGCAGCGGAGCCTGCAGCAGCATTACCAGCGTTAGAGCCAGCGGCGTTACCAGCGGCACCAGCAGCACCAGCAGCGGCGTTACCAGCGGCACCAGTAGTACCAGCAGAGGCGTTAGAACCAGCGGCAGAGTTAGAACCATTACCAGCAGCACCAGAGTTAGAGCCAGGCTTAGAACCAGATTCAGCACCCTCAATCTGCAAGTTCAACTCACCCTTATCAACAGTAGTCGGGGCATTATCATTCACACCAAACCCATGCGAAGAATCACCCTCATGACCACTACCAGAGTTAGTAGTACCAGCATTAGTCGAGCCAGTAGAACCGAAACCAGAGTTACCAGAACCAGGAACACTGCCAGGAACCGTGCCAGGCACAACGCTAGAACCACCAGGAACAACGCTAGAACCAGGAACCGTACCAGTGTTACCAGCACCAGTGTTACCGGTTCCAGTGTTACCGGTTCCAGTGTTACCAGCGCCAGTGTTACCGGTTCCAGTGTTACCAGCGCCAGTATTACCAGTTCCAGGAGTTCCGTCGCCAGCATACTCTTCACCACTCAAACCATTAGCCTGAAGAATATTACGCTTAGCTTCACGAAGCTTAGCCAAAGCAGCATTCACCTGAGCCTGAGTAGCATTCGGATCAGAAAGCACACTACGAGCCTCAGAAAGCGCATCCTTATACGCATCCTTAAGAGAAGCATCCGCAACAAGATACGATCCACGACCGCGGAAAGCAACATCGTCACTAACCTCCCACTGCAAATAAGACTTATCTACAGTAGCAGAATCATGCAAATCCTGCTGAGCCTTCTTCAAATCCTCAGCAGCCTGATTCACCTGATCCTGAGTTGCATTCGGATCCTTATTCACTTCGTTAGCATGATCCAAAGCATGATCATAAGCCTGCTTCTTATCCGAAGGAGCATTATTATAATCATCCGAATCATGAACATCACCGCTACCATTAATACCCTGCTGCAAGTGAGACTTATCAACAGAAGGCGAAGGAGCTGGAGTTGGGGTTGGCTCAGGAGTTGGATTGACTGGGGTCGGAACTGGCGTTGGAGCTGGCTTCTTACCATCGAGAGCCTTTTCAGCTTCCTTAAGCTTTGCAAGAGCATCATCAACTTTCTGCTGAAGCTTCTGCAATTCTTCCAAAGACTTACCTGAAAGATCCACTTTAGCTTCAGTAAGAACAGCTTTAGCAGCACTCAAAGCATTCGTATAGGCATTCTGCTTAGTTGAATCAGAATACTTATAACCGTCAGACTCTTTAACAGTGTTTTCCTTACCAACTTCTTCTTGCAATGCAGCGTAAGTGACAGTTGCACCAGCAGCATTTGTATCAAGAGCCTTCATCTTCTGCAACAAGTCGTTGTACAGCTTATTAACTTCAACAGAACTCTTAGGAGCGCCAGTCTCCTTCTTAAGCACATCTTCAGCAGCTTGTAAAGCTTTGTCAAATGCAGACTTCTTATCTGGATCAGTTGCACCAGTGTACTTAGCAGTATTCTTGAAATCTTCAGCTTTCTGCTTCAAGTCTCCCAAGAACTTCATTGCTGTATCAGTATCTTTTGCCTGCTTAAGAGCATCATCGATATCATCGGTGGTAGTTCCGTCAACGTTCTTGTGATCATAAGCATCAGTTGAGTTGATGATATCTTCATATGCTTTCTTCTGCGCATTGTTCAAATGCTCAAGCTTCTCAATGGCTGCAAGCGCTTCCTTAATCTTCTTGTTCTTCTTAGCACGATTGACGAATGTCTCAGGATCTCCCTTATGAGTAGACTGGTCGATTTCATCCTTATACTTCTGCTTTTCTGCAGGAGTCAAGTCAGTAATCTTATCGATTTCATTCTTAGCGTCATTCTTCTCTTTTTCGAAAGCTGCAGCATTAGGATCGTTGGTGTTATGCTTCTTGTTTTCATTCTGGGCATTGTTAACTGCATCATTGACCTTGTCATTAGCGGCCTTGAACTTAGTTTTAACATCGCTAAGTTGCGTCAACATTCCAGAAGGCGTAGTAGCGCTAGCTACCTGAGTCTTGGCAGTTGCGATAGCAGTTTTTGCCTCATTAATAGAACTAGTAGCAGCATTCTTATCGTCAGCTTTAATTGTTGTGTTATCTTTAAGAACCTTTTCAGCAGCTTGAAGCTTATTCTCAAACTCAGCAATCTTGGCGTTAGCAGCCTGCCTTGCAGCCTGCTCGTTAATGCCGTTCTGGCGCTTTGCCTCGTCAAGAGCCTTGTTAATACTATCAGCCGTAGCATTAGCATCATTCAAAGCAGCTTCCAAAGCAGCGAGAGCACTATCCTTCTTACTTGGATCAGCTCCGATTAACTCCTTAAGAGCCTTGTCGTCCGCATCTGTTGTTCCATTACCTTTGCACAGGAATCTAAGAGCATCTTTAGCAGCGGATGCATCCTTCTTAGCTTTCGCAAGAGAATCTGCAGCAATTGCCTGATTGACAATATTCTGTACTGCGTCTGGAGTAGTCACAGTATCAGAGTCAATCTGATCCTTGAACTGCTTCTTCTGCTCAGGAGTCAAGTTATTGAGTTGATCAATAGCTTTCTTCGCAACTTCCTTCGCTTTCTTAAGATTCTCATTTTCCTTAGCCTTAGAAGGATCAGTGTTATCCTTCAGATGCTTTTTGATGTTCGGATCCGAAGAAGTCTTATTAGTATTAGCCTGAGTATTAGCCTGATTCAGAATATTCTGAATATCATTCTGATTCTTAGGTCCATTATTAGGATCATCAATCTGATCCTTGAACTTCTTCTTTTGCTCAGGAGTCAAGTTTGGATTATGATCAATCAAATCCTTAGCCTGATTCTTCATCTGCTGAAGTTGTTCAGTAGACAGAGTTTTCGGCTCTTCCTTCTTCTTGAAGGCGACGTTAACAGTAAATGTAGTGTTATCTTTGCATGTAACAGTTAACGTACTTCCAGTAGTACCCTTTGAGATGGTAGTGATGCCAAAAGGATTATTAGTAGCATCATATGGCTCCATGTCAACAGTACCAGGCTTTGGCTTAAGAGTAGAAGGCACTGAGTATGTAGTACTGTTTACATCACCAGCACCTGTGTAGTTGGCATCAAGGAATGCTTTTACAGCCTTCTTGAAGTCATCATCAGTTGGATTAGTTGGATCTTTAACAACAACGTCACCAATTGCGTTGTAATTACGCTCAATATGCTTTGCGTTAGTAAGCTGAGCGATAAGTTTACGCAGAGCTTTTTCGTCCATGCCGTTAATCGTACTATCATTCAGCTTATCAGCATCTTTGATACCTGCTCGCGTGAGGTCATTGTTGCTCAAATGTTCATTATCACGCTTCTGCGTAAGCAAAGCTTTTGCTTGCTTCTTAAGATCTGCAAGTGTGGTATCAGCACCACCCTGTTGTCCTTGATTCTTTTCGTAAGGATCAGAAATAGTAATTACAGCAGTGCCTGATTTATCATAAACCTTTATGCTTGTACTATCTGCAACAACCTTGCTTAAACCAGAAGTATTGTTGATAGCAAGGCTTTGTGTTCCATCCTTTGGAGTAAGCCCCGCGTTAAGCATATACGTACCATTGCTGCAATCATTTATAGTACCGTTATAGTTATCTTTCACAAACTGTTTAACGGCAGCATTTTTCTCTGCTGTAGTTGGTGCGCTACCTTGAATCTTAAATTTTGTATAGTTATACTTATAGCCTTTTCTGTCAGAAACGGTCTGCGTGGTAGTACCCGCCTGAGGCAGCACCTTATTATTAGGGTTCTGCTTAAAGAACGCACCCATCGGATACTTAGCGTCTTTGTAGTCCTTCGCCTTAAAGGTGATGTATCCTACACCGTTGTTATCAACACTATATTCAACGTCAGTAATAGTTACTTCTTTGGAGTTATCCTTAGAATCTTTACCCTTTAGTTTCTTTAATGTGTTTTTAAGACCATCAAGTGAAGTTTTAGCTATGCCGGCACTTATTTCTTCACTCGTTGTTTTGAATGGATCAAAAGTAACCACTATTGGCGTTTCAGGCGCATCAACAGTAAAGGTCTTTTCTTCAGCAACAGGCGTTGGCGTCACAGGAACAGGAGCCTTCTTAGCCTCCTTAAGGAATTGCCATGCGCCAATAACTGTCTTAGAACCATCTTCCCACTTGATTGTGGCATCACCGGTCGATGCGTTAATCGTCAGATAGTCATCCTTGTTCTTAGTCTTCGCCTGCTTGTAAACATCCAAGTCTTTATTTGCAGCGTCGAACTTGGTCTTAATGCTATTTATTTCCTCTGCGGTAATAGCTGTAAGGCTACCAACCTCAGTATAATCCGGCACAACGTAAGGAGCCCAATCAGCGATTGTTGAGCCCTGATACACCAGTTGATCGTAAGGGATTGTAAGCGTGGAATTGTCATTGTACTTAATCTTCAGCTGATGATTAGTGTTATCAAATGTAAATGTGTCATTGCCAGACAAATTTACATGCTTGCTGAAGTCGTTATCTTTATTTGCAGACTTAAAGCCGTCAATAATCGCCTTCTGATCAGCATCGCTCAAACTCTCAGTACTCACAACACCAATCGGAGCTGGGTATGTTGGAGGATATTGATCGCAATCATGCGCCTGCTCCATAACCAGCAAATCGCCAGGCATGGTAAGAGTTGTATTGTCTTTGAAAGTAAGAGTTGCAGTACCATTGTCGGCAATATTAACAGTATCCGCGTTAAGCAACTCATTAAAGTGAAGAGTACCACTATTAATGTCAGTGATTGCTTTCTTAACAGCAGTCTTCTCTTTTTGATCAAGTTGAGCCTTATTCTTCACTGGCGTACGATCTGGATACTTAACCTTCAAGCTGTCTGCAATCTTTGGAGCGCGGTGAGTCTGAGCAGTAGCAATATGCCAGTTACCAGCAATACGATAAACACCCGCAGCGAAACGCAATGGCTTAACATCGCGCTGCTTCCACGCATCTTCAGTCATCTTCGCAACATAAGTCATAACATAGTAACGCTTGCCTGAAGATTCCCAGTCAATGAATATATTGCTCATACCACTAGTGGAATTTTTATAATCATCCCAATTTCCAGACGTATTACCACTATTATCGTATGTGCCACCATCAATACCAACAAGTTTCTTAACACCTTCAGCACTAGTAATCTTGTCTGGCTTAATGTAGAAGTTAGAAATACTCTTCCAATTTTCCGGAGTATCATAATGCTTTACTTGATTAGCATCATCTCTTTTGATGCCATGAGAAATATATGGGTTATAATTTTGAGTATGCGGTTCAAAACGTCCGTAATCAATATCGTGTACCTCAGTTAAACCAGCTGGAACACCGTACCACCACATTGGACGGAATGCCCAATAATCATAATCTTTTCCATTGTTATGAAGATTTGCAATGTACTTTACATGCACATATTGACCAAGAGGATCTTGCTTATCAAGCGTATCATTCTCAGCATCTGTTGAATTATTGTAATAATGAACTTCAATCTTAAAGCGATCTTTACTGTAATTTGCGTCGGACTTGTAACCGTAGTAAATATTGTTGCCGTCAGGGCTCACATAACCATCAGCATACGCAGGAGCAGGAGAAACGAATACCCCCCCCCCCGAGCACCATAGCACCTGCAAGCATAGCTGCGCACACGCTCTTAGAAAGCGGCGCATAAATAACATCGTTACTAGACTTTTGTAATGACTTTTGCAATGAGGCAAAATCGATTGCGCTCAAACTCTTCTTCTTTTTCATATTTTCACTCCAGTTTGTATGAATCTGTAATGATTGTGCATAAAAACAGTTTATGAATATAACTATTTTCCGCAACATAACAAACATCATTACGTATTTACGTTGAGAATAATACACAAAAATGTATACATTCGCAATATTGTTTTTTGTAGATTTTGTGTGATTTTGCAGACGTTTTCTTTACGGCGTTTGTTGTCAAATTCGCCCAGAACGAAAACAAAAGCCGGAGAAAAATCTCCGGCATTTGTTCCAAAAAAGCGGTTATTTAGCTACAAAACTCATAGACGATACCAAAAATATCGAAAACAAATCAGCGCGTAAGCTTACGATGCAAACGATGCGGACGAGCCGCTTCCTCGCCAAGGCGCGCAATCTTGTTTTCTTCGTATGCTTGGAAGTTTCCTTCGAACCAGTACCATTTTGCAGGATTCTCGTCGTCGCCTTCCCAAGCAAGAATATGCGTTGCAACTCGGTCAAGGAACCAGCGATCGTGGCTCACAACCACAGCGCAGCCTGGGAACTCAATCAAAGCATTCTCCAAGCTTTCCAAAGTCTCAACATCCAAATCGTTAGTAGGCTCATCGAGAAGCAGCAAGTTTCCACCCTGCTTAAGAGTCAAAGCCAAGTTCAAACGGTTTCGCTCACCGCCGGAAAGCACTCCCGTAAGCTTCTGCTGATCCGAACCTTTAAAACCAAAGCTTGCAACGTACGCGCGAGTAGGAATTTCAACGCCTGCAACCTCAATATAATCGAGTCCGCCGGAAACAGCTTCCCACAGGTTCTTGTTTGGATCCAAGCCGGCACGATTCTGATCAACGTAAGAAATCTTCACAGTGTCGCCAACAATAAGCTCGCCACCAGAAAGCGGCTCCAAGCCCACAATCGTCTTGAAAAGCGTCGACTTACCAACGCCGTTCGGGCCAATCACGCCAACAATACCGTTACGCGGCAGCGTAAACGACAAGTCGTCGATTAGCACGCGGTCGCCAAAAGCCTTGTGAATATGTTTTGCTTCCAAAACTTGCGAACCCAAGCGTGGACCTGCTGGAATCTGAATTTCAGAGAAATCGAGCTTCTTGGAATTGCGTGCTTCCTGCTCCATTTGATCGTAGCGTTCCAAACGCGCTTTGTTCTTTGCTTGGCGCGCTTTCGGCGAACTGCGCACCCAGTCAAGTTCGTTCTTCAAACGCTTAGCAAGCTTCGCATCCTTTAAGCCCTGAATTTCCATACGCTTGGCTTTGGTTTCCAAGTACGTGGAATAGTTGCCCTTGTATGGGTAAAGCTGGCCGCGGTCAACTTCGCAGATCCACTCTGCAACGTTATCCATAAAGTAACGATCGTGCGTTACGGCAATAACAGCACCTTCATACTTGTGCAAGAACTGTTCCAACCACAAAATAGATTCTGCGTCCAAGTGGTTTGTAGGCTCGTCCAAAAGAAGCAAGTCTGGAGCTTCAAGCAAAAGCTTGCACAATGCCACTCGACGCCTCTCACCGCCCGAGCACACGGAAACAGGAGAATCCGGATCCGGGCATTGCAAAGCATCCATTGCTTGCTCAAGTTGCGAATCCAAATCCCATCCGTTTGCTGCATCAATTTCGGTTTGCAGCTTGCCCATTTCTTCCATTAAGGCATCAAAATCAGCGTCAGGATTTGCCATTTCTTCGCCGATTTGGTTAAAGCGCGCCACTTTTTGCGCAATTTCACCAAATGCCATTTTAATATTTTCGCCAACCGTCTTAGTTTCGTCCAGCGGCGGCTCCTGCTGCAAAATACCTACAGTGTAGCCAGGAGTAAGAGAAGCCTCACCATTAGTAACATTCTCCAGTCCTGCCATAATTTTCAGCAGCGTCGACTTACCCATGCCGTTCGGTCCAACAACGCCGATTTTTGCGCCCGGCAGGAAGCTTAAAGTAACGTCGTCGAGAATTACGCGGTCTCCGTAAGACTTACGCGCTTTAATCATCTGATAGATAAATTCAGCCAAAGTAATATACCATCCTTAAAACGTTGCAATTTCAGCGTTTATTCAATAAATCTACTAAATCTACTAAATCTACTTTCGATTCGCTTTATATTTGCTTTCGATTATCTTTCGATTCGTAAATTAGCAAATTGCTACTTCGTAAATTAGCAAATTGCTGCTTTATAAATTAGCAAGTTGCGGTAGTGCGATTTGCTTTATTAGCTGCAGCTTCAGGACCATCTTCAGGAGGCAACTGGCAGAACCACTCGCCCAAAATACCAATAAGCATATCTACAAAGCACACAAAACCTGCAATAGCGCATTCTCGAATAACAGAACTATAAAGCGTTATTTCACTATGCGGCAAACTCATTAACAACTGACCAACATACCAGCCGCATAAAATAGCGCCCGCCATTCCCAAAGACTTCGACAGCATAAGAGCAGCCACAGCAAATTGCGGATTAAGTCGCTTATTATTCTTCTTAGCTTTATTGCTTACGCTTTGACGCGTCTGCCAAGCCATAACAAACGTCACGATTCCAGCAATCACCATTATTGCCACAACAACCCATGGCGCTCCAGCCAAAGACATTGCGCTAGACTCAGTTGATGATACCAAAAACGCACCCAGTACAAAACCAAATAAAAGTCCAAGTACCAGGTACCACCAAGGTGTGCGATACGCTTTCATTAGTAATCATCCCCTATAAGCCACTTCTCTGAGTATACGCCAACGGTTTGAGTATCCATAGACAACGCTAGCGAATACGAAACTGGACTTTTGTCCAAAGCCGCATCTGACTCAATTTGCATCCATGGCATAAGCTCTGGTGTTTTAGGATTCACCATCACCATTTTTGCCATTTCTTGCGATAATCCTTCTGTATCAATTGTTCTAGTTTCGGTTGCAGGCGCGTTATATGAACGCGCTCCAAGCACTCGCACCGTCACTTCATCTTTATGCAAAGAAGAAACAGCACGAACGAAACCTAACAATTCATACTCGTCGCCGCTAGAAGACAGGGTAAGCACAGCCGTGTAGTAGTCTCCGTCAAGCTCATTATCAACATATAATGCCGACACGCCTTCAACACGAGAGTCTCTATCCTGCTCAAGCATCGCAACTGTTCTCAGCATAGCAGAACGCGTACTATCTTTGGCAACACCCTTCATTGCAACAACCCCAATTGTTTTCATTGGAAGCGGACATATGCCAAAAAGTGGCGAATTTCTTTCGTTTTTAACAAGATCAGTGCAGTGTTTTTCGCCGTCTGCATATTCAGTATTATCTGCAGTACCGTCGGCAGTACCAGCATTACCAGCAGTACCAGCATTTGAATTATCCTCAGCTGCAGCGTTTGCTATATAAATAGCAGCTTGTGCAGCGGCAGCAGCTTCCTCATCTTCCCTGCGCTGTTTTTCTTGTCTATTTTCCTCAATAAGCGAACGATAAAAATCTGCGAGTTCACCTTCCGCATCTTCGTCAATAACTACGCTACCGCTTCGAACTGCAGCTCGAGCAGCAGGTTCCGGAATTGCAGTAGGCTCTTCAAAATTATTTTTAGAAACACGATGCAAACTCACAGATACGTCGTCCACATTGCTTTGCAAACCGTAATAATCGCTTCGAAGCGTTGCATGAACCGTAATATCAGCTTCAAAAATCTGCCACGTTCGCATCACTGAGTTCGCAACAGAATTTGCAATAAGCTCAAGCGCAATAGTTGGATGATCTATAATCTCATCATCGTTTTCGCAGCGTCGAAGCATAAAAGCAAGTCGATCCGTAATTTGCGGAATATCGATTGCGTTAGTTTCGTTGCCGTTTAATGCTCTATCTAAATTCAGTTTTAGGCTCGCGTCAATGAATATGTGATAGTAAAGTCCTATAACTACATCTTCACCTTTAGGCCGAATGCCAGATATACGAACTGTATCCATGTGCTTCTCCCATTTTTCGTGCCTAACAGCATAACCGTAAGCTTATTTGCGATTTGAATAGATACTACTACTACCACTACCAATAATTATTATTTTTTATATATAACAAAAAACGCTGATAACAAAAAGCATTGCTATCAGCGTTTATTAGATTAATTTATTAGATTATTCTTGCGTTTCAGCAGCCTGTTGTGCTTCAGCAGCCTGTTGCGTTTCAGCAGCTTGCGTTTCGGCAGACTCAGTCTTACCAGCCTCGCTCTTACCAGACTCAGTCTTATCAGCCTCAGTCTTGCCAGCCACGTTTCGCTTTAAGCTTTCCGGAATTTCAACAGGCGGAATATTAGAATCCGGACGCTGATCATTAGAAAGCCAAAGAGTACGCTCCGGAGCTTTTCGAATCTTACTAAAGATTTCCTTAAGCTCCTTCTCGTTAAGCGTTTCTTTTTCAAGCAACTGACGAACAAGCTCGTCCAAAACGTCGCGATTATTGTTAATAATCTCCCACGCTTCAGTATGAGCAGTTTCAATAAGCTTATGAACTTCATCGTCGATTACTTCAGCAGTACGATTCGAGAACTTGCGTGGTTGCAAAGAATCGAGAGATCCGGAAGAATCGTCGTCTGCATCCATCCACTTAACAGCGCCAAGCTTTGCAGAGAAACCAAATTCAACAACCATCTTACGAGCAATAGCCGTAGCTTTTTCAATATCGTTAGAAGCACCGGTTGTTGGATCGTGGAACACAACTTCTTCAGCAGTACGACCGCCCATAGCATAAGCCATTTGATCAAGAAGCTCGTTACGAGACTGAGAGTAGCGATCCGTAGTTGGCATCACTGCAGTGTAGCCGAGTGCGTGTCCGCGAGGCAAAATCGTCACCTTAGTAACAGGATCCGTGTTGTGCAAGGCAGCAGCAACAAGCGCGTGACCACCCTCATGGTAAGCGGTATTGCGCAACTCGTCCAAAGCCATGCCCTTAGACTTTCTGCGCGGACCTGCTTGAACACGATCAATAGCCTCGTCAATAGCGCGGTTATCAATATACTGAGCGCCTGAACGAGCGCAAAGCAAAGCAGCTTCGTTAAGCACGTTAGCCAAATCAGCACCAGTAAAACCAGGAGTGCGCACAGCAACCATATGAAGATCAACATCTGGCACAAAAGGCTTACCCTTTGCGTGAACCTTCAAAATTGCTTCGCGGCCTTCCAAATCAGGAGCTTCAACTGCAACTTGCCTATCAAAACGACCCGGACGCAAAAGTGCAGAATCAAGCACATCTGGACGGTTAGTTGCAGCGATAATAATCAAATTAGTATCGTTGTCGAAGCCATCCATCTCAACAAGAAGCTGATTCAAAGTCTGCTCGCGCTCATCGTGGCCACCAGTCATGCCACTTCCGCGACGACGACCAACAGCATCAATCTCATCAATAAAGATGATTGCAGGAGCATTCTTCTTAGCTTCGTCAAAAAGCTCACGAACACGGGAAGCACCAAGGCCAACGAACATCTCAACAAAGTCCGAACCAGCCATTGCGTAGAACGGCACGCCAGCTTCGCCAGCAATTGCGCGAGCAAGAAGAGTTTTACCGGTTCCTGGAGGGCCGTAAAGAAGCACACCTCGAGGAATACGAGCACCCAAAGCCTTGTAGCGAGAAGGATCCTTTAAGAAGTCCTTAATTTCTTCAACTTCTTCCACAGCAGCCTGCTCGCCAGCAACATCAGCAAACTTAGTCTTAGGGGTTTGGCCTTCCAAAAGCTTTCCTCGTCCGCGGCCGCCGCCCATGCCAAGCATGCTACCGCCAGCGCCGCCAATACGACTAAACATGAACCAAATCATGCCAAGGAAGAATAATATTGGCACAAGCGAAGTAATAAGATACGAGAAAATACCTTGAGATTGCAAGCTTGCAGTCCAACCATTTGCAGGCTTAGCTTTCTCAACTTCCTGCACAACAGATTTACCTTGAGCCAATGTGTAGTAGAATTGCACATCCTTGCCAAAGTCACGATCCTGCTTATTGCGCTTATCGTACTTCTTAAACGGAGCATCAAGCGTAAGCTTAACCAACTGCTTATTGTCAATAATTTCCGCGTAGTTTGCTTTATGCGAATTCAGCAACTCAAAACCATCTTGAGTATCGATAGTTTGTGCGCCGTTATGTGCAAACATTTGGAATCCAGCAACAGCAAGCAGCACGATTAGCACAATCCACGTCCATGGCGACTGCCAGAACTGGCGGCGCGAACCATTATTGTTGTTCCCGCTATTGTTATCTTTATTATTCTTGCCTTGATTGCCGTTATTTTGCGAATTCTTAGGGTTTCGTGGATTAAGGAACGGATTGTTACCGTTGTTTCCGCGCCCAGGACCGCCCATCGGGCCATTAGGCATCATAGGAGAAGCGCCCATGTAATAAGGCTCCTTTCAAACTCCCTGTATAAAAATTCTTAATATTTTTAATAAGTTTTAGTAAGAATTTTGTAATTAATTAAGCGCCATACACGGATGGTTTTAGAACCGCAATGCTGTTTAAATTGCGGTAACGCTCATCGTAGTCCATTCCGAAACCGACTACGAATGCGTCAGGAATTTCAAACCCTGAATAGTCGATTTGCACTTCTACTTCGCGTCGTGCTGGCTTACTTAGTAAAGCAAAAACTTTTACACTGTTAGCTCCGCGGCTTTTAAGCTCATCCACTAACCAAGCTAATGTGCGACCTGAGTCAACAATATCCTCAACAATCAGCACGTCACGCCCGCGCACGTCGGTACTTAAATCTTCACGAACCTTAATCTGCCCGCTTGTTTGAGTACCACTGCCGTAGCTTGACAAGCTCATAAAGTCCATTGGAGCGTTGATGCTAAGTTCTTGCGAAAATACTGCGAGAGTATTAACAGCTCCCTTAAGAACAGCAACAAGCAAAATATTGCTGTTTTTGTAATCTTCGCTCACTTGCTTGGCAACTTCACGAATACGCTTCATAAGGTCTTCGTGAGTGATTAATTCATAGTCGATGTCATCTCGTATATCTGCAATTTGCATGTTCACTATCTTTGCATAAACGAATGACGATATACTTGGCGCGCCTTGACGCCTCGTAATGGTTTGGAAGAGAAAAAGGCTTCTGCCCGTGCCAATTTGTGCAAAGTTCGTCAATTGCTTGTACATGACTAGACGAGAAACGCAAGCAAAGCTCTGTTAACGCTCTTGCTATTATTCTGCGCCGAATCGCAGGATGATATTGCTCTAATTTTTTTGCTTCTAAGCTTACAATTTGCTCATTTTCGTCAATAATAGTTACTTTTGAATAAGCTTCGTCAACTTTTGAATTAATATAGTCAAGATCATCTTGCGCAAGTTTTGCACCTTTAGAAAGTAAAGTCACCATATTTGCTTTTAAAAAGTGCGAGAGGTACGGCATAAGCGTGTGGCGAATTCTAGAGCGCAAAGGGTAATTTTCGCAAAGCTCTTGCGTTTTTGAAATATTATCGCCATTCGTAGGATCATCCCACCATGCGATTCCCAAATCTTCGCAAATTCCGGTTGTGTCTTCTCGAGTAAGTTCAATAAGAGGCCGCGCAAAACGCACGTTTTGACGTTGCGTTATTGCTTTCATTCCAGCAACTGCTTCTAATCCTGCTGAATCTTTTAAGCCCATAAGCACGGTTTCTGCTTGATCGTTCGCCGTGTGAGCTAGTAGAACTACCGCTGCTTTATTAGCATTTGCAACTTTTATAATCGCCTCGTATCTTGCACTTCGAGCAGCAGACTCCTCACCTTCGCCTGAATCTTTAACATTCACTGATTCAAGGTACACATATTTGCGATTCACTCCAACTTGAACGCAACGGTTTGCAGCTTCTTTGGCGATTTCTGTTGAATGCGCTTGCATGTGATGATCCACAATTACAACTGCGCAACGAAGGCCTCGAGACGCGCAAACAATAGCACTAAGCGCTGTAAGAGCAAGCGAATCTCTGCCTCCAGAGCATGCAACCAAAACTAGCGGCGCATTCTCATTCGCTTCATGATTGCCATGTTCTAAAAAGCAAGAATCTTGTTCAAATAATTGCAATTCGTCAAAACAGCGTTTTATTGCTCCAATACCTGCGCGCATTCGAGATGAGTAAACCATAAGTTCTAGTTTAGCGCGAGAATTGTTTAGAGCGAGTATAGTGAATCGCGAGTAAGATTAAAGATTTGGCAATTGCGCAATAAACTTATTAATAGCTACGAAAGCTCCCCAAAAATCTTTCGGCTTGTTTGCAGCAACAGCAAAAGTAATAACTCCGCCGCCTCTACGAGACACATTTCCAGTCATAGAAGTCACTTCGCTTAAAGTACCAGTTTTTACTCGCAAGAATCCTGCAGCAGACTCATCTGCCAAACGCTTACGAGCAGTGCCAATTAAACCAGGTAAAGATAATCCTTCAGCTGCAGAAGCTCCCCCAGAATTAGCCTTTATATTTAGCATTTGGACTTGCGCTAAAGTCATAACTCGAAGCGTGGATTCAGGAGATAATCCTGAGCAATCCGACATATTTAAATCTCGAGTATCTACGTGAAGCTTACGCAAGCCTTCTTTTATTGCGTCAACTGCACCTTCTGGAGAGTTGCGTTTATGCGTAGCTAAGGCGGTTAATCTGCCAAATTCTTCTGCCAAAGTATTGTCTGAATGGCGAAGCATATACGTCATTACTTCGTTTAAAGGCGCGGAAGAAACTTGTGCAAGTAAGTGAGAATTATTAGAAATTAGCGACTTTTTTTGACTTACTTTAATTACTAAATCTTCGGAAGAATTATATATTTTTATGCCTTGATCACTGAGCAATTTCGCAAAAACGCGACCAACACTTTCTGCTGGATGCGGATCTGAAAGTGGAAAATCTGTTGGAGCATCCGCATCAACGCCTTGAAGTTTAAGATCTCGTTGACGCGCATTATCAATAGCCATTGATGAAGTTTGAGCAT
This sequence comes from uncultured Bifidobacteriaceae bacterium, assembly GCA_947253155.1. GTDB lineage: Bacteria > Actinomycetota > Actinomycetes > Actinomycetales > Bifidobacteriaceae > Bifidobacterium. The sequence continues at coordinate 27,727 of CAMXYK010000007.1, forward strand.
AAAAACGACGCTCTGTATCCGTTTTATAAATTAAATCAGGCGCGCGCTTCTCGCCAAAAAGCGAATCGTCAACAGCTAAAGATACTTCGCGAATATTATCAAGTTTTAGCGCGAGCGCAGTTCGCTTAGCCAAAGTCGCCAATCCTGCACGACCGTTTGTGTGATGCCAGTCGTTTTCGCCAACGCCAAGAAGCATATCTCCATTGCCGCGCAATACTATTTTGCGCACAGAATTATTATGCGAAGGCTCATCATTTCCAACTTTAGGAAGCAAAAATACTTGCGTATTAAGAGTAGAGCCCATATCCAAGGTTCTGGAAGCAACAGCTGCAGTTAGGGTTTTAAGAGTTGACGCAGGCTCTCTAGGAGCATTCTCTTCATGAGATGCGATTACTTTCCCATTCGCATCCATAATTACAGCAGAAGTGCTGTCGCTAAAAGCAGGATCTTTTATTAATGAATCAACTAATTGCTTTGCTTGATTGCGATTAATTGGTTTTCCGTAAGATACTCCTTTTGCTAAAGATTGCGAACGCAATAAAGCGCGAGGAGAAAAAACAGTAGAAGAAATATGTTGAGTTTTAAAAGTTAATGGACCTGGAAGAATATCGTATGCGTCAAGAGCAGCGTAAGTAAACATAACAGATGCACTTACTACAACTGCAGCAAAAGCAATAAGAAAACGCCAACGAGATGGATATTGGCTTCTTAAAACCATAGCAGCGTATTTGCTTGGTTTTTGAGAATCGATTGATTTTAGGGAATCGATTGGTTCTATTGAATCGATTGATTTTGGTGCACTCGCATTAGGAGTATTTAAGGCATCGTTTGAGCCTTTACTACTTTCCATGCGAGCACACCTTTAAATCGATTGCAAATACCGCGCTTAACTATACATTGCGCTTGCAACAAAGCGTGCGTAAGTTATGCAGTAATAGACGCGAATCTGCGCAAGTTTTCAACAATGCGAATCATGCGCTTATCCATTACTTTGCCGCCAATAATCACGCCAACAACAAGCACAACCAAGCCGTTTACTACAAACAGAATGCTTGCAATCCACAAAAGATTCGTGTTAATAGCCAAAAACGCCATAGCTGCAGCAATAGACGGAATCATGCATACTGCAGAAAGAAGCGAAAAACCTATTGGAGCAAAGGATCTAGCGCCTGCAGAACCTTGCGGCCTCGAAAATGGCTTTTCGATTGACGCCACAGGGTACATTGCAATGCACGAAGAAACTGAGCCAATACCTATGGAAGCAAAAGCTACTCCGATTGGTGAAAGAATCTGGAATATAACCGCATTTACACTTTGTTGAATATTTGCTACAAGGAAAAGGAAAACGTAAAATCCTACTCCAAGAAGAGCAAAATACACAACGCAAATCACGGACCAAACTATTGTATGCGCTAATCGATCGTGCAAACCTTTTACGCCAATAATCGCGTGCATAGTAAAAGCTGTGCCATCGTATGCAATATTGTTTCCAACAACCATGCCTATGAGCAAAGCAGCATACATCATCCAGCTAGAAACGCCTAATCCATCTGCCATGCCCTTAAAGCCTCTGCTACCAAAGCCACTTGCAGTTGAAGCAAACAGCATAAAAAGTGGCATAAGAAGCAAAAACAGTTGACGCATATCTCCTCTCATAACGCTAACAATTCGAGCAATAATCGCACCGACTGTGTTGTCTGGAACTGCTGCAAACAAGCCGATTCCCTTAGTTTTAACAACCGTTTTTTGCTCGCCGCGAAGCAACTTCGGCTCTAATTTTGCACAGAACACAGAGATTGCAAAGCAAGCAGCAATCGTTACAACGCAAATAAAGAAGCGAATAGCAAGAGCAATCCAATTGCCATTAATAGCGTCAAGCGGCAAAGCGATAGCCGCACTTAATGGCGTAAAAGCGGACACAGAGCAAAAACCAAAGCCGAACACAATTCCGCTTGGATTTTTGTTACCAATATTCACAGTGGCAACAAAAATCATGTACGCTATAAAAATGGCAAAGTAAAAAATGTTTCTTGAATGCTTGTTTATTAAGATAGTATCCAAAAGCTCAATAAGCATTTTGCTTAAAGACACGATTGTTGCAACGTAAAGCGGAGCTGCAATTACGCTGACTAAAACTGGCACAATTCCAAAGCTTCTGTACGCTAAAGACCACAAAGCAAGCGCGATTGTGCAGCTTATTGAAAATGCTCCAAAAAGAGAGCCAAGAAGCATGCCAGCTTGCTGCTTTACGTAAGGAATGCCATAAAGCGCAAAACTGCGCGATTTTAGTGTTGTGTCGCTGCCTAACATAAACAGGTTTATAAACAACGTAAAAATTGACACAATCGACATAACCATTATTGGAGCAAGTTGGAATTCCTGCCAATTTTTAGCGTCTGCAAGCATTCCTGGATTAATGTACTTGCCAGTTTCCCAGCCAGCAAAACCAAGAGCGCATATAAGCGCAAGTCCAAAAACAATTACTATACCAAAGCCAATTTTTTGCCACATTGACTTTCGCATAACGGAAAAAGTAAGCGCCCAGCGAAGGCGAACCATTGTAAAAATCATAGACATTACGGTTCTCCTTTTTAAGCGTTGAGATTGGTGGAAGGTGCAGGAGCGTTATCAGACTTGCCGCCGTTAAGCCAGTCAATGCGCGCAGCCGCGTGACGCCCGCCAACAAGCTCCATAAAGCGATCTTCAAGATCTTTGCCCTGAGCCACCTCTTCAAGAGTGCCAGAAGCTGCAACATGACCTTCGTTAATAATCGCCACGTGCGAGCACATTTTTTCAACCAATTCCATAACGTGCGAAGAAATAATCACCGTGCCGCCGGTAGAAACATATTCTGCGAGAATATCCTTCAAATTTGCGCTAGAAACAGGATCAACCGCCTCAAAAGGCTCGTCCAACACAAGCACGCGAGGACTGTGAATCATAGCTGTTGCAAGGCAAATCTTCTTCGTCATACCGGTAGAATAGTCAGAAACCATAGTGTTTGCAGCTTCTGTTAAGTCGAAAGCAGAAAGCAAGTCGTTCGCATGCTTTACGGATTCCGCGCGGCTCATCTCGCGAAGCATGCCAGCGTAAGTTAAAAGCTGAAGGCCAGTAATCGTCTTAAAAATCTCGTCGGCTTGAGGCATTAAACCGATTGCGCGCTTAGCGCTATTTACGTCACTCCAAACATCGTTGCCAAAAATCGAAGCCGAACCAGCATCTGGCATAAGCAAGCCCGTAAGCATCTTAATCGTAGTGGTTTTGCCGGCACCGTTCGGGCCAACCAAGCCGTAGAAAGAGCCTGCTGGAATGCTCAAAGAAAGATTATCTACAGCAACTTTCTTGCCAAAAGTCTTAACGAATCCGCGAATAGAAACAGCTGGAACTTCTTCGCTGTCAGCTGCGTAAGTGTTTGCGCCAAAAACTGGAACAGAATCTACCATAGAAACCTCACAACATACAGATAAACGCACGCATCGCGCCACTTTAATTGCGCAACCGCACGTTTACACCAAGGCTTCTATTATCTCACACTCGCGATTTTTCAGCAATCCCCCAAACTCGCGCCACACTAGAGAATTTCATTCTTTCGCTCAGTGACCGGTGTGCTGAATCGGCTTCCACTCACTCTTGGAGAAAATAGCTTGGAACGCAATAGGCACGTACGAAAGCATAAAAATCGGGAAGCTAAGAGCGTACGCAAATAGCTCCTTATTCGTGGCCCCAAGCTTATCGTGCTCAACTAAAATCGTAAGCGACACGAACACCATCATTCCAAAAACGCTTGTAACAGTAGTGGTTATGAGGTTTAGCGAGGACTCGATTTGGCTCGTCCACGTTACGAACCCGAAGGCAGCGAACACGAATCCTAAAATTAATCGCACAATCGCCAACACCATGAACGGGCAAAGCATAAGCGTAAAGTCCACGGACGAAAAATCGCGTTCTCGAATACCGTGGCGTATAAGAGCGGCTCCGTAGTAGCGGAATACTTGCAAAAAGCCTTTACTCCAGCGAAGACGTTGCCTCCAACTTTGCCTAAACGACACTGGCTGCTCGTCGTAAAGCACAGCCGAGCCGCAGTAGCCAACTTTGTCGCCATGCAAAATCGAATCCATTGTAAACTCAAGATCTTCGGTAAGAAGATGGAATTTCCAGCCGCGATTTCTGTGCATAATTTCGCGCGAGAACATAAATCCGGTTCCGCCTGCATGGCAGCTTGAGCCGAAAAGCATGCGCGAATTGTTAGTAAAGCGCGACTCTCGAATAAACCAAAGCGCAGATCCGGAAGAAACCCAGTTGTCGGAAAGATTTACGGAATTTCGATAGCTGGTTAAGATTTGGTAGCCTGCATGGAAGCCTTTGTTCATCTCCTCAAAATAGTGAGGATCGAGCTTGTTGTCCGCGTCAAAAACGAAGTAAGCGTCGTAAATCTTATCCGCGCCGATTTTCATAATGTGGTCAAGCAAATAACTGAGCGCAAAACCTTTGCCAATATGCTCTTTATCGAAGCGTTCGATTACGTTGCATCCAGCGTCTCGCCCAACTTTGGCGGTTGAATCCGTGCAGTTGTCGGCCACAAGCCAAATGTCAATAAGATTTTCATCGTATGTTTGTGTGCGAATGCAATGAATAAGATTTCCAATAACTGCTTCCTCATTGCGCGCGGAAATCAGCACTGCGTAATGCTTATCCATTGGCGCATCCGGGAAAACAATAGGCTTAGCAAATAGCGACGCAACAGCACATATGCCCTGATACACAACGCTACTTATGCCAATAATTATTACTAGTACGTCAAATATTGATAGAAGAATCATTGCTTCCAACCGCTCCGTGGGTTATTTTTTACGCTTTTTTCTTTATTTTTCGAAGAAATATCTTTATTTACTTTATCTAATATTTCGCGCGAAATTGGCATTGTTTCTAACGCGTCAAGCTGATCCGAATTATAAGAAGGCGCGTTATCGTTATTTGCGTCTTCTGAATCAGATACATACGCTTGCTTGTACAAATATAAAATATCCTCATTCATAGAGACGCGCGAACTTGTGCCTTTCATAACGCGCTGCACGCTGTCGCTAACAGGTTTCATAAAGTTACGTCCTATTGCGTCAACAGACTTCACAATAATCGAAGTATGCTCAGGCTTTGGATCTCCCATAAGCGGTGAGGAAACCAAGTGATATTGTTTAGTGCAAACTTTAAAAATCGCTTGCAAGCTTGCAGTAACCGGCAAAGCCAAAAACGCTCCTAAAGCACCAAACACAGCACCCATTATCAAAACTGAAAGAAATGCTACAGCAGGATTCAAATCCATAGTTTTTTCGGAAATTTTAGGAGAAATAACCATATTTTCAATCTGCTGGTAGATTGTGATGAAAATTAATGTTGCAACCGCTGCGCCAAAACCGTTTGAACCCCATGCGAATAAAATTGGCAACGCTCCACCAAGATAAGTTCCAACAGTTGGCACAAATTGCGAAACGATTCCGCAGAACAAAGAAAGTGGCAGCCAGTACGGAATATTCATAATTATGAGGAATATTGCGGTTCCAACGGCGTTAATAGCAGCCAAAATAATGCGCGAAAACAGGAAGCTAGAAATCTGCTCTTGCACAACCGACCAAATAAATAGGAAGCGACGCTGAGATTGAGGATTCATCCAGCGGCACATGCTTCGGCGCATTGCAGGGCCGGCTGCGGAAATATAGTACGTAACCATAAGAATTGTGAGCATATCAAGCAAAACAGCAAGCAAACCCCAAGTAGTATTCAAAGCTTGACCAGCAAAATCCACAACCCAAGACGTTTGCACATGCTTTAGAATTTCCATTCCAAGCTGCTCAATATTTGGCATTCTAAAGCCTGTGGAGCGAAGCACGAAACTGGCAAATTGATGGTATAAATCAGGCAAACCCATAACCATGGAAACAGCCTGCTGCGCAAACAGATTGCCAAAAAGCGCAAGCAATAATCCAATAACAACAAGTAAAGCTGTTAGTGTAAAGCCGGAAGCAACGCCTCTCCTCCAGCCGTGCTTAATTAATCTCACAACAAGAGGTTCCATTGCGAGCGCAATAAAAATAGAAATCACAACATCGAAAACAATGAAGGAAATACTGCTCCACGCAAACCATAAGAAAATAGACACAAAAGCAACAATTGCCACATAAATAAGCGCGCGTCCAAGCCAATCAGGCGGTCGTCTGTCGTCGCCTTTTGCAGGGAAAAGCGAGGCTAAGTCTAGCTTATTTCCATTCTCCGCATTGTGTTCATGCATTGAAGATTCATGCATTTCTTGCTCTTGATACGTCATGATTTCTATTGTACTTACGCGAACTGATGAACCGCATTTACGGCATGTAGCGAAACGTAACATAACAGCATTTACGTAACGTAACGGCACGGCATTTACGTAACGTAACGGCACGTAACATAAAAACAGAAACATGTAACACAAACGTAACGAGATAGTCGAGTCGCTGAAATCCAAAATTGACTACAAAGTTCTAAACTCGTTAGTGAGATTTTAAGAAAGGAATGGTGGCCATGACCACTTTGCAAACGAAAGAAGATGCCGCAGCCCTTATTGAAAAGGAAGGCATTGAGTACGTTTCTGTACGATTTACTGATTTAATTGGCGTTCAACAACACTTTACTGTACCAGCTGACGAATTCTTACACAGCGCATTCACCGACGGCATGGCCTTCGACGGCTCCTCAATGCAAGGCTTCCAGGCTATTAACGAATCCGATATGAAGCTTATTCCGGATGTTGATACAGCCTACATTGACCCATTCCGTAAGCATAAGACGCTGAATGTTGCTTTCTCTATTGTTGATCCTGTAACCGATGAACCTTATTCTCGCGACCCTCGTCAGGTGGCTATTAAGGCTGAGGCTTATTTGAAGTCCACAGGTATTGCAGATACCGCAAGCTTTGCTCCAGAAGCCGAGTTCTTTATTTTCGACAAAGTTCGTTTTGCAAACGACATGCAGCGTTCCTTCTACGAGGTTGATTCTAACGAGGCTCCTTGGAATTCCGGCATTGATACAGAAGATGACGGCAGCAATAATATTGGTTTTAAGAATCGCGTAAAGCACGGCTACTTCCCTGTGCCTCCTGTTGATCATAATCAGGATTTGCGCGACGACATGGTTTACAACTTGCAAAAAGTTGGTTTGATTCTTGAGCGCTCTCACCATGAGGTTGGCGGCGCAGGTCAGCAGGAAATCAACTATCGTTACAATACGCTTGTTCATGCTGGCGACGATTTGATGAAGTACAAGTATGTGGTTCATGAGACTGCTGCTTTGGCCGGTAAGGCTGCAACCTTTATGCCTAAGCCAATTGCTGGCGATAACGGCACTGGCATGCACTGCCATCAGTCGCTTTGGAAAGACGGCAAGCCACTGTTCTATGCAGAAACCGGTTACGCTCAGCTTTCCGACATTGCGCGTTGGTATATTGGCGGCTTGATTAAGCACGCTTCTTCTGTGCTTGCTTTTACTAATCCTTCGCTTAACTCTTACCATCGCTTGGTGCCAGGCTACGAAGCTCCTGTGAACTTGGTTTACTCTGCACGCAACCGTTCTGCAGCTATTCGTATTCCTCTTGCTGGTACGGAACCTGCTGCTAAGCGTATTGAGTTCCGCGCTCCGGATCCTTCTTGCAACCCATTCTTGGCATTCTCCGCTCAGCTTATGGCTGGCTTGGATGGCGTTATGAATCACATTGAGCCTCCTGCTCCTGTTGACAAGGATTTGTACGAGCTTCCTCCAGAGGAGCATGAGGGAATTAAGCAGGTTCCGTCTTCGCTTGGTGAAGCTTTGCAGGCTTTGGAAGAGGATCACGACTTCCTTATGCAAGGCGATGTGTTTACAAGCGATTTGATTGAAACTTGGCTGAATTTGAAGCATGAGGAAATGGATATGGCTCGCTTGGCTCCAACGCCACTCGAGTATGAGCTTTACTTCCACATCTGATTTGTAAGTTAAGCTAATCTAAGCTAAATAAGTTAAGCTAAGCTAACGAAAAAGCCGGCCCTACGATTTCGCGGGGTCGGCTTTTTGTTTGGCGCGCGTGTTTACTCGTGTTTGTGGACTTGGGTAGTGCGTAAGTCCACAAAAGCGCGCACACCATACCACATTTGTGGACTTAAGCGCTCAAGCAGATTTTTGCGTTAGCTGCTTATTCTTTAGCACGTACTTTATGTCAGCTTGAGACGCAACTTGAGAATCATGCGTCACAACAATCACACATTTGCCGTGTTTGCTAGCAAGATTCTTTAATATTGTAATAACTTCTTTAGTCGTAGCAGGGTCAAGGCTTCCTGTAGGCTCATCCGCTAAAATTACCGGCGCAGAAGATACCAAAGCTCGCCCAATTGCAACACGCTGCTGCTGTCCGCCGGAAAGTTGCGTAATATTGCGATTTATTTCTTCCTCCGTCAACCCAAGATCTAATAGCACTTGAGCATCCGCGCGCGAATTTACTAATCGCAAATTTTCTAACGGCGTCAAATAGTCAATAAGATTAAAATTTTGGAAAACAAGCGAGATATGCTTTTTGCGATGCTCACAATATCCTGTTTTCGCAATATTTTCACCGTTAAAAAGCACTTCGCCACTATACGGAGTATCTAATCCAGCTAAAAGCGAAAGCATAGTGGACTTTCCAGCTCCGGAAGCTCCCATAATACTGTACATTTTGCCAGTTTCGAACTCTGCATTCACGTCATTTAGTACCGCAATATTTGCAGGTCCGTAAGTGTACTTCACATTTTTTAATTGCAATAAAGCCGACATAATAAGCTCCTTATTTTTACATAATTTAAATATGATTTATACGATTTGATTCATTTATGCGATTGCGCTATTTGCGATTTCGTTTTATACGATTTCGTTTTATGCGATTTTGCTATTTACGATTTCGTTTTTAGTAGAAAATTCGCATACGCAACTACATTTCTGCTAATTCATAGCGCTTAGTATTTGCCGAGGCTTCTTTACAAATATTGGCAATACAGCAATAATTAACGCAACTATTGAAATAAGCAAACCAATAACAAAAGCAGTAAGCGTTTGCGCCAATGGCAATGCCGTAACGCCGTCCGCAATAAATGACGAATTTGCACTATGCAAAATCGCAGAACCAATAACGCCAGAAAAAGCAGCACCCAATCCCAGCGAAATAACGAATGACACAATGTTAAGTATCACTATTTCAACAAGTAATTGGCCAACTATTACTGCTTTCGACAATCCAATAGACATAAGTACGCCAATCTCGTGCATACGCGCTCTAACCCAGAACACTAGTACAAGTCCAAGCACTAAAACGCCAACAAAACTTAGCGCAACAAAAATCATTCGCACAAGTTGTTGCACAGAATTAACTGAGTTTATTACGCTAGACAATTGCGAAGCATTCTGCTCTACATCCGCCCACTTTCCAGCAATACTTTTAGCATGACGTATTGCATTAGCTAATAAATCAGAACGCTCAACAACACAACGCAAAACACCTCGCTTAGAAGAACCAGCTAAAGACAACGCCGAACTTAAGTCAATAAATATGCGATTTTCTGAAGCATCCGAAGGAAGAGCTCCCTTAGTTTGCAATTTGCCGGCAAAAATACCAACAACACTAATTTTTACATTAAACCCCTGCTTAAGAGTTATAGTAGAGCCAATCTTAAGATTATTTTTCTTAGCAAAATCATGATGCACTATTGCGCTACCCGCAGAACGATTAGTAATATGCTCACCCTGCTCTAAACGGTACAATCCTTCTTGAAAACCTTGAGATAATCGGGAATCTGTTGTGCCAGTAATTCCAGCAGCATGAGCCAAAACATCATCGTCTAGTCGAGGGCCTTGCGAAGGAAGCACAATTTGCTTTCCAACAGGCGTAGCTAAAACATCGCGCTCCTCCACTACAGTTTTTACACCCGAAATCGCAGCAAATTTGCGAATTTGACTAGAGCTAATTCCTTCATTCGCGTCCAAATCTTGCGGAATTGGGGAATTAGGTACTTTAGTACCGGAATTAGTAGAAGAATTAGTATCGGAATTAGTACCGGAATTAGAATTTGTATTACTTTGCTCTGGAAGAGTTTCACCGCGCGTTTTTGCTCGTACAGTAAAACCTAAACCAATACTGGATTGAAGATGATTCCTAGCATCCTCAACAGAAGCACTAATACCAGCTTGCGAAACTAGCGCGCTTAAAACAAGAGTCATAATCAACACAATTATTGCGTTGCGTCGAGGCTTGCGAAATATTGCAAGCCACGCTCTAGAGCATAAAGAGATTAGATCAACACTCATAATCACTCCCAATAAACTTTTATAAACTTGATAAACTTTGCGAAAACTTGCTAAAACTTGCGAAAACTTTCTAAAACTTGCTAAAAATACTCAATATTTTATTTTTGCAATCCAAGCAGTTCGCGAGGAGATTTGCACATAATTGGCAAATAAGACAGCACTACTACAGCAACAACTACAGCGCATACTATTGCAGAAACTCCAACAAAGCACTGCAAGTCTACTTGCACAATAAGTTTTTCCAAAGTTCTAGTTGCCAAAGTTGATTCAAGATTCCCGCCAGCTTGACCCATAGTGCTCAAATCATCAGCAGCAGCAGATTTTACGGATCCGAGAGCCGCAGCACTCATCCACGGAGCGATGATTTTTGCAAAAAAGTATCCAACAACTAGCGAAGGTATTGCAATAAGTAGAACCTCGCTAACGTACTGACAAACTATAGACAGCTTGCTGTTGCCAATCGCAGTAAATACACCAATCTCATGGCGTCGCTCATTCATCCACAACAAAAGCACCAACCCAAGCGCAATAATAGCGAAAGATATTACAGCAATAGTCGTAATAGTCATCATTGAATGAACGCCCTTAGCGACTCTCAATAAGCCAGCAACGAACTGATCGTCACGAGTTAGTTGATAATTTTGCAAATCAATAGGCAATTTGGCAGCTTGCGCCATAATATTATCCGCATCCTCACCGCGCTTTACCCTAAAACTTGCGTCCTGATATATTTCTTTTCCTGGCTTATATTTATACAATTCGCGCGTAGTTTGCAAATCTGTATACACAGTATTGGCAGTAAGTTCCGCCCTAGTTGCAACTTGTCGCTTATTTGCTCCAGAATAAATTCCAACAATACGAGTTTTTACGGTTGCGGTTGATTGCCTAATATTGTCGGCATCGTAAGGATTAGCGCGAAGTGTAAGAACATCTCCTACATTCAATCCATTAGCTTTAGCGAGATCTTCATGAATAAGAGATGCGTGAACATTGCTAGCGAGCAAATGCTTACCTTTAGATACGTTTATTGCTTTTGTTTTAAACGCATTAAGAGCAGTAGAATTATTGGTTCCCTCAATATTAACTGCATTTCCAAACTGCTGCTCGCGCTTTTGATCATAATCCTGAACGCCTGGAATTCTCGCAGCTTTGGCATTAACCAAATCAGCTGTTACATTTTGGCGAACTACGTACGAAGCAATTCCATTCAACTTTGCGATTGCTTGCACATCTTTAGGTTTTACAGTTCCAGCTCCTCTAGGAGTTCCAGGATTTACTTGCGGATTATTTGCAAGTACGAAACTAGATTCAGCTTGCGATTCAACTTTTCGCACCTCGTTATTAGCAGCACTCGAAACGGCAGAAATTGCGAATAATAACGTTGAAATAAGAAATAGAACAATGAAAACTATTAATGTTTTTATTCGTTTCCTCAGAATGTAGCGTATTGCACGAGAGATAAACGTCATTGACTACCTTTCCACATTGAAAAATAACTGTATATAGTATGCAAACATATAGTATGCAAACATACGGTATGCCAGTATAACATACGAGCACTTATAACCACAATATAAAAAGCCGGCCCTACGATTTCGCTGGGTCGGCTTTTTTGTTAATACTTATCTTTAAAACTTTTCCAAGTTATTTTTATTTTTAAGTTATTTTGTTAAACTAACGCAAATTTTACGAAAAATACTCTATTGAAAAGCTTTTATAGAATTATTTACATTAGATTAAATTAGATTAGCAAAATTACTTTAGTGCAATAAAGCTCCGTACATTGCGGAAGAAATAGCACTTGTTACGATTCCCATCGTGACGCAGAATACGATAATAAGAATTATCGCAGCCACCAAAACGTAAATAACCCACAACCATTCGCGATCCATCTTACGCGTGCACTCAGCGTGGGACACGAAGGAGAATGGAAGAAGCAACGTCAAGAAGCCTGCAAAGATTTGCAAGAACACAGAAGGAGTCGAAAGAGTAAGAATGCCAAGCAATGCTGCGCAAATCTGAATTGTTACAATCGGCACCATCTTCTGAGCGAACTGAACATGCAACTGGCTGGCAGACATTGGATCGCCAAACATCTTTGCACCAATCAAAGCCACAACGAATGTCATATAAACGCTAATCATTGCTGCGAAGAAAGCTGCAATGAATACAGAAATAGGCACGGAAACTCGTGGAGCAGAAATAGAACGCTCCAACATTGACGAAAGGAAGTTAGCGCCAGCATTAGTAAAAGAGTTGAAAACATTGGCACCAGATTGAACCGTGCAATAAGTTTGAATTGCAGACACAAGCGCGCTAATTACAAACACAAGCACAGCGTACAAGCTAGATACATGGTACTGCTGGGAAGGCTTCTTAATTGCGCTAATAAGCCAATGGAAGAAGTTCATCATCTGCTCAGAATTAATCTGATTCGTTGGCTGAGTATAGTGAGGAGCACCTTGCATTGCTGGAGCCTGCTGCATCATAGGCTGAGCTGGCTGGGTCGGCTGAGCCATTTGAGGATTCTGCTGAACGAACATTGGCTGAGCTTGATTCTGAGACACAGGTTGCATTGGCTGCGTTGGCTGTGGTTGAGCCGGCTGAGATGCATACTGCTGAGCTGGCTGAGAATTTGCAAACACAGGCTGAGCCATATGAACAGGCTGCTGCATTGGTTGAGCCATTGGCTGAGCCTGAGACACAGGTTGTACAGGCTGAGCTACAGGTTGAGCTACTGGCTGAGCTACTGGTTGAGCGGCTTCAACATTATTACCGCAACCCTTACAGAATTTTGCGGAATCGTTGTTTGCTGTACCGCATTGAGAACAAACCTTCATTTGTCTCTCCTTTATTCAATGTAGTAAATACAAGCGCTCAAGCAGTAAATTGCAAAAGCACACATGAACATTCTATTACTACTATTGAAATGCACAAACCGATACTGCAATAATTTTTAAAACTTTAAAATCATATTGCAAAACCGAGCGTGCGAGCAGCAGCTACAGGAACCGCTTCATCAGCCCAATAATCTTCAAGATTCTCGTCTGTAGAAAGAGAACGCATTTCGGCACGATCAATATAAAGTTCGCCACGAAGATGGTCAGTTTCATGCTGGAAAATACGCGCAGGCCATCCATGCAAACGCTCGGAATGTTGCTTGCCGTCTTCATCTTGCCAAGTTGCTTGGATGTCAAGCCAACGCTGACGCACAGCTTGATAACCAGAAACGCTTAAGCAACCTTCGTAGAAGCTACGAGTTTGAGTGCCAATCGGCTCGTAGTGAGGGTTAATAATAGCGCGGAACGGAAGCTCTGCGATATCGCGAGGATCATCTTCATCGTCACGAACGTGATCTTCAATAACAGCAATAGCAAGACCCAAACCAATTTGCGGAGCCGCTAAACCTACGCCTGGAGCCTCAAGCATTGTGCTGTGCATAAGAGAAATAAGTTTTGTGAGAGTAGCACGCGTAAGCTGGCCGTCATATGCCACAGTGCGCTGGCGCAAAACAGGCTCGCCAGCTTGCACAATTGGCAAAATACCATCTTCTGTAGCGGAATCAAGCAAGCGCTCAACAGCGCGACTGAGTTTCGTATCGACACTTGCGTGATGCGTAAACATAGGTCTCCTTTTACCGTAGCGGCAATAGACGCGAAGTTGTATAAGAAAGTTTGAGCGGCACACGTTACGTACGCACATTGACGTTACGTGAAACAAGCACCAAGGTGTTAATTGTACCAAAATTATTTGCGCACTGCTAGAGCATATTAAAACGTAAGCAGACGCAAATAAGCAAACGCTATAGCTTCAAATTATCAACCACAACTTGTGCAAGTCGTGCGCAAACTTCGTCTGCTTGAGCTTGAGTTGCTGCTTCACACATAACGCGCACAAGAGGCTCAGTGCCACTTGGACGAAGAAGAACGCGACCTGTATCTCCCAAAAGTTTCGACTCTTTCTCCACAGCTGCAAGCACGGCTGCGTTAGTTTTGGAAGCCATTTTATCTACATTTGGCACATTTACTAAGCATTGTGGCAATTGCGGGAAGTCGGCTGCCATTTGAGAAAGCTTCTTGCCAGAGCGCACAACTTCGCGGCACAAAGTCAAAGCAGTAAGAGTGCCGTCGCCTGTGGTTGCAAATTCGCGATTAATTACGTGGCCGGACTGCTCGCCGCCAAGAGAATAATCATGCTTAAGCATTTCTTCCAAAACGTAACGATCGCCAACATTTGTTTGCACAGTCGCAATTCCCATGTCTTTAAGCGCAAGCTTTAAGCCGAGATTGCTCATAACTGTAACTACAAGCGTGTCGTGATTAAGCTTACCTTCAGCTTGCTTAGCGCGCGCAAGAATTCCCATAATTTGATCGCCATTAACCATATTGCCATTCTCGTCAACAGCTAAGCAGCGGTCGGCGTCACCGTCAAAAGCCACGCCTAAATCAGCCTTAGAAGCTTTAACCATTGCTTGCAACTGCTCAGGATGCGTGGAACCTGCGTGATCGTTAATATTGTAGCCGTCAGGAGAAGCGTTAATTACGATTACTTCCGCGCCTGCTCTGCGCAAAGCTTCAGGAGCAACAACGGAAGTAGCGCCGTTCGCGCAATCTGCCACAACTCGCAAACCTGCAAGAGGCTTCGGGCGCGTAGTGGAATCGTTGCTTAAAGGCGCAACTGCAGAAACCAAGTGATCAATATATAGATTTGTTGCGGTAGTAGTATCGTGGCTAACTCGACCAACGCCAGCGCCGGTTGGACGCTCCCAATCTTGGCCAAGCACAGCCTCAATCTCATCTTCCTTGCTATCCGGAAGCTTAAAACCGCCGCGCGCAAAGAATTTAATGCCGTTATCTGGCATCGGATTATGAGATGCGGAAATTACAGCACCCATTTCAACGTTTAGTACGGAAGTTAAGAACGCAACTCCAGGAGTTGGGATAATTCCGGCATCAATAACGTCGAAACCGCCGGCACTCATGCCTGCAGCAAGCGCGGAAGCTAGAAAATCGCCAGAAACGCGCGTATCTCTGCCAACAAGCGCGCGGCGACGAGCGTGAGAGGAAGTATCGCTTTCGGTAGCACTAGACGCAACCAGCGCGTGCTTATCTCCCAAAACTCGAACTGCAGCGTCACCTAAATCCAAAGCAAGTTGCGCTGTTAAATCGCGATTTGCTAATCCACGCACGCCATCCGTACCAAACATTCTTGGCATAATAAAGCCTCTTTCGCAAAAATCACTTTCTTTGCGCGCAAGCAAACAACATTGCTTACTAGCGCATCACACACTGCTTGCTATCTTACTCGTAGCATTACATAACGCGCTAGCGCATTGACCAAGCGAGCGTTACATACAAACTCACTAAGTCCACAAAAGCGAGATAAATTCCCCGTGTTTGGAGCGCTGCACAGTCTTAAACCCTCCAAACGCGAGAAAAATCCCCCACGTTTGGAGCGCTACACAGTCTTAAACCCTCCAAACGCGAGAAAACCACCTCACATTTGGAGCACCACAGTAAGCTTGACACTCCAAACTCGCGCCACACTATGAGCGCGAAAGCAGGACGTAGCACTAGCGCAAGGAAGCGTTGTAGTGCTGCACTCTAAGCGTGCGGCGCGAAGAATCGAGGCCGCCGAGCACCATGCGGCGCAAAGCCTGATCCGCATCCTTATGCTCCTCCAGCCACTTCTCACCGCGCGCAACCAGCTCCTCAACCGGCGCATGCACAGGATACAAGCCCTCAATCAGAGCCTCAGCCATGTGGAATGTGCGATTCTTCCAAACCCAATCAATATCCGCAAAGTAGCGCTCTGCGTAAGGCTTAACCAAATCGCCCTTAGCTGTGCTTGCAAAGCCTGCAACCACTGCACCCATTTGCATATTCGTCAAATCGAGATTGCGCAAAGCTTGATCCCAAGCCCAATCCTTAGCTTCTGCTGTTGCGCGCGCCGCACGAGCTTGGTAAGCGTATTCGCGATTTTCAGTAGTGTCGCGCTTTTGAAGTTCCGCGTCAATTCCAGCTTCGTCCAATTCGTTTACGCCTGCGAGCGCAATAAGAATGCTCCAACGCAAGTCGTTGTCGATTTCCAAGCCTTCCAGATCCACGGATCCGTCAAGCAAGCCGTTAGCTACGCGCACAAACTCAGCATCTCCAACTTCGCCGTAGCCAAGATACGCTTTAAGCAACTGGAACTGTTCGTCCGAGCCTGCCGAAGCTACCAAAGCCAACTGCCACAATTCGTGAGCAACATGCTTTGCGACTTCTGCTTGACGCTCAGGCACTACGTAGTGGCTTGCGGTTACTTTTACTTGACCAAGAGCATAGCGGAAAGTAGTTGATTCGCGCTCTGTTGCCAAAGCTTTAAGGCTGAGTTCCACGAAGCGTTCTGCTGGGAATTCTGCGTCGCGAGTCATATCCCACAATGCGAGCCAAATAAGCGAGCGAGTCAAAGAATCCTTGAAACGATACAAGTTTTCTGCAGCAAATTCAAGCGACTTTTCGTCGAAGCGAATCTTCGTATAAGTCAAATCGTCGTCGTTTACAAGAATAAGCGCAGGCATTTTCTCGCCGCGAGCTTCCGCAACTTCCGTAACTTCGCCGTCAACGTCGAGTTCGATTCGCTTCGTGCGCTTGATTTCGCCAGTTGCTTCGTCCAAATCGTAGAAGCCAACAGCCAAGCGGTGCGCGCGAAGAACAGGATGCTCAGCCGGCGCGCTCTGACGCAAACGCAAGGCAGCAATCGTGCCGTCGCTTGCTTCTTCAACTTCCGTAGAAATCGTGTTAATTCCAGCTTTTTCAAGCCACTGAGCGCTCCAAGCTTTCAAATCGCGTCCGCTTGTAGTCTCCAATTCTTGAAGCAAATCCGCCAAAGTTGCGTTGCTGTAAGCGTGCTTGCTTAAGTAATTGTGGATTCCTGCAAAGAACTTTTCGCGACCAACGTAAGCTACGAGCTGCTTCAAAACGGAAGCGCCCTTTGCGTATGTGATTCCGTCGAAGTTGACGGAAGTATCGTTCAAATCGTTGATTGGAGCAACGATTGGGTGCGTTGTTGGGAGCTGATCTTGATTAAGCGCCCAGCTTTTTTCGCCGGAATTGAAAGTGCTCCAAGCGTCGTGCCATTCTGTTGCTTCAGCGGTGGCAAGAGTTGAGGTGAATTCTGCGAAGGATTCGTTAAGCCACAAGTCGTTCCACCACTTCATTGTTACGTAGTCGCCGAACCACATGTGTGCAAGCTCGTGCAAAACTGTTACAACGCGGCGCTCAGCATAAGCGTCCGTAACTTTGGATTCAAACACGTACTGGTCGCGAATTGTAACCATACCAATGTTTTCCATAGCGCCAGCGTTGTATTCTGGCACGTAAATCTGATCGTACTTTGCGTACGGATATGGCACTCCCCAAGTCTTCGCGTAGAAAGCAAAGCCCTTCTTCGTAATATCAAACAAGTAGTCAACGTCTTTTGCGAAAGCGTCTTTAAGCGCTTGACGGCAGTACATTGCCATTGGTACTACACGACCGTCCTCGTTTTGGTATTCCGTGTGCCATCCAGCGTAAGGACCTGCGCAAATTGCAGTTAAGTAGGAGCTCATTTTTGGAGTGGACTCAAACACCCAGCGTTTCATACCTTCTACAGCGCCATTTTCCAAAGTGCCAGCTTCGGTTTCGCGGCCTTCCAGCGCGGTTTCGCTTTTAACCGGCATGTTGGAAGTCACGATCCAGCTTTCTGGAGCGTCTACTGTAAAGTCAAAAACAGCTTTTAAATCTGGCTGATCAAACACAGCATAAACGCGGCGAGCATCCGGAACTTCGAACTGCGTATACAAATAAACGTTTCCGTCGGAAGGATCAACGCTTCTGTGCAAACCTTCGCCCGTGTTGGAATACTGGCAGTTTGCTACAACTTCTACAGTATTGTGTTCAAGCAGATTTGCGAGCGCAATTCGGCTGTCTGCAAAAACTTTAGAAACGTCAAGAGCAGTGCCGTTTAATACCACGGATTCTACGCTATTTGCAATCAGATCAAGGAAGCTTTCCGAACCTGCTTTTGCATCGAACTCAATCTTCGTGCGCGAAGTAAAATCGCGGCCGCCTTTGCCTAAATCAAGCGCAACATCGTAATGAATTGGCATTTTGATAGCGTCGAAACGCTCTTTAGCTTCTACGCGAGTAAGATTTGCTCCTGGCATATGTACCTTCCTTATATTTTTTCTTATTTTTGATTATTTTCCGAAATATCCGCAACTACCGGCACAAGCATAGGCTTTCTGCGCAAAGCGCGAGCAACCCAACTACCCAAAGTGCGTCGCATAATCTGCTGCAACTTATACGTATCGTGCTCTCCGCGCATCATAGCGTCCTGCAATTGCTCAACAATTTGGTAACGAACCTTCTCAAAATCAGCCTCGTCTTCAGCAACAGCATTCAAGAAAATCTTAGGACCGGAAACCACGTTCGCATGCTCAGTATCAACTACAACAAAGCTCGAAACGAAGCCTTCTGTGCCCAAAATCCTGCGCTTTTCAAGCTCCTCGTCCGTAAGCTCGCCGACGGAATCGCCATCAACGTAAACGTATCCGCAAGGCACAGAGCCAACAACTGCAGCGTTTCCGTGGTACAAATCAACCACATCGCCGTCTTCAGCCAAAACAACATTCTTTGGATCAACGCCAGTTTTTACTGCAATCAACCCGTTTGCAACCAAGTGACGATGCTCGCCGTGAATTGGCATAGCGCATTTTGGCTTAACAATGTTGTACAAGTACAAAAGCTCGCCTTCATTGCAATGGCCAGACACGTGAATTGCCGCATTATCCTTATTAATTACGCGCGCACCAAGTTGCACAAGCTTATTAATAACTTTGTAAACTTCGTGCTCGTTTCCAGGAATAAGCGAGCTTGCAAGAATAACAGTATCGAATTCGTCAATAGTAATATCTTTGTGGCTGCCATCCGCAATTCGTCCAAGAGCTGCCATCGGCTCGCCTTGCGAACCCGTGCACATGTACACAAGCTTGTCGTCCTGAATATCCTTTGCTTGCTTTAAGTCCACAACAGTGTTTTCAGGAATATGCAAGTAGCCAAGATCTGCCGCAATCGACATATTGCGAACCATCGAACGGCCCACGAACACAACTTTGCGCCCAAACTTGTGCGCTGCGTCAACTACTTGCTGCACGCGATGCACGTGGCTTGAGAAGCTAGCAACAATAATCTTTCGAGTTGCTGTAGCAAAAGCGCGATCCAAAGCAGGCCCAATAGAAGTTTCTGGCTTCACGAATCCCGGAACTTCAGCGTTTGTGGAATCTGCCATAAGCAAATCAATACCCTGCTCACCTAAGCGGCCAAATTCCACCAAATCTGTAATACGGTGGTCAAGCGGAAGCTGGTCGAGCTTAATATCACCAGTATCAATAAGCGTTCCGGCTGGAGTTTTTACGCAAACAGCAAGCGCATCCGGAATAGAATGCGTTACTGTAATAAACTCAAGATTAAACGGACCAACCTTCATCTTATCGCGGCCTTCAACGCGAGTAAGCTTCGGCTCAATATGATGCTCCTGGCACTTTGCTTCCACAAAAGCCAAAGTAAGCTTCGAACCAATAAGCGGAATATCCGGACGCATCTTAAGAAGATACGGCACTCCACCAATATGATCTTCGTGACCATGCGTTAAAACTAAAGCTTCAACTTTGTCAAGACGATCCTGAATATAGTGGAAATCAGGAAGAATTAAATCAACTCCCGGCTGCTCTTCTTCCGGAAAAAGCACGCCGCAATCAATAAGCAAAATATGGCCGTTGTACTCAATTACGTTCATATTTCGGCCGATTTCACCCAAGCCACCAAGCGGCACAATTCTCATTGAACCTTTGCGATATTTTGGCGGCGCAATAAGCGCACCTTCACGCTGATCGTTTACTACAGGAGGAAGCACTTTGCCGCTGCGATGAGCGGAATTAGCTTTTTCTTTACGAGTTTTTGTATTTTTTCTTAATTCAGTTGACATATTCATCTCACTACATCTTGCGCAATTGCGCACTGTTTTCTAGTGTACCGTTAGGACTCAACTCACGCGACAGACTTTAGATTCAAAATCTGCGCGTAAAACTGGCAGTAGCTCTGTACTTTGCAATAGTTGCTAGTTTGTCTTACATTTTGTTTGCTTCATCATTCATTCATGTGGATACTAGTGTGGTAGAGATTTGAGATTTTTCGCACTGAACGAAGGCGGACGTCAGAGCCGAAGGCTGCTGACAAGCCGAGCGAAGAAGAAAAATCGAAAAATCTCTGCGATAAAACACGGTTATTAAAGATTAAACACGCAGAGTTTGGGGAATTTCTCTACGAGCAATAAAAGAGGACTGAGGAAGCAACGTTCTTTAAAGAACAAAGCAGACAGTAAAAGCCTTTAACAGCCAGAGCGACGAAGGACGGGAACTTGCGAGGAGAGAAATTCCCCAAAACTCGCGCCACAGTAAACGAGTACGCAAAATAACCTATCATTTCCTTTACACAGCTATCGCTTTTTAAGCACGACTACAATAAACCACCCAAGTGCGGCTATAGGAATTGCCGTAAGCGTCGACATCCACGGCACCATCATTCCAGCGTGCGCACTCCACGCGTCAATCGCCGCACCCGCAGCCATCGAGCCCAAAGAGCATCCCACAGCTGAAGCAGTTGGCAGCCACGAAAGCCCTTCCGTAAGAGATTCTTCCGGCACTGTTGCTTTCACAATCAGATTTCCAGTAGCAAAAATTGGCGATACGCAAAGTCCGGAAAGTACTTCAAAAACGCTCATAAGCATAAGCCGATCCAGATTAAGATTCATAAGCACGTAGCCAATAGTTAGCACAGTTAAGAACACAATAAGATGCGACCAGTTAGATCCGCGGAATTTATGCGATCCGAAAATTATTGCGCCCACAAGCGATCCGCACGCAAACAGCGCAAGTTGCATACCAATAAAATGCTCAAGTCCTTGCGCTTTCATAGCAGCCGTAACAGACACGTCAAAAGCGCTAAAACTCATATTAAACACAACGAACATGAGCACAAGCGGAATAATTCCGCGGTAAAGCAGCACGTTTTTGCCGCGCTTTTTTGGATGGTGATTATGCAATTGTTTAAGACTAAATTTGTCAATAAACTTGCGCTTAGAATTTTGTTTTTGCGATTCTGATTCGACTGCAGAGATTTCATTTTCTTTTTGAGATGCGATTAATACGTCAACATCTTCAGCTGCAGCAGTTGGAACTTCCACTACTTTAAGCACTGCAGGTTGAGTATTTTTAAGCGAGAAGAACCACGCTCCGCCCAATCCGCTTGCAAATACTGGCACAAATAATTGCGAAACTGGATGCACGGAAGTTGCAAGCCAAGCTGCCAAAATAGGACCTAATATAAACACAATCTCATCGATGCCAGATTCTAAAGCATACGCTACGTTTAGCAAAGAATCGTCGTCTTCCGCACGAAGTGTATAAGCCCAACGCGTACGCACTAACGCTCCAAAAGCAAACTGCGTAACGCCCATAACAATCGCAAGCGCAAAAAGAAGCACGAGTGAAACTCTAAATAAAGCAGCAAACGCAAAAGAAAGCATTGCAATAACTTGCGCACTTAACGCAATAACACCAACTTTGCGCTGACCAAAACGGTCAAAAAGCTTAGCATAGACTGGCGTTACTGCAGCTTGCGCAAGAACGTATGATGCAGACATTGCTCCAGCAACAGTCCAGTTATTGTACAAATGATTAAGTGCAAGAACAATTCCTAAAGCAATCATCGACATTGGCAAACGTGCAATTGCTCCAGAAATGCAAAAAGCTCTAGCTCCATTTAGTGAAAATAGTCGCGCATATTGCGAAATTATTGTGGACTTCTTTCCTGTCGTTTGAGACGACATAAATTGTGTTACTCCTTTTTATTTTTTACGCTTTAGTGTTTGAACGCGCATTCGCACGTTTTGAACGCACCATCGGCTCCCCCGAATAAATATACAAATCTTCAACTAAAGATTTTGCGCGCTCAATATCGTAAGGATGATCTTTATGAAGCCAAGACGCGTCTTTACTAAGCCCGTGATAATCGTAAAAACTCACATCGCAAGCAGAATCCGTGTGCAAATAGTAGCGATTTACGCCATTATGTCGCAGCATGTGCATTGTGCGCCTCCACAATCCGCCGCCAACACCATGACCGCGAGCATCCGGAGAAACTAGGAACAATTCCAATTCAGCTTGAGTCAAATCATTAATATGCGATTTTGCTTCAAGCTTAGTTTCTAAAGCGCGCATTGCGTACGCTTCTTCTAAAGCGCGCGCGTAATTTTCGTCATTTTGCGATTTCATTTCGCGCTCTTGATCAAGAAGCATTCTTCTTACTTCTGGGAACATAACGGGAGCGTCAAAAACTCGCGCCAAAAGCAATCCCATAAATTTTCCGTCAACTTCAGCAATAGTTCCGTGCGTAGAAGGCTCTAAATAGTGCAAAACGAATCTGCGCGAAAGGCTTAAAGAAGCGTCCTGACCAACTTCTTTAGAAATGCCCCAAGTGCGCTCGTATTCTTTTACGATTGCGTCAATATCGCCTAATTTTACGTCGCGAAATTCTACAGTCATGACTTTTCCTTACTCATAATTCGTTTATGCGTCATCATCATCGAGGGAGATTAACGTGTCAGAATGTAACTCGGCAAGGATTTCATCTTTTGTTTTTGCTTCCGTTTTAATCTCTCGTTCACATTCATCCGCTATATTTACATAGTAAAGGGTGGCGTCGATAGCCTCAAGCGGCACATTCGTCATAAGCGAAAGTAGCAAACGATACCAGTCTAATTGGCCAAGTTTAAGAGCAATATCTTGCGGATTTGTTGGTTTTTTGCCTGTTTTCCAATCAACAACCGTATATATTTTGCTCGAATCGTTTTCGTCTAATCCGCCTGCAAAAACAGCGTCGAGTTTTCCGTTAATAATTTGATCGCCCAATTCTGGCACATGCGCCACAATTGGCTGCTCAGCTGCAATAGGACGACGATGCGCCCATTTTGAAGTAGCTAATCGCTTTTCCCAAATTAATAATTTACGCTCAGAAGAATTTATTGAAGATTTTCCGGAAGATTTTCCGGAAGAATTTTCAGCTTGCGTAAGTTTTTCAAGTTGCGCAAGTTTTTCAGAAATACTTTCAAAAACATCATATTGCACAGAATTTTGATTCGCGCATCCAGCTTTTATAAACTGCTCCGCCCAAGCGTGGAATCGCGTTCCCAAGCTTGCAGCCGGCGAAGCAATGCGCGGAATAGGGCGAATAATTGCCATCCATTCGTTTCGCAAACGCTTAGCATCCGCGTTATTAAAATCTTTATTTCCTTGCAAATAATCGTTATTAAACGTTGCTCGCCTTTGCACTGCAGTAACATTTACATTTTCGCCTTTAGAAAGCTGTTCTGCTCGGTTTTGCAAAGCGTGAATATTGTGATACCAATCAATTTGCGGCATCAAATCAGCATCTTGCACTAAAGCTTGAGCTCGCGAAAGCAATAAATTATCTTTAGAAGTTTCATTATTTGCATTATTCGCATTATTTGCATTATTTAATTTTGCAAAATCGGCATCTTCAGAAAGATTTTCGGTTATATCTGCAGATTTCCGCAAAACGTCCCTTATAGTTTTTGTCAATGAATTTGGCCAAGCTAATAGTTGCTTTCTATTCTCGCTTGGTATTTCACTTGGCTCGCTAAATAATTTCGCAAAATCAGAAGCTAAATCGCCCACAACATATCCCAATTCGCTAGAAGAATTCTTCACTGCAAAGGTTTCTTCGCCAAATTGCTTAATTGCGTCATTCATTTCATTGAAAAAAACGGAAGGCTTTTTTGCGCGAGAAGATGCGCTATTATCCGCCGCGCTATTCGCAGAAGCCGCGCTATTTGCAGAAGCAGCTAAATCACCAGCAGCAGCACCAGAATCACCAGAATCCGCCGCTGCCATAGCATTCGTCTGACTACAAGTCACAAGAGCCGCAAACTTCGCACGCGTCAAAGCAACATACATAAGATGCCGCTCGTCAATATGCAAAGCTCGCCCACGCTCCTCTACTTGCGAAAGCGGCAACGTGCCGGTTTTCATTGCAGCATCGTAAACTTCGCGCGCTTCTAAAGGAATCGCCTCCGTTGGAGCAGATTCGTGCTCGTAGAATTTTCCAGCCAAATCAAGCATTGCTTGCGCGCGAGAGCCATATATTTCCGCGTCAATTTCTTCAACGCTTTCCATATTTTTTAAGCATTCTTGCGGATTCATACTTGCGATTAAATCCGCATCGTGAGGAAATCGCGGAAGAATATCCGCATCAACTCTCATCGGCACAGGCACTTTCGATGCGATTTCAAGAGTTGCGTACGCGCTTTCAAAATACGCGTCATTTTGTTGCGTTTGCTTTACACGCAAACCGTCACCTTGATTGCTTGGAAAAGCTCCCTCGTTAAGCCCCACAATCGCAACTGCCGGCCATTCCAAGCCTTTCGACTGGTGAATTGTCATCAAAACAACGTCAGCAGGCTCGTCAACAGACGCAGGCTGATCGTCAATTTTGTCAATATTTTGAATCCAATCCATAAATCCGCGCAAAGTAGGCTGCGTAAAATCGCTCATTTCCTGCAAATACGAATCAGCAAGAGTAAATATTGCGTCGGAAGTGCTGCGCATATCGTGCAACAATGTGGCATTAGTAGAATTGTTGTTCATAAGCGCGTTGGAAACAGCCACATCAATATCAATATTTAGACTTTCAATAGCTGTGCGCACAATGTCATGCAAAGAAGCAGATTGCGCGCGCTGGACAGCGTCCAAAATTTGCCCTACGCGAAGAACCGCATCATAAGCTTTAGCAGATAAAGTATTTTTAAGATTTGAAATACTAGGATCCGCGTACGCTTCAAGCAGAACATCCGCAATAAAAACTCCACCGTGAATACTATTCGTCTGCTCACCTTTAGATTGCTGCTCTTGCACAATCTTCCCCCACTTTTCGCGAGGCGCTTTAGGATCTGCCAAACCAGCTTGCACTAATGCACGAAATATGTATTCAACATTTTCCGAAGTTGCAATATTAGCTATAGTTTTTAAATCGTCAGTATTAAGCGAAAAACGAGGCGTTGCAAGAAGTCGCATTAAAGCTGAAGTATTCGTGTGATCAGCTGACACAGCAAGAAGAGATAGAACGTCTTTTACTTCCGGCTTTTCAAGAAGAGCAGAATATCCAACTGTTAAAGTGCGCAAACCTGCTTTTTGCAACGCTTCTTCGTATAACGCAATATTTGTTTTACTACGAAATAGCACTGCAACTCTAGCTGAAGAGGAATTAGCGGAATTAGCGGAATTTGCAGAATTAGCGGAATTAACAGCGTCTTTTTCGCATAACGCAGTATTTTTAACTTTATTAACGAATCGCACAACTGCTTCAATTTCTTGATATTGCGTAGGCGTATTTAGCACTGCCAACATGCCGTTTGGAGCATTTTCAAGATATTGCAAATTTTTAACTTCTACTTCTGTAGATAACGCGCTACTTTTGCGAAGTGCAGGCACGCGCAACGGCTTAGTAATAGCGTTTGCAGCTTGCAAAATAAGCCTAGAATTTCGGCGAGTTTGAGTAAGCGAAAATTCGCTTTCGCTTTTGATATTAAGCACTTGCTCAAGTTTTCTAAATGCGCCAGAGCTAGCCCCGCGGAATGAGTAAATAGCTTGGAACGGGTCGCCAACTGCAGCAATATGCGTTTGCTGATTAGAGTTGGAAGAGTTACTTTCAACACCTTCTCCACTTTCGTTATGAAACAGCGTTGCAATCAGCATTGCTTGCGTAGTAGACGTATCTTGATATTCGTCAAGCAAAACTTGACTGTACTGCCTTCTATATTGCGCAGCAATCGAAGGAAAATTCGTAACTAAACGATAAGCAGCAATCGTAAAATCGCTAAATTGCGCCATATTTGCGCTTTTCTTTGCCGAATCAAAAGCCAAAACTAAATCAAGCAAAGCCGCGCGCTTTTTAGCAGTCTCAAATAATTTATTACAAGAATCGTAACACGTATTTTTTAGCGTAATATTTAGGTATTCTACGTATTCTTTTCCGTAATTTACGCATTTTTCAAAATATTTTTCGTCTGTATCGTTTTTTCCGCGACGCAATTTAATAGCGCTCGGCTTTTTTACAATAATTTCGGTTTTTGCGGCAGAATTAAGCGCTTTTTGCAAATGCTCAACCCAAGCATTATTCCACTTTTGAATTTCTAAAACCGCTTTAGAAGTGCTATCTAACGACTCCCCTTTGCTATTTACGCCAATCATTGAGCAAGAAATATCTGCAGCGAGCGCAAGAACGTCGTCAATAAGCGCGTCAAAACTATACCAAGAAAGCACTTCCGGATGCGTTGTAACGTAAGAATTTACTAAAGGTTTTATTAATTCGCGAGCGCCGGCATCGCTTAAAGGCTGCGTATTTTGATCAAATCCAACTAGCAAACCGTATTGGCGCACAATTGACTGGAAGAATGCGTCGTAAGTCATTACTTCCGGCTTTAAAAATGCGTTGGAAGTATTGATATTTTGCGATTGCGAAGTTGCGATAGTAGGCTGGCTTTCGCTACTGTGATTACTTTCGCTAGAGTGCTGGCTTTCGCCAGAAAGCTTACTTTCACCACAGTGCTGGCTTACAGCTTGCGCAACTCTTGCCAGCAATTCCGACGCAGCTTTATTCGTAAACGTAAGTCCCAAAATGCTTTCTGGAGCAATTCCTCGATCAATAAGATCAATAACGCGGCGAGTCATTGTGTAAGTTTTGCCACTTCCGGCTCCTGCCACAATAATCATATTTTTGTTTGCTGGAGCTTGAATTGCTGCAGATTGCTCAGCGCTATCCGTATTCTTTCGCAAAGATTTGCTATTGATTTTATCTATCATAATTGGCGTACCTCATATACAGTGTCTATAGAGCCTGCGCATGCTGGGCATACCTGTTTTGAACGGCAATATTTCAAATGCTCCGAAGTTGGGCGCGCAACAATTTGCCAAGAATTCGTTGCTGCAGCTGCATAAAAAACGCGCGAAATCATAGTAAGCGACCATTTTGCAGTCTCACTTAAAGCCCTAAACGACTGCCAAGCTTCTTCGCTTACACCGCTCGGGCAAGATTTCATAATTTGTGCAAGATTTGGGCAATCCATCAATCTCGACATTGTTTTAAAACCAACTCGAGTTTCAAGAGGCTGATTATTCAAAGCATTACCAACGCAAAGCGGCGGCTGATACACGTTTTCTGCCACATGATGATCTTGCGCCGGATAATCATTGCTCACCACATGGAATAGCACGCTACGCGAAATTGTTGGCGCATCTAAAGCAGAAATAAGCGGATCTTTATCTGCAAAAAGTAAGGCAAGCTGGTAGCAAACCAACTGTAAATCGTTAAAAACTCCCGTAGAAGGCGGAACTTTTCCAGTTTTATAATCAATTAAGCGGATATTTTTAGAACCGTCGGAATTTTTTCGCTTTTCCATGCGATCAATACGCCCGTGAATATGCACTATGAGATTTTCGTTTGCGCCATCCGGCCAACCGCCAACTAAAGCGCCCATCAACTCGTAAACGTCATGCAATTCAATAGTTTGCAAATTCGAAGCTTTAAGCGCGTTATTTACAAGCATCGCAATATTCTCAAAACCAAAATGCGCGCTTGTTTTAAACTCGCAATACGCTTCTTGCAATACGCCTATGCTACTTTCCAAAGATTTTTCGCTTTTTGTAAGAGATTCCAGTACGCCTTCATCCGACTTTTTTGCGTCAAAAACGTAAGTTGATTGATCGTAAGACGTGACGAAATATTGCGCAATAGTGTGTAGCGCGCGAGAAATATTCGTTTCGCGAGCAAGCGCAGAATAACGCTCCCTGCTATTTCGAATATCTGCAAGTTCCGGAGCAATACTTGCGTAATACTTTTCCATAAGATTTGCGATTGCGTTGATTCGGCGCACTTGCGCAGAGTATGGGGAATATTCGGTTTCTGCAACTTCAGTTTCTGGAACTTCGGGTTCTGCAACTTCGGTTTCTGCAACTTCAGTTTCCGGCATATCATAATGCTGATTTTCGCTCGCCCATCTTGCAGTTTCGTGAATTAACGTACCAAAATACGTTGCCGCGCTTCCCGGCTGAGGTCCCGAAAGCTGGCGATTTAAAAGCCCACAAACTGGGCATGCCCACAAACTATCTACAGCAGAAGGAGACAAACTCACAACGCAAGAAGAATCTTCCGAAGAAGCAGCGCGTGAAGCAAAATCTTTCGAAGAAGCATCCTCAGAAACAAAATCTTTCGAAGAAGCAGCCGTATTCTCCGTAGAATCTTTTGCAATATCGTTCATAAAATCCCACTGCGACGGATCAGCGCAATCAACTCCATGCTGACGCAATAATTGCAAAGCTTTAGCGGAATCATAAATAACATTCGCAAATTCGGAGCTGTTCGAAATATCGGCACTGTTCGAAATACCTGCATCATTACAAGGCGATTTTCCGGCAACAGCACGCGAAATTTGAGCGCGAGCAGCACAAACTAATCCACGCGCATCCATATCTAAACCTGCAAACGGAATTGTAATCTCCGTAAAAGGCGTGCGAGAATTTTCGTTATTGTAGTAGCGCTCAGGCAAGTAGTAGTAAAGAAAATCGCTAGGAACAGCACTATCGCTGTATTGCGCGCTAATATACAAACTTTCAGTCGCGCGCGTAATTGCAAGCAAAAAGCTGCGCTGCTCGCCTGCAAAAACAGCAGATTTATCGTTGGAAGAAAGAAGATTTGCGGATATAAATAGAGGAGATTGCGAGGCCGGTTTTAATGGCGAATCTGAATCTAATTGCTTTTGACTCATAGCGCGCAACTTCGAATCCAAAATAATATTCGCTAAACTTTCCGCGCCAAACATTGTGCTGCGCGATGCAAGATTTGGCCACACGCGCTGTTGCAAAGTCGGAATCCACACAAGCGGCCAATGCTTTCCCAAAGCTCCAGCAGGAGTAGTAAGAGTTACAGCATCTGGCGCTGGAGCCACTTTAGCTAAAGAATCTGCCTCAATTTCCATGCCGCGCACTTGAGCTATAAAATCGGCAATATTTACAATATTTTCCTGATCAAAAGTATCGTCAGGAAAATTGTTGTACGAAAATTCGGAAGAAGATTCGGAAGAAAATTCGGAAGAAAATGCTACAGAAAATTCTGCAGAAGCGTACGAAGAAGATTCGGAAGAAGAGTACGAAGAAACGTAATCGAAAAGCCGCATTGCAGCATCCAAGCGATCATTTGCGCGTCTGCCTTCGCTATTGTGCTGCAAAGCCGCGCGCTGCCAACGCTCCGCAACATTACAAATATTCCAAGCCTCGCCAAGAGCATATTGAGCATTTAGCAAATCAGGGTGATTTTTAAAGCGCAAAGCCAAAGTTTGTACATTCTTCCACATTTTTACGAAAGCGGTAACGTGCGGATTTCGAGGTGCCATATTTTGCAATATTTGTAAAATTTGGGAAGATTCTGTGCCGTCTGGATTGGCTGAAGCATCTGTGCCATCTGTGCAATCTGATGCGTCTGTACCGTCTACGCAATGTGCAACATATGCAACACAAAGCAAGTAGCAAGAATCTAAAGAAAGCGAGCGCATATCTTCACTAAAATCGCTACTTAAATTGCTACTAAAATCGCCTTCAATAAAGCGATTATCAACTGAAATTTGCGCAGAATCAGCATTAGAACGCAGCGCATTTTGCAACTTATTCCTAAAATCACACCACGTATTCATAAGATTTCGCAAAGGAATATTTTTAATTTCAGCAGAATTATCTTCATTTTTCTTAGCATCCAAAACCGCCGAAAGCGAAGCAATAGAGCGCATTAGCGACTCAACCGAATGAAGCTTAGCAGGCGAATCCGAATTATTCTCAGCGTAAGAACCGGCGCGCATTTGAGGAATTGAAGCAAGCGGACTATCCATAATATTTTGCACTCGCAAACGCACCCACGAAGCCAAATTCTTTAAGCTTCTTCCGGAATTTAGCTGCCCTGCAATTCCCGAAAAACCAGAATGAGCGAACTGCGCCAACTCAATAATCGCAAATAAACCTTGCACAAACGGCTCGTCTTTTAAAGGGCGAGTTACCAAGGAATATCGCACAGGAACGCCGTCCGCGCGAAGCTGCTCACCAAAAAGACGAACGGTGGAATTATCGTGCGCAATAAGCGCCATATCGCTCCACTTTCGCTTGTTATTTACGTGAGATTGCTTCATTTGCCAAATAACAGCGTCCAATTCTTCGCGCTGAGAACGGTACAGCGCAGTATTTACGGTTCCGTCTTCGTTTATGCGTAAATATTTTTGCGAATCTTGAGAATTGTGAATATTGTTAATCTGATTTAAAGATTGTACCGGAAATGCTCCGGCAAAAGCTGGCATTTTCCAAGGGCGATTAGGAGTTGCGATAGACGAATCCAGTTGGGAAGAAAGCGAAAGAGAAACGCGAGAAGCAAGCAGGTCCAGCATTGAGGAAGCTTTTGGGCGATTCTGGAAAGTTGAGTTGGAAGAAACCAAAGAAACGGAAGAAACCGAAGAAACGGAAGAAACGGAAGAAGCCTCATATTCTAGCGTTTGCTCAGCCGCATTCAAAACGTTCAAAGCCGCAGAAATCGCGTAATCTGGGTATGCTCCCCTAAACGACTGCACGGACTCATCCGGATTCGCAAGCAAAACCAAACGCGTGCCGAGACTGCTCAAAGTTTCCACAAAACTTAAATCCGCCAAAGTAATATCTTGATAATCGTCAATCACAAGAAGAGCCGGAATTTCCGAATTTACAACGTTCTGCTCCCCCAACTCACGCGCAGCTTTCGCACCCTCAACCAAAAGCTTAGAAGCATCAAGTCGGAAGGAAGACTTATAAACGTCGGCAATCATTTTTCTATACTCATTGCGGAGCGCAAAAACCAAACGCCATTGCGTGCGGCGACGCTTAACAAGCACAGTTGTTTGCAAAATATCGCCACTTTTAGCGCGAGACTGAGCTAAATCAAGGGAGTCGAGAATATTTTGCTCTTTAAGATTGTCGCTAATTGCAGGATTGTCGCTGATTCCGAGCTCATCGCTAATTCCTAATTCATCTAGGCGCGCAAGCATATCTCGCAATTGATGCATAAAAGCGTTGCTGATGTCGGAAGAAGAGGCGGCGGCAGTTGCGGAAGCGACGGCGTTTAGCTCGCCAGCGCAAGTCAACGGATTAACCCAAGTAGACGTGCCAAAATACTCTTCAAAAAGTGAGCATACTGCGCAATCGCCATTATCTCCGCGAATAACATGCTCAATATGCACGCGCACAACATTGCGAAGAAGAGCATCCTGCTCAGCGCCGTTAAGAAGCTTAGGCGAAGGCAAATTCTGCGACTTGCAATTTGCGGAAATAATACGGAAAGCAAGCGACGCCAAGGTTCCAACAGGCCTAGACTGCTCACTTACTCCAATAGAGCGAATAATAATATTGTCAATATTCGCAGCCAGCGTGCGATTTTGAACAGCCATCGCGGTGATTTTATGCGGCCAACGCTTGTAGCCAGCAATCGCGGCGCGCACAGCAAACTGCGTTTTACCAGTATTTGGCGCACCATACACAAGCAATGCGCAAGTCGCGTTTCCGGAAGAATTGCGTAAAGTGCCGTCAAATAGCGATTGTAATGCAGTATGCTCACTCATACGCTCAATTCTAGCAACGAGGCAATAGTGGAGCGATGATCAACCACAGAAACGCAACAATAGTGGAGCGATAATCAACACTATTCTTTTAACATTGCGCGCGCACGAGCATCCTTAAGCGCAAGAAATACGCGGCCAACGCCAATAAAAATCAGCGTAAAAATAATCAGCAAATACGCAACGCCGACGCCCAAAGTAGTGGCGTTAAAAGTTTGCGGTGCGAAACCAAACCAGCCGGCAGGAGCGCCATAATTAAGGAAATTGTAAGGCGCGCGCATTGCGTGAACACCCCAACGCACGCCAGCAAACTCGCTAAGCATAGCAGCGTACGCAACGTAAGCAAGAGGCGGAATCGTAGCGAAATAAATGTGCGCGCGAGAAGAGCGGAAGCGGTAATCAAAAAGTACAAAATCAACGATTGCAAGAAGCGGGGCGATTGCGTGCACGCAAAGGCTGCTGCAGCCGTTAGTAAGGTAAGCGCCGACGAAACCGAGCTTATTTGTAGGCGCGAGGAAGCAAAGGTAAAGCGTAAAAGTGACCGCAATGGCGATTGTCATCATGAATTTGAAAATGTACCAGGAATTGGATTTTGAGTCGAACCACGCGGTGGAAGTTGAGGTGGTTGCGGCTGGCTGCGCGGCGGAATTTACAGAAGTGCGCGCGCGCATAAACGCAACTGTATCAAGCGCAAGCGAACCTGCTAAAGCAACGCAAATCGTAAGATTAGAAAGATTAGTAAAGTAAGTGAATGTCATCCAACCTTGCCACGAAGCGGCCATTCCATAAACGGACGCGACGATGGCGATTGCGCGGATTGCTGTGCGCGTCGCGTATTCGCGCGCGGTGAGCGGAGTTTGTTGTTCGAGCATGGATTCGTTTGCCATGTTATCTCACTTTCGTAGCTTCTATTAATCTCTTATTTTTTACCATACTCATGGTTACACAATCGAAAACAAAAATCTGTAGAAGAAGTTGCAAAAATGCGGCGCGATTTTTGTAGATACGTGCAATCGCGGGGTGAAGTGCGCGCAAATGTGTACTTACACCCAACCCAAGTCCACAAAACCGAGACAAAACGCGCGCAAATGTGTACTTACATACGCTCTAAGTCCACAAAACCGAGACGAAGTACGCGCGTTTGTGGACTTACACCCAACCCAAGTCCACAAACGCGAGGTAAAACTCCGGCAAATGTTCTATCTCAGCGAAGAAGAAAGTAAGTCACGAACAAAAGATATAGTCGAAGGATGGTTCGGAGTGCGCAATAGCCGCAAAATCGCGGGCGGCGCTGAGATTAAATCCGTAGAACCTGATCTAGATAGTGCTAGCGAAGGGAAACATTATGACAACAGACAACAGTGCAGTAACAACTAATCGCAACGAAGCAAACGAAGCCGAAGCAAACGCAACAACAAAAATCGACACCTGCTTCTCCTCACGCGCGCGCCGCCGCATGTTCCTAAACGACGTGCGCCAATGCATCGAACGCATGCGCACACAGCAGCCGCTCACCCACTGCATCACAAACGTAATCGTGCAAGACATCACCGCAAACGCGCTCCTCGCCGCCGGCGCATCACCGATTATGGTAACTGACCCGGAAGAAGCGCACGCACTCGCGCAAATCGCCGCCGGCGTGCTCATCAACGTCGGTACGTTCCATCAGCCTGAAACTTCCGAGTACATGCGCGCCGCCGTTGAAGGATGCGAAAAAGCCGATACCCCGTGGGTGCTTGACCCAGTTGGAATCGGCGTTCCAGCACTTGCACCTCGCGCGCGCTTTATTCACGAAATTATTAAGCATCACCCTACCGTAATTCGCGCAAACGCTTCCGAAATCATGGCGCTTGCAGGCAAAGAAAGTAACGGAAAAGGCGTAGATTCTCACGATAACGTAAACGACGCGCTTCAAGCTGCTCGCGAATTAGCTAAAAAATACGGATCAGTAGTGGCAATTTCTGGCGAAAAAGACGCGATTTACGGCCACGGATGCTTAGCTCGCGTAACCGGCGGACACAAAGCTATGACCAAGGTAGTTGGAACCGGTTGCGCTTTGGGCGCGATAGTTGCAGCATACGTTGGTGCGAATCCGGAGCGGCCGCTCGCAGCAACTGTTGCAGCGCACGTGCATGCGGCCGCCGCTGGAACTTGGGCAGCTCGCCAAACCACAGCTCCAGGCACATTCCGCACGCTGTGGATGGACGCGCTTTCAACTCTTAGCGTAAACGACATGTTTAGTTTGACGAATATTGAGTTTACGGTGGAGCCTGTTGATTGGACGCTGTATTTGGTAACGGATCCGCGAATGGGAAATCGCCCTGAAGAAGAAGTTGCTGTGGAGGCGATTGAAGGCGGAGTTACGGTTGTGCAATTGCGCGATAAGTATTCCGACGACGCGGAGATTTCGGCTAAAGCGAAGAAGCTGCGTCATGCGCTTATTGATTCCGGTCACGGCGACGTGCCTGTGTTTATTGACGATCATGTTGATTGCGCAGCTCAGCTTGGTTTCAACTTGCACGTTGGGCAAAAGGATACGCCGTTTGTTGAGGCGCGAAAGGCGATGCCGGCTGAGTGGATGGTTGGGCTTTCTTGCGCGCGCCCGGATTTGATGGAGAAAGCTTACCGCGAGTGCAAAGAAAACGACGTTCCGCTACCGGATGTGATTGGCATCGGAGCCGCTTTTGAAACGCATACGAAAGCGCACGACGTGCCGCCGCTGGGAGTTGACGGAGTGAACGAAGTTGCGAAAGTTGCGCACTCTATGGGCGTAAAAACGTTGGCAATTGGCGGAATTCACGAGAATACTGTGTTCCCTATTCGCGGCCTTGAGCTTGACGGAGTTTGCACTGTGTCGGCGCTGATGTGCGCTGAGGATGCTGGGAAAGTTGCGCGCGAGCTTAAGCGCGTGATTACTGAGTAAAGTTGCTCGCGTTCCGAGTTGCTTTCGCGCGCGCTACGCTCCAAACGCGAGACAAATTCACGGCATTTGTAGCTGTTTTGGTGGTTTTATGGAACATTTGCCGGAGGTTTTTCTCCGGCATTTGTTTACGAACAGAGCTTCGATGTTCACTTAGTTTGCTGAAGAATGCGCACGGAGTGGTTTACAGGTCCGTGGCCGCGCTCGCCTCCTCGCCCAACGTGCAACACGCTTCCGGACGCAATCGCCTCTCGAAGCCAAGCAGTCGACCATTCAAGCGCGCACATCACAGTATCATGCTCGCTTAAACTCTTCCCCTGGCGCAAAGCAAGCCCAATTTTCGTAGCCAACGCTGAAGAAAGTGAGCAGCCGGTTCCGTGAGTTGTGCTGGTTTCAACGCGTTCGCTTGGCACGTGCCGCGCGTCACCATCCGGGAAAACCGCAGTATTTCCAACGTCTTCGCCAGTTAAGTGCCCACCTTTTACAATCACAATAACGCTATTTTTTGCAGCCAACTCGCGCGCCTGATTGCAAGCTTCCTCAAAGTTTTCCGCAACGCGCGATTCGCTCAAAGCCGCCAACTCCGGCACGTTTGGAGTTACGACATCAACGCAACTTATAAACTTGCGCATCGCATTTTCAGCACTCTCCTCAAGCAGGCGCTTGCCGGAAGTTGATATCATCACCGGATCGAGCACGCTTACAGGCACGGGATTGTTTTGCATCCAATCGCGCATAGCATGAATGTATTCCGCACAGCCAAGCATGCCGATTTTTAGCGCATCAACCGTAACGTCGTCATACACGCACGAAAGTTGAGTGCGGAAAAAGCTGACCGGCGGCGTGAAAACTTCGCGCACTTCGCACGTGTTTTGCGCAACCAGATTAGTTGGTATGCACATGCCGTAGCCGCCCGCCGCCATGATTGACTTAAGATCCGCCTGAACGCCGGCTCCGCCTGTTGGGTCTGTGCCGGCCACGCTTAAAACGCGCGGAATAATTGGGTCTGATTGCTGCATAGGCGATTGAGTATGCTGCAAGTCGTTCTGTTTGCTCGATACTAGCGTCATACTTTTTATTATATTGCGTCGCAGGCGTTTGCGCGACGACCTGCTTGAGCGCAGCACAGCGCGCGCGAAAGCAATTCGGAGCGTGAGCTTGCTCAAGTTGAAAGCACAGTGTGCTTTCAACGCAAGCTCAGCAGCGAGCGCGTTACCCGCGCGAGCGTTACACACGCTCTAAGTCCACATTTTCGGGGAAACATGCGCGCATTTGTGTACTTACACACCACCAAAGTCCACAAACGCAGGGTAAAGTGCACGCATTTGTGGACTTACACACGCTATAAGTCCACAAACGCAGGGTAAAGTGCGCGCAATTACGCGTCAGTGTCGAAGCCACTTGAACTTGAACTTGAGCTTGAACTTGAACAGCTTGCCGCTTCGAAGCGCCTCAGCCGAAGCATCGCAGTGCTTGCTGTCGGCGAGCGCACCGAATCCGTTGCCGCTAAGCACCGAGCCCAGCCATCCGCGCCTTCCGAATGCGCCGGTGGAAATAGCCAGCGCCAGAAGCACGCCGAACAAGAAGCTGAACCATATTGCAGCCTGACCGCCGCTGTAAGGCAGAGCGACCGGACGCACGTTTATACCGCCGAGGCGTATGTAGCCCAGTATTTCACCGTGATTGTTGTTGCTAGCATAGTCTGCACTTTGGTTGCCAAAACTATCAGTTGTGCGAACGCATACTGCGTATATGCCAGTATTAGGGTACTTCTTTAGGAAGTCTTGCATGGCCTGCTTATTAACTCCAGTAGAGCCATCGCTACCAGATTTTGTAATAACGCTCGTGCACTCACTACTACCATTAACCTGACTGTTATGCAGCCTACAGATTTGCACGTCGAGATTCTTGCCAATTGTTTCGCGCGTATCGTAGTCGTCGTAAGCGTCTATGAATCTCTTCTTATCTCCATCTTTAGAAACGCTAGAGTCAGAATGCTTATGCGTCTCGTCTTTAGACACAGTATTGAACGTAAAGTCAATGTTATCCACGTCAACGCCGTAAGGGTTTTGAACAGTAGTTCCCTTAAGTGGGCCAGTCGCTTTCACTGTTGGCTTAACGTTGTCTGTTGCAACCAAGTACACAGGCATTACCGCTTCGTCAACACTATCGTTCGCGTCTTGCTTTGCGTGGTCATTTCCTTCAGATTCGCGTCCGCGAGCATCGTAAATCGTCTTATCTACCCAGCTCACACCAAGGGACATAATAAGCCTGTTATCCAAGCGATTTCGCCCATTGCCGCCAGTAGGGTCAAAAATCTTATTCGTATCAGTAAGCTTAAAGCTACGGTCGATTGCTCCGGAGCTACCCCAACGAGGTTCGCCAGCAAAATCAATTATTTTTCGCAAAGGAGGATTTTCGTCAGCAGTTTCGCCGCAAACCTGCTTTCCGTCTACATTTCTGCACACGTTAATATACGAGAATCCGCCGCCGTTGTGACCATTTTTATCAGTATTATCCTGCATATCAATAATGTTTATGAAGGACGTCTTTGCTGAGCCTTCCGACAGCACTGTATACATCATGTTGCCATTTATTGCGTTGAGGCCGTCAGTACGAGTCGTTTCTGCAATAACTTTATCGCTACCTTTTATTTCGGCTCGTAGCGAAGGCTGGCAATCAGCAAACGGCAAAGCTGTTTTACCATCTAAGCCTTTGCACTCATTATCTGGATGCAAATTCTTATTTAGCTTAAGATTTACCACTGATTGCAAATCATTGTATTTAACCGGAGTTTTGTCCGAAAGATTGTACACGTAGAACAGCGACTTTTTATCCGGAGACATCACAAGACCAAGATCATCCGGCCTACCCTTAATCTTAGGCGCTTTAGGCCTATCTTGAGTTCCATTCTTCATAGGCACGTCTACCACATAATCTGCAGCACCATTTCCTAAGCCGTCGTCATCCTTGCCGTCGTGAGTATCTCCACCACCGTCGCTATTGGTTCCATCAACCGAGCGCAATCGCACAAATCGCGTAACTTGATTCTTTCGAGGAAGTGGCACAAGCACGCGGCTTCGCCAACCACTAGTAAACACAACCAAA
>CAMXYK010000008.1 GCA_947253155.1 uncultured Bifidobacteriaceae bacterium
CCAGAGCGCACGAAGGACGGGACGTGCGAGGAGAGAAATCCCCCAAAACTCGCGCAACATTAAGCAGGAACACCCAAAACAAACAAAGAAACTAATAAAGTTATCCAATAAGCATGCTATGCTTACGCTTTGTATGTCCTTATATAGCAAACGTCGTTTGGAGTAACAGTGGCAAACATTAAGTCGCAGAAGAAGCGCGTTCTCACTAACGAGAAGGCACACAAGCGTAACGTAGCAGTAAAGTCTGCTTTGAAAACCGCTATTCGTGCTACTCGTGAAGCCATCACCGCTGGTGATAAGGCTGCTGCAGAGGCCGCTTTCGCAGTCGCAGCTCAGAAGCTCGACAAGGCTGCAGGCCGTGGCGTGATTCACAAGAATCAGGCTGCAAACCGCAAGTCTGGTCTTGCTGTAGCGATTAACGCTCTGTGAAGTTTGTGCAGGTAACTGCATAACACAGCATGTAAGGAAAATCCCCAGTGCCAATTGGTGCTGGGGATTATTTTTTAGCTTTTAGTGGCGACACTTATTAACTCTTATCGTCACTTACTAGCGCTTATTATTATGTCGAATTTTCGGACCACGCACTTTAATAGGCTCCGTGCGATTCATTGCGCCAAACAAAGTCAAGTCAAATTTTACAGATAGCAAGCGCATTGCAACTACCAGCGCAACAATAAGCATATCTAAAATAATTTCAACAGTTACGCCAAAGAAACCAGCGTGTTTTGCTTTAACCACAAAAACCGTAAGAACGCAACCAACTGCAGCCGGAACAGCATACCAATGCTTATCTCGCACAATAACTGGAACTTGGTTCAAAATCATGTCACGAATCAAACCGCCTCCCAAAGCGGTTGCCATTCCTAAAAACACTGAAGTCGTGCCAGACATGTGAAAATCTAAGCCTTTTGCTGTGCCGTTTACAGCAAACAATCCCAACGCGAGCGCATCAATCGTAAGCATAAACCAACGCCACTTATCGATCTCCGGATGCGCAACAGCAACAATTATGCCGGAAAGTAAGCCAGCAATCACAAAACCGTGATCTGCAATTCCAACTGGCGGTAGTGCTCCAAGTAAAACATCGCGCACAATTCCGCCGCCCAACGCAGTAATCCAAGAAGTGGTAATAATGGCAAAAACATCGTACTTTTTACGAATAGCCCACAAGCCTCCAACCATTCCGCAGCATCCCACAGCAACGTATTCGACTATTAGAAAGAAGATGTTATCCCCTAATGCGCCTTCCACAAATTACCCCTTCGAAACAATAAACAGAAAAATAAATAGCGCGCCGCACCTACATATGAATCTACATACATAGAGTGCGACGCGCCAATTAAATTAGTCGCAAACTTTCCACATCCAGTTGTGCTTGTCTTCAACATCACCAAGCTGAATGCCGAGGAGCTCGTCGCGCAAAGCCTGAGTCAACTCGCCAACGCCACCGTCAGAAACTTTAAGATCGAAGTCATCTGACTTGAAGCGACCAATTGGCGTGATGATTGCAGCAGTACCGCAAGCGAAAACTTCCGTAACTTCGCCGGAACGAATGTCGTCAAGCAAGCCTTGAAGCGGAATCATAGTTTCAACAACATCATGACCAGCCTCTTTAGCAAGCTGAATCAAAGAACGACGCGTAACGCCTGGAAGAATGCTGCCGGTAAG
Organism: uncultured Bifidobacteriaceae bacterium; assembly: GCA_947253155.1. GTDB lineage: Bacteria > Actinomycetota > Actinomycetes > Actinomycetales > Bifidobacteriaceae > Bifidobacterium. The sequence continues at coordinate 1,669 of CAMXYK010000008.1, forward strand.
AGATGGAGTTTCCAAATGACCATCCTTGTGGAGTGCGAACATGTTCATGCCGCCAAGCTCTTCCAAATAAGTCTTAGTTGCAGCATCCACGAAGCAAACCTGCTCGCAACCATGCTCAATACCCTTGTACTCACCGAGCAAGGAAGCAGCATAATTTCCGCCGCACTTAGCGAAACCGGTACCACCAGGGCCGGTGCGGAACCACTGATCTTCAACCCAAATGCTAACAGGCTTCAAGCCACCCTTGAAGTATGGGCCGGATGGAGAAGCAATAACGCAATATTCAACCTCATGAGCTTCGCGCACGCCAAGGAACGGCTCGGAAGCAAACATGAATGGACGCATGTAAAGCGTATACTCGCGGCGGCTTGGAACCCACTGCCTATCTCGCTTTACCAAAGCTGCAACAGAACCAATAAAGTCGTCAATAGAAAGATCTGGCAAATACAAACGCTTAGCAGAATTTTGGAAACGAGCAGCGTTAATATCTGGGCGGAACAGCCAAACAGAGCCGTCGGCGCGCTTGTATGCCTTCAAACCTTCGAAGCATTCCTGAGCGTAATGCAAAACGGATGCGCCTGGATCCATCTTCAACGGTCCGTAAGGCTCTACGCGACGATCAGACCATCCTTCGCCTTTAGTCCAAGACATGTGAACCATATTGTCGGAGAAAATCTGACCGAAAGCAGGCTTATCAATAAGTTCGTTACGCTTTGCATCCGAAACTGGATTATCGTTAGGCAGAACTTCAAAGTTGCCAGCCAATTTGTTCAACAGAGCAGGATTGCTATGATCATCGGATTCATAGGCATCAGAAAACTCTGGAGCGATTTCTAAATCAGCCATTATGTCTCTTTTCTATCTGTATTATTTATGCTTGCTTTTATGGCAATTAACGTATAGATTAATACGATTCTTGCTTTTAGCAAATCTTACACGCCAAAATTTTTAAGAAATATTTTAAGAAATATTTTAAGAAAGCGAAATTTTTATTAAGAAGATGCGTTGATTTTTATACAAAAAGCCGCATAAGTATTGAACTCATGCGGCTTAAAAATACTTGAAATATTTTTTATAAATTAAGAAAGCTTACTTTTCTTCAGCAGCTGCGGCAGGAGCAGCAGCATCTGCAGCAGCAGCGGCTGGTGCAGCTTCAGAAGGAGCAGCATCTTCAGGAACGGTAACGCTGACGACGGATTCTTCGCCATCCATGTCGAGCTCAGCGCCTTCAGGAAGCTTCACATCCTTAGCGAACACCTTGGTGCCGTCGGTCAAGCCATCAACATTAACAACAATGCGCTCTGGCAAGTTGGCAACGTCTGCACGAACCTTGAGTTCCTGAACGTCCACAAATGCAACAGCAGCACCCTTTGGAGTACCTTCAACGAAGACTGGAACTTCAACATCAATCTTCTCGCCAGCCTTAACTTCGTAGAAGTCAATGTGCTCAACAATACGCTTAACAGGGTTGCGCTGAACGTCCTTAACAACAGCAATGCGAGATTCATTGCCGAACTTAATAGTGAACAAAGCGTTAGCGTGACGCAAAGCCAAAGTGGTCTCACGCATTGGAAGAGTAACGTGTACTGGATCAGCACCGCCAGCATAAAGGCTTGCTGGAATCAAATTTGCAACACGCAAGCGGCGAGCAACGCCCTTACCAAACTCGTTGCGAACTTCGCCTTCAAGAGTAATCTTTGTAGCCATATCGGTCTCCTTATGGTCTGGATAGTTTTGTTTGTTAATCCAGCTTCAGGCGCACCGACGCGCCGAAAACCATAAGTGGCATCAGCCCAGTCGATAACGGAACTTTGCTAACAGCCGTCAGCATATTCCCTCGCCAAAGCAACTTTTCTAGTATAACGACATGTGGAGACTTACAAAATAAATCAAATAAAATCAAAATAAAATTGCTCACAAACCGGCAATGTTGTCTATTGAACACACAAACGATTATTATATATAGCAGTACTAAGCGCACTACACCACGTGCGTTTTAAAAAGCCATTTTGGCATGATGAAGGAGCAGATGTGTCTGTCTTTAACACACTCCAACAGCAAGCATTTAATCTTGCTCGTAAAGCATTGCGCATTGGAAGTAATTTCGCACACCCAGTCAGCGATGACCGCACAAACGAAGCAGATTTTATAAAAGAAGAGCAAGATTCTGCATCGAATACTCTACTTTCGCAAAAGCCGCATCTTCCACGCGTAGACGAGTGGGGTGCGCAAATGCCAACAACCACGTTTATTGACCCGGAAACTGGCTTACTTACTACTAAAACAGAAAGCGGCGCGCCTTTAGACGAAGGCACAAGCATTTACGACTTGTATGCAGATCGCGCAGCAAGAATGGGCGACGACCCTCTTTACACTTACAAAGAAAACAATGAGTGGGTCACAAAAACCGCAAACCAGTTCCTTAAAGAAGTGCGAGACACCGCAAAAGGCTTAATGCACTACGGCTTAAATAAGGGAGATTCAATAGCACTTATGTGCAAAACATCCTACGAGTGGGATGTTGCGGATGCTGCGGTTATGGCTTGCGGCGGCGTGCTAGCTACTATTTACGACACTGATTCAGCAGAACAAATTCGAAATATTGTTAATAATTCCGATTCCAGATTCCTTATTGTTGGCACTACCGACATGCGAGATAAAGCGGAAGGCGCTATTGAGGAATGCCCAAGCTTGGAACGAATTATTTGCATTGAAACAGGCGGATTAGCTGAACTTCAAGCATTCGGATACTCAGTTAGCGACGACGAATTGGATGCTCGAATTGACTCCGTAAAGAAGACCGATTTGTGCTCTATTGTGTACACTTCCGGCTCTACTGCCGCACCAAAAGGCGTGGAAATGACGCACGAACACTACTGCACCACAGCATTAAATCTTCCTATTTATTTGCCAGAATTGCTTAGTGAAAAAGATGGTTCCGTGCTTTTGTTCCTTCCTCAAGCGCACTCTTTCGCTCGCGCAATCAACTACATTGTTGTTGCAAGTAATTTGCGAATTTACATTGCTCAAGGCATTTCTACATTAATTTCCGATTTGCAAATTGCAAAACCTACGGTTATGATTGTGGTTCCTCGCGTGCTTGAAAAAGTTTATAATGCTGCTTCGCAAAAAGCAGGACATGGCGCTAAAGGCTTAGCATTCCAAGGCGCTGTGGTTACAGCACAGCAGTATATGAAGGAAGTTCAAGATTTCGGCGACGCAAAAGCTCTTACAAAGGCTCGTCGCACAGCTTACGATCCTCTTGTTTACCGTCCTCTTCGCCAAGCTCTTGGCGGTCGCGCGCGTTGGATTGTTGCTGGCGGCGCTCCACTTGATCCGGAACTTCTCGCATTCTTCCGCGGAGCAGGCGTTCCTGTTTACGAAGGTTACGGTCTTACAGAAACCACTGCCCCATGCGCATTCACTCCTATTGGAGTTCCTTTCCGCGAAGGCTCTGTTGGTATTGCATTCCCAGCTTTTACGTTGCGAATTGCATCCGACGGCGAAGTGCAAATTAAAGGAAATTGCGTATTTAAAAAGTATCACAAGAATGATGAAGCAACCGAAACTTCGTTCACAGAAGATGGATGGTATGCTACTGGTGATTTAGGCCGAATTGACGACGAAGGCATGCTTTATATTACCGGCCGTAAGAAGGATTTGATTATTACAGCCGGCGGCAAGAACGTTGCTCCTGGCCCTATTGAAGAGATTATTAAGCGTTGCGAAATAGTTTCTCAAGCTCTTGTGCTTGGAGATAAGCGTCCGTTTATTTCCGCACTTATTACTTTAGACGAAGAAACCTTGCGTAACTGGCTTAAAGTAAAGGGATTAGACGCAAACATGAGTATGGAAGAAGCCGCTCGTAACGCTGTGGTTCGTTCCGAAGTACAAAAGTTTGTTGATATTGCTAATGAAGGCGTGTCTAGAGCTGAATCTGTGCGAAAGTTCATTATTTTGCCGGAAGAATTTACTCAAGAAAATGGCTTAATGACAGCGTCTATGAAGATTATTCGACCGCGCGTTATTAAGCGTTACGCAACGCTTCTTAATACGCAAATGTATACTTCGCGCAAAAAATAGTTATTAAATTAGCATAAATTATTTTATTAGCATAAGTTTTACCCCGCTTTTGGAAAGTTTTAAAATTTTAAGCTCTCCGAACGCGGGGTAAATTTTATAAAATAAAATTCGTTTACACTGTTCCGTAGTTTGGTTAGAATATTGCGAGTATGGGTGTAATCCTATAAAGAGAAAGAATATAATTATGGTTAAAAAAACTACAAAATCAGCGAAAAAAGTTTTTTCAAACGCTTTTCCTAAAAAGCTTACTGCTGCAAGCATAGCTACAATTCTTGCTGGTGCATCTATTTCAATGTTCGGATTTGCAGCAAATAGTGCATACGCAAGTGAATACGATAAAACATCGACTACTGAGTTTAACAAGAACGTAAATTTTGGACCAGACAATAGAGATGACTATCCTACCGGCTTAGCTACACCAGGTAAAACTAATAGAACTCAACAAAGTAGCGTAGAACAAACAGCTGCTGGTCTTTTTAAGAGCGCAATGAACGATTCTTCGCTTACTCAAGAGCAGCGCGAAGATGCTCGTAATGCTTACGAAACTTTGACCGGTCAAAAAAATAAGCCAGACTGGTATGATTCAACAGTTACACTTGGAAAGGGTGACGACTACCCTGATTCCATCACTCGCTTAAAGAATGCTATATCGTATATGCGCGCGCTTAACGCTTACCGCCAAAGCCGCGGATTAAATCCTTTGGGAGTAAGCCTTAAAATAACAGCTTGGGCAATTAACGACTCGTTCTATTCTGCAAACATTATAGATCACGCTAAGTTCTATCAGTCTTTTGAAAACTTGGCTTGGGGTCAGTACGGCAACGGCACATACAACGGTGGCACAACTCCTGAAACTATGACCGGCGCAATGAGGCAGTGGATCACTGAAGAAAAGAAAGTTTACGACGAGTACAAAGCAAAAGGCTCTGAGGCTCCATATTCTGAAGTTGGCCATTATTTGAACTTTATTGACGGATCCCTTAACTCAATGGGATTCACTACCGGGAACATTAGCTCAGAATATGGTAGCGTTGCTACATGGGATGCTGATAATCTCGGCACTGTTCCATTCACCGTTGACGAGTACGAACAGCTTATTAATAATTACTTAAGCAGCAAAACTGGTCCAGTAACTCCAAATCCAGAGCCTGCTGTTCCTGAAGTTGATCCAAATGTAACTCCAGACGTGACTCCAGATGTAACTCCAGACGTAACTCCAGATGTAACTCCAGACGTAACTCCAGATGAATACGACTTTGACTTCGATTGGTCAGTTCTTGACGACGTCCCAGATGTAACTCCAGAAGTTACCCCAGAAGTTACCCCTGAAGTGACTCCAGAAGTGACTCCTGAAGACTATGATTTCTCCGACTTCGACTGGTCAGTTCTTGATTACGTTCCAGATGTTGACGTACCTGGTGATGTTCCAAGTGTAAATCCTGAAGTAACTCCTGAAGTAACTCCAGATGAATACGACTTTGACTTCGATTGGTCGGATATTGATTTGTCGGATATTGGTGATGTTCCAATCAGCACTGTTCCAAGCAATCCATCAGATGTCGATCTTTTAGGCGATGACACAAGCGCTGATTCTTCCAGCAAAGACACCAACGCAGATGACATTGACCTTTCTGACCTTGATTTGTCTGACGCTGATACAAGCGCACCAGAAGCAGCAACAGCAAAAGCTCCAACTGCTTCTCCTGCACCTGCAGTAGCAACTTCTAACGCAGATGGACTTGACAATTTAATTATCTGATTAATTGTTTAGTTAATAAATAAATTAAGCTGTGCAAGGCTTCCGTTTTGCACAGCTTTTTTATTGCCACCACTGCCGCCATATATATATCAAGCAAAAACTCGTGCCGTAGTAAAAAGAAAAATGCATTGAAAAAAAACTTGAGAATATACTGTATAATGTAATTAAGTGCGGATTGTAAGACTCGCATTAATGCTTGACCTGCAGTTCGCGCATAAAATAGTTAAGTTCCTTAATCTAGAGAGAAGGATTAATTATGAACGCAAAACTTGCAGTCGCAATTTCCTTAGGTGCTAGCTCCCTTGCATTTTTCGGCATGGCAAATGTAGCAAATGCCGCTACTGACCCAGCATCTAATCCACCAACTGCTGGTACAAATCCTCCTGCAGTGCAGCAGGGAGAAAGCCCTGTAGTAAAAGCCAAAAACGAGGCTGATAAAGTTATCAATGATGCTAATACGCAGAAAGAAACAGTTACTAATGAAGTTAATAAGGCTGTAGGCGAAGCCAATACTGCTAATGGCGAGGCTGAAGAAGCTAATCAAGCTGCAACTGGCGCTCAGAATGATTTAAAAGGTAAGCAAACTAAAGAGAAAACGGCTGAAGAGGAAAAAGGTAAAGCCGATAAAGCTGTTACTGATCAACAGACTGTAGTAGATAATGCTGAAAATGATGTTAAAGATAAGCAAACTGTACTTACTCAAGAAACAACAAATCAGACGGCTGCTGAAAATAAGCTGAAAGCAACTAAAGAAGAGAAAGATGCAAAAACTACAGAGCTTGGAACTGCAAACGAAGACGTTACTAATAAGACTCAACTACAGAAAACTGCTGAAGGAAATGTAACTACCGAAAAAGGCAAGCTAGATACCTTCAATACTGAACTTCACAATGCTGTAGAGAAAAAGCAGCAAGCTCAGGGAGAAGCAAATCAGCTTTCTGATGCAGCAACTCAAAAAGAGAATGAGCAAAAAGAAGCCGATAAAAAGGTAACTGAAAATACAGAACAGCAGAATGAAAAAACTAACGAAATAAAGCGTTTGCAAGATCATAAATCTGCAGACGAAGATCCGAATGTAAAGAAGCTCAAGGGCGAAGCGGATCAAGCTCATGATGCTTATACAACAGCTCAAAGCGAGGCAGATGCAAAAGCTAATGAAGCTACTAATGCTCATAATGCAATCGATCCTAAAGCACAAGAACTCACTAATGCAGAAAACGAGTTAAAAAATAAGTATTCAGATTATTATACAAATTATTATAAAGTTATAGCTACAGCTGAAAGAACTGCTGAAGAAAAAGCACAAGCTTATAACACAGCAGATAAGAACTCTCCTAAGGATGATGATTCTGTTGAAAAGAAGTCTGACTTCTACAAGTTCTTGCAGTATGTGATTGATACTGAGAATGCAAAGGGAGCGAGCAAGAACGCTGATCTTATTGCGGATGCACAGCGCGCTCAAACAGTTCTTAAAGGCGAGACTTATGTGGTTCCAGATAAGAAGGAGAAGGTTGGAGATGTAACATATATTACCTACGGATACACCGCTGAAGCTCCAACTTGGTATAACGACTTGGTAAAGCCTGGTTTGGGTCGCGTTGGTAGTGCTGACTCTTTGGAGAATATGAAGCAGGCAGCAACCTACTACAAGGCTCTTGACGATCATCGTCAGAATGACGTTAAAGGCCTTAAAACCGTTAAAGTGCGTCTAACTCTTATTGCAGAAAGCATCGTGCACTCCTTCTACTCTGCAGCAACTATGGATCATGCTGCTCACCACGATGCTTATGGTGTTCCAAAAGAACTGCAAACGCATCCATATATCCATTCTGCAGAAAATCTTGCTTGGGATGCAGATTATAATAATTATGATCCTCATAGGAAGAAGCAGGATCTTGGCAAATGCAACACAGATTATGGTCATCTTTCATGCACTTATGACGGCAAAGAGACGCACAATGCTGTTGACGGATGGTATGACTTGGAAAAGACTATCTATGATGGCGTCATCAGGGATGGCAAGTGGAAGTTACAAGGCGAATATTACACGCTTACTACTGAAGGCTTGAAAGTACTCCAAGAGCATCGTACAGATTTTGGCAAGTATTTCAATGATAATCCTAACGCAAAGCTGTTTGAGGGCGACACAGACGGACACGTGACAGATGTGTTTAGATCTGCAATTGGCCACTACACTAACTTCTCCCAAGACGATAACTTTGCTTCAGGTTTTGCTAAAGCAGATATTTCTAAGAGGAAAGACGACGGCGCTTATCAAGATATTGCTGCATGGCACGGAAGTGACGAAAGCTCTATTAGCATAGAAGAGTACACTAAGCTTCTCAATGACTATGCCGGCACGGTTAAAAACAACACTCCTGCAGACGAGAAAGCAGCTGATAAGCTGAATCATCTAAACGCGGAGGCAAACATCGCAAATATGGCTGTGTTCGACGCTAAGTATGATGCTTTGAAAGCAAAGTCTGCTATGACTTCTACTGACCGCGCAGCTATTGAAGATTTGGAAAAGAATATTGCCGAAGCATCGACGAACTTTAAGAAAGCGATGAAGGATTCTGCTGCTGCGAATGAAGCTTCAGCTAAGGCGAAGAAAAAGGCTGAGGAGCTGAAGACGGCTTGGACTGCTGCTAAAAATGCGTATGACGAGGCTAATCAGAAGGCTCAACACGCTGCCCAGCTAGGAGAAGAGGCACGCAACCAGCAAATTCAGAAGCTTCAGAACGAACTTCAAGAATTGCAAAATTCCGCAACAAAGCTGAGCGAAAAAGCTGCACAAGCAAAGACTGATGCTGAAGCAGCTCGCACTGCTGCAAAGCAACAGCAGGCAAAAGTTGGCGAACTTACTACTGCTGTTAGCAATGCTCAAGCCAAGGTTGATAATGAAACTAAAGTTGTTGAAAAAGTCAAGGCAGCCAAAGATAAGGCTGATACCGAGCTTCAAGCAGCTAAAGATAAGGTAACTAATCTGACTAATAAGATTAGCGAGCTTACAACAAAGATTCAAACTGAGACTGCGGAAGTTAATAAAGCTAAAGACAAGGTTACTGACGCAAAGAACAAGTTTGACGCTGCCACTGAAACTAAGAAAGCAGAAGCAAACAAACTTGGAGAACTGCAAGCAAAAGCCAAGACTGCTGATGAAACAGTTAAAACTACAAAGGCTGCTGTTAAGACTGCAACCGATGCTGTTGTTGAGAAGGTTAAGGCTGCTCAAAAGCTTGTAGAAACTGCTCAAGCTAAGGTTAAGACTGCTCAGGAAGTTGTAGCAAAAGCAAAGACTACTATTGCAAACATTCAAAAGACTGTTTCTACTGCTAAAGCAACATTTGAAGCAATAGCTAAGGATGATGAAGCTGCTAAGACTGAGTACGCTGGAAAGTTTGGTACTGTAATTGGCGATCTCACTACTTTCACTAACCAACTGGGTGAGAAAGCTAACACGCTTACTACTACCGCTTCAAAGCTTGGTGAGTCTGCAAGCAGTCTTTCTAAGACTCTTAAGGATGTTGCACCAGACCAAGTACCTCCTGTTGTTGTGCCACCAGTAGTGCCTCCTGTTGTTGTGCCTCCTGTTGTTGTGCCACCTGCACCAGTTGTGCCAGATGAAGATGTGCCATCCGGTGGCGCAGGTGTTGGCGGCGATGTAAGCGGAAGCGAATCTGGCGATGTCATTAACGTTGACGACATTAACGTTGATGACAATAACGTTGACAACACTAATGTTGACGATATCAATCTTGATGACATTGATTTGGATGGAATCGACTTGAGTGACGTTGACACGGACACTACTACCCCAGCTAAGCCGGATACAACAAACGATGACATCAATCTTGATGACATTGACTTGGATGGAATCGACTTGAGTGACGTTGACACGAACACTACTACCCCAACCAAGCCGAATACAACAAACGATGACATCAATCTTGATGACATTGATTTGGGTGGAATCGACTTGAGTGACGTTGACACGAACACTACCACCCAAAGCAAGCCGAATACAACAAACGATGACATCAACCTTGATGACATTAATTTGGACGGAATCGACTTGGACGACTTCGACTTGGATGGAATCGATTGGGATAGCCTCGATTTGTCTGACATCGATCTTAACAACGTTACGCCAGATAATAAATAATAGATTATAAATAAATCCCAAAATGGGCGAAGTGGTAAATAGCCATTTCGCCCATTTTTTTAGAACACTAATTTTTTAAAACAGTATTTTTTAGAACACTAATTTTTTAGAAACCTAAGCGCTCAAGCTTCTTCGGATCGCTCTGCCAACCCTTAGCAACCTTCACATGCAATTCAAGCACTGCTTTAGTGCCAGTAATGCGATTTACCGCAGTGCGCAAACGCTTCTTTACGCGAACTAAATGTTCCGCACGATGCCCAATAATAATCGGCTTTTGCGAATCTCGCTCAACATAAACCGACACAAGCACGTGCGCTTTGTTGTCATCGTACTGCGTTTCCTCATCTTCATTCGGGTAGCAAATATCATCAACAACTACTGCCAAAGAATGCGGAAGCTCATCGTCCAACTCTTCCAAAAATGCGCCGCGAATAAGCTCCGCAATCATATCTGACGGGCTTTCCTCACTAAGCTGATCTTCAGGATACATTTGAGGGCCTTCCGGCAAGTTTTGAATCAAAACTTTTTTAACCTCGTCAACATTGTCGCGCTCCAACGCACTTACAGGCACAATATCCGTAAAATCAGCAAATTGCTGAATTTCAAGCAAATGCGCAACTAACTCATCTCGGCTAAGCGTATCAATTTTCGTAACTATACCTATAAGCGGAACTTTCCAAATCCAGTTTCCAGACGCGTCCTTTTTAGCAAAATCGGAGCGAAGTCGGCTTAAAATTCGCCTATCTCCAGGACCTATCTCCTGGTCTGCTGGAAGCAAAAATGCTATTGCGTCAACATCCGAAAGAGACTCGTCAACAATGTCATTCAAGCGCTGGCCAAGAAGCGTACGCGGACGGTGAATGCCAGGAGTATCAACCAGAACCATTTGCGCATTATCGGTTGTAACAATTCCGCGAATTGCCTTGCGCGTAGTTTCTGGTCGAGATGACGCTATGGCAATTTGCGTGCCAATAAGAGCGTTCATAAGCGTTGATTTACCAACGTTTGGCCTACCTACTACTGCTACGAAGCCGGAACGGTAGCCGTGAAAATCGGGAGCTTGGATTGTTGCGTGTGTTGATGAGTCGAGATTCGCAAACATCTCGTCGTCGAAATCAGATTCGTCGTCGAAATCTGCTGCGTCTTCAACTTCGTTTTCTTCGTTCATATCGACTTCGTCAATATTGTTAATATCGTTCATATCATCAATATCGTTCACTTTTACCGTCCAATTCTTTATTTCAAATTACTTGCTATTACTTATTTACTATTACTTACTTAAGATTACTTACCCAAGGTTACTTACTTAAGATTGCCTACTTATTTAAGCAAATTCGTTTGCTTCATAGTACTAGCTTGCATAAGCGCGTTCGTTTGCTTACTCGTGGAAGTCTTTTGCGCAGAACTATTTTCATCCTGCTCGTCTTTAGGCTCCTCAAGACCCTTAACATCGCGCTCAACCAAAATAGTTGAAACTTTCTTTCGCCTACCGGCTGAATCAACAGCAGTTAATTTTAAGCCTCTAGTAACAGCACTAGAGCCAACAATCGGCACGTTACCAAGCAGCTTCGTAAGCAAGCCAAACACAGTGTCCACATCGTCTTCATCAATATGGACTTCAAAAATATCTTCCAAATCAGCAATCGGCGTTCTAGCAGGCATCTTCCACACGCCCTCGCTAACTTCTTCCGGATCCGCGTGCTGAGTGCGATCATGCTCATCTTCCAACTCGCCAACAATCTGCTCAATAGCATCCTCAATCGTCACCAAGCCCGCAATACCGCCATATTCGTCAACCACAACGGCCACATGCTGACGAATGCGCTGCATTTCGTGGAACAAATCATCAACCGGCTTAGACTCAGGCACAAGCATAGGGTCGCGGCTAATCGTGTCAACAGCTCTAGAAGAAGCCGCAGGATTAAACACCGTAGCTCGCACAGCATCCTTCAAATAAGCAACACCAACTAAATCATCAACGGAATCGCCAATAACAGGAACGCGAGAAAATCCGGAACGAGAGCATAATTTCAGGAAATTTTCCAGCGTTTCGTCGCTTTTTACGCAAATCATGTCGGTTCGAGGAACCATGATTTCGCGAGTCAAAGTGTCGGAAAGCGTAAGCACATTGCGCATCATTTCCGAAACTTCCGGATCAAAATCGTTTGCTTCCACAAGACGATCAATACTTGCCTTCGCTTGATCAAGCTGAATATCTTCCAAAGCCTCATCGTCAGAAAGATCCACATGCTTTTTTCTAGAAGTCACGTCCGCATCGCTAGCAATACGCACCAAAGGATTAATCGCAATAGCAATCGACACAATGCGCGAAAGTCGCATCAACTTTGCAACAGGCTGCGCAGCACCCACAGAGCGCGGACGCACAAGCATAGAAATAACAGCAACAATTACCGAAACCACAACGCCAACAATAAGAGTTATCCAAAGAGGAACGCCAAAAAACGCAACCAAAGCAGCCACAAGCACGCCATCTAGCACATTGCAAAGTACTCGCACAAACGCACAAGCTCCAGAAGTTGCGTAACGGTCCGCAATAAGCTTTTTTACGCGGTGAATTCTTGCGATTTTGCGCATACGAACTATTGCGCTTATTTCGTCGTCGTGAGTTTGCGCTTCAATCATAAGATTGTTCAAGCTTGCGCGCGTAACTCTAGGAACCGCGCCTTCTGCAGCAGCCATGGCAAGAGACAACCACACCAGCAGTATTGCAATCACGATTAATGCAAACAAGCCTAGCCACACATGCAATGGCAATGCTGGTACCGATACATTTGTAAAGATATTTGTAAAGAACTCTTTAATATATTCCATAATTATGCTCTTAGCGCACTTTTGCTAGCTGATAGTTGGTTTGTAGATGATGCAATTTTCGCTACTTAAATTTTATTTTGCTACTTACTTTTGTTTTTGCTACTTACTTTTACTTACTTTTACTTTTGCTTTTTTCATCATGCTCAGCTTCGTATTTTTCAAGCTCGTTCACAGCATCTTCCGGAAGAGTTGCATCATACAATTCCCCAGAACGCGCCGCAAAGAAAGTAAGCAAAAGCTGGCGTTGCAAACCGAACATTTGCTTTTCTTCTTCCGGAGTTGTGTGATCGTAGCCAAGCAAATGCAAAATTCCGTGAATACTAAGCAGAAGCATTTCTTCCATAGTGCTATGCCCTGCAGCAAGCGCCTGCTGCTGCGCAACCCACGGGCAAATCACCAAGTCGCCAAGCATGCCTTCGGAAACCTTCTCATCGCTTCCAGGAGTAAGCTCGTCCATTGGAAAACTCATAACATCAGTTGGGCCTTCCAAATTCATCCAACGCTCATGCAAGCAAGCGATCGGCTCCGGGTCAACGAAAGTGATTGACAAATCGGAGTGCGTGCTTACTTTCATTTGCTGCAACACCCACATGCCAAGATCGGAGAAGATTTTAGCGTCGATTTGCCACACGGTTTCGTTCATGACTTCAATGCTCATGATTATTTGTTATTCCTCTCGCAATTTTATTATTGCAACGATGCACTTACTTTAGATTTTGCGCAAAACACGTAACTTTGCACGATTTACAAGCTACCTTCTGCAAGCTTTTCGCCAGTAAGCACGTGCGCATGAACATGGAATACTGTTTGACCAGCGCCAAGACCCGTGTTAAAAACAAGCCTGTAGTCACCATTAAACGCGTCGTTAGCAATATTTTGCGCAACTCCAGCAATATGAGCCAAAGTTTCAGGAGATTTGCTAGCAAGCTCAGCAACATTCTTATAGTGATTTCGCGGCACAATCAGCACATGCACTTTTGCTTGCGGATTAATATCCTTAAACGCAACTAGCGAATCATCCTCATAAACTTTGCTACTTGGGATTTCGCCGGCAATAATCTTGCAGAAAATGCAATCTGGATCAGTATGGTAAGTGATATCACTCATGGTTTCTCCCCTATTTGCTACTAAATGAAATCAATGCCTTAAGCCAAAAGCAATCGACATGCTTCTTACTATTTTACACAATTATGAGCACTTTTAGATACGTTTTATGCGATTATTCGTATCGGCCTAAAGCGCGCGAAAGAAGCGAAAGCGCCACAGGCCCTGCTGTAGATGCGCGCAAAATATTACTACCCAAAACGCAACTTTTAGCTCCAGCGTCAACAAACATCGAAACCTCGTCGTCACTAATTCCGCCTTCTGGACCAACAAGCACGTAAACAGTACGCTCCTTGCCATCATCCAAGCAGCGCTCTGTAAGAGTGTTTACAGCTTGCTCGATTTGGCTCCAGCAGTCGGTTGCATCCTGATGCAATACCACTACTAGGTTTCCATAAACGCATGCACGCCTACATATTGCAACAATCTGCTTACTGGACACGCATTCTTGAAGCTCCGGCATCCACGCCCTTCGAGACTGCTCGGTAGCAGCCTGCAACACCTGATTCCAACGCTTATCCGTGCGGCCAGGTTTCCACTTCGCAATCGAACGATCCGCACACCAAGGAATCACTTCATCCACGCCAATTTGCGTAGCCATGTCGATTGCTTGCTCATCGTGACCGGTTTTTGCTAAAGCCTGAACCAGCGCAAGACGCGTAGTGCGACGCGCTTCTCGAGTGAACGCATCAACGCGAACTAAACCATTTTCCGCATCCGTAACAGTTGCGTGAATTCTCAAGCCTTTGCCGTCGGAAAGCTGCAAAGCGTCGCCTTCTAGCAATCGCATAGCGGATATTGCGTGGCGTTTTACGCTGGAAGGAAGAGTAAGAGTCCAACCTTCCTCAATCCCGTCTGCAAGCACGGGAGCATTATCGTGGTCAGTATCTAGCAAAAATAAAGCGTCAGTCATAATCTCAAGCCTAACGTGAGGATGCGCCAAGTTTTATATGCGCGCGCAACAGCAAAGCGACAACAAACGACGGAAAATCTCCCCGCGTTTGGAGCGCAACACAAGCAATACCTCTCCAAACGCGAGAAAAGTTCCCCACGCTTGGAGAAAAACACCACACCAAACCCTCCAAACGCGAGACAACACTCGCGCTATAAGCGGTCGCTTACGAAACTCACGTTGGAAGTCCACTGGACTTCCAACTTGAGCGAGTTTCCGCTCCGAGTTGCCTTCGCGCGCTACGCTTTAAGCGCTTCGGCAGGTCATCACTCACGCTTGGAGCGCAACAGCAAACAAATTGTAATATAAGCTACGAGTTTTTGCGCTCGTTCACTAGTGTAGTAAGCTGCCAAATTTCTTCGCCAATATCAATTCCGCGAGGGCATTGTCTTGAACACGCTCTAACTGACTGGCACGCGCTAATACCGTCGCTACTATCTACTAAATCAAGACGATGCTCAGTTTCACTATCCCTGGAATCGTAAATAAAACGCGCCGCGTTAATCAAAGCAGCAGGCCCCATAAACGCCTCTCCTCCGGCGTAAATTGGGCATATTCCTTCGCAAGCTCCGCACATAATGCAGTTACTTAAAAGCTCAAATTTTTGCAACTCTTCAGGGTGCTGCAAAAATTCAATAAGCTTGAATCTTCCTTCAGTATTCCGCACAGAAACGTCCGCTGCTTGTAAATATGGTTCTAAACGTTTTATTTGCGCAATCATAGGCGAAAGATCGCATATAAGATCTCGCTGAACTGCAAATCCTGCTAACGGCGCAAGCTCAATAATGCCAAAACTGCCATTATTTTGAGCTGCAGTTTCTTTAGATTCTTGCAGTAAAATCGGCGATTTTGCTAAATTTTCTCTGCTTGCAGTGCCAGTTTTTCTAAATCCGCGCGATTGCACGTTATTATTTGCTTCGGGACGCGCGTTCGCGCCTATTGTTGCGCTGCATAGTAGAGTCGGCATTCCGTTGACGTTTGCAGCGTCGGAACCACACACGCCGTGGCCGCAAGAGTAGCGAAAAGCTAAAGTTGGGTCGATTGTGCGCTTAATAGTTAGCAAGCAGTTAAGAATAGTATCCGTGGAACGAACGCGTAAATTGTAATCTTGAACCCAATGCTTGCCTTGAATGCGCTTCATAGAAGGAACAGAAGATTCAGCAGCACTATCTTCTTTTTGTGCAGAATCTACTTTTGCAAAAGGATTACTACGCTTTTTTCGAGCAAAAGGACTTTCGTGACGTTTTCGCACGAGTTTAGTAGCGTCTTCAGAATTTTGCGTTTCTTCTAACGGCGCAAAGCGGGAAATACGTAAGGTAACAAGCGCAGTGTTATTGCGAAGCTCATTACTCATTGCGCGCTACCTCCAATTACGTACTACTATAGTTTGCCACAATACTTGCACAGAACTATAACCGATTGCGTCGTTATTCATTCATGTGGATACCAGTGTGGTAGAGATTTGAGATTTTTCGCACTGAACGAGGGACGCTCGCGCGGTTAACGCGCTCGCTGCTGAGCTTGCGTTGAAAGCACACCGTGCTTTCAACTTGAGCAAGCTCACGCTCCGAGTTGCTTTCGCGCGCGCAATGCTGCGCGAAAGCAGGTCGTCGCGCATGCGAGGAGAGAAATCCCCCAAAACTCGCGCCACAGCAAGCAAATTGCAATATAAACTTATACGCAACTGTAAAAGAATTATCGCTTTTGATTAAAAATGCGACTCGATTAATCTTAATTAGTACCGGACGCAATTCGCACGGCTTCTAGCGGATCGTCCGTAATAGCAAATAAGTGCGGATCGATTGAGGAAATCAATCCGCGGCTAGTCACAGCAGATTGCAACCAATCAATTAAGCCCTTCCAATACTCAGTTCCAAAAAGCACAACCGGCACGCGAGCAACCTTATGTGTTTGCACAAGAGTTAAAGCTTCGAACATTTCATCCATTGTGCCAAAACCGCCAGGACACACAATAATCGCCGAAGAATACTTCATAAACATTGTTTTGCGCACGAAGAAATACCTAAATTGCATGCCAAGATTAATCCACTTGTTTAAGCCCTGCTCATGCGGAAGCTCAATACCCAAGCCCACCGAAGTGCCACCAGCCTCCGCAGCACCACGATTAGCAGCCTCCATAATTCCAGGTCCGCCGCCAGTTATAACCGCAAAACCTCGTTTTACAAGCTCAGCACCAATCGTTCGAGCAGCAGCATACTCCGGCTCACCATCTTTTATGCGCGCCGAACCAAAAACGCTAACAGCTTTACCCAAGCCCGCAAGAGCGTCAAAACCGTCAACAAACTCAGCTTGAATACGAAGCGCACGCCACGGATCAGCACTTCGCCAATCCCACTTATTATCCCTATCTGCTCCAACGCCCGTGGCAAGCTGCTGAGTACTATCTTTGCGAAGAAGCGTTTCGGTAGTGCTTTCTTTAGGAATCATAGAGCCTCGCATAAGCACAGAGCCGCGATGATACGTGTTATTCCATGGAGGAACATCTACTGAAAAATCCTCTTGACTATTCATAACTATTCCACACTCCTAAAAAATACTTTAGATAGTCCTAACAACCAGTTACAAAACTAGTTACAAAACTAGTTACAAAAGTTAATCTTCAACTTCGTCCAGCTCTTCTTCCATATGCTTCGATTGCATAGAAAGCATGAATCCCGAAACGCCAGCAGCCACAATAGAAGCAACAAGCACACCAAAACGAGCTTCAGCAGACAAATCTGCGTCCGAATACGCAAGAGAAGCAATAAGAAGCGAAACCGTAAAACCAATACCGCATGCGCACGCAGTTGGAAGCAAATCTACAACGCGCAAACCATCTGGAACTTTTAAGCCAAGAACGCGCTTCGACAACCAAGCAGTTATCATAATTCCCAATGGTTTTCCAATAACAAGAGCAATAGTTATGGCAATAAGAATTGGAGATAAGAATAATTCCCATGTAAGCGTTTCAAAATGCACGCCGGTTGCAAAAAGCGCAAAAATAGGTAACGCTACTAAAGCAGATACAGGCTGAATTTTTTCGCGATAACGTTCAGCTCGCAAAGTTTTTTCTCCATGAACTAAATGCGCAGGAGTGAGCAATCCAACCATTACGCCAGCTAAAGTTGGGTGCACACCTGCTTCATACATCATTACCCAAGCCACAATGCCAACTAGCGCCACAAGCGGCCAAGGCACATGCTTAAGACGTACTAAAGTAGTCCAAATAAGTCCGCAAACAACTACTCCAACAAACCAATACCACGCGTTTAAAGAAGAGAAGAATACTGCAATAAGTGCAATGCCAAGCAAATCGTCAACAGTTGCAAGAGTCATTAAGAATGCGCGCAAAGCATGCGGCAAAGTTTTTGCGAATAGCGCAAGAACCGCAAGCGAGAATGCAATATCGGTTGCTGTTGGAATAGCCCAACCGTCACGAACCATGTCCAAGGTTGGCAAAGCGCCAGAAGTAAGACGCATAATCTCCTGGCCTGCGTGAAGTTCTGAAAATACGGTTACTGTAGCAACAAACAGCAAAGGTGGCATAATCATTCCACCTACTGCGCAAATCATTGGCATTGCAGCAGCGCGAGGATCCGAAAGAGAACCTGCAATAAGCTCATGTTTTAAATCAAGACCAACAGAAAGGAAGAAAATAGTTAGCACGCCGTCCTGCACCCAGTGGCTAATCGACATGTGAATATTAGTAAAAGGAATGCCAATATGCGTATGCGAAACCGCCTCAAAAATTGGCGCAGTTACAGGAATATTAGCAAGAAGAAGGCCAGAAAGAGCAAATCCAAGCATAATTAAGCCCGAAATTCGCTCGTTATTAGCAATATTGCAAATTATTCTCCAACTACGTCGTAACATGCGTAATTATTTCCTCTCTAAGTTATAAAAAATACGCTAAAAAATACTCTAATTTTGCAGCACTTTTAGTATAACCGAGAGGGATAAACCAGCGAGTTGAGATAAAAAAAACGCGAGGCAAATGCTTCGCGTTTCGTTTGTGCGCCAGACAGGATTCGAACCTGCAACCTTCTGATCCGTAGTCAGATGCTCTAATCCGTTGGGCTACTGGCGCATGTTTTCCGGCCTCAAGAACCTTGTTCTTGTTTCCGGCAACTTGACTAATATACAACCATCTGCTTAAAAACACAAACCCCGGCGTGTCGGCCGGGGTTTACTGTGTTTGCGCGCACAAACTACTGGCGGCTGCTAAGAACTTTGTCTACCATTCCGTAATCTTTAGCTTCTTGAGCAGTTAGAATAGTGTCAACTTCAATATCTTTATGAATGCGCTCAATATCTTGACCAGTATGCTTTGCAAGCGTATTTTCCAACCAAGTGCGCAAGCGCAACATTTCTTTAGCTTGAAGCTCAATTTCAGTTGCTTTGCCAAAATCTTGACCCATTGCAGGCTGATGAATAAGCACCCTAGCATTAGGCAAAATCATGCGCTTACCTTGAGCTCCAGCCGCAAGTATGATTGCAGCAGCAGAAGCAGCCTGACCCAAGCACACTGTTTGAACATCCGGCTTAATGTACTGCATAGTGTCATAGATCGCAGTCATAGCAGTCATGGAACCACCAGGCGAATTAATATACATCATCACGTCGCGATCCGGATTCATGCTTTCCAACACAAGAAGCTGAGCCATAATATCGTCAGCAGAAGTGTCGTCAACCTGAACACCCATAAAAATAATACGATCGTCAAACAGCTTCGTGTACGGATCTTGAGTTTTTAAACCATAAGGCGTTTGCTCACCAAATTGAGGCAAAATATAACGGTTAGTAAAACGCTGAGCGGAAGCAACGCCGCCAAAACCAGCTAAACGCTCCGCGCGCGCCACAAACTTTGCTTCTTCACTTGCCATAAGTTACTCCTCACCACGCATAGAAGCAGGAGTGGTCACAATCTTATCTACAAAACCATACTCCAACGCTTGTTGAGCTGTAAACCAATGATCGTACTCGTTATCTCGGTAAATTTCCTCAACAGTATGACCAGTCTGCTTTGCTGTTAATTCAGAAAGCGTTTTCTTCATATCCATAATCAACTCTGCGTTAATACGAACATCCGTAGCAGTTCCGCCAACGCCGCCAGAAGGCTGATGCATAAGCACGCGCGCATGAGACGTAATATAACGCTTACCCGGCGTTCCAGAGCTAAGCAGGAACTGACCCATTGAAGCAGCCATACCAACTGCAATAGTTGCAACATCCGGCTCGATTAGCTGCATAGTGTCGTAAATTGCCATACCGGCGGTAATAGAGCCGCCAGGAGAATTAATATACAACCAAATATCCTTCTTAGGATCTTCTGCAGCAAGCATCAACATCTGAGCGCAGATGACATTAGCATTCTCGTCTTTTACTTCAGATCCCAACCAAATAATGCGATCTTTTAATAACCGGTTAAAAATAGGATCGGTTGGGGATGCCGCTTCAGCCTGTTCCATCACGGGAGAAGTTGTAAAAAGCTCAGTCACATTATCTCCTTACCATAAATGATTATTACTAGATTATCGTGTGCGCGTGACCGTAAAACAAGAATGCGAAATAAAACGCTCGACACAATTAGCTACAAAATTAGACACGATTACAGCAAATAGCATAAGAATAAGTAGCACAAACGGTGCGTTTACTAATTCAGCAACTAAAAGCCACGCCATAATTGGAGCTTTTCTGGAAGACGCAAGTAAAGAAGCGGCACCAATAATAGCTACAGAAATTGCAGATACTTGCGAGATGCCAGATACTTGCGGAATACCAAATGCTGAGGAGAAAATAGCGTATAAAATCACGCCGACGCAAGCGCCAGTTGAAATACTAGGTTGCAGCACGCCGCCGGAAGCGCCGCATCGCAAAACAAGCAAAGTCGCAAGCATTTTCATTACTGCAAGAATCAGCAAAATAATCGTAATATTCGAGTTAACTGCTGCTGCATTCGGAAGACTAGATGCAGAAAACGCAAACTGCGAAAGCGACCTTCCATTGCCCATAATATGCGGAAAACGGCAAGCTACGATACCAATAATTAAGCCGGCTAAAGGCATAAAATACAGCATTTTTGCTCCGTGCAAAGCATGAGTGCGACACCAAATAATACCCAAGCGAAAAACGTAACCAACTAAACCACACACCGCACCAACAGCAACAGCTAAAGCGCAAACTTGCCAAGAAATCGCGCAAGAAGATTGAGGAATGTTATAGTAGTGAGAATGATGCAGTAAAAATTCAACAACAAACGCCGAAACATAATTCATAACAAGAGCAAAAGGCAAGCAATACAAGCGCTCCGAGCGCGCAATATTTTTAACTACATTAACTATTACATTGCCATTTTCGCGATTTAGCCACGCGTAAAAACCAAAGCCCTGAGATTTATTAAGCAAGCCTAGCGAAAGCACAGTGCCAGCTAAAGGCGCGTGATACACTGCAGCCAAGCCTGCTCCTGCAGCGGAAGCAACAAGTATGCGCTGAGTTTTAGCAGACAAGTGAAAAATACCGCTGAAACGCTGCGCAATCATTGCCGCCAATTCTCGCGGAGCTACTTCCCTGCCGATTGAAATTCCAGAACCAACAATGCCAATTTGCAGCAAAACATGCGCAATAGTAGAGAAAATTGGCATTTTGTTTCCGCTAACAGCTTGCGGAATAGTAACGATTCGAGGAGGATTCTTTCTTTTTCGAAGAAAATACCACGCTAGTGCAGCAATAGTCATCGCTATTGTGCAAGATAGCACGTAACGATACCAAGGAAGCGCTGAAAATACAGTGTTTTTAGCAGATTCAACTGAGCCAAAAGCCAAGTATTGCGCTGCGTAAAAAACAAGCGTAAGAACTGTTGCGCCTAAGCCGGTAAGAACGCCAAGAAGAATAGAGGCTGCGGCAAAACGCGCTACTCGAATTGCGAAATTAAGTAATCGGCTAAATCCGCTACGAGCTTCAAGCTTCGTTTCAGCACTACTATTCATAACGTCTCGCAATTCTTAATAAAGTTAAGACCCGGCAGAAGAATAATTCCGCCAGGTCTTAATTAAAGCCGTTACGAAGTAACGTAGAATTTAGTTAATTCTACTACTTCTACTTGGAAAGCTCGTCAGCAACAGCAGCAGCCTTAGTTGCAGCTTGTACGCTTTCGTCTTCCTCGTCATCCTCAGACAAGAATGCGCTCAAATCGAGAGCCTCGCCGCCGGAAACGAACTTTACAGCACGCATACCAGCAAGCAAGCCCTTAGAGCGAGCAACTTCCTGCACTGCAGAGCCAAGCTGACCGTTGTTAACGATTGCGTTAATGAACTGGTTTGGATCCATGCCGTACTGCTGAGCAACAGAAACCAAGAAGTTGGTAACGTCTGCCTGGGACACAGAAACATCAAGGCTTTCTGCCAAAGCATCGAGAACCATCTGGTCGCGAAGTTCCTTCTCCGCAGCCTTCTGAGCTTCATCCTTCTGCTTCTTAGTAGCCTTTTCAGGATCTGGAGTCATGCCCTTCAAATGCTCAGAAACAGCCTTATCCAACACGCCCTTAGGAACAGGAATCTCAACTTCTTCCTGAAGCTTTGCAAGGAATGCGTCACGAGCGTTAGTTGCCTGACGACCTTCAGCAGCCTGCTCGCAAGCCTTGCGAATATCTGCCTTCAATTCCTTCAAAGTATCGAACTCGGAAGCTTCCTTAGCGAACTCATCATCAAGTTCTGGCAATTCCTGAGTCTTTACGGAATTAACCTTAACCTTAATCTGAGCCTTCTCGCCCTTGTGCTTACCGGATTCAAGAGTTCCCTCAAAAGTGGTCTCTTCGCCGGCAGAAAGGCTATCCAAAGCCTCATCCAAACCGTCAAGCAACACGCCGGAACCGATTTCGTAGCTTACGCCTTCCTGAGCGTCAACTACTTCGTCGTTAATGCGAGCTTCCAAATCAATATTGGTGAAATCACCCTTAGCTGCAGGACGATCAACACTCACCAAAGTAGCAAAGCGCTGACGGAGGCCTTCCAAGCGAGCCTTAACGTCCTTGTCGGAAACCTTTGGCTTCTCAACTTCAATCTCAACGCCCTTGAACTTGTTCAACTTGAAATCTGGACGACGCTCAACAGTGACAACAAACTTAAGAGTTGCGTCTTCAGCAGTTGACGTAGGAACTTCCTGAACGTCAAATTCTGGCTGATCCATTGGGCGAATCTTCTTTTCTTCCAAAGCCCTAGAATAAAGCTCTGGTACAGCGGAATTTACGGCTTCACCAGCAACAGCTGCAAAACCGACGCGCTGATCTACGATCTTACCTGGCACGTGTCCCTTGCGGAAACCTGGTACATTAATTTGCTTAGCAATATCTTTACGAGCTTCGTCCAAGAATGGCTTGAAGTCTTCGAGATCTGCGGTAATGGTGAGCTTAACCTTAGTTGGCTCAAGATTCCTGACGCTGATTTTCACGCTTGCGCTCCTGAAATTACGTTTTTCTTATCTCTGCCGTATGGCACAACCGTTACATAATAGCGCGAGTTACGGACTCAGCAATAAGCTCAACTTGCCAAGGCCTAGCGCCCTGCTCTAAAAGGAAGTCTGAAACATTAATTTCAGCAATATTATCGTTCCAGCAAAGGTTGCGAATAATTTGCGGTTTAATAATAGTGTCTACCGGAGTATGCGTGTCTTCTGCAATAACGGTAAGAGCTTCTCGAATTCCTTGCAATTGCTTATATCTGGCAGGATGATGATCCTTCCAATAGCGCATAGAACGCGGCGCACTTTGCGAGTCTTTAGATTCAAGAGAATTATGCGATTCAGAAGATTCAGATGATTCAGAAGATTCAGAAGATACGTGCGAGTCGTGAGAATTGTGCGCATCGTGCGAGTCTGCGTTCATTTCTCCATTTGGAAACATTTGTAGCGCGTCGCCCATGGCTGTTTCGCCAGATTCAGCACGCAAAATTGCTTGTTCAATAACTTTTTTCCAATGAGAAGGCTTGATTTTTCTTTGAATTGGAGCGTAACGTTCGAACATTTTATCTTGCTCACTGCCAGTGTGTATTCTCACGCGCTCATTTAATGAACTAATGCCACGAAAAGCACGAGAATTACCAGGCTTACGTTTACCTGCTTCAATAATTGCAGCGTCAGAAAGTAAAAGCGTTGGCGCAATATCATACTGTCGAGCTAAAGAATCTCGATCTTCCCATAAATATTTCGCAATAACTAAACCAACACGATCGTGCATAAGCACATTTATATGCGATATTTTAAGCCACGGACGCGGATGCGGTGCTTTCTTTTGCGCACCTTTTTTAAGTAAGTGCGCAAATTCTTCTTCCGCCCACAAAAGCTTACCTTGCTTTTTTAGCTCGCTGCGCATAACTTCTTCTAATTCGATTAGCAACTCAACGTCTAAAGCAGCGTAATTTCGCCAATCTCTAGGAAGTGGACGGTAAGACCAGTCCGCTGCAGAATGTTCTTTTGCGAGCGTAAATCCCAAATAATATTCAGTTACTGAGCTTAAGCCGAAGCGTTTTCTGCCAAGTAATTTAGCTGCGATTTCTGTGTCAAATAAAGCACGCGGACGCAAACCAATGTCGAAAAATCCTGGCAAATCTTGCATCGAATCGTGAATAATCCAAGGCGCATCCCCTACTGCCTCGTTAAACTCATGCCAGTCAACACCAAGATTCTTAAGCGCCACAGGGTCAAGCAATCCAATTCCTGCGCCTTTGCGCTTAAACTGAATCAACCAATCTTCATGACTGTAACGAAAACCGGAAGCTCGCTCAGCGTCTGCAGCCAAAGGGCCGGAGCCCGCTGCCAACAAATTACAATATTCTTTATATGATTCAAGCGTATCAATGACTTCTGGAACTCCTTCTCTAGGCTCTTTTAAGAGCTTTGGTTCCTCGTTCAAGTACGCCTCCCGACTGCACGCTTTAGCTAGATTCTTACGTTTTTTGCAAAATATTCTGTACTTTTTGCAAAATATCCGTAAAAAATATTTAAGCCGTGTTATAGATTATGCATCTTTTAACACGGCTTCAACTTTCGCACACAACTACGACTAATCAACAATAAGTAATCAATTAAATAATCAATCTGTTTTATTGTTTGCTATTTCGTCATTTATGCGCTTAACAAGTTTAGTTTTAAGGAATCTAGTAAGAGTAAATGCGACTGCCGAAACTAAAACCGTTGGAATAACGTAGAGAGCATGTAAACCCAAATCCCTTATTGGAAAAGTGGCAAGTTCTGTAGCAATAGTTATAGCAATAGATATTATTGGCACTTCAATAAGAGGTTTCTTATCGAAAGCCGCAACGATATTTATCGGCAACAAAATTATCGGCAAAACAATTAAAATAATAATCGCTGTGCCAAAGCCAAACTGATCGTTACACCGTGCAAAAACAGCTAACGCTAATGCAAAAGCTAATGCAATCCAACAACCTATTCTGCGCTTCATTGCGTATCCTTTCTATAAAGAGGGTATTTGTACAATTATACAAAAATCCTTTAAAAAAAAAACAATATAATACGCAAAGATTGCCTAAATTACAGTTACATTTTTGACGCAATTTAAATGCAGTCTAAACGCAATCTAAACGCAGCCTAGTACACTACAAAACCGTGGTCTTTAAACTGGTTTACAACTCGCTCTTTAAGCGCCCTAGAAGGTCCTTTTTGATTCTCAAGAGGGTATGGAATTCTAAGCTCATGCCACTTTGGGCGGCCTAGTTGATGGAAGCCAAGCACGTCAATATGCTCAACAGCATCACCAAACGAATCGCAAATCTCAGCAACTTTTTCAACATTTTCTTCGCTGTCGGTCAAACCTGGAACAAGCACAAAACGCACCCAAATCTTCTTACCAGCTTTCGCCAAGCGCTGACCAAAGTCAATAGTTGGCTGAAGCAAGCCGCCAGTTACTTTTTTATACGTTTCTTCAGTTCCGGATTTAACGTCTAGCAAGCAAAGATCAATGTCGTCAATCATTTCGTCCGTGTAATTGCGATTTAAAAAGCCGGAAGTATCCAAGCAAGTATGCACGCCCATTTCTTTTGCGGCACGAAATACGCGAGATACAAAAGCTGGTTGCATCATGGATTCGCCGCCAGAAAATGTGATTCCGCCGCCTGTTGCTTTAAAAAGACTTTGATAACGGTCAACTTTTTTAATCATCGCATCTAAGTAGACTGGCTTGCCGTCGCGCATTTTCCAAGTATCAGGATTTTGGCAGTACTGGCAGCGAAGCGGGCAACCGCTCATAAACACTGTCATGCGAGTTCCAGGTCCATCAACAGAAGTGTTAATATCCCAAGAATGCACGAATCCAATATCGCCTGTTTTAAGAGCTACCAAGCGGTCTTTTCTGTCTAATCCAATTGGAGATTCAAAACCAGAAAGTCCACCCATTAAAGTTTGGCGAGCATACTCTTTTGATTCCTTTAGCATATGCTGAGTTGTGGTACGAAACGCGGTGTTTTCAGCCATCTAACTGCCCTCCAAACTATTTATAAATAATAAATAAATAATATACGAAATTAACAAAAGCCGGGAGCGAAACTAGCCTCGCTCCCGGCGGTGTTTACTAATCAACCAAATCAGTCAGTAACTGAACCCTGGTGGAATGTACGAGAAATAACGTCGAGCTGCTGCTCCTTAGTGAGCTTCACGAAGTTCACTGCGTAGCCGGAAACTCGAACAGTCAAATGCGGATACTTTTCTGGGTGCTCAACAGCGTCCTCAAGCTGTTCCTTACGCAAAACGTTGATGTTTGCGTGGTACAAGCCATGGCCGTTGCCAGCATCCAAAATACCAACAAGGTTGCTAATGCGCTCGTCTTCGTCACGGCCCAAACCGTCTGGAGTAATGGTGTTCGTAAGCGAAATGCCGTCGAGAGCATCGTCGTAATCAATCTTGCCAACGGAGAACATTGACGGAAGCATGCCGTGAGAATCCATGCCGTTTTCTGGGTTTGCGCCTGGAGCGTAAGGAGTACCCTTCTTGTGGCCGGATGGGAAGGAACCAGTGTTCTTGCCGTACTCAACGTTAGAAGTAATAGTCAAGATGGATTGAGTTGGAACAGCGTTACGGTACACAGGCAAACGCTTTACCTGACCCATAACAGTGCTTACAACCCACTTTGCCAAGTCATCAGCGCGATCGTCGTCGTTACCGTAAACTGGGAATTCACCAACAGTCTTGTAGCCAACTACTAAGTCGTCGTCTGCACCTTCGATGTACTCGTACTCGTGGCCTTCAGTGGTCTTAGCATCCTTGTTGTAGATTGGGTAAACCTTCGCATACTTCAAAGCAGCCAAGGAATCTGCAGCAATAGACAAGCCGGACATGCCGCAACCAAGCGTACGGTAGACTTCCCTATCATGCAAAGCCATTTCAATGGACTCGTAAGCGTACTTATCATGCATGTAGTGGATGATGTTCAAAGCCTCAATATAGGTTTCGGAAAGCCATTCCAAAGCCTTCTCGTAGTTGGCCTTAACCTTCTCGTAGTCGAGAGTGCCGTCAGCTTCTGGCTTGATTGGGTCAATAACGCCCTTATCAATAACCTGCATGCCGGTCATTTCGTCGCGACCGCCGTTAATAGCGTAAAGCAAAGCCTTAGCAGAGTTCACGCGGGCTGCGAAGAACTGCATCTGCTTACCAACGCGCATTGGGGAAACGCAGCAAGCAATAGCAGCGTCATCGCCCCAGTGCTCACGAATGTCTTTATCGGACTCGTACTGGATTGCAGAAGTGTCGATAGAAATTCGTGCGCAGAAACGCTTGTAGGCTTCTGGAAGCTTTGGATCCCAGAAAATAGTGATGTTTGGCTCTGGCCCTGGTCCAAGATGCTCAAGAGTCAAGGTGTTGAGCAAACGGAACGAAGTCTTGGTTACGAAAGTGCGACCATCCTCGCTGAAGCCTGCATCGGACCATGTTGCCCAGTAAGGATCTCCAGAGAAGATTGCGTCGTAATCCTTAGTACGCAAGAAGCGCACAATACGAAGCTTCATAACAAGAGCGTCAATAATTTCCTGAGCGTCGGTTTCGTTAATTAAACCAGCCTTCAAATCGCGCTCAAAGTAGCAATCGAAGAATGCGGAAACGCGGCCGAAGCTCATTGCAGCGCCGTCCTGGCTCTTAACGGAAGCAAGATAGCCCATGTAAGTCCACTGCACAGCTTCCTTAGCGGTTTGAGCTGGACGAGTCAAGTCCAAACCGTACTCGTTACCCAAGTTAATAAGCTGCTTCAAAGCCTTAATCTGCTCATCGTGCTCTTCGCGGAAACGAATCCAATGCTCAATCTCGGTCTCTGTAAAATCGTTACGATATGGAATCGAATCCTTATCGCGCTTCTTGAACTCAATAAGCATGTTTACGCCGTAAAGAGCAACGCGACGGTAATCGCCAATAATACGACCGCGGCCGTAAGCATCTGGCAAACCGGTTAAAATCTTGTTGTGGCGAGCAATCTTAATATTCTTGGTGTAAACGCCAAACACGCCATCGTTATGAGTCTTGCGGTAGACGGTGAAGATCTTCTTAATTTGAGGATCCACTTCCTTGCCGGCTTCCTTAATAGCCTGCTCAACCATGCGCCAACCGCCGTTTGGCATCATAGCGCGCTTGCAAGGCTCATCAGTTTGAAGACCGACGATTACATTATCTACTTCTGGGCTTTCAATGTAGCCAGCTGGCATTGCATCAATACCTGCAGGAATGTGGGTTTCAACATCGTAAACACGACGCTCACGCTCAACAGCCAAGTAGTTGTCGTCGAGATACTTCCACATGTGCTTCGTTTTTTCAGTGGCATTAGCCAAGAAGCTTTCGTCGCCTTCATACGGCGTATAGTTCTTCAAAATGAAGTCACGAACGTCGATATCTTTCTGCCAATTGCCGGACTCGAAACCGTCCCACGCTTTGGTGCAAAGATCCTCCTCATTGAGAACGGAAGCATCAACTGATGTCATTTTAACTCCTTTTGTAATCGCAACGCATCTTCACGCTGCCCTAATTAACTATGTTAAAGCATGATAAAAAGCGTTCACTACGAGTTTTGAAAAAAATCAAGTGAATTGCGTCACATTTTATAAATATTTTGACTGTTTTTAGCGAAAAAATAGGGTTATAGGCCAATATATATAATTGAAAACAAAAAGTGACGTAACAGCAGTACTTACCGTCACGTCACTTTTGTTTAAATTTACATTTGTTACTGATTTATTGACTTATTAAATGTTGCACCCAATGAATATGAATGTTCGCAACAACTACGTCAGTATCAATAATTGAGAATTCTGCTCCATCCAGAATCCATATTATTAGTACTGGTATCGTCACTACCATACGAATTTCCATTAGCTGAAGCATCGTCATCCAAGTCAATTCCAGACAAATCAATATCGTCAATATTAACATCGTCATCGTCAACTTCAACGTAGTCTATATTAATATCGTCAAAGTTGATATCATCAACTGAACTTACATTTGCCGACTCTGTGCTGTATGACGAAATTCCATCCAAGTCAATACCAGACAAATCAATATCGTCCATGTCGATATCATCATTTTCAGACGAGACAACATTCGGTGAAGTATCGTCATCAAGATTAATATCTGACAAATCAATATCGTCAACATAGGACGAATAGTCATCCTCAGTCTGATTGACATTATCGGTAGTATCGGTGTCGTTAACGTCAATATCACTTAAGTCAATTACAGACAAATCAATGTCATCAATGCTGATATCTGGAACTTCGTAAACACCACCAGCATTCACATCACTACTGTCCGTTGTATCTACAACAGGCACAACTGGATTAGGAGACGGTGCAGGCGGCGTCACCGGATTAACAGGCTCAACCGGCTTAGGCGCATGAGGCGTCACCGGATTAACCGGCTCAACAGGCTTAGGAGCAGGAGGCTCAGGAGCCGGTGCAGGCGGCGTAACCGGATTAACAGGCTCAACAGGCTTAGGTGCAGGAGGCACAACCGGGTTAGGTGCAGGAGGCGTCACCGGCGTAACCGGATCAACCGGCTTAGGCGCAGGCGGCGTCACCGGATTAACCGGCTCAACAGGCTCAACAGGCTTAGGCGCAGGAGGCGTCACCGGAGTAACCGGATCAACCGGCTTAGGCGCAGGCGGCGTCACCGGATTCTCTAACAGCAACTTCTGATAAACCTTATTCGCCTTACTCAGATTCTCTTTTGCTTCGTTCTCAGCCTTTTTTGCTAGTTCTAATTTAGAAGTCAAATCATTATATTCAGACTTCATACTAGCTATTTTTGCAGAATTCTCATTGTAAGTCTTTTGCAAAGTTCTAAGAGATTCTAGCTTCTTCTGATTATCTTTTATATTTGTATCTAGTGTATTTACTTCGCTCTCAGTAGAGTTTATCTCACTATCAATTTGGCCTAACTTATTAGTCAGCGAGCTAATTGTTTCCTTTAACTCACTAGCTAAAGTTTTAGCTTCATTAATTTCGCTAGAAGGAACTTCCGGATTACTATTTAAATTATCCTTTGCTTTATTATATAAATTATTAGCCTCAGAAAATGCGGGTCTACTAGCATCTAAACTTTTATTGGCACTAGCTATTGCTTCTTCATCTTTGCTTATAGCTTTAGTAAGATCCTCCACAAGTTTATTTGCTTTAATTGCTTCTGGGGAAGATTCTTTCTGCTTGATTTTATCTATTTTTACGCGATTGCCAGTTATATCTTTAAAATGCTTTATTTCATTGACATCAGCATCAACCAGTTTTGAACCTAACCTATTTTCTGCTAACTTCAATTTATCAATATTGTCCGGAACAATGGTTTCATTTTTTGCAGTAATTTCTGTTTTAACGTATTCATTAAACGAATTAACAAAATCGTCAACAGTAACAGGCAAATCTATTATGCCGTCAAATGTTATATCAGGATCTTTTACACAAGTCTGATTATTATGCTCATCAAGATAGCAAGATTGTTGTCCAATACTCATACCTGGCGTATTTTGAGTTCTGAAGAAATCGTATCCGCCATAAAGTTCTACATCTGATGAATATGCAAGTCCAAATCCAACAGAAGTTTTTGCAATCGAATTTTTGTAAAGAACAAGTTTATTATTTAGTTCTTCTGTTGCTGATTTGCTGTCTTCGCCTTCGAAAATATCATCTTTGCCATCAAAGAGTATGTTGTCAACGGTAATACCACTTTTAAGCGTATGCACTTTCCCATTTTTATCAGTAAATGTTTTTTTATCTCTAATATCATCCATTACTGATTTTGCTGTTTCATATAAATCTTTATTAATTCGTGTACTATGCTTTTCACTTACACCAGCATTGCTCAGAAAACCAGGTCCGTCAACAACAGAGTTGTAGCCAGTTTTAACAAGAGCATTAGAATGCCTTGATAAAGTAACTACATTTTCCGCTATTGTGCGAAGACTTATCCTAAGAGGTTCTTCTCCTAATTCTTTTCGCGCCTTGTTAATTACTTTATAACAATCAAGAGTTTGCTGTATTTGATACAAATTTCCAGCAGCAAAAGGTCGATGGTTAATATCTGGATTGTAGTAACTTGGGGATTTTGCTTCATTGAATTGTATTGCTGCAGCACTTCCAACACCACCACCAATGCTTCCAGCATCCTTTGCGAAGGACTGCTTTGGTACAGTCTCACCCTTCATTATTTTTATTGCAGCTTCATAATCAGCATACGCATAACTTCCAGGCTTTAGCTTCGCCTTATCTCTTTCAAACATATATTCAAGAAAATCAGTAAATGTCTTCCTTGTAAGGTTTTTCTGAGATAAAGCCTTAGACACTTCTTCTTCATACGCATTGTAAAGCTTTGTAGCTTCCCCCTTTGTATCGATTTTAGCTACATCGCCTTCACTGTTTCTTATATCATTTTCTAGCTTACTAATTTGTTCTTTTTCAGTGTCTGTAAGCTCAAACTTCTTCGCTTCTTTTTTAGCGTTATTTAAAGATTCAGCGTGCTCCGACCTACTATTGTTTGCGTCAGATAAACTTTTTTCATCTTTTTCAAGAGTTTTCTTTGCATTATCAAGTTTTTCGCGCGCGGATGCTTCGGCTGCAACAGCATTTGAATGTGCTTTAGTTCTTGCATCAATATCTTCTAAACGCTTATCGCTCTGTTTTTCGCTTTCTTTCTTTTCTTTTAGATCTTTATCGACTGAATCTCGTGACTTCTTTTTATTTTCTAAATCTTTTTCAAGAGTTGATTTTTTAGAGCTATCTTCTTCGATAGTGCTATTTACTTTTTCGATATCTTTTTCGTGAGATTCTCCAAGTTGGTTAGTTGCATCATCTATTGCTTTTTTCTTTTTATCAACTTGTTCGCTAATTTGTTCTCTATTTTTTGTAGCATCCTTAAGTTTTTCTGAAGCTTCATCTACCTTTTTCTTTGCTTCTTCGGGTGTCTTAGGAGTATTACCATCATCGCCGTTATCAGCAGGATTAACTACAGGATTAGGCTGATTTAAAGGAGGATTTGCTTCTGCTGCATTTGCAACATTTGCCATACCAAATAGTGCAAGCGAGCTAGCGCCCAATGATATTGCAACCGCGAGTTTAATATTCATAATTAATCACTTCTCTCTATAAATATTCGCAACAATGCTATTAATAAATGCAATCAAATTGCAATCGTATCACTATGCAAACATATACAAACGTAAGCATATATACGATACGCAAAATTACGCACTTCTTGTATTCTACTATAAATTCACTTGCTAATTCAAGAAACGAAATTACTCACGAAAAGCGGTAGTAACTGGCATTCTGCGATCCCTACCAAAAGCAATAGCGCTTACTTTCGGCCCAAGCGGATACTGCCTGCGCTTCCATTCAGCACGATCAACCAAACGCATAACCGTGTCAACAGTATGCTCATCAAAACCGTCGGCAAGCAAATCTGCTCTACCGTGAGCAAGCTCAATATGCGCCTCTAAAACGCGATCAAGCAAATCATACTCAGGCAAAGAATCAGAATCCTTCTGCCCCGGACGCAACTCCGCACTAGGCGGCTTAATAATAGAATTAACCGGAATTAATACGCCATCTTGCGGAGCCTCTGCTTTAGCAGCATCTGCTTTAGTAGCATCTGCTTTCGCAGAATCTTCATACCCAACAATCGGAAGCATACCAACACCAACTCCAGCGCTTGCAGCACGATTCCTCCAACGAGAAAGCGCCCAAACGCGCGTCTTAAGCAAATCCTTAATAGGAGCATACCCTCCTACCGCATCGCCGTATATAGTTGAATATCCGCAAGCAAGCTCCGATTTATTGCCAGTTGCGAGCGCCAACACACCGCGCGAATTCGAGTAAGCCATTACGATTACGCCGCGTACGCGAGCTTGCAAGTTTTCTGCAGCAACTCCTTCTAAGGAAAGTTGCGATTGGAAAGCTTTAAAAAGCGGCTCAATTGGTTGCACATCGTAGTGTGCTCCAATACGCTCAGCTAAATCGCGCGCGTCGTCTTTAGAGCCGTCCGAAGAGTACATGCTTGGCATGGAAATGCCCCACACATTTTCTCCTCCGCACGCATCAGCAGCCATAGTTGCAACTAAAGCCGAATCAATTCCGCCGGAAAGACCTAAACACACGCCTTTAAAACCGTTCTTACGCATGTAATCTCGAAGACCCACAACGCATGCGCAATACACTTCTTCATCCGCGTCAAGTTTTGGAGCAATGCTTGAAACTTTCTGCTTTTTAAGCGAGGTATCGAAATCAACAAAAGCTAAATCTTCAGCAAACATTGGCGAGCGCTCAAGCAAAGTTCCGTCCGCATCTACAACAAAACTTCCACCGTCGAATACTAAATCATCCTGACCGCCAACTTGGTTCACGTACACAACAGGCGCATTAACTTCAGACGCGCGCTTTTGAGCTAAGTTAAAGCGCACATGAGTTTTTCCTTCTTCGTAAGGAGAGCCGTTCATTGTAATTAACGCGTCAATTCCAAGTTTTGCAAGTTGAGCTACAGGGCCGCCGTCTTGCCAAATATCTTCGCAAATAGCAAATCCTAAGCGCAAGCCATCAACTTCCATAAGTTCGCACTTATTTCCGGAAGAGAAAATACGAAACTCGTCAAAAACGCCGTAATTTGGCAGAAAATGCTTATCGTATTGCAATACGGATTTTCCTTCGTGCAACACAAGTAGGCGGTTACGAGGCTTTCTGGAAGACTCGTCAAAGCCAACCGTTCCAACTACTACGTAAAGCTCCCCCAAGCCTTCTTCCGCAAGTTTTGACGCAAGTAAGTCGGCAGCTTTTTGAGCAGACGCGCGGAACGTGCCGCGTAAAGCGAGATCTTCAATCGGGTAGCCGGTTAATGTCATTTCCGGAAAAACTACCATTCGAGCGCCTGATTGTTTTGCGCGCGCCGCGTATTGCAATACTTTCGCAACGTTATTATCAATGTTTCCAACGCATGTATCTATCTGCGCTAATGCCAATCGCAAAAAACTCATAATTTATAGTTTAGTAGATTGCTTTATTGCAAGTAAGAGACGTGTTGCGAAAACGTGTTGCAAAAACGTGTTGCAAAAACGTGTTGCAAAAACGTGTTGCGAAAACGTGTTGCGAAAACGTGTTGCAAAAACGTGTTGCAAAACTTAAGCGAAAAAACTTTTTATCTTCCCATATTGCAAGTATTCGCATTACTAACACGTCATAAATAATACTAATAAGCAAAGTGTAGAATTATTAAATTTTCTCGCCTATATTGATAATTCGTTACTCGCGAAGGGGAAATTCAAAAAGGATTTCATCAAACAAGGAGCAGAAAATTATGCGCAGGATTAAAGTTATTGCCTCGATTACAGCTTTGGCAGCATTAGCAACTTTCGCTTTAAGCGGTTGCGGAAGTGCTAAGAATGCGAATAGCCAGGACGACAAAACCGTTACTGTAGCAGCATCGCCTACTCCTCATGCTGAAATCCTTAACAAAGTAGTAAAGCCGATTTTGCAGAAGGAAGGCTACAAGCTGGTTGTTAAGGAGTTTACAGACTACGTGCAGCCAAATACTGCTACCGAAGAAGGTGAAGTTGATGCGAATTATTACCAGCATCTTCCTTACCTCGACAATTTCAACAAGGAAAAGGGAACGCATCTTGTTTCGGTAGGCGGAATTCATTTTGAGCCTTTTGGATTGTACCCAGGAAAGACCAAAACCATTAAGGCTTTGGCTGATGGTGCAACCGTTGCAGTGCCAAACGATCCTACTAATGAGGCTCGCGCGCTGCTACTTCTGCAAGATGCTGGTTTGATTAAGTTAAAGAATCCAAAAGATATTAACGCTACTGTGAAAGATATTACGAGTAATCCGAAGAATTTGAAGTTTAAGGAGCTTGAGGCTGCAACCGTTCCGACTGCAATTAAGGACGTGGATCTTGCTGCCATGAACGGCAACTACGCAATTCAGGCTGGTTTTAACCCAACTAAGGATCCGCTTACTTCCGAAAAAGTTGGTGGAATTGCTGCTAAAACTTACGAAAATATTATTGTAGTAAAGAAGGGTTCCGAAAAACTCGCCAAAATTAAGGCATTACTTAAGGCTTTGAAAACAAGCGAAGTCCGCGACTATATTACTAAGACTTATAAGGGTGCTGTGCTTCCTGTTTTCTAAATAATATCTAAATAATATCTAAATAATACTTACAATGTAGCCATATAATGCCGTAAATACGTGTGATTTTAGCGCGCTTTGCGGCATTATTTTTATAAGCGTGTAATATACGTAAAAGTGCATAAATTGCGTGACGCTAGTACGTGATGCTGGTACGTAACGCTAGTATGTTTCACATAACACAAAATAAGCTGTTAAGGAAAAGCATGATTCAGATTGAACATCTTCATAAAAGCTACGGCAAAGGTAGCGAAGCTCATGAAGCATTGCACGATATTAATCTTTCTATTGAGTCGGGTGAAGTATTTGGAATTCTAGGTTCTTCCGGCGCTGGAAAATCTTCGCTAGTGCGTTGCATGAATCTGCTCGAGCGCCCAACTTCCGGCAGAATCGTGATTGACGGCAAGGATATTACCGAAGTAAAAGATAAAGAGCTTGCTCAAGTACGCGCTAATATTGGCATGATTTTCCAGAATTTTAGTCTTTTCCAGCAGCGCACAGTATTACGAAACGTAACTTTTCCGCTTGAACTTAATCACGTTGATAAAAAGAAACGCGAAGAGCGAGCGCATTATTTGCTTAATTTAGTTGGTTTGCAAGATCTTGCCGACCGCTACCCTAGCCAGCTTTCAGGCGGCCAGCAGCAGCGCGTTGCTATTGCTCGCGCGCTGGCAAATAATCCGTCGATTATGCTTTGTGACGAAGCAACAAGCGCACTCGACTCTACTACAACCGCGCAAATCCTTGATTTACTGCGCCGAATTAACCGCGAGCTTAACGTAACGCTTGTTATTATTACGCATTCGTTGGCAGTTGCACGAAATATTTGCGACCGAGTTGCAATGATTGACGGCGGGCATATTGTGGAATTAGGCGACACAACAACCTTATTTGCAAATCCACAAAGCAATATTTTGCGAACTCTAATTGCAGACGAAAAGCAAGAAAATCATCGTAAAAAGCCTGCATCTAATACGCTTACGAACGAGGTAAAATAACAATGATAGAATCTGCAACACAATTTTTAAGCGAATACGGCGACCTGCTTACTGAAGGCATAATTGATACTTTAGTTATGACTTCAGTAGCAACGCTTTTGGCGTATGTTATTGGCCTTCCTATTGGCGTATTGCTTATTACTTCCGACAAAAAAGGCATTTGCCCAAACGCGCCAATTAATGCGATTCTTGGGTGGATTGTTAATATTGTGCGATCGGTGCCGTTTATTATTTTGCTGGTTGCGTTAATTCCATTCACGCGTTTGATTGTTGGCACGTCTCTTGGCGTTCCGGGCGCTATTGTGCCGCTGGTTGTTACGGCAGCACCGTTTGTGGCGCGAATTGTTGAGCAGTCTTTGGCAGAAGTTGACGGAAGTTTAATTGAAGCGGCGCAAAGTTTCGGCGCAAGTAAATTGCAAATCGTTTGCAAAGTGCTGCTTTGGGAAGCGTTACCTTCTCTAATTCGCGGAGCTGCTCTTACGTTTATTACGCTTTTTGGATTCTCCGCAATGGCTGGAACAGTTGGAGCCGGCGGTCTTGGCGATATTGCAATACGCTACGGCTATCAGCGCTACCAGTACGATGTTATGGCTGTTGCAGTAGTGCTGTGCATTATTCTTGTGCAAATCGTGCAAACTTTGGGAGATGTTATTGCTCGCGCTATTAATCATCACGAAAGGTAATAGCGAGCGTAATAGAAAGAGTTGATTGCAAGCGTTATAAGAAAATCGCAACATACCTACGCTAATAAAGGCTACGTAATCGTGTAAACTGGCTGATAATTCGACATTTGCGGGGGTGCTTTCTTTTTAGAAGGCTGAGATAGGCGTAGCGAACCTGACCCTTAGAACCTGTTTAGTTAATACAACGTAGGGAGCAACGATTTTAGTATGACATCGAATTATCCATACGCCTCAATGCGAGACCAATTCAATTTAAACGCCTGCTTTATTGCAGACCCACAAGCTTGTAATAATCGTCCACTTACAGATATTGTTGACGACGCTTTGCGCGCCGGAGCAACATTAATACGTCTTCATTGCAATGACGAAAGCGCGAAGGAAATCACAACAATCGCGCGCGATATTGCGCAAATTATTGAAGATAACAATAAGTGCGATTCTGTAACTTTTGTTATTGACGAGCGAGTTGACGTTGCTTGGCAGGCTCGCAACCAAAGCATTAAAGTTGACGGCATTCATTTATCACAAAGCGACATGGAGCCTAGGGAGGCGCGCGCACTTCTTGGCGAAGACGCTGTTATTGGCTTGTCGGTTGAAACTGAAAGCTTGGTTAAGGTTATTAACGAGCTTCCGGACGGTTGCATTGACTACATTTGCGTAACAGCAATGCACAATCCTGAAGAAGGCAGCGAAAACACTACTGCCGCTTACGAATTGGAAGCAAATCACACAACGTTGGACGAAGCGAAAATTAATACGATTTGCTCCGCAAGTGATTTCCCAGTTTTAGTTGGCGGAAGAACTGAGCTTGAAGATGTTGACGTTATTGCGCGCACTAAAGCTGCTGGCTTCTTTGTTGCTCAAGCTTTGTACGCTTCCGAAACGCCAGAATCGACTATGCACGAGTTTGTTGAGCATTGGAAAGCTGTGCGAGGCGAAGAAAAGCACGGTTATGCTAAGCGCGTAATCGTCGCCGAAAATTCCGACGCAAATTCTTCACAAAAACCTGAAGAAAAGAAACCAACTTTTATTAATGCGAAAGAAGCAAAGGATGCTGCGAAATTAGCTAAGCAGCAGCGCGTCGATATTGCAGCTCGCGGATGCACTCAGCGAGACAAGGCGCATATTCGCAAAACCACTCCTGTTCATTTTGAATACGAGTACGGTTCTTACGATTTGGAAGTTCCATATACGGAAATTAAGCTTTCGGATACTCCGGGCGTTGGCCCTAACCCGCCTTTTAAGGACTACAATACGGAAGGTCCAAAGTGTGATCCTAAAGAGGGCTTGGCTCCTCTTCGCCTTGATTGGATTCGCGACCGCGGCGACGTTGTGGAATACGAAGGCCGCAGGCGCAATCTTCAAGACGACGGAAAGCGCGCAATTAAGCGAGGCAAGGCTTCTAAGGAATGGCGCGGACGCACGCATAAGCCAATGAAGGGCGCGGATCATCCGATTACGCAAATGTGGTACGCTCGCCACGGAATCGTAACTCCAGAAATGCAATACGTTGCAACGCGCGAAAATTGCGACGTGGAGCTTGTTCGCTCCGAACTTGCAGCAGGACGCGCTGTAATTCCTTGCAATATTAATCACCCTGAAGCAGAACCGATGATTATTGGCTCGCGCTTCTTAACTAAGCTCAACGCAAACATGGGCAATTCTGCCGTAACGTCTTCAATTGACGAAGAAGTAGAAAAGCTTACGTGGGCCACGAAGTGGGGCGCGGATACCGTTATGGATCTTTCCACAGGTAACGATATTCACACCACTCGCGAATGGATTTTGCGCAACTCCCCTGTGCCAATCGGAACCGTGCCAATGTACCAGGCTTTGGAAAAGGTTGAGGATGACGCTTCTAAGCTCAGCTGGGAGCTTTTCCGCGACACTGTTATTGAGCAGTGCGAGCAGGGCGTTGACTACATGACTATTCATGCTGGCGTGCTTCTTCGCTACGTGCCGCTTACTGCAAACCGCGTAACTGGTATTGTTTCTCGCGGCGGCTCGATTATGGCTGAATGGTGCTTGCAGCATCATCAAGAAAGCTTCTTGTACACGCACTTTGAAGAATTGTGCGAGATTTTTGCAAAGTACGATGTTGCGTTCTCTTTGGGTGACGGTTTGCGTCCAGGTAGCTTGGCTGACGCTAACGATGCGGCTCAGCTTTCTGAGCTTATGACGCTTGGCGAGCTTACTAAGATTGCTTGGCAGCACGATGTGCAAGTGATGATTGAAGGCCCTGGCCACGTGCCATTCGACACTGTGCGTATGAATATTGAAATGGAGAAGGCTATTTGCCAGAACGCTCCATTCTATACGCTTGGTCCTTTGACTACCGATACTGCCCCTGGCTATGATCACATTACTTCCGCAATTGGCGGCGTGGAGATTGCACGCTACGGCACTGCAATGCTTTGCTACGTAACTCCTAAGGAACATTTGGGATTGCCTAACAAGGACGACGTGAAGCAAGGCGTGATTGCGTACAAGATTGCTTGCCACGCGGCGGATCTTGCGAAGCATCATCCACATGCTATGGATCGCGACAACGCTATTAGTAAGGCGCGCTTTGAGTTCCGCTGGTTGGATCAGTTCAACTTAAGCTACGATCCTGATACCGCAATCGCATTCCACGACGAAACGCTTCCTGCAGAGCCGGCAAAAATGGCGCACTTCTGCTCGATGTGCGGACCAAAGTTCTGCTCGATGGCTATTTCGCAAAATATTCGTAAGCGCTTTGGCGGTGCAGCTCAGCAGGAACAGCTTGTTGAGGAAGCACGCAGTCAGGCAATTGCCGACGGTATGAAAGAGATGAGCAAGAAGTTCCAAGAATCTGGCTCGTCGCTGTACCAAAGCGTGAAAGAATAGCGCGAAAGCGTAGCGCGTGTGATTGCGTAGCGCGTGTGATTGCGTAGCGTAAGTGCTTGCGTAGCGTAAGTGATTGCGTAGCGTAAGTGCGAAATCGTAAGCGCGAAACGCATATATGCGAAGTAACGCAATCGCGGTTTAGTAAATAATACTTGCAACGAATAATAATTGAAGAAGGTTAAAATAAAGCGAGTTTTGTAGTAAATGTAACGTTTACTGCAAAGCTCGCTTTTGTATTGCTAATTTATTTACGGCTTAAACTTCACAAAACTTCAACAGAAATAATGCCAACAGGCTCAAGAGGAGCGTCAGAGCGATCAGTTGCAACAGACTCGAGCTTATCTACCACAGCTTTCGACTCGTCGTCCGCAACCTCGCCGAAAATCGTGTGATGACCGTCAAGCCAAGGAGTTGGAACGGTTGTGATGAAGAACTGCGAACCGTTAGTGCCGTGCAAAAGACCGTCACGGCCGCGACGCTTACCAGCATTCGCCATAGCAAGCAAATAAGGCTTGTTGAACTTCAAAGATGCGTCAATTTCATCGTCGAACTCGTAGCCAGGTCCGCCGGTGCCATTGCCGAGTGGGCAACCGCCTTGAATCATGAAGTCCTTAATAATGCGGTGGAAGGTAAGACCATCGTAAAATGGCTCGTTAGAAGGCTTTCCACTAAATGGGTCAATCCATTCGCGCTCACCGGTGGCGAGGCCAACGAAATTCTTTACTGTTTCAGGCGCTTTGGTATCAAACAAGTTGATTTTAATATCGCCTTCAGAAGTATGCATAATAACTGTAGTCATACTCGTAATTTTCCCATATATTCGCGACTACTCTAAACGCTTGAGTCGAGGGGTGCAGTTCCAAAAGTGTGCAAGAAATAGGCTCATAACCTTTATGGCAGTGGATTGTAGCGTATTGAATGTTGATTATTTCTCTAGACGTTTGGGATGTGAGTGTTATTTTCTCAGTTCGATGACTGAGTTTTTAACAGTGTTTTGCTTATTACCGTTATTTTCTCAGTTCGATGACTGAGTTTTTAACAGTGTTTTGCTTATTACCGTTATTTTCTCAGTTCGTTGACTGAGTTTTTAACAGTGTTTGCGCTTCGGCTTATACCACAGGATATTCATTAGCTTAGCTTTACACACTTTTTGCCTATAACTCCTGTTTTTATATATAAAAGTGCCCTCGCCTACTGGAGTGAATATAAAGGCGAGGGCATGACTTAATTTATGAGCTAATCTGCTTAAGCTGAGTGTAGTTAAGCAGATTAGCTGAGTGATTAGTTAAGCAGATTAGCTACGTAGCTTACTTGCTGCAGTGGCGGGAGATTCCGCGGCGCTTAGCTAAGAAGAGTGCAGCACCAGCAGCAGCAACACCAGCAGCAAACACGCCAAACACAGACACGTCACTACCAGTCTTACTAAGCTTCGAACCCTTAAAACGCTTCAAAACCTGCTCACGCACAACAGCACGAACCCTAGAAGCATTATCCTGAGCCGCAGCCAAAGACTTACGAGCATCAGCAAGCTTCTGAGCCGCAGCATCAACCTGAGCCTGAGTTGCATTAGGATCAGCCGCAACCTTCTTAGCCTCAGCCAAAGCAGTATTCACAGTAGCCTCAGCCGCAGCAACCTGAGCATCCGCACGCTTCACAGCCTTAGAATTCTCCACAACAGCATTCACCTTAGCCGCAGCAAGACCATTAGCAGCAGCGGAGCCTGCAGCAGCATTACCAGCGTTAGAGCCAGCGGCGTTACCAGCGGCACCAGCAGCACCAGCAGCGGCGTTACCAGCGGCACCAGTAGTACCAGCAGAGGCGTTAGAACCAGCGGCAGAGTTAGAACCATTACCAGCAGCACCAGAGTTAGAGCCAGGCTTAGAACCAGATTCAGCACCCTCAATCTGCAAGTTCAACTCACCCTTATCAACAGTAGTCGGGGCATTATCATTCACACCATAACCATGAGAAGCATCACCCTCATGACCACTACCAGAGTTAGTCGAGCCAGTAGAACCGAAACCAGAGTTACCAGAACCAGGAACAACGCTAGAACCACCAGGAACAACGCTAGAACCAGGAACCGTACCGGTGTTACCAGCACCGGCGTTACCAGCACCAGTATTACCAGCGCCAGTATTACCAGCGCCAGTGTTACCAGCGCCAGTGTTATCGGTTCCAGTGTTATCGGTTCCAGGAGTGGAGCCAGTGTTACCGGTTCCAGGAGTTCCGTCGCCAGCATACTCGTCACCACTCAAACCATTAGCTTGAAG
Source organism: uncultured Bifidobacteriaceae bacterium (assembly GCA_947253155.1). Lineage (GTDB taxonomy): Bacteria > Actinomycetota > Actinomycetes > Actinomycetales > Bifidobacteriaceae > Bifidobacterium. The sequence continues at coordinate 44,041 of CAMXYK010000008.1, forward strand.
AATATTACGCTTAGCTTCACGAAGCTTAGCCAAAGCAGCATTCACCTGATCCTGCGTAGCATTAGCATCAGCAAGCACACTACGAGCCTCAGAAAGCGCCGCATTATACGCATCCTTAAGAGAAGCATCAGCAACAAGATACGATCCACGATCGCGGAAAGCAACATCGTCGCTAACCTCCCACTGCAAATAAGACTTATCCACAGTAGCAGAATCATGCAAATCCTGCTGAGCCTTATGCAAATCCTCAGCAGCCTGATTCACCTGCTCCTGAGTAGCATTCGGATCATTATTAACCTCATTAGCATGATCCAAAGCATGATCATAAGCCTGCTTCTTATCCGAAGGAGCATTCGTGTAATCATCCGAATTATGAACATCGCTACCATCATTAATACCCTGCTGCAAGTGAGACTTATCAACCACAGGCGAAGGAGCTGGAGTTGGAACAGGCTCAGGAGTTGGAGTGACTGGGGTCGGAACTGGGGCTGGAGCTGGCTTCTTACCATCGAGATCCGCTTCAGCTTCCTTAAGCTTTGCAAGAGCATCATCAACAAGCTTCTGCTTTTCAGCTTGAGTCTTTGGCTTCTCGCCAGCAGCAGGTGTCTTACCAGTTAGCTTATCGATAAGATCCTGAGCATCCTTAAGGGCCTTATCATACGCAGACTTCTTATCATCAGAAGCCTTGGTGTACTTCACATTGCTCTGAACAGTAGGAGCATTACCGATCTCATTCTGCAACGCGGTTGTGTCAACGCCGTCAAGAGCTAAGCGAGCCTTAATAAGCTTGTCAAGAGCTTCGTCAATCTTCTTCTGCTCATCAGCTTCCTTAGTAGCGTCTGAGATATCTGCAGTCTTGGCACCATCCAAAACGCTTTGAGCATCACTCAAAGCCTTGTCAAACGCAGCCTTCTTATCTGCAGAAGCAGTGGTATAAACAGAATTGCCTGGGTTCGTCGTAGGATCGGTTTCGCTTGGCTTGAATTTCTTATCGGAGTCAATCTCATTCTTAAGAGCAGCAGTCTTAAGACCAGCACTTTGAGCATCAGGATCGATAGCACGCATTGCCTTAAGAAGGTCATTGTACAGCTCATTAACCTGATCCGCATTCTTATCATCGCCCTTATCAGGTGTGGTCAGAGTTGTTGCATCTTTAAGATAATTATCGAAATCATCCTTCTGCTTCTTTTCAGCAGGCTTTGTAGAGTCAAGCTTAGAATACTTGCCGTTTGCTTCTTTCTGGAACACTTCAGCTTTCTTCTTAAGCTCTCCAAGACGAGCCATAGCATTATCGGTGTTTGCAGCGTTAGCAAGCGCATCATCGATATCATCGCCAATGACATTGCCTTTATCATCCTTGCGATCATGTGCATCAGTATCTTCAATAATCTTCTTGAAAGTTTCCTTCTGCGCATTGTTTAAGTTCTTGAAGTCGTCAATTGCTTTAAGAGCAGCTTCGATCTTCTTGTGCTTCTTAGCCTGATTGACTATTGCTTCAGGATCGCCTTTGTGAGTAGACTGATTAATCTGTTCCTTATACTTGTCTTTTTCTTCTTGAGACAAGCCAGGAATCTTATCGATCTCGCCCTTAGCGTCATTCTTCTCTTTCTCGAAAGCTTTAGCATCAGGATCGTTGGTGTTACCAGAAGGATCGCGCTTTGGCTTAGCATTTTCGATTGCTTGATTTGCAGCGTTGATGGTGTCAGTACTCACGCTTTCAATAGCAGTCTTGATTTCAGAAGGCTTAGTTGCACTTTTAACAGAAGATTCAGCATTATCAATTGCTTGAATAGCGGCTTCATATGCAGTTTTAGCAGCGTTTTTCTGATCAGGAGTCAATGCGTCATAAGCATTTTTAAGCGCATCTTTCTTCTCTTCAAGTTTCTTTATTGCAGCATCTTTTGCTTTCTGCGTGTTTTTCACATTAGCTTGCTTTGCTGCTTCTAAAGCTGTGCGAATATCATCTGCAGTAGGATCCTTCTTTGTAAGAGCGGTTTCCAAAGCAGTGAGGGTTGCATCCTTACCAGAAGCTCCACCGAGCAACTCATGCAAGGCTACATCATCAGCGTGAGAAGTCTCACCCTTCTTATCATCGCCTGCAGTACCGTGGTCAAGGAAGTAAAGCTGTGCTTCTTTAGCTTCCTTCTTAGCGGTATTAAGCTCGCTGAGCTTCTTGGCTTCATCAACAACGCTATTCACGCCATCCGTGCCATCAATGCTGTTTGCTTTATCGACCTTAGTCTTAAGATCCTTCTTTTCATCATCAGACAAATTAGGAAGGTTCTCGATTGCTTTCTTAGCAGCATCTTTAGCAGCCTGAAGCTCGTGCTGCTTCTTTTCGTCGCCACCATTCTTGTTCTTATTGATGATTGGCTGAACATCAGGATTAGTCTTATTAGTATTACCCTGATTCTTAGCATCATTCAGAATCTTCTGAATACCCTTCTGATCGGAAGCACCATCAATCTGCTTCTTGAACTGCTTCTTCTGTTCAGGAGTCAGATACGGATTCTTATCGATAATCTTCTTCGCATCATCCTTCATCTGCTGGAGTTGCTTATCATCAGGCTTTGGATCAGGCTTAGGAGTTTCCTTCTTCTTGTAGAGATCATTTGCAGACACGGTGAACAGTATGTCATTACCATTCTTAAAGTCAGCACTCTTGCCGTCATTGTTCATAGCAACAGCAGTAATGCCATATGTTACCGTATTAGAATTAAGCTCCAAGCAGGAAGTACCAGCTTTTGGCGTCCAGCCCTTACCTGTTAGCGTTGCACTGTTTGAATTAAGACTATCAATCTTCTCAGTTGCGTTACCATCCTCGTAATTGGCGTGCAAGAATTGCTTAACTGCAGCTTGGAAATCAGCATCAGTCGGTTTCGCAGTTGGATCACTAACCCCGTAAGGATTTGTATTGTACTTATACTCCGCCTTTGTGGCTCTAGTAAGCTTGGCAATAAGGTCACGAAGACCCTTTTCGTCATTCATGCCGTTGATAGTGTTGTCACTAGCATCAATACCAGCGCGCTTCAAATCGTTGTCTGTTACACCACTGTTTTTCTTTGCATCGCGAATCTTTTTAGCAAGATCCTTCAAATCCGAAACAGTGTGATCAGTTGCAGATCCACTCTTTACATACAATTCATTTGTAGGAACAGTAAAGAGTGTCTTTGGGCTATTATTTCCCTTTTCATAACCTTGAACTTCTAACGAGCCATCATTACCAATACTAATTGTCAATATGCCAGCGCCATCATGTTGATTTTGAACAAAACGCTGCATTCCTTCTGTTCCTGATACAGGAGTATCACCTTCAACAAGTGAATACGTCTGTGTAATGGTATCATCATTCGTAAGATCTTTACCGTAGTTAGACCTAATAAATTCCTTCAAAGCCTTAATTTGCTCTTGAATGTTTGGAGTATCACCAACAGTTTGGACAGGCTTAACCTTGTACTTATATTGAGTCTTTCCTTTTGGACTATGCTCAGTTTCCCTAGGCGTTTGCGTATTTGCCATTTGCTTAAAGAACACGCTCATAGGGTAAATAGCATCTTCATAGCCTTCAGCTTTGAACTTTATAACACCTTTGCCGTTCACTATTGCATATTCAACATCTTTAATATTTACAGCTGTCTTACCATCTTTTGCATCTTTAGCTGCGCACTTTTTAAGCCCAGCTTTAAGCGCGTCAAGCTGTGTCTGATTATCAGTTATGTCTTTTTGTGTTGCATTAAACGGGTCGAACTTGACGCTTGGTATTTTTGTAGGCACATCAACCGTGAACGTCTTCTTTTCTTCAGCAGGCTTTGGAGTTGGCGGCTTTGGAGTTGGAGTTGGCTCAGCCTTCTTCGTTAAGAACTGCCAAGAAGGAATCGTGCTAGTAGAGCCATCAGCCCAAGTGATAATAGCGTTCTTGAAGTCTTTATCGAAGCTTACAGGAGTATTACCATTCTTCTTGGCTGCAGTATAAACATCCAAATCAGCGTTTGCTTTATCGAAAGCGTCAGTTACTTGCTTTTTCTCCGTGTCAGTCAAGCTTGAAGGATTTGCAACCTCAATCGCGTCCGGCACAACATACGGCGCCCAATCGGAGATTTTTGCGCCTTGATACACCAAAGAAGAATAAGGGATCGCAAGCGTGGAATGGTCATTGTACTTAATCTTCAGCTGCTTACCCTGGTCATCAAACGTAAATGTATCAGTGCCAGACAAATCTACATGCTTGCTGAAGTCGTTATTATTATTCGCATCCTTAATAGCCTTGATAATAGCCTTCTGCTCTTCAGCATTTGGCTTATCAGTATTCACTACAGGAATCGGAGCCGGGTAGGTTGGAGGGTACAAATCACAATCCTGCTTCTGCTCCATAACCAGCAAATTGCCAGGCATGGTAAGCGTAGTCTTGTCTTTGAAAGTAAGCTTTGCAGTACCGTCTGTACCAACTGTTATACCAGCATCTCCGTCAAGCAAATCACTGAAGTGAGGAGTTGCATCTTTATTAGCGTTATAGATTGCGTCCTTAACTTTGCCTTGTTCTTCCTCAGTCAGTTGGTTAACCTTCGCAACTGGCGTACGATCTGGATACTTAACCTTCAAGCTGTCTGCAATCTTTGGAGCGCGGTGAATCTGACCAGTAGCAATATGCCAATTACCAGCAAAACGGTAAACGCCAGCAGCAAAACGAAGCGGATGCTCGTCACGCTTCTTCCACGCGTCATCCGTCAACTCTGCAACGTAATCCATCTCATAGTAACGCTTACCGGCAGATTCCCAATCGATAAACATTCCCTGCATACCCTTAGAAGCAGCATAGAAGTCTTCCCAATTGCCAGCACTAGTACCGTTAGAATCGTAGCCATTGTTTTTATTACCATCGACACCAAGAAGCATACCTAAGCCGTTCATAGACTTAAGCTGGCTTGGATCTTCAACGTAGAATCTGGAAATACTCTTCCAATCCTTCGAATCTTTGTAATGCTTAGTTGTATTTTCACTATCTTTTCTAATACCTGGAGTAGTAGTACTTGGAGCAGTATCAGGTTTTCCTTCCTTCGTATACTTCTCAAAACGGCTGTAAATAACATTGTGTACGTTAGTTAAACCAGCTGGAACACCGTACCACCACATTGGACGGAATGCCCACTTATCAAATTCATGTTTATCGTTAAGATTTGCAGTGTACTTTACATGCACATATTGACCAAGAGGATCTTGGTTGTTAGCGTCATCTTTTTCAGCAGCTTCTTTGGTGCTGTAGTAATGAACTTCAATCTTAAAGCGGTCTTTACTGTAGTTTGCGTCTGACTTGTAACCGTAGTAAATGTTTCCGTCAGGTGCTACATAGCCGTCAGCATAAGCAGGCGCAGGAGAAATGAATACCCCCCCCCCCAAGCACCATTGCACCGGCAAGCATCGCTGCGCACACGCTCTTAGAAAGTGGCGCATAAATAACGCTGTTACTAGACTTTTGTAATGACTTTTGCAAATCAGCAAGATGCTTAGTGCTCATGATCTTCTTCGCCATTATTCCTCACTTCAATAATGTGTATTCTTTATGTTCCTGCTTATGCATAATTTGTCTTATGCATAATTTGTAATATGCAATACTGCTGCAGCCAATAAATTAGCATTAGCTTCTTTGTTCAACGCCAATCTGCCACTTAGAACGCTTCATACTCTCTTAATACATTTCAGCGTACATAAATTGCAAACTGACACTCGTACAGGTTGTATGATACTCAACTATTCATACATTGCAACCCTTTTTACGCTATAATTTTGCGTCTTTATTTCACTACAGCATGGATTTGCGCATAAATTGCTTGAATAAGACGTCATAATGTTTATTAAAAAAAAAATTACGACACGCCGCAAGACTATTAACTGCTTACGAAAGACTATTGGCTACTTACGTAAGATTATTGCTTACTTACGCAAGATTATTGCTTACTTACGTAAGACTATTGCTTACTTACGCAAGACTACGAGTTACTTAAGATACGGCTTTAACTCGTTAATAAGCAAACCGTTAGAAGCAACTACGTCATTTTCGCGGCGCCAATGAATAGGGCTGCCATCCCACTGGCACACCTGGCATTGTGCTTCTTCCACAACCACGGCTCCGGCAGAAACAGCCGGAATATCCCACTGGTGCAAATGAGGCTCAAAGTAAGCGTCGTAGGTGCCGTCTGCCACCTTGCACAAGTCAAGCGAAGCCGGCCCAATGCGCTTAATATCCGCAGGGCAGCCTTCTTCAAGCGAAGAAACTACGTCAAGAGCGCGCTTAGATTCGCCCGGTATGTAAGACATTCCGTAGCACACAACGGATCCTTGCAAAGTAGAAGTTGTAGAAGGCGTAATCTTCTCGCGCTTTTCGCCTTGCGGAGTTCTACGAATGCGAATAGCACCCTGGCCCTTTGCAGCCAAATAAGTCAATCCCAATGCAGGAGCGTGTACAACGCCAAGCACCGGGCGAGCGGAACCTTCATCGTTAAACTCAAAAAGCGAAACTGTAAGAGTCCACTCTGCCATGTCTCGGTTGAAATTAATGGCGCCGTCAACGTTTCCAACGCACCAAAAACGGTCGCCCGGATTGCAATGCTCCGGCCTAGTGCGCCAAAAACCTTGGAAAGGATTCACGTACGTTAAACGGTTTTGAATAAAGCGCACGAGCTTATCGCCAAAACCGGACTCTGATTGCATATCACCCAACGCAAGCGAAGTCATATCTTGAGGACTTAATTGATCCTGATACGCATGTTTGCCAACATCTTCCAAAATACGCGCAACTTCAAGCGCAACTTCTCGTAAATTCAACTTACACTCCCTACCCTTCGTGCGCGAATTTCAATGTAAATTCCTGAATCTTCTGCATTCACGCACACTTTTCTCTCAAAAAACTAACTGTTATTTTACTCATCAATAGAAAGATTTACCAACACATTTATGCTCTGTGGATAAAAGCTACAGAACTTTCACAAAAATAATCATTAATCATTAATCTTTAATCATTGCTTCATTATTTTACATTGCTTATGTACATTCATCAACTTTTCGCTCTATAAACGTATTAATTCACAGTCAAAAAACGCAATACAGCGCTTAAATCGCGAGTAAGAATGCGGTAAGGAGTAGCCGCTTGAACTGCTGGTTTTGCGCAAAAAGCCACGCCTAATCCAGCGAATTTAATCATTGAAATATCGTTCGCCCCATCCCCCACGGCAACAGTTTGCTCGCGTTCAACGCCAAGATCACTTGCCCAAGTTCGAAGCGCTTCAACTTTTGCGTTAGCATTAACAATATTTCCTAGCACGTTGCCAGTAAGCTTGCCGTCAATCGCCTCTAAATGGTGAGCCACACAAAAATCAATATTCAAACTCGGCAGCAATTCGTCCAAAATCTCGTGAAAACCGCCAGAAACTGCGCCAACCTTCCAACCATGCGCGTGAAGCGCGTCAATTAAAACATTCGCGCCTTTAGTTACGTGAATTTTGGAAATAATACGCTTTTTGCACTCGTCAATGTTTAGGCCGCGAAGCATGCTCACACGCAAACGCAAGGAGTCGTCGAAAGTAATTTCGCCACGCATTGCACGCGCTGTAATCAAAGACATCTCCTTGCCGCAGCAAGCTTCCTCGCCGAGTAAATCAATAACTTCTTCCTCAATAAGCGTTGCGTCAACATCCATAACCAAAAGCCCCGGCTTGGCTAAAGTTGGCAGCAGCGAAGAAAAGTTCATGCTCATAATTTTATGCGCAGTAAGCATCGGCAGAAAGCCTTGCTCCGCGCGCCCAATCGGCAGCTTTCATAGCTTTCTTTCCTTGCGCTTTTACTTCCAAAAGCTCAAGCGCGCCGCTTAAAGTACCAATCCAAACTTGCTTTTTGCCGGCAAGTAATTTTCCAGGATTAAGCTGATTAAAATCTTCAGCATGTGGATAGTTAGCGTCTGCCGGCTTTGCGCGCAAAACGTGCAAAGTAATCGGTTCCGCGTTATTATCGTCGTCCGCATGAAGCTCGCACCACGCGCCCGGATTTGGCGTGCAAGCGCGAATTTGACGGTCAACTGCAAAAGCTGGCGCATGAAAATCAATATGAGCATCTTCAACAGTGATTTTTTGCGCAACTTCTTGAGGAGATTGATCCTGATCAACCGGCACGATTTCGCCAGTTTCCATGCCGCGAAGAGATGCTGCAAGAAGCGGAGCGCCATCGTTTGCAAGGCGCGCAAGAAGATCGCCAGAATTTTCGTGAGGCTCAATTTTCGTAGTAAACTGCGCCAAAATAGGGCCGCAATCCATGCCGCGCGTAATGCGAAAAACCGTAGCGCCCGTAATATCATCCCCAACCCAAATTGCGCGCTGCACTGGAGCTGCGCCTCGCCATTGCGGAAGAAGCGAAAAATGAAGATTGTACCAGCCGAGTGGCAACGCGTCTAAAACGTTCTGTCGCAAAATCTTGCCGTACGCCACAACTGCCGCAGCTTTCGCGCCAGTTTCGGCAAGCTTATTAAGAAAGTTAGCTTCGTCTTTGCTAGGGTCAATTTCGATTACTGGCAAGCCGAGCTCAATAGCCGCTTGTTTTACTGGGCTTGGCACGAGCTTTCGGCCGCGACCAGTCGGAGCGTCCGGGCGCGTAATAACAGCGCGAACGTCAAAATGCTCAGTATTTTTTGCTAGCTCCTTAAGAGAAGGAACCGCAACTTCCGGAGTGCCTGCAAACAAAATTGGTAATGCCATATTTCCCCTACTATTTTAATAGACGTAATTTAAAGCTGTAAAAAGACGTAAAAATTCGCCAGCAAAAATCAGCAAAAATCAGCCTACAAAAGCTTCCTTTAATTTACTAAAGAAACCTTTACGCTCACCCGACTGCTCATTAAGCGAATTTTGCTGCACTTGCTTTACGTCACTATCGTGCAACTTAGCAAATTTTTCAACCAAAGCGCGCTCTTCATCACTCAACTTTGTAGGCGTTTTTACCAACACGTGCACAATTACGTTTCCGCGATCTTTAGAACGCAACTTCGTAACGCCAAGATTTGGCAAAGTAATAGTGTCGTCATTTTGGCAGCCTGCAGGAATCGTAACTTTTTTAGAGCCGTCGAAAGTAGTAATTTCCAAATCGTGGCCAAGAATAGCCCAGCTCATAGGAATCGTAATCCAGCAATGCAAATCGTCTTCATCTCGCGTGAACTGCTTGTCGGCGCGAATGTGAATATCAACGTACAAGTCACCGGCAGGGCCGCCGCACTCGCCAACGCTTCCTTGAGAAGCAAGGCGCAAGCGACTTCCATCACGAATGCCAGCTGGCACGTTCACGCCAACTTCGCGAACCGCACGAACTCGACCATGACCGTGGCAGTTTTGGCAAAGATTCTTAATAATCGTGCCGTGGCCTTCGCACTTGTCGCAAGGCATTGAAGAAACCATTTGCCCGAGCATTGTGCGCACAACCTTCTGGCAGAAGCCTGAACCGTGGCATTGATCGCACTGTTCAGGAGCAGAACCGTCTGCAGAACCGGAACCGTTGCAATCCTGACACACGCCAAAAGTTGTTATGCGTACGCTCACATTTCCGCCAAAAATAGCGGTTTTCAAATCAATGCGAGCTTCCGCTAAAGCGTCATCGCCAGGCTGCACCCTAGAAATTGGGCCTTGCGAAGTTCCAAAAGAGCCGCCAAAGAACTGGCTAAAAATATCGCCCATGTCAGCAAAACCAGCGCCGGCAGCGCCAGCACCTGCACCAGCTCTAGCTGCGGCAGGATCGTTAGGATCGATGCCCATATCTACCATTCGGCGCTTTTCTGGATTCGAAAGCACGTCGTAAGCTGCGTTTACTTCCTTAAATTTGTCTTCAAACTCAGCTCCAGCAATATCCGGATGATATTTGCGGCTCATCTTACGGTAGGCTTTGCGAATTTCGTCTTCGCTAGCGTTGTGGTCGACGCCTAAAACTTTGTAGTAATCAGTCAATTAATTCCCCTTTTATTTTTCTAAAATCATTTTTGCATAAGGCACAGCCAGCTATAGCTTTTGTATTCGTTATACATTTTGTATTTGCTATAGCTTTTGTATTTGCTATACCTTTTATATTTGCTATACCTTTTATACTTTTACGAATTTTCGGATATAAACGAATTAAGGTAGCGCGCAACAGCCTTAACAGCCGTCATCGTTGCCGCATAATCCATGTGAGTAGGACCGATTGAGCCAATAAACGCGGAATCAGAATCCGCATTGTAGCCGTAAGCGCTTGTTACAACAGAAGCATTAAGCAAACCAGGAGTGTGCGTTTCCGAACCGATTGCAACACTAACACCACTTTCGCAATCGCTTGCTTCCTCACTTAGCGAAGTCATAAGTCGCATAATAACAGCCTGCTCTTCAAGCGCGTCAAAAAGAGACGCAAAATCAGCAATACTTTGCCTATGCGCAAGCTGAGAAGCTCCTGCCATATACAAGTCGTGAGTATGCTCACCGTCGTGCATGTCGTCTAAAGCGTTAGCAAGCTGACTAATAATTTGCAAAGCTGACGCTAAATCCTTACGATTTGCAAGCGCATAAACGCGTTTTGAAGCATCTAAAAGAGACGCTCCAATGCAGCACTCGTTAACCATATTTGTTAGATGCAATAAGTCGTCTGGATTTATGTTGGACGCTTGAATCATGTGCTGAGCCACGCCTCCAGCGTCTGTAATAACAACAACCAAAAGCGTAGAAGACGATACTTGGACAATCTCAATTCTTTTTACTTTTGATTTAGATAATGCTGGGGATGCGACTAGCGCGACTTGGCCGGTAATACTTGCGAGAAGACGCGCGGAACGCTGCAAAGTATCTTGCAAACTAACAGATCCGCTCAAAAAGTTACGTATAGCGCGACGCTGCGGTTCAGAAAGCGGAATAACTGCAGCTAAGCCGTCAACAAAATAGCGATACCCCTTTTGGGTAGGGATGCGACCTGCGGAAGTGTGCGGCTGCACAAGGTAGCCTTCTTCTTCCAAAGCCGACATATCGTTACGAATAGTAGCGGAACTTACACCAAGCTGATGATGTTTTGCTAAAGCTGCAGAACCAACAGGCTCTTGAGAACGAATATAATCCTCAACGACTGCGCGCAAAATCATCATGCGTCGCGACTGCATTACTGCTCCTCCCAAATACGTCTAACAAATACATCTAAATCCTATATTTATATAGTAGTCTATTTATTAGCTATTTATTAGCACTCAACAGAACATAAAAGCAAACTTTTGACACACTTTGTAACATATTCGTCGCGCACGAAAGATAGGATTGAAGGGCAATGAGAGGGTAAAAAGCCAGCGTAAGCTGTGCTTAAAAACCCGAATTATTGGAAGGAAAGTAGATCACATGACCGATTTCAACTGGTCTGCATTAGACGAGCGCGCCGTAAAGATGGCGAAGGTTCTCTCGGCTGATGCTGTTGAGCGAGCAGGACACGGACATCCTGGCTCCCCTGTTTCATTGGCACCAATTGCGTACACACTGTACCAACACTTCATTAAGCACGATCCTGCTGACCCAAAGTGGGCCGGCCGCGATCGTTTTATTCTTTCTGGCGGTCACGCTTCGCTTACGCAATATGTGCAGTTGTTCTTCTCTGGTTACGGCTTGACTCTTGACGATCTCAAGTATTTCCGTGGCGGCGCTGACACGCGTACTCCAGGCCACCCAGAGTATGGCTTAACCCCAGGCATCGAAATGACCACCGGCCCACTCGGCCAGGGTCTTGCCTCTGCTGTTGGTTTCGCTTACGGCCAGCGCTTTGAGCGCGGTCTTCTCGATCCAGAAGCTCCAGCCGGCACTTCCCCATTCGATCACAAGGTTTGGGTTATCTGCGGCGAAGGCGACGTTGAGGAAGGCGTTTCTTCTGAAGCTGCTTCCTTGGCTGGAAACCAGAAGCTCGGCAATTTGACCGTAATCTTCGATGCAAACCACATTCAGATTGAAGGCGACACCAAGCTCACCTTCTCTGAAGATATTCTTGCTCGTTACCGTGCATACGGTTGGTACACCGATGAAGTTAGCTTCATCCAGCCAGACGGCTCCTACAAGGAAGACGTTCAGGCTTTGGCTGCAGCTATTGAAAAGGCTCAGGAAGTTACCGACAAGCCTCACTTCATTAAGGTTAATACTTTGATTGCTTGGCCAACCCCAGGCAAGACCAACAACGAAGCTTCCCACGGCTCCAAGCTTGGCGAAGAAGCTGTTAAGGGCTTGAAGGAACTTTGCGGTTTCGACCCAGAAGTTGCATTCCCAATCGACGAAGAAGCTTTGGCACACGCTCGCAAGGTTGCAGAGCGCGGCTTGGCTGCTCACAAGGCTTGGGATGAAGCTCTTGCAAAGTGGGCTGCCGCCAACCCAGATAAGGCTGCTCTTTACGAGCGTCTTAAGGCTGGCAAGCTTCCTGAAGGCTTCGACAAGGCTATTGACGATTTGGTTGCTGGCTTCGAAGTTGGCTCTAAGGTTGCTACCCGTAAGGCTTCCGGCGCAGTTCTTAACGCAATTGCTGCCGTTATGCCAGAACTTTGGGGCGGTTCCGCTGATTTGGGCGGCTCCAACAACACCAACATTAAGGGCGCTGACTCCTTCGGTCCATCCGAAGACGCAACCCGCACTTGGCCAAACGTTTCCGAGCACGGCCGTCAGCTTCACTTCGGTGTGCGCGAGTTCGCAATGGGTGCTATTACCAACGGTATTTTGCTTGGTTCTGACACTCGCCCATTCAACGGCACATTCTTCCAGTTCTCTGACTACGAGCGCCCAGCAGTTCGCTTGGCTGCTTTGATGGAGATTCCAAACCTCTACGTTTGGACCCACGATTCCGTAGCTTTGGGCGAAGACGGTCCAACTCACCAGCCAATCGAACACTTGGCTGCTTTCCGCGCTATTCCTCAGCTTGAGGTTGTGCGCCCTGCAGACGAGTACGAAACTGCTGAAGCTTACCGCTACTTCTTCGAAAAGAAGAACAGCTACCCAACTGCCATGATTTTGACCCGCCAGGGCGTTCCAACACTCGCTGAGACTGCTGAGAAGGCTCGCGAAGGCGTGAAGCACGGCGCTTACGTTTTGGTTGATTGCGAAGGCACTCCAGACGTGATCATCATGGCAACCGGTTCCGAAGTTCAGTGGGCTGTTGCCGGCGCCAAGACTTTGGCTGCTGAAGGCATTAAGGCTCGCGTTCTTTCCATGCCATCCCTCGAATGGTTCGAAGAGCAGGACGAAGAGTACAAGGAAGCAATCCTTCCAAAGTCCGTCAAGGCTCGCGTTTCCATCGAAGCTGGCTTGGCATTGCCTTGGTACAAGTATCTTGGCGATTGCGGCAAGGCTGTTTCTATCGAACAGTACGGCTTGCAGGGTGACGGCGGTCAGAACATGATCGACTTGGGCATTACTGCTGAGCACGTAGTAGAAGCTGCTAAGGCTTCTATCGAAGAAGCTCGCGCCTAAGATAGCAAGTAAGCAAATAAAAAAAGCTTGATGTATCAAAATAAAATTGATATATCACAAAACTAGAAGTGCAATCGCACTTCAACAGGAAGCAGCGACGGCGTGTTGATACCAAGCTACTGTTGGCTTGCTATCAACCGCTGTTTCCTGTAAAAACGCCAAAATACCGACGTGCCCCAATTGGTGGAGCACAGTGTTAAGGA
>CAMXYK010000009.1 GCA_947253155.1 uncultured Bifidobacteriaceae bacterium
AGTTCGTTAGCTGAGATATTAACAGTGTTTAGGCAATCACCGTTACTTTCTCAGTCAGCTGACTGAGTTTTTAACAGTGTTGACCTGTGGCTTATACCCACAGAATATCCATCACTTATCTTTACACACTTTTGAGCCTATAACCCCAAAAAACAGCCGCCAAGAATAGTAATATTCCTGGCGGCGAATCTGTTATGCGTCTTGTAAATTAAGTATTTACTAATTTACTAAAACTAGTATTTAGTGCTACTTAATCACATGTATGTCATCAGTATCAACCGCTGGCTGGCCAAAAGGCAAATCACCATTATGATACATAATGTAATTAGGTTTAGTTGCAATAGTAATTTTCTTACCCTCGTATTGTTTGAAATTATTATCAGTTTCACCATTAGAGTAACTGATAAGCACAGCTACTTTGTTACCGAAAGTAATAGTTGGTCTTAAAGCACAGTCCATAAAACCATTAGCTACTGTAACTGAAGATGGATTATCTAACACAAGAACAGTAAAACGTGCATTATCGTCATAATTATCTTGGGAACCATCACTATCGTCCTTATCAGCACCAGGTAAGTTCTTAGCATCTTCCTTACTTAGCGTCTTTACTGTTCCAGTGTAGACTTGGTAACCCTTTTCAATCCAATCCTGCACATTTATATTATGTTCACGCACTTTTTGCGAATTTTTTTCATTATTCACTAATGCATCAACACCTCTCATGTCTGAGACTGAAGTAAATGGAGGCATTACTACTTTTGACAATTCATCACTGCCGTGGACAACACCGTCGCTTCCTAGCGGATGCTCAACAGTTTCAGAACTAGTTGTGAATTTATGGTGTTTATTTAGGCGATATGTTGTTTTTGCCCAAGGCATATCTCCATCACTAGTAGCATCAGAACCAACTGGCGCAAGTGTAACTATTCCATCATGATTCTTGTTAAAATACAAAGTTGCATACGAATCGCTACTAGAAGTCAACTTTTCTGATTTTGTAAGTTTTTTACCATCGTAAGAAACAATGTTAACGCCACTCTTAGCATCTAACATTCTGGTTACATCAGAGTTACGTGAAGAAGCAATCACTAAATCTGGAATATCATCATTGTTTATATCCCACAACGCGTAGTAATAGCTCATGCCATCGCTGCTGGAAGATTCAGTTTGTTTAATATTTTCCAGAACTTTCTTATATTTCTTTCCAGCTTCGCTAACGACGTTATTCTGCTGATTTCCAGCCTCGCTAACTACATTATTACGATTATTAGCAGCATTGTTGCCTTTTTTATTTAGTGTAAATAAACAAACAGCTCCAACGATTATTACTACTAATACAACTATTATTGAAGTGATAATTGTAAATTTTGAATTTTTACTTTTATTATTAGGTACATTTGTATATTGCACAGAAGGCTGAGCATACATTTGCTGTACTGGTTGATTATAAGCTGTTTGCTGTGGATTACTTATTTGTCCTGTAAAAGTTTGCTCACTAGGAGTTTGCTCATTAGGAGCAGCGTCAATCTTAGCTCCACACTCGCTACAAAACTGTTGATCATCATTAATTCGCGAGCCACATCTTTCACAAAACATGTGTTACTTCTCCCTATTGCGCAATATAAAACAAGTGGGATGCAAATGCAGAGCCCACAAGTTTATTAACATTTCTCGCAATTTAAAATTGCATCTTAATTTTACTTATTTAAAAGTATTTTGACACGCTCAGCGATGCGGCTTGCAGCTTCGTCAACTGGAACTGCCTCAACGTTTGATCCATCGCGATTGCGGATTTCAATCGTGCCGTTGTTCACGGTATCGCGACCGGCAACTGCAATCAGAGGCACACCAACAAGCTCAGCATCCTTAAACTTTACGCCTGGAGAAACCTTCGGACGGTCGTCGAAGATTACTTCGATGCCCTGCTTGCTAAGCTCCTCAACAACCTTTTCTGCAGCGTCGAAAGCAACTTGATCTTTGCCAGTTGCAACCACGTGAACTTGAGCTGGAGCAATAGACATTGGCCATGCGAGACCAGCGTCGTCGTGATGCGTTTCTGCGAGGCACGCGAGCACGCGGCTAACGCCAATACCGTAGCAACCCATCCACACTGGCACAGCTTTGCCGTTTTCGTTAAGAACACTTAAGCCCAAAGCTTTGGAATACTTTAAGCCGAGCTGGAACACCTGACCGATTTCCACACCGCGTTCGAAGCTCAACGGACCGGAACCATCTGGGCTCATGTCGCCGTCGCGCACTTGCGCTGCTTCAACAACGCCGTCAGCTTCAAAATCGCGGCCGTAAACAGCGTTGTAAACGTGCTTTCCTTCTTCGTCAGCTCCTGTAATCCAGGCGCTTCCCTTTGCAACGTGAGCATCCATCAAGTAACGAACAGGATTTGCAATTCCACTACCATCCTGGCGAGCTTGAGGGCCTAATACGCTAAAGCCAATGTATCCCTTAACAAACTCAGGATGCGACTTCAAATCATCCTCAGTTGCTTCTTCGATTTCTGCAGGAGCAAACTGAGCCTCGAGACGCTTCATATCTACCTGGCGATCTCCTGGAATACCAATAGCAACAATTTCGCGCCATGGCTCCTCATGTTCGCCGCCTTCAGCGTCTGCCGGATGCTTAACAGCAATAATAAGGTTCTTCAAAGTATCGCTTGCTTGCCATTCGCGGCCATCTTCGCGAGGATGCAAGTCGTTAGAAACTTTAACCAAAGCTTCAATCGTCTTAGCATCTGGAGTTTCGAGAGCTTCTTCTGCAGGTGTTGCTGAGTAATCAACATCTGCAACTTCTGGAGTTGTTAAAGCCTCAACATTCCAAGCTTTTCCGGAAGGTGCGAGCGCAAAAGTATCTTCGCCAATTGGCATTGGAGCCAAGAATTCTTCGGAATCAGAGCCGCCCATTGGGCCGGAAACAGCGTGAACAATCACGTATTTAATGCCCAAACGGTCGAAAATGCGAGAGTAAGCGGCGCGCTCTTCAACGTAAGCAGACTTCAAACCATCTTCGTTAATCGAGAACGAGTAACCATCTTGCATAATAAACTCGCGGCCACGAATAAGGCCAGCGCGAGGACGGAATTCGTCGCGATACTTAGTTTGAATCTGGTACAAAGTAACAGGCAAATCTTTGTAAGAAGAATACATATCCTTAACGAGGAGCGTGAAAACCTCTTCGTGCGTTGGAGCAAGAAGGTAGTCAGCTTGGTGGCGATCCTTAAGTCGGAAGATATTGTCGCCGTACTCTTCCCAACGGTTAGTAGCCTCGTAAGGCTCGCGCGGAAGAAGAGCTGGGAAGTGAACTTCCTGCGCACCGATGCCGTTGATTTCGTCGCGAATAATTGCCTGGACTTTGTTCAAAACCTTAAGTCCGAGCGGAAGCCAGGTCCACACGCCTGGAGCAGATTTGCGAATATAGCCTGCGCGCTGCATAAGTTTTGCGGAAGTCACGTCCGCGTCTGCAGGATCCTCGCGCAGCGTACGAAGGAACAGCTGAGACATACGAAGTACATTGGAATTCATGCGTTCCAATCTATTTGCGCATGAGGACATAAACACTTGTTTACGCGCATCAACAAACAATCGAGAGCGTTACCCTCGCGAGCGTTACGCACACCACCCAAGTCCACAAACACGAGGAGGAGTGCGCGCAAATGTGGACATACACACCACCCAAGTCCACAAATCCGAGGAACTATGCGCGCAAATGTGTACTTACACATACCGCAAGTCCACAAATCCGAGGTAAATTCCCGGCAAATGTTCCACAAAAAATCGCACTAGAATTCGTCGTCGAAAGAGAATTCGTCATTATCGATTTCCGTAACGACTTCCGTAACACCACCAGTAACACCATTCGTAACACCGTCTGCAGCATTTTTAAAAATATTAAACTCTTGCTGATTTGCAGAATCATCTTCCGCATTATTTGTTACGAAAGCAGCAGTACCGTCGCTAGCAAGCAGCTCACTCGCGCGTCTTGAAGCCTCACGCAAGGATCCGTCGAGCAGTACAGCATCCGCAGAAACACTAAACGCGCGCTCGCTAATCCCCTCTAAGTAAAGCCCACCCAGATTTTCAACGCGCGAAAGCGCAACGTAACCCATTCCAGGCGCGAAAGTTCTACGCAAATCCATTACTGCAGCATCAAGCGTCATACCTTGCGACTTATGAATCGTAATTCCCCACGCGCATCGAAGCGGCACTTGATTTACGCTAGCAAGCACAGTTTCGCCGTCCGTCATTTCCCACGCGGCAGGCTTAAGAGTTACAATATTGCCATTTTCAAACTCAACAATCGGCCATCCGCCCTTAGACTCAGGCGCAAAACGCAACACTCGCCCAACCGAGCCGTTTACGTACTGCTTTTCCTGATCGTTACGCAACGCCATCACAGCAGCTCCGGCCTTCAAAACTAAACGCTCCGGAGCAAGCATATTCTTCTTTAAGCGATCAACAAGATTTTTAGGACCAGCTTCTGTTTCTACGAACTCGTGAGGCTCTGCATCAATTCCAGCAAGCTGCATATTATTTAATCCGTCAGCTTGCGCATTCGTTGGAAAAAGATGCACTGCAACTTCGTCGTCTTGAGGATATTCGCCAATCCTGCCGAAAAGCACTTGCTTATCGTCGTCACTTACGCGACCGCTGCGAATATCCGTTAAAACGTCTAGCAACTTTCCGTCGTCCTGACGATGCTGCTCAGTTAAGTAGCACACAGTAGGTTTTAAAGCGTCCCATGCGAAAGATTCTGTAATATAGCCTTCCGGATTTTTGCCGGCTGCAGCATATTTTTCGCGCGACTCAATAAATTCCTGGCTCGGCTCGAACACGTCGCGATTTCGCATAGAAGTGCTAACAGGCGGAAGTTGGAAAAAGTCGCCTGAAATAACTACTTGAAGACCGCCGAAAGGAGCGGGATTTTTGCGCACCTTCCGGCATACTTCGTCAACCATGTCAAAAAGCCACGCGTGTATCATTGAAACTTCGTCTAACACGAGCACATCCGTGGCTTTTATGCGCTTTCCTCGCCGAGCTCTAATTGTTTTAAGAAGCGTATCCGTAAGCGCGTTTGCAACTCCAACTCCACTCCAAGAGTGAATTGTTTGACCGTTTAAATGAGTTGCCGCGATTCCGGTAGAAGCCGTTACAGCCACGCTTAAACCGTTTTTTCGCATTTCGCGAATAGCAGCGTTTAATACGTAGGTTTTACCTGCACCCGGAGCGCCGGTAATGAACGCGCTCGCGCCAGCGTCGATTATGGTTAAGGCTTCGGATTGCTTCATCGGCAGTACCTTTTTATTTGCGTTTATTGCGTTTACTTGCGTTTAATACTTTTAATGCGTTTAGTAGTCGCGCTTTGTTTAGTAGTCGAGCTTTTTAGTAGTCGCGCTTTTCTGCGGAATTTACGTCTTCTAGCACTTCTCCGCGACGCTCGTACTCGCGAAGTAAGCTCGTGCTTTCAATATGCTGCGCGCCAGCTTTTGCTTGGGACTCGTTTGGGCCTGGAGCTGGAACGAACATCATGTCACGGTAGTAACGAAGCTCGTCAATAGACTCAATAATATCCGCAAGCGCACGGTGACCGCCGTGTTTTGCCGGCTTATTGCGGTAAACGTCCGGGTAAAGTCTGCGCGAAATCTCTTTCAAAGTGCTTACGTCAATTACGCGATAGTGCAGATTTGCCATTAAATCTGGCATGTAGCGGTCGAGGAACTTTTTGTCGGAGCCGACTGAGTTTCCAGCAAGATGCGCTTTTCCGCGAGCCGGCAGGAAACGCTTTACGTACTCAACTACCTGCTTTTGCGCTTCTTCCAACGGTAAACCGTTTTTATTCCACTCGTCAACAAGTCCAGAAGAAGTGTGCATATTACGCACAAAATCGTTCATATGAGCCACAGCAGCATCGCTTGGCTTAATCACTAAATCAATGCCGTCGTCCAAAACTTTCAGATTAAAGTCGGTTGGAACTACAGATACTTCGCATAATTCGTCGTGGAAAATATCAAGACCTGTCATCTCGCAATCAATCCAAATTAAGCGCGACTCTTCCGGCGTAAACGTAAGATCTTCCTTAGCTTCAGCCATTTTCGTTCCTTTCCTAATATTTTTTTCGAACCCATCAGCCTACATCTTCGTACCGACGAAGCGCGTATTAAAAACGACGAAAAGCAGGCAAGTTGTGAAGAACTTGCGTAACTTTTCGCCGTTTAAAATAGTTGCGTTTTATACGCGACTTATACGCGACTTATACGCGCACCACGCGCTTTAGTTGTGGAAACCGCTGTAGTTTGGCGCTTCTGCAGTCATCACAATATCGTGAGGATGAGATTCGCGAAGGCCTGCATCCGTAATGCGAATAAAGCGGCCGCGCTCCTGCAATTCCTTAATATTGTGCGCACCAACGTAGAACATGGACTGGTGCAAACCGCCGAGAAGCTGGTAAAGAACAGCGTTAAGCGGTCCGCGATATGGAACTTCGCCTTCAACGCCTTCTGGAACCACCTTGTCGGAGCTGGTAACGTCTGCCTGGAAGTAGCGATCCTTCGAATAAGACTTCTTACCACGAGGAGCCATTGCACCAAGCGAGCCCATGCCGCGGTAAAGCTTGTACTGCTTGCCGTGAAGAAGAACCTTTTCGCCTGGAGCTTCCTCGCAGCCAGCCAAAGTGCCGCCGAGCATAACGGTGTCCGCACCTGCAACCAAAGCCTTAGCAATATCGCCGGAATAGTGAATACCACCATCTGCAATGCATGGAATTCCAGCAGCCTTGCAAGCCTGAGCCGCGTCGTAAACTGCAGTAAGCTGAGGCACACCAACGCCTGCAACAACACGCGTAGTGCAAATAGAGCCTGGACCAACGCCAACCTTTACAGCGTCAACGCCAGCGTCAATCATAGCTTGTGCGCCTTGGCGAGTTGCAATATTTCCGCCAATAATTTGCACGCCGTCAAAGGCTTTATCTGCCTTAATGCGGCGAATCATGTCGAGAGCTAAGCGAGCTTCGCCGTTTGCGGTATCAACCACAAGAACGTCAACTCCAGCTTCCATAAGCGCACACGCACGCTGCCAAGCATCCCCAAGGAAACCAATGCCAGCAGCCACGCGCAAGCGTCCCTGATCATCCTTAGTAGCATCCGGATACTGCTCAGTCTTCACAAAGTCCTTAACAGTAATCAAGCCTGTAAGCTTACCTTCGGCATCAACCAAAGGTAACTTTTCAACCTTGTTATCCGCAAGCAAGCGGTGAGCATCTTCCTTAGAAATATTTGAAGGACCAGTGACGAGATTTTCGCGAGTCATCACGTCCTTAACTTTCAAGCGATCGTAATCTTCGGAAGCAATGAAACGCATATCGCGGTTGGTAATAATACCAACTAAACGATTTTCGCTATCTACTACCGGCAAGCCAGAAATATGGAAACGCCCGCACAATTTATCTAAATCTGCGAGCGTTGCGTCTGGGTGAACGGTAAGTGGGTCGGTAATCATGCCCGACTCGCTGCGCTTAACAATATCAACTTGCGCAGCTTGATCATCAATAGAAAGATTGCGGTGAAGTACGCCAATACCACCGTTACGCGCCATAGCAATAGCCATATCGGACTCGGTAACAGTATCCATAGCTGCCGAAATAGCCGGCACCTTCATGGTAATTTCGCGAGTCAGATGAGTGGAAGTGTCCACTTCGGACGGAATAACATCAGTTTCGTTTGGAAGCAACAGCACGTCGTCATAAGCGAGACCGAGCTTCTCGAAAACTGGAGGGACAGGGGCATACACGGATTCCGCGTTAATATCAGTTGTAGCCATAGAGTTACTATACGTTTTTGCTATGACGTTTGCCGAAACGCACCCTCCAAACGCGAGAACACTACCCCACATTTGGAGCGATACACCACACCAAACCCTCCAAACGCGAGACAAATTCCCCACATTTGGAGCGCCACACAACAGATAACCCTCCAAACGCGAGAAAAGTTGCGCACGTTTGGAGCGATAAGCCAGACCAAACCCTCCAAACGCGAGAAAACGCTACGAATTGCGCAGTTCGGGCAGACGGCGGCGCAAGTACGGAAGCATTGTGAGCACAGTAAGCAGCGCAGCAGCAATAACCATGCCAATCAAAACGTACACAGCTTTAAAGAACAGAATCATAATAGAGCCAAACGCAATCAGCGCCGCCCATCCCCACAAAATCAGCACCGCGCCTTGCACAGAATGCCCAATGCGCAGCATGCGGTGATGCAAGTGCATGCGATCCGGGTGCATTGGCGACTGACCCTTAGCAACGCGCCGCGTAATCGCTAAACACATATCAAGAACCGGCAAAAACAGCACAAGAATCGGCAGCAAAATCGGCATAAACACAGGCAAATAAATACTGGTATGCACGGCGGAAGGGTCCAAATGGCCGGTCATAATAATCGACGCGCACGTGATTAAGTAGCCGATTAACATGGAGCCGGAATCGCCCATAAAAAGTTTCGCAGGATGCCAGTTGTGCAAAATGAAGCCTACGCACATTCCCACCATTGCAACGTCAATAAGAGTTGCCATTGATGCGTAGGATGGCGACGTGCGCGCGAGCATGTAGGAATAGGTTGCGAAGGCGATTCCGCCGATTGCAACGATTCCGGAAGCCAAGCCGTCTAATCCGTCTACGAAATTTACTGCGTTAATTGAAGCCACAATAAGTATGGCGGTTATTGCGATTGATACGCTTGGTGACGCCGTTACAAGGGAGCCAAGCGGCAAAGTTACGATTTGCAACCCTCCCCACGCAACGAACACAGCTATAAGCAGCTGACCGGCAAGCTTTAGCATCCAATCTAAATCCCAAATATCGTCGCATACCCCAAGCAGGCATATCATAACGGCTCCGGCAAGCACAACCCACGGCTGGTGAGTTCCAGCAAAAAGCCCGGAAATAAACGGCATGGAGCTTGCGAAAGCCATGGCAACTGCGAAACCAAAAAGCATACCCACACCACCCATGCGAGGGGTTGGAATCGTATGCACGTCGCGAGCGCGAACTTTACCGACGGCTCCCATGCGGATCGCAAGATGGCGCACAAGCGGAGTAATCAGCCACGTTGCTCCACCTGCAATTGCTGCAATAAATAGGTATACCCTCATCGGCTATGTCTTTCTGCTATTTTTGATATTCGCTTGGCTTTATTTGATTGTAACGATTTGACGGTACCAGAAAATTAGTAAATTACTTTCGCAAAGCCTCGCGAATTTCGCGCTCCGAAATCACACCTTCACGCAAAATCGCAATACCGTCTTCGTTGTTTGAATCAGCGCCAACTACTGTGCTTGCCACGTGCGAGCGAGTCGGACCTGCGTTCAAATACAGCGGAATTTCGTTGCCAAAAGCCGCAAACGCTTCTTCCACACTGTCTGCACTTTCGTTACCGCTGCGATTCGCGCTAGAAGCAGCCAGCGGGCCGGTGACTCGCAAAATTTGCATTAATTCCGGGCAATCCGGCACGCGCACGCCTTGAGTTGCTTCAGTTTCTTGAGTTGCTTCAGCTGCTTGAGTTTTCTCATCATTTTCATTCGCTTTGCACAGCGTTGCAAGATTTGAAGCAACCGAATCCTTCTTCGCACGCGCAATCGGAGAATATCCGCCCGGAAGGAACTTTTTGCCTAAAATATCCAGCGGAGACGGCAAATACAGGCCAAGTTTTTCTAAATCTTCCACTCCGCTCATTAAAATTTGCAACGCCTTCGTGCGCGGCCTGCGCTTAAGCTCGTAAATTTTGGCAACAGCGGCTTCATTGAACGGATCGCAAGCAACTCCATACACGGTGTCAGTTGGCACTACGATTACGCCGCCTTCGTTAATGATTTGCGCTGCCATTTGCAGTGATTCTTCGCTGATATTGCAAATTTTGCTCATTTTTCCTCTTTTATTGCTTATTTTGCTTATTTTATTCTGTTTGAGTCAAGTTTTATTTTTGATTAAAATCTTACTTTTCCGCAAAAGTGTATCGCGGTCTGCCAGTTAAGTCGTTTCCAACTCGAGCACGCGCAAAACCTACGCTTTCCGCATACTTTTTAAGCGCATCCCCTTGCGAAATATCGTGCTCCATCACCATCGCTCCCCCAGGCTTAAGCAGCGCAAAAGCCGCGCGCATAATCTGCTCCGGAATAAGCAAGCCGTCCGCAGAGCCACCATAAAGCGCAAGCGGCGGATCATACTCTCGCACTTCAACCTGTTCTGGCACTTGACTTTCCGGCACGTATGGCGGATTCGTTATTACTAAATCTACTTTGTCACAAATTGCTTGAAGTTCCGGCGTGCAATCTGTAATATGCGATTTGGTTGCGTCTGCAAGCACGGCATGATAGCGACTGAAAATCTGAATATTTTCCCACTTTTTTGCAGTTTCTTCGAAATTTTTTTGCAAATATTGAAAAGCTTCAGGAGATTTTTCTACAGCCCATACTTGTGCGTCTTCAACTTCCGTTGCAATAGACAATCCGATTGCGCCCGATCCTGCGCATAAATCAACTACCGTCGGCTTGCTAACACCAGACTCTCTAAGCCAATTCAATCCAGCTTCAACAACAATTTCCGTTTCAGGCCGCGGCACAAAAACGCCTTTGCCAACTTGCAAATCCAAGTAGCGAAAAGGCGCGCGACCAACAATATGTTGCAACGGCTCGCGCGAAGCACGCCTAGATACAAAATCGCTATATTTGCTAGCATAATCTTGCGAAAAATCGGTTAAATCGCCAAGTATTAGCGCTTTGTTCAGCTCAGCTAAACTTACGCCGCAAGCTTTAGCTAGCAGCAAGCGCGCGTCGTATTCCGCAGACTCCACGCCTGCTTCACGAAGACGCGCAATAGCATTTTGCAAAAGTTCGCGCATTTTAAGAACCGTTTAAAAATTTTACTTAGCTTACTTAAGTTACTTACTTACTTAACTTACTTGGCTTACTTACTTGGCTTGCGCTAAGCGGTCGGCTTCATCCGCCTGAATATCGCTGTCAATAACAGGCTGCAAGTCGCCGTCAAGAACCTGGTCAAGATTGTAAGCTTTGTAGTTCGTGCGATGATCCACAATACGATTTTCTGGGAAATTGTACGTGCGGATTCGCTCAGAACGGTCCAACGAACGCACTTGCGAGTGGCGCATATCCGCAGCTTCTGCCGCTTCCTGCTCGTGCTTCATGGCAAGCAATCGCGACTTTAACACGCGTAAAGCTGCCGCACGGTTTTGAATCTGTGACTTCTCATCCTGCATGCTAACAACAATGCCGGTTGGAATATGCGTCATGCGGACCGCGGAATAAGTAGTGTTCACGGACTGTCCGCCAGGGCCGGAGCTCATGAAAATGTCGATTTTCAAGTCTTTTGGATCGATTTCGATTTCGTCGTCATCTTCGTCTGCTTCTGGGAACACGATTACGCCGGCTGCGGAAGTTTGAATACGCCCCTGCGATTCCGTAACTGGGATTCGCTGCACGCGATGCACTCCGCCCTCATACTTCATGCTAGCCCAAACGCCATCTTCTGGAGCAGGCGTGCCTTTCGCACGAATCGCAAGCTGCACGTCTTTTACACCGCCAAGTTCCGTTGAATTTTCGCTTTGGATTACGGTAGTCCAGCCGCGCTTTTCCGCGTAACGCATGTACATACGCAATAAATCGCCAGCAAATAGTGCCGCTTCTTCGCCGCCTGTGCCAGCTTTAATTTCCATAATCATATCGCGCGCGTCATCCGGATCCCTAGGGATCAGTGCCGTGCGTAGCTTTTCTTTTGCTGCTGGAAGTTGCGCTTCTAAGCGCTTAGCTTCTTCTGCAAAATCCGGGTCGTCGCTTGCCATTTCGTTTGCTGCTTCAAAGTCGTCGCAAATCTGCTTGTAATTTAGGTAAGCGTTTACGATTGAGCCGAGTTCTGCGTGCCTACGGCCGAGTTTTCGAATAGCGTCCGGGTTTGACGCAACTTCCGGGCTTCCCATGCGACTTTCAATATCGCGATACTCTTCTAACGCGGTAACTGCTGCCGGGAATTGTTCATCTACTGACTCAGCCATCATATTCCTTAAGTTAAAAATATTTAATTTAGCACATAAAACGCCAGCCCCGATTCCGCGAGTTACACGAAAGCAGGGCTGGCGTCATAAAAGCTACTTAGTCTTCTTACCGTAGCGCTTCTCGAAGCGAGCCACGCGTCCGCCGGTGTCGAGAATCTTCTGCTTGCCGGTATAGAATGGGTGGCACTTTGAGCACACGTCAACCGTCATGTGATCGCCATCAGCGGTGGAACGAGTTACGAAAGTGCTTCCGCAAGAGCAGGTAACCTGCACTGCGTGATAATCGGGATGAATACCCTGCTTCATAATGTCTCCTATGGAATTCGGGCGACCCGGGTCGCAAAGCCCCAATAGCTAAGCGTGAACCGGAACCTTCGTTATTCTAGTCACCACCCTCGACGCATTTAGTTATTCTTTGTCATCGCGCTTGCGACGATGCTTACCAACGAATCCAGCTAAACCAACAGACGCTAACAAGCTGGCAAGTATTGCAGATTGCGCAACATTACTACCAGTTTTAGCAAGCTCAGGCGCAGGATTATTAGGCGCAGGCTTAGAAGGCTCTTCCGACTCAGGCTCAGGTTCTGTGTAAGACGCAGCACTTGGCACGAAAGTAGAAGGCACTGTTTCATCCGGCATAGCGTCCGGTTCTGCATCCGGCTCGAAATCAAAATCGAAATCCGGTTCCGGCTCAGGTTCAGGCTCCGGAGTTGGGGTTGGTGTTGGAGTTGGAGTTGGAGTTGGTGTTGGCGATGGAACCGAGTGGTTTTCTTGCGCAACATCAATTTCCACAATAATTTCCGCTTCGCGCCCATACTTGTCGGTAGTGGTAAACGTTAGCTCGACTTTTGGCTGACCGTTTACAATCTTCGGAGTGCCGGAAATCTTGCATTCAGTGCCATTGCAGATTGCATTAATACCGTTTACAGAATTCGTAACCTTTGGGATTAACTTGTTAATAGTTAATGGCTCGCCATCTACTGTAACTGTTGTGTTATTCGCATCGCCTTCAGTCATGTTTTGCAATCTGAAGTTCGTTAAAATACCCTCGCGAGCGGAACCACTAAGCTTAAACTTCATAGGAGCCATCTTCTCGAAGTTTGCAGTAATAGTGATTTCTTTCTTTGGTTCAGCGGCAGGAACAGCATACAAATCCACACCAGCATCATCAAAGAGCTTCTTTAAATCTTGCAAAGTCGAGCTATGCAAAAGCCTAATTTTAGCTGCAATATCAGGCCTTTCCTTTTCTTCTGCGATTTGTATAAGAAGCTCGCGCTGTTCTTCCGAAGCGTAATCTTCTTCATTTGCCGTAAAGTCTGGAATCTTCACATCTGGATTAGCAGATTTTATAAGACTCTTGAAAGCTTCCAAAGAAGATTTGTGGCTAGCGCGAATAATACTAGCTACGTAATGTAAGCCGTTAATATCCGCAAACTGAGCTAACGCTTCTTTCTTCTTATCAAAAGTAAGCTTGTCATATTCAGCTAAGTCTATTCCTGCATTCTCTAGCTTCTTACGCAAATCAGCCAAGGAATCATTAGACTTACTAATTTCTTCAGCAAGTTTTTCATTTCCAGCTTCGTTTGCAAGTTTTACAAGCAAAGCTTTTTCGCGATTATGCTCAACGATTTCATTAACATCAATGCCATTCTTTGTAAGCATATTCTTAATATTTTGCAATGAATCGTTAGACTTGCGAATGTCAGAAGCTAAACCAGCGTTACCCTTACTTTCTGCAATCTTAGCTAATTCTTCACGCTTAGCATTGTAGACTTGCACAGCATGTTGTTTTTGCGCTTCGTTCAGGAGATTTTGCAAAGCAGCAAGCGTAGAGTTACGAGAACCACTGATCAGCTTTGCAACATAGTGCATTCCGTCAATCTTAGCCAAACGAGCCAAAGCTTCGCGTTCTTCTTCTGTAGCCTTGCGCCTATCTGCTGGAGCTACTGGAGTCTCAGTCGTGATAGAAGTCCAATTCTTGAACACGTAGCCTTTATATGCAAGAACGTCTGGAACCTGCATAAGGAAACCTTTAGCGTCATTTCGCACCCAATATACTGAAACTGGCTCGTCTCCAGCATTATCAAGAGGCGATTTTTGCAAACTTCCGCCCTTACCAGCTACATACGTCACCTTCGTGTAGTTCTTTTCTATGAACTTAGCTGCAGCAGTGCCTTCAGCTGGCAAATCGTTATTTGCAATAACTTTTGGCAAAACGTACACGCGCACAGGCAACTTAGTTGTAACAGTTTTTTGTTTACCGCCAGAATCAGTTTCATCAATAGGCTTAGTGACATTCACCATAATTGTTGAAATTCCAGGCTTTGAAACATCAACTGTAGAGCTACTATCTACAGATACACTCACTTTAGGGTCAGTGTTATGTACGAGCTTATTAAGGTTTGGAATACCCTCACCCACTCCAATAACTGTTTCTGGAATCTTCACATCGTCAACGCCATTTTGCTCAGCAACGAAGATACGCGGCTTACTAATATCCCAATTGTCATGTAAGAGTATGTTTGCCTTACGACTCTTTGCATCATACATTTGCCAAGTTGTGAAACCAGAAAGCGTTGCAGCAGTGTCGCTTGCAACCTTCTTAGCAAACTTAATATTATCTTCTTTATCTTTTCCGTGACGAATATACAGCAGTTTTGGTTTATACGAGCCGTCAGCCCACGTTCTACCAAATCCTGGAAGGAATATGGTTGCAACGTAACCATCTGGAATCTCGTCTTGCTGGGAAGCGTCGATTACGTTCTCTACGCGCTTATAAACCGCCTGATACGTAGTGTTAGCTTCATACGCATTTTTCAATATGCTTGAGCTTTGCAAAATTTCGCTTGGCTTAACTTTATCTATAGTAAGAGGCTCAGCACTACTGTTATCTTTTGTAAAGTTATCAAGCTTCTTCCAACCAACGAACTCGTAATGGTAGCCATCAGCGTCATAATCCTTGCCAATAGCCTGCGGTGCGCGAACGCCAGAAGTCTTGCCCGTATGTGCGTAGAACAAAGTGCGAGAACCGCTAGCCATAGTTCCATAACTATTATTCGTAATGAAGTTAACCTTCTTATACTCACTATCTATTTTGTCATGCTCAGATTGATCATCTTCAGTTGAAGTATTGCCAAGATCCTTTACATTTTCACCGTAAATCAAGTCGTGCATTACTTTAAGCTTGCCAACAGTCTTATAGTCAACAGGCTTTTCCACGTCGTTATACTTAACACTAACTATTAACGGAACAGTGTAAACGCCAGCTTTATCAACAGTTGGAGCAGTAGATGATGCATACTTAACTGTTACACTCTTTACATTTGGATTCTTTGTTGTATCAATCAAAGAATCATAATTAGCAATGTATTTTTCTGGACTTGGAAGAGTCTCTCCATCTCCACGAATTGCAAGCAAAGTATTACTCTTAACTTTTGGAGTAGCTAAAGGCTCTTGATCTGCAACGAACTCTTGGAACGATTCGTTAATTTTCCACTTGCCTTTAGACTCAGCAACATTTGGAATAGCATCAACTGTCTTACCGTCGTTAAGCATGCTGCTTCGAGACCAAGTTCCCTTAGCACCAGTTAACTGCTTATTAAGCCAGTCTAATGCTTTACTTCTGTCTTTTGTAATCTTTTCAAGATCCGTGCCCTTCTTTACGTAGAACACCTTAGGGCCGCTTGTGCCGTCTGTCCACAATCGCCCTGGTGCAGGCTTAAAGATTGCAACTACAGCATCCTTAGGAACTTCACCACCGTCAGCCGAACTCGAGAAGTAGTCGATTCGCTTGTAAACAGCGTGGTAAGTTACACCGTTTTGCAAATTCGCATCCGTGTAGCGGTCGCTTGAATTTATGTCAAACTTCTGCTCTGGATTCGGATTCGCAGCAGTCGGCTCTACGACCTTAGTCGCCCAACCCTTGAACACGTAGTGGTACTTATCGCTGCTGTGATCCGTGCCGAAAGCTTGCGGCACGCGGATTCTAACATCCTTACCTTTGTAAACGTAAGCAGTAAGCGTAGTTGTTCCGACAGTAGAAGGAGTAGTGCCAGTCGTATCGTGACCAATAATAGTGCCTTCATCATTCTTGCCGGTAAAGGTAATTGGAACGTAGTCGTTAGCATTATTGCTGCCGTAGTCGCTAGTCTTAAACTTATCCCAATCGCTTGCGTACACCAAATCTGGCAGCACGCGGTACAGCACTTCAGCTTCAGCTGGCTTTTCGCCGCCAAGCTTCACTTGCACTTTAATCTTATGCAAGCCCGGAGTACTGTCAAACTTTTCGCCAGGCGCAAAGCTGAACGTAGCACCCTCTGGATACTCATCAGCATTCGTTATAAGCCTCTTAGCAGACTCGCCACTTTCAGTACTAATCTTCTCAGTTGGCGTAAGCACTTGCGGAGCTGCAGCAACAGGAGCCTTCAGCTTGAAGTTAGCAATGTAAATTACTTCAGGGCTGTTCTGCTCTTCGGAGCGAATCGGCAAACGCGTTAAGCCGGTATCATACTTAATCTCCGTAGAGCCAGGGGCATACGAACCGATTTGCGAAGTCCAGCCAGCAAACTCAAATCCAGGATTTGCTTTAACTGTTGGAAGCGGCATCTGATATGCCTTCGTGCCCTTAATTGCGTCGTACACAAGAGCAGAACCGTTAGCTACCTCACTTCCTTGCCAGTCAACAACGCTGCCCATAGAGCCTTGACCATCGGCCACTTTGAACACGTAGCGCGTGTAGTGATCCGGGCGAGCTTGGGCATCATCCTGGCGCTTAAGCACGCGAACGTCTTTATATTTGAAGGTGTATGTTTTTTCGCCAATCTGCTTGCCATCTTCGTCAGTAGCGTATTCAATATTCTGCTGCGTAGTTTCCGGCATAAAGCCTTCAATCGGCTTGTAGAATGCTACGTCGTACTTTCGATTTACAGAGCTGACTTCACTTTCTGGAAGAAGATCCTTTTCTTTGCCATCCTCACCAATAATTACATAGCGAACCTTATACTTGCGCGTATTGTACGTTTGGTACACAAACTCGCCAGTATTCTGGTTCTCGTCCTTCGAGGCTTCAAAGCTTGTGAAATGCTTATCTGGGAAGTGCGTTTCGTCACTGTAGACTGCTTCCGCATTGTAGCGCAAATGCTCACGCAAGCCAGAAACAGTTTGCTCGGAAACATGATCTACAAGATCAGCTTCTTTGTGATTAGTTTTAGCATCGTTATACTGCTTAAACGTTACGCCTGGCTTTAAGAACACGTGCTTAAAAGTACCGTTGTAGCGAGTATCTTCAATCCACACTGCTTTAAGCGTTATATCTTCTACTACTTTGTTGCCGAAAGCGTACGGAGTATTAGCAGCTACTACCTGATCGCCCTTTTTAACAAGCTCCCAGCCGTAGAAGTCGTAGCCCTTGCGCGTTGGAATACTAATTTTCTTTTCGTCGAGCGAATCATAACGATTAACTGTCCTCGTTTCCTTTACGTCAGTACCAGTTTGCTCTTTACCATCAGTGCCAAGTTTCGGCATATTGTAATCAAGCGTTACAGTGTGCTTAATATCAGTTGGAAGACCCCACGCAGCGTAAAGCTTAATGCCATTGACTGGCACTGTAATATCTTTGTCTTCGCCATTTATAAACCGAGTGCCAGCCTGATCAAGAGCCCAGCCTTTAAACACGTAGTCTTTTGGCAAATTTTCAGGGC
This sequence comes from uncultured Bifidobacteriaceae bacterium, assembly GCA_947253155.1. GTDB lineage: Bacteria > Actinomycetota > Actinomycetes > Actinomycetales > Bifidobacteriaceae > Bifidobacterium. The sequence goes on from CAMXYK010000009.1 coordinate 17,761, forward strand.
GAACGATGGAGTACTTAGTACCATTAAGCGTGAAAGTGTACTTGCCATCGAACTGAGTTGCGGTGTTATTACCACCGTCATTAGTTACAGAAGCATCGTAAGACTTAACGTTGCCACCGTCGTAGTACAAGTCTGCATCTTTGCCCGTCAATTTAGCATTGCCGCGCTTAGTCAAGCTATACTCGAACGGCAGGTTATCTGTAGCAGCGACATTATCTTTTGTTATAGCATTGCCGTCCGCATTATAAAACTGCACGTCGTACTTCTTGCGGCTATACTCGAGAGTTGCTATTTTATCACTTTCAAATTCTCTACAACCACTCTTATCACCAAAATTAAGCTTTTTTTCAAAGCCAGCAACGTATTTACGGAACTCAAGATGATACTTCTTTTTAAACTCGTAATATTTCTTATATGCTGGATCAGTTTTAAGTTTTTCAGCAATCTTCGCATTTAACTTTTTAAGAGCAACTCCTCCATCTTCGTCGTCTTCGCCTTCATGATAATCAGGAAGTTTGCAATCATCATCATTTCCTTCTTCTGGAGCATCGTCTGGAGCGTCTTCACCTGTTACTTCTTCATAAAGCTCATGTACTTTGCCATAGAAGTCATCAAAATCGAGATTTTCATCAGCCTTAACACCATCTTTACGACTAATGTTTTTACTTGTAATATTAGTTATTTTTGACTCAAATCCTGCAATAGAAGGCGGAGTAAAGGTATAATCACTACTAAGCGTGTCATCCTTACTATAGGAGTCAGTAGAAAGCTTATACTTAATATTTTTGCCAGTATCGCCATTTTTTGCAGATGCAATACTCTGTTTTTTGACGATTACCTGTACAACACCAACATCACCTTTATCATAGGAATCAAGAATAAGTAGGCGCTGATTATCTTTTACAGTATACTTTTGCGCACTAGCATCTGAAGGTTTGTCACTAATCTGCGGAGCCTTGCCATCTTTATACATCCAATGGAATTTTGGATCAACAAATTCTTCTTTCGTTAAACGAAATGGAGGAGTATCACGATATGTACCATAAGTATCTCCATTAACATTTCCACCAATCAAAAAACCTAATGAAGAAATGTTACCATTATCCATAAAGTCTACTTCATCTGAATTAGGCCAAACATCAGTAAGACTCTGCCCGTAACGAACCTTTACACGGTAACCATCATGATCAACTTTGCTAGTTACTTTATTAAAACTATTACCATACGTGTAAGTAGATTCGTTGTCTAACTTGCTCGAACAATCACCGCCGCCAGCGTAGCAGTAGCTAATCGTCTCACCTTTGCTGTTCTTTTTATGTATAACGGCATTATTGCCGCGCATACCATTATTACTGTTCTTAGGAGCAGCAAAAATAAGCTCGTAAGTATTGCGATCGTAAACTAAGTTAAGAGTGTTGTTTAAGTCGTCCGCGCAAAGCTGCGATTTAATACGTTTGCCTAAATCTGGGCGACCCGGCACAAAATCATGTTGCTCAAGGTTAAGCTTTTTAGTAAGATCCTTATTCACATGGAAGTAGCGCGTGAATTTATCTTTATAAACTCTTTCGCCCTTAGCATTTACAGTATAATTGTTCGGATCGTCAGGATCGTCAGTATTGTACCCGTCTAAGTTTGTTACATGCGTATCGTTCATCCAGTTGAACTTTGCAATTAAGCCGTCTGAGTGATCAGCATTTTTGCCCTGCAGCTCTTCTCTAGTTAAGCCAAGCTCTGGGCTTTCTACATAATCATCTACGCTTTTGCCATTAAGCTTACTAGTATCATTAGCAACGCCGGCATCATTCATCTTATCAAGCACAACGTCACTGTCTGTCTTCACGTTCTTGCGCTCAACAAGACCAACAAAGTCGTAGTTCGCAAGCGAATCCGGATGCTCTTTGTCAACTAAATCTGCCTTCTGCACCCACACGTTCACGCGGTAGCTAGTGGCAGCGTTGGCTTCCCAAGCTGCACGGAATTGCACATTGTGATCCGGCATCTTGTAGTTAGTACGATTTCCTTTAATTAGTGGACCACTAGAACTACTATCTCCCAGTTTTACTACCTGCCACCCAAGGAAGCGATGACCACGATACGTAGGTTCTGTAACTGAAGGCACTTCCTGGTCATAATACACTTTTTGAGCAGTAACATCCGTGCCGCCAGCAGAATCGTAAGTAACGTCGTAAGCCTTACGGTAGTAGCGAAGGTTCAAAACTAGCTTGTCTTTTTCGTCTTCCGAATCCGAAAGCGGCGAGCTAATAAGATTATGCTCAGGTTCATAGCCTGGAATATACGTTGAAATAGCTGTTACATCCGAGCCAACTGTGCCAGTAATCTCCGTAACGTGAATAACTTCTGAAGTTGTTGTAACTTTGCCATTCTTGTCTTTAATTTTATGTTCTACAACAATAGGCTTGCCAATATTAGGCGCTTCTTCAAACTCATCTTTATTTTTAAGACTTTGCACCAAGTGACGCACATAGTACTTAGCTGTTTTAGGAGCGTAGTTGATGTTCAACTCGCCGTAGTACTGAATGCCGTCGTCTGAACCTGACTGCGAAGACGATGGATTCTGCGGAGTTTGCGCACTGTTGTTGCTTTCAACAGCCTGCCTTTTCTTTACAGCGTAATCAGTAATCAGCTTTTTGTTCAAACGCAAGTAGCGAACAGCATCCGCATCCGTGCCATCGTCAATAACAAACTTGCTGTTATCTCCTTCACCTTTTTTAACGTAGTACTGGTAATCCCCAGAATGATATACGGACGGGCGGTATCCAGCAGACTTTGGAAGCTCAATGTATTCGTACTTGTCGTTTTTGCCGAGATTATTTAAGAAGTCTTCGTCAATCGTAAGCTCGTACGGCTGTACAAGCTGCTTATTCGCAGCGCCACCAATCGTGTAGCGAATTTTCAAATTGTACGTAGCTCTTGGCTTTTTGTCGGTTTGTACCTGTTCGTTGGCAGTGTTTTGGTCACCAGCCGTTGGATGCTGCTCATTCGGCTTAATTACCTGGCTATTTGGATCAGTTGCTGTGTTATTAGTTGCTGAGCCAGTGTTCGATGTGCCAGTGTTCGGTGTGCCAGCGGTCGGTGTAGAAGTAGGTGAAGACGTTGGATTATTGTTCTGCGTAGAAGCAGACCCAGGCTCTGAAGCAGGTGCTGAGCCAGGAGCTGAAGGCGTAGCGCTTTTATCTTCACCTGTGGAACCTGTACCTACACCTGCACCTTGCGCATTATCATGCGAACCTTGTGCAGTGCCTTGTGCAGTTGGATTTTCTGCACTTTGCCCTTGTGCAGCACTGCCTGCACTTTGCCCTTGCGTACCCTGCACCTGTGCATTGTTTTGCGCACTTGGTGTTTCTGAACTTGGGTTCGCTACAGTTCCAGCACCAGCGTTAGCTCCTGTACCTGTTGAAGGCGTAGAAGCAGACGGTGCAGCTGTATTGTTTGCAGGAGCCGCAGGCGCAATATTTGCAGAAGGTACACTACTCCCATTGGAAGCACTATCACTGCCATCATCAGACCTACGAACACGCCTCCTTGGCGCATTTGCATCACCTGCTGTATTCGTATTTTCTGCGTGAGTGCTTGAAGGTTGTGCATTTGTATTCTGCTCAGTTGCAGGCTTCGAGCTTTCAACATTTTCAGGATGCGAGGCTACAGGCTGCTTATTTTCAGCTGGCTTAACCTCAGCAGGCTTAACGCCACCAGCATTTGTTGGTTGCTTTGCTTCTTCTGGCTTAGCGGCTGGCTTTGCGTCTGCAGGTTGTGCAGGTTGTTTCACTGCAGGAGTATCATCTGGCTTTGCAGCTGGCTTTACGTTTGCTGGCTGTGGTGTCGTCGTCGATTCTGGCTTTGCAGTCGGCGTTACATCTGCCGTCTTTGCAGTCGGCGCTGATTCCTTTGCAACTGGCTGCACAGCCGGCTTCGACTCTGGCTTTACTGCTGGCTGCGCTTGCTGCACTGGCTCAGGCGCACTTACTGCAGCACCAGCCGAATTTGCAGAAACTGTAGACTCTACTGAACTTTTCTTAATCGAAGAAGAATCATCATCCGAATTCTTAACGGCAGTATCATCCGAATTTTTAGCAGAATCATCAGCCGAATTCTTAACTGCACTATCAGCCGAATTCTTACCCGCTAATCTCTCATAATAATCAGGCACAAAGGTGCTCGGAGCCGATCCAAGATTTTCCCCAAAACCATGCCCATCGTAAGATTGCTTAGATTCATCAACCTTATTATTTTCGCTATTATTAGAAGATTTCTGAGATTCTTGAGATTGATTATTTGCTTGAGATTTGCGAGAAATCTCGGCATTATTATCACTTTGCGTATTAGCTTCACGCAACTTTTGCAATTTAGCATCGCGACGAGCAAGCTCCACAAACTTCTGCGTTTGCACGCTCTTATTAATCACTCCAGCGCTCCAACGCTGCATGTTTAATTCGTCTTGATCAGGCTTACCCTTGCCCATTTTTCGCGTAACGCTAGACGCGTCGATAATATCTTTTTGGGTAGGCTGTAGCGCGGAAGCAACAACCGACGGCAGCATCATAGCTAAAGTCGAAGCAACTGCCACACCTGCAACACCAGTTCGTAAAGCACGAGAACGCTTAACGGAATGAGCTTTGCGAAGTGTTTTCTTTGGCATGTCTTCATGCAAATCGTTACGATCTACCATCAATTCTCCTTAATCCATCCATCTCAAAGCAGCGCATACTACGCATAAATATGCCACCGCTCAACTCTGCATACTGTACACAAGTATAGTATAGGTACTTAAAATAAACAAATGTCAACCAGCCTTATGTAATACCACCAACTTATTGCATAAGTGTGCACAGATATGAATCATGCACAAAAATTGACATACAAAGTTCGCACGCAACACGCGAAACAGCCACATTCAAGCACCTCATATATAATACACCCGCGCCTATACCCCCCCCCATAATTAACAATAGAATTTTATGAAAAAGGCGACAACAAACGCCGGAAATTCTCCGGCAAATGTTTCCACATAACGTCAAAACGACAACAAACTCCGGGAAAATCTCGTGTAAAAAAATATGATACAATGTAAAAACGTGTGCTTTAGCGCAACAAATGTGCTTTAAAGCAACGATTGTTTGAAAAATCAAAAGGGGTCGATCGGTTTCGACGGCGATCTGTTCGCCGCGGGGAAGCGTGCCGAGAATGCGAAAGTCCACTCGTAAACGTCCTTTCGCAAAAGAATAAGTGCTAAATCTAATCGCACTGAGTTCGCTCTCGCTGCCTGAGCTTCGCGCCAGGATTAACCAGTGAGCAGCTGCTCCGTTCACCCACTCACGTCTTCGGGGTGGTGCTGAACGTCATTAGAAGACTTGCTTGAATTGCCGGGTTGCAGGGCAATTCAGGGACTTTTTCTGTAGATATGCTCGCCATGAATTGTCTGCGATAACATGGGGGCAGAAAAACTGCCGCACGGCCAGCAGACTACGCACGTAGAAGACCGAGGGTACGGTCACCGGACCGGGGTTCAATTCCCCGCGACTCCACAAACGCAAAAACGCCACTGCTCTACCATCGCTAACGCAACAGGTAAACAGTGGCGTTTTTTGTAGCAAACGCTAGCAAACTCTAATGAAGCGGATCAATCGTCTGCTCAATCTCCTTAGCTGCTTCCGCACCAGCCTTCGGCACATCAACCTCATGCACGCCGGAAATATCATCAATAGATGCCTCCGCAACGCGCTTTTGAGCCTCCGCAACCTGAGCCGCGCTATATTCCACATATTTTCGCGGAACTACATACACTGGCCTCGAAGAATGTTGCAACAAACCCTGGCTAATCGAACCAAGCAACAAACCCGTAAAACCGCCGCGGCCGCGCGAACCAACCACAACAAGATCGTGATTCAAGCTAGCCTGAGTCAACGCATCTACAGCAGAGCCAGGCACAACAGTGCGGTGAATTTGCAAATTCGGCAAATTCTTCAAAATCGGCTTCACGCGCTCCTCAAGATCTTCCATATAAGATCCCATAACTGCAGTGTCTCCCTCAGCACCTTGCACGCTCGGCACCGCGGAAATAACATCCAGCTCAGCATTCCAACTATCCGCCAAATTAGCGGCAATTTCCAACGCCTTAAGACCCCATTTAGATTCATCCGAACCAACAGCAACGCGAGAAATCGTATTATTCAAGTGAATTCGCTGACCGTCGTCGTCCGTGTAAGGCACAACCACAATCGGGCAGTACGCGTAGGCAGGAAGCGAAGAGCTAGTCGTTCCGAGCAAACGCTCAGCCAAGCCGCCCTTACCGCGGTTGCCAATCACAATAAGCTGATAATTGCGCGAAAGCTCAACGAAAACCGACGAAGGATCGCCCGTAACAATCAAAGTAGTTGCGTCAACACCCTGCTCAAGTGCTACAGCCTTAGCTTTTGAAAGAATTTCTTGCGCATCGTGATGAGCCGCGTTATCGTCGCCAATCGCAGTATACGTGGCATCAAACGAAACCGCCGCATAGCTCGGCAAAGAATACGCGCAAACGATTTGCAATTGCAAACCGGCATGTTTTGCGTAATTCGCTGCCCACCAAACTGCCTTATAGCTCGCGTGAGAGCCATCAACTCCAACCAGCACAGCCTTTTCGGGAATCATCGCCAACCTCCTCATACAGGCACTCGTGGCAGCAGCGTCACTCGTGCGCAAACGTATTTACTATTGTAGCGTAATTTTAGATTGATTGCTGGTAGTTTTGCAGATTTGCGGATTTTGGGGAAAACTCCGTGTACTTTCCCGCAAATGTTCCACAATATACGCAACTACAATATACGCAACTATATTCGTATATTCACAACAATATCAGTAGTGAATAAACTGATAGCTAGAAAGCTGATTAGCTTCAAACCTACGAGAGAAAGTGCTACCGTGGAAAGCGGCACCAGACTCAGAAGTCTCAATTGAGCCATCTGGATTAATCTTCTCAACAATTGCCACATGACCATAAACCGGGCTAGAACCAGCCTGTCCAGGATGGAAAACCATAATATCGCCAACGTGACGTGCAGTACGATCAACCCAATAACCAAGACTACGAGCGGAATCAGCCCACATGCCACCATTACCAAAATGCGAACCAACTGGCAAACCAAGCTGATGACGGCGCAAATACACCCACCAAGTGCACTGGCTAAACTCGTAAGCATTGCCAATATCGCCAGTTCCATGATTTGGATTAAAGTTCTTAGGCAACAAGTCAGCGTCTTTATCCATTAACAATGCAACTTGAGGATTATCCGCAGCAGAACGCGACATTTCCGCAATATTAAAGCTTGAGCCAGCGCCAAGATTCCACGAATCTGACTGCGAAGACGTTGTAGAAGCAGTGCCAGGCTGATTAACAGCATCGCCATACGTATTAGCTTTCGCCGAACCAGCATTAGCATCGTTTTCCAACTCGCTCACAGCATTGTCAATTACAGCCATAGAGTTAAGCGGCTCACGCTGAGTAGAACGAGACACCTCAACGTTGGAATCATCCACAGTAGACATGGCATTCGCAACTTCAGCAGCACGCGAATCCAAGCTATTAACTTTAGTAAGCGACATTGTTGTAGCAACAGCACCAACCATTGCAACCAACGAAGCGGAGAAAATCAAGCGACGACGACGATCATTAGCAAGCCTCGACAAGCGAAGTTCACGCCTAGTTTGCGGAACAAGCTCTTGCAAACGCTGTGAAACTGCTTCCGAAATCTCTACAACAGCACCATTGCTTGCAGAAATTGCAGCTAAACGCTCGCCAGCTAAAGAATTTTGTGCGTTAATTTGTGCATTACTTTGCGAAACCGCACGAACACCATGCGCGCCATGTGCGCCATGTGCACCACGTTTCGCTACAAACAACGAAAGCGGCGAATCATTACGCCCCTTTGATTTTGTAGCACCATGTGCAGCATGTCTCATACGAATCACTTTCTAACGATTTCGAATTACGTACCACGGCAACAAGCAACATCGTTACGTTTGCCGAATTACTTTATTAAGGGTACAACGTGGCGCGGATGTTGGAAACGCAGACATCTTTTAATTGGCAGTTTTGTGTTTAGACTTCAGTCAGTTTTATGTTTAGACTTCAGTCAGTTTTATGTTTAGACTTCAGTCAGTTGTATGGTTAGAAATATGAAGTTTGCACCTATAGTTAATCCAGATGCGCGTAAGCCTGCGCCGAAGCCACTTCGCGTTGATTTGCGAAAGATTTTTGCTATAGGTACAGTTGCGTGGCTTGTTGCAACAGTAATTACGATTATTATTGCGTTTTTGCATATTACTACGTGGTTTCCTGCGCTAATTTGCGCAAGCGGTGCGACTATTGGCGTTCTGCTTTTAATTTGGGAGCATTTTGATCGCTGGGATTATCGCCGATTAGGTAAGTAAATTAGGAAAGTTAGTCAGAAGGAAAGTTAGTCAGAAGGCAGACTAGGCAGCGCAAAACTTACCGTCGTGCCCTGCCCCGGCCTACTCCAAAGTGTTATATTTCCGCGATGTGTAAGCGCCACATGTTTAGCAATCGCAAGACCCAAGCCGACACCATCCTGACTTTTAGCATTCTGATTATTCGCACGATAAAATCGCTCGAAAATTCGCGACTGATCTTTTATATCAATACCAACGCCGCGATCAACCACGCGAATTACAGCGTACTGGCCGTCCGCAGAAAGCGCGGCAGATACTGAAACTGTAGAATTTTGCGGCGAATACGTAATCGCATTTTCAACCAACTTGCGAATTGCAGCTTGAATCTGCTCAGCTTCTCCGCGCACACGCAAGGACGGATCCGCCTTAAAAATAATACGCACGCAAGAATCTTCAGCAAATGAAGAAACTTGCTTTTGGACGAAATCAAGCAAATTCGCAATAGAAAGCACTTTCGCAGACGAAATGTCTATTGGATTTTGCGCGCGAACAAGCCAAAGTAAATCTTCAAGCATATGCTCAAGTTTTTTAGAAGATTTATTTGCGATTTGCGCGATTTCCTTAATTTTTTCTGCAGATACTTGATTATCTTGTAAAATCTTCGTAAGTTGCGTCAAGCTGCGAGTTGAGCTTATTAGCTGATCCGAAACATTGGAAATAAAGTCGTCGCGAGTTTGCGCAAAACGGCGCGCGGCGCTCGTATCCTCAATAATCACCACAACCATTCCGCGACCAACGCTGCCAACCGTAACAGTAAGCCAATTTGGTCTAGAAACAGTAGTTGATTCTTGAGATTCCTCCGCCACCGCGTAACGCTCAGGCGTAGAAGTAACCAAGGAAAAACGCTCGAATCCGCCGTAAGCGCGCACGGAATTAACCGCTTTAATTACGCGAGGCTGGCACAGAGAATCGTCACTAACAATGCCCAGCAAATAGGCCTCAGAACTTGCGCGAATTACGTCATTTTCGCAGTCGATTACAACGGTTGGCATGTTAAGCATGGCCAAAACTTGTGAAGCGTCGTCGCTTACGTCGTCACTTACGTCGTAATTTGCGTCATCCTTTTCGTTATTTTCGTCATTTTGCGAACTGTAACGAGAGGCATAACGAGAGCCGAAAATCCTATTAAACGCGCGCAACAAAAAGCGCCAAACCGGCGAAAACCAATCCAGCGAAAGCACAAGAAGCGCAATCACAACGCATAGCGCAAGCACGCCGAACGCTATAAACACAACCACAGAAGAGTCTTGAGGCATACTCTTATATTCTCATATTTCTTGAGATTTAGTAAATTTTTACTGAGATTCCGACATTTTCTTTACAACGCTGTAAAGCAACTGTCGCTATTTTCTACACAGATCCAAGATGATGCTGAGTTGCGTGCTCAGTTGCGTCGGAGCTGTCGCCATCAAACTCCCCCGCATCCGCTGCGTCAACTAGCGCGAGCGCAGCATCCGCAACATCAGGCCGCAACGCATCAAGCCAGTGAATGCGCGCATCTCGCCCAAACCAGCCCATCTGCTTGCGCGCAAGTCGCCGCGTTTTTTGCGCAATATCCTCAAAAGCCTCGTCCTCGCTCCACACGCCATCCAAATAATCCATAATCTGCTGGTAGCCGAGCGCACGAGCCGCCGTAACACCCAAACGCTCGCGAATTGCGCGCACTTCGTCCACAAAACCCTGCTCACGCATCAACTGCGTACGCAAATTCACGCGCTTATCCAAATCCTCACGATGCAAATCCAAACCAATTTGCACGCAATCAATCACATACTTATAGCGCGGAAGCGTGGCGGAATAAGGCTTTCCGGTAAGCTCAATCACTTCAAGCGCGCGAATTGTGCGGCGAGGATTGCGCGCATCCATATGAGCCGCCGCAACCGGATCCTTCCTCTGCAACTCCGCAAAAAGCGCGCCTGCACCCTCCTTGCGCTCGCGCTCCTCCAAAGCCGCGCGAACAGACTCATCCGTGCCTGGGAATGTAATATCATCCACGGCAGCGCGCGCGTACAATCCCGAACCGCCAACTAAAATCGGCCTCACACCGCGCGATTGCAGCTCACGAATGCACTTTCGCGCAAGATCTTGAAAGCGCGCGACAGTCATTGTTTCTTCCGGATCGATAATATCGAGCAAATGATGCGGCACTTCCGCTTGCTCCTGAGCGCTCGCCTTCGCAGTACCAATATCCATATGCCGGTACATTTGGTACGCGTCTGCGTTGATGATTTCCGCGCGCACGCCGCGTTCAGCTAGTTTTTTCGCCAGCGTAATGCCAAGACTCGTTTTGCCGGAAGCTGTAGGGCCTACGATTGAAATCACTTTCGGTACGTGATTCTGCTTATTTTCCGCCACGTCACGCTCCTTCAACACGGCACGCTTTCAATGAATATTTATCTTAAATACTATAATCCCGAGACCGCTGCAACGATTCTCACGCTTTGCTATTTGGGGCTTCTTCAGCTCGAGGAGCGCCGTTAATATCGCGGTGAATTCCCTGCATCTGCGCCTCAATATTTTGCAAACTGCGCGCGCAATCAAGCAAAGTCTGCGAATGCTCAGCCAACTTAGCATCCGGCAAACCGGCTTTATAGCGCAAAGCGTGCTCCAAGCTAGCCCAATAATCCATTGCAATTGTGCGGAATTGCACCTCAACCGGCGTGTAATGCGCGCCCGACGACAAGAACACAGGCACTGCGTAAATCACGTGCAAACTGCGGTAACCATTTGGCTTAGGATTTTTAATATAATCCTTTACTTGCAACACCTGAATGTCGGTTTGCTTAGAAAGGTACTGCGCTACGGAATACACGTCGTCGCAATAATTGCATATGACGCGAATGCCGGCGACGTCGAAAAGATTATCGCGTATTGAGCGCGTAGAAATGTCGAGATGTCTGCGCTGCAACTTTTCAAAAATCGAGTGAACTGATTTAAGGCGGCGCTCCATGTGGTGAATTGGATCGTGTGAGAAGCGCACTTGGAACTCGCTGTCGAGAATCTCGAGCTTTGTGCTGATTTCGTACATTGCGCCTTCATACACTTGCATCATGTTTACGAATTCGTCGATTTGATCTTCCGGCAGCATTGGGGAGTTGGATTTGCCGCAGTTTGGGCAATTATGCAAAGCGTGCTCGTGCTCGTGTTCACGCTGCTCGTGCGTATTTGTATTAGTATTATTTTCAACGCCCTGCTCACTAATTGCTTCGTTGCTATGAAGGCGAGCGTACAGCTCTGCTGCGTTTACGCGATTATGACGATCAAGTATCACGTTTTTCTATAATACTCTAGAAACTGCTAAACTGTAAAAGAACCTATAGTCTATTTGTGCAAACGTACTAAATTGCGTTACATTTTTTAGCATTTTTTAAGATGCGTCATTTAGAATGTTATGAGAACGTTGTCTTGACAGCGTTTTATTTCATGGCTGTTAAGGAGAAATTATGACAAACTTTACTCAAGATTATTACGGGAACAGCGCTCCCGAAGTAATCGACACTAATGCCACGTATGCTTTTGAAGAAGCAAAAAGAGTTTCTGTAGGCCGCACTTATGGCGAAATGACGCTGGGTCTTATTGTTACTACTCTCGTGGCAATGATTACGCAAACTGGTAATTTATTCTTGAACTTTATGCTTGCAACTCGCGGCTGGGGCTGGCTTTTGCTAATCGGCGCGCAAGTTGTCATATCTATTTTTATGGGCACTCGCATTATGAAGATGAGCACTACTACTGCGCGCGTTCTGTTTTACGTTTATTCGGCGCTGACTGGTTTTACGCTCAGCACTATTTTTATGACGTTTAGTTTAGGTTCGATTGCGCTCGTATTTGCGTTAACTGCAGGATTCTTCCTTTGCTTGACTATGCTTGCGCTTACTACAAAAAAGGATTTGCTTAAAGCAGGTCCGATTCTTATGGTTGCGCTTGTTGTATTAGTTATTACGCAAGTTATTTTGATGTTCGTTGCTCCTGCCGCAGGAGTGTTGCGAATTGTTGCTGCTATTGGAATCTTAATTTTTGCTGGTCTTACTGCTTATGATGCGCAAGCAACTCGCTCGCTTCTTGATCAGTACGCAAATCAGCCGGAAATGATAAAGAAGCTTTCTATTTTCTGCGCTTTCCAGCTTTATTTGGACTTCATTAATATGTTTATTTACTTGCTAGAATTGCTTGGAAATAATAGAGACTAAATTGATTACTGAATATCTAACTAAATAACTAACTAACCCTGCTGAATTCATTCGGCAGGGTTTTATTATGCGCTCTTCGCTCCAAACACGAGACAAATTACCCACGTTTGGAGCGCTAACCACGCCAATTCGCTCCAAACATGAGAAAAGTTGCGCAAGTTTGGAGCGAGTAAGAATACAACAAAAGACCCCACGAGTTTCCTCGCGGGGTCTTTGTTAAGCCTTAGCTAATACTTTCAGTTAAGAAAATACTAGGCAAGAATCTTGGTCACACGACCGGAACCAACGGTACGGCCACCTTCACGAACTGCGAAGGTCAAGCCCTCTTCCATTGCGATGGCCTGGATCAACTCAACAGTGAATGTTGCGTGATCGCCTGGCTGAACCATCTCAACGCCGTCTGGCAAGGTGATAACGCCGGTGACGTCGGTGGTGCGGAAGTAGAACTGTGGGCGGTAGTTGGAGAAGAACGGCGAGTGACGGCCGCCTTCGTCCTTGGTCAAGACGTAAACTTCGCCTTCGAACTTGGTGTGTGGGGTCACAGAACCTGGAGCAGCCACAACCTGACCACGCTCAACGTCGGTACGGTTGATACCACGGAGAAGAAGACCAGTGTTATCGCCAGCTTCTGCCTCATCCATCTGCTTGTGGAAGGTCTCGATGGAGGTAACGGTGGTGGTCTGGGTGTCACGCAAGCCAACGATCTCAACTGGGGTGTTGATTGGGAGCTTACCACGCTCAACACGACCGGTAACAACGGTACCACGACCGGAGATGGTGAACACATCTTCGATTGGCATCAAGAATGGCTTGTCAAGATCGTGAACTGGGGTTGGGATGTACTCGTCAACAGCCTTCATGAGTTCCTTGACGGTCTCTACCCACTTGTCGTGATCTGGAGCGTCATCGTGCAAAGCACCGTAAGCAGAGGTGCGGATGACTGGGCAGTCGCGATCGAAGCCGTTTTCTTCGAGGAGGTCACGAACCTCTTCTTCAACGAGGTCAATAAGCTCTGGGTCATCAACCATATCGCACTTGTTCAAAGCGACGAGGATCTTCGGGACACCGACCTGCTTTGCGAGCAAAACGTGCTCACGGGTCTGAGCCATAGGACCATCGGTAGCAGCAACCACGAGGATTGCGCCATCCATCTGAGCAGCACCGGTGATCATGTTCTTAACGTAATCAGCGTGGCCTGGAGCGTCCACGTGAGCGTAGTGACGCTCAGCGGTCTGATACTCGATGTGTGCGATGTTGATGGTAATACCGCGTTCCTTCTCTTCTGGAGCGGCATCAATCTGATCGAAGTCATACTGAGGGTTCAGATCAGGATATTCGCTGTGCAGCACCTTAGAAATAGCCGCGGTCAAGGTAGTCTTACCGTGATCGACGTGGCCAATGGTACCAATGTTAACATGCGGCTTAGTACGCTCGTACTTTTCCTTTGCCATGTGTTTGTCCTCCTGGACGTCTCGTAGTTTGCCTCGCACATTTGTGAGAGGTCTTTCGCTACATATTACTGGGTTTCTGGGTTAGGTGCCACTTCGGTGCCAGAACCCAGTCAACGTAGGAAATTCTAGCGTTGACCGGGGACAGAAAACACCGAAGTAGCGTGCGCTTTATTCGCCGCGCTGAGCCTTAATAATCTCGTCCGAAACGGCCTTCGGGACCTCTGCGTAAGAGTCCATCTGCATGGTGAACATTGCGCGGCCCTGAGTCTTGGAACGAAGATCGCCAATGTAGCCGAACATTTCGCTCAGCGGCACCTTGGCGTCGATGACCTTTACGCCGGTTGCATCAGTCATAGACTGAATGTTACCGCGGCGAGAGTTCAAATCGCCCATGACATCGCCCATGTACTCTTCTGGAGTACGGACTTCGACTGCCATAATTGGTTCGAGAATTACCGGATTAGCCTTTGGAGCAGCTTCCTTGAAGCACATGGAACCTGCAATCTTGAAGGCCATTTCCGAAGAATCGACATCGTGAGTCTGACCGTCGGTGACGGTTGCCTTTACGCCCACAACTGGGAAGCCAGCCAACACTCCGGATTCCATAGCTTCCTGCACACCTGCGTCGATGGAAGGAATGAATTCCTTGGTGATGTGGCCACCGGTAACTTCGTTGAAGAACTGGTAGGTTTCGCCAGATTCGGTATCGAGAGGCTCGAAGTTCATCAAAACCTTTGCGAACTGACCAGAACCACCGGTCTGCTTCTTGTGAGTGTATTCCTGGTTCATAACAGCCTTACGAATGGTTTCGCGGTAAGCAACCTGTGGCTTACCAACATTCGCTTCTACCTTGAACTCACGGCGCATACGATCAACGATAATATCAAGCTGAAGCTCGCCCATACCGGAAATCAAAGTCTGACCGGATTCTTCATCAGTCTTAACCTGGAATGTAGGATCCTCGTCAGAAAGCTTAGCCAAAGCCAAGCTCATCTTTTCCTGATCAGCCTTCGTCTTTGGCTCCACAGCCACCTCGATAACAGGATCTGGGAAGGTCATGGATTCCAAGGAGATTGGGTTCTTTTCATCGCACAAGGTATCACCAGTGCTGACGTTCTTCAAACCAACGAAGGTGTAGATGTTGCCGGCTTCTGCGGAATCTACAGGATTTTCCTTATCAGCGTGCATCTGGAAGATCTTACCAACGCGTTCCTTCTTGGACTTCGTGGAATCGTACACGGAATCGCCTGGCTTAACTTCGCCAGAGTAAACGCGCACGAACACGAGCTTGCCGTAGAACGGATGGGTGGAAATCTTGAAGACCAAAGCTGCGAATGGATCGGTGTTCACTGGCTTACGGTCGATTTCAACGGATTCGTCGCCTGGCTTGAAGCCCTTAATGGATGGAACATCCTCTGGGCTTGGAAGGAAGTCAACAACAGCATCCAGCATTGGCTGAACACCCTTATCCTTGAATGCAGAACCGCAAGTTACTGGGAAGGCCTTACGTTCGATTGTAAGCTTACGAATACCAGCGCGCATTTCTTCTTCAGTAAGTTCGCCGGATTCGAGATACTTCTCAACCAATTCGTCATCGGCTTCAGCAACCTGATCCATAAGCTCGGCACGATACTCTTCTGCACGTTCTTGCAAATCTGCAGGAATGTCGACGGTGTCATAGTGAGCACCCATATCGTCCTTAACGTCATTCCAGACGTAAGCCTTCATACGAATCAAGTCAACAACACCAGTGAAGTCGTTTTCAGCACCGATTGGAAGCTGAATAACGAGTGGGGTTGCGCCGAGCTTCTCTTTGATGGTCTTGACGGAGTAGTAGAAATCAGCGCCAAGCTTATCCATCTTGTTAATGAAGCAAATACGTGGAACGCTATACTTATCTGCCTGACGCCACACGGTTTCAGACTGAGGTTCCACGCCTTCCTTGCCGTCGAAGACTGCAACAGCACCATCGAGAACACGAAGGGAACGCTCCACCTCAGCGGTGAAGTCCACGTGGCCTGGGGTATCGATGATGTTGATCTGGTAACGGTCATCAACGTCATGAGTTTGACGCTTCCAGAAGCAGGTGGTTGCAGCAGACTGAATAGTAATACCGCGTTCCTGCTCCTGAGCCATGAAGTCCATGGTAGAAGCACCATCATGGGTTTCACCGATCTTGTAATTCTTACCAGTGTAGTAAAGAATACGTTCGGTGGTAGTAGTCTTACCAGCATCGATGTGTGCCATGATGCCGATATTACGAACCATATTCAGGTCGTTAAGCACATCTTGTGCCATATTCTTATCCTTAGCTCTTTAAGATACCGATTATCTTGTGGATTACCAGCGATAGTGAGCAAAAGCCTTGTTTGCTTCTGCCATCTTGTGGGTATCCTCGCGGCGCTTCACAGAAGCACCCAAGCCATTGGAGGCATCGAGAATTTCGTTGGCCAAACGCTCAGCCATTGTCTTCTCACGACGAACGCGGGAGAAGTCAGTAAGCCAGCGGAGGGAAAGAGTGTTTGCACGAGCAGGCTTAACTTCGACTGGCACCTGGTAGGTTGCACCACCGACGCGGCGGGAACGAACCTCAAGGCTTGGACGAATGTTATCAAGAGCGCGCTTCAAAACAGAAACTGGCTCCTGCTCGGTCTTTGCCTTCACCTGCTCAAGAGCGGTGTAGACGATGTTTTCTGCGATGGACTTCTTACCATCGAGAAGAATTTTATTAATCAACTGAGCCACGACGGTCGAGCCGTAGATTGGATCAGGAAGCAGCTGATGCTTTTTTGCAGGTCCTTTACGTGACATGTTTTACTTCGCCTTCTTTGCTCCATACAGGGAACGACCCTGCTTGCGGTCCTTGACACCCTGGGTATCGAGCGCACCACGCACGATGTGATAACGAACACCTGGGAGATCCTTCACACGGCCACCACGCACGAGCACAATGGAGTGCTCCTGCAAGTTATGACCTTCGCCTGGAATATAGGCGGTTACTTCAATACCCGAGCTGAGGCGCACACGAGCAACCTTACGAAGCGCGGAATTTGGCTTCTTAGGAGTGGTGGTGTACACACGGGTGCACACGCCACGACGCAGCGGGCTACCCTTCAAGGCCAAAGTCTTTGACTTTTTCGGCTTGGCCTGACGTCCCTTACGGACGAGTTGTTCAATCGTAGGCAACTTAAGTTCTCCGATTCATTGATAACTTCTGTTAGGTGAAAACCGCCACACTGCAGCACACCTTAACGCATGAATCGGTTAAAGAGTAAAAGCCACAGTCCACCGGCCCGATGGCCCTAGTATTTCAAGCCACGCATTACTGCGCACTATCTTCAATACTTGGGATATCCCAACAAGCACGCCTATTACATAAGGCACGCCGTTGGCACACACAAACTACTATTATACACCAACTCTTGACAATGCGATTTTCAGTTTTGCTTAACTTACTTGCTTAACTTACTTAAGAATTGGCCTAACTGGAGACGACACATCCAGCTGTTGCTTATCTCCCATTTTTCCAGGGTCATCAATAATTTTAGCCACAATCGCCTTTTTTAACTCAAGCTGTGAAGAATCTCCCCAAATAATAGTTCGCTTTATATCCCCAAGCTCAGTTTCCACAGAATCTTGCGTTTTTGCGCTAACTTTAGTAACGCGCGCACGCATTGATTCAGGCAGCGAACTTACGATTTTTACAGCTTCAAGAACAGCGCGATTATTAAAAATTTTCGCTCCATCAGCAACTTCAATCACAGGTATACCCTGAATAGAAGCTTGCGCTACAGCGTTTAACACTCGCCCTTTAGCGTCTACTGCAGTAAGCCTATCTCCGTCTTTTGTTTTCAACATAGCTGCAGGACGTTGCGCTCTAATAACAATATGCAATCCGTGAGGAAAGTTTTTAGTAACCTTTGCTTCAGTAACGCCAGGAATATCGTTTAGTTGCCCAATTACTTCTTGAGAAGATACTAAAAATAGAGATTTATTTACTTGAGTTGAAGCAATTGAAGAAATTCTTTGCTCACTCACCCACTCGTTAGATCCAGAAATAGTAATATCGCTAGATTTTAGAAGAAATATTGGCGAGAAAAACAGTAGCCACGCTGTAGCAGACGCAACAATCGCAACAAGCAAAACGATTAAAAGTCTTTTAACTGTGAATTGCAAATAAGCAGATTTACGTTCCTTTAAACGCTCACGGAAATTCACCATATGCGGACGAGCCGTAATTCCAAGAGAACCAGATGTTTGGCTTAAAGTTTTCCTTACAAAATCTAGCTTTGGAAGTCGCCTAGCATCCACAAAAGTACCTTGATTGCGCTTTTCATTATTGCTTACAACGCGCATTTCATCAGTTCGCTGATTAATTATATTGTTTTGTTCGCGCTGAGATTTTTTAATAGAAAAAATTGATCGAGGCTTAGCTAAGTGAGTTTTAGTTACGCGACTTTTAGCAACGCTATTTTTAGTTACGCGAGTTTTAGCAACACTAGTTTTAGCAACACTAGATTTATTAGAATTCTGCTTAATTATGTGAGATTTAGTAGTGCGAGGCTTAGTTATACGAGATTCACTAATACGAGATTTAGTAATACGCGATTTAACAGCTCTAGCTAAATTAAGACTCGAAACGGTACGCGGATGCGGCTTATTTGCAGCACTGTCATCTGACTCGCTTAGCTTTACGCTACCCATACCGTTACCTTTCGAAAACTTTAATCTTTTAAATTAAGCCGACTTTAGCAAATAAGACTACAATGCACCTAGCATAACAGATGTCATAGCAGTAATACTTCCTGCGCCAACAGTAAGAAGCACATCTCCAGATTTTGCGCGATTAGCCAGCTTCAGCGCAGCTTCACGCATATCGTCCACTGCTTCCATTGGCACGTGAATTTCCTGATTTTTAGCCGCTTCAACAATTGTAGACGCATGAATATTCGCAAAATCTTCCTGCTTTTCTCGAGCAGGGAAAATGCCTGTAACAATCACATCATCTGCTAAAGCCAAAGCATTCGCAAACTCTTTCGCAAAAGCACGCGTTCGAGAGAATAAATGCGGTTGGAATAGCACACGAAGAGACGCGGAAGGGTAACGCCTTCTTGCAGCACGCAAAAGCGCCTCGATTTCTGTTGGGTGATGCGCATAATCATCCACAACCGTTACGCCATTAACGCATCCGCGAATATCAAAACGACGCGAAGCTCCCCTAAAACTTTTTGCACCACACGCAGCATCCTCCGGACTCATTCCAAGCAATACTGCAGCAATAATAGCCGCCGAAGCATTTAAAGCATTATGCAATCCTGGAATAAGCAAGCTGATTTTTACGACGCAAGAATCCTCATTTTTCACAAGATTTTTTGGCAAAACAAGCGTAAATTCTTCCATACCACTAAAAGCTTGCTCGCTTTCATGCTCAATTGCAGCAAACATTGCTAACTTTTGTATGCGCTCGCTTACTGAATGCTTCCAAGTATCCGCGCTGCCGTAAGCCACAGTAGAGCGCAAAGAATCATCCGACATTGCTTCAAGCACTTGGCGAGCGCCATCATCGTTTGCGCATATTATTACGTTTTTAATTGCGTGACTTACGTGTTCAACAAAAGCTTCTCGATATTTTTCGCCAGATCCGTAATGATCTAAGTGATCAGCTTCTGCATTTGTTACGATTGCTATTTCTGGATGGTATTTTTCAAAGCTTCCGTCCGATTCGTCTGCTTCGGCAACCATAACGCTTCCATTTCCTGCGTGGCCGCCGTCTATTACACTTCCGTCCGCTGCTTGAATTGATCCGCCTATTGCATAACTTGCGTCCGCAAGTTCTCCCTTTCCAGAAACGTTTAATATGTGAGCTAGAAGTGAGCTAGTTGTTGTTTTTCCATGCGCTCCAGCAACAGTTACGCCTCGCTTTGAAGAAAGCAGTAAAGCGAGAATATCGCTTCTGTGCACAAGTTTTACGCCGAGTTTATGCGCTTCTACAATTTCGGGATTGCTTGGTTTAATTGCGCTTGAATATACGAGCACATCCGCGTTCATAACGTGAGAAGCATTCTGACCAATTTGTACTTCAACACCTAATTCTTGCAAGCGTTGAGTGTGATCATTTTCTTCTTTATCGCATCCGCTAACTTTTACGCCTTCTTCGTGAAGCATCTCCGCAAGCACGCTCATACCGGCACCACCTATGCCAATAAAATGAACTCGCCCAAGAGAAGACAGTTTTTGCGAATTACTAAATGCTGCTTTTACAGGATTTAAGTCAATATTTTCCGAATCAATATTTTCACATAATGGATTCATGCTATTCATGCTATTTACACTATTTACGCTTGTCATCATTTCCGCTTTCTTTTGCGATTTCAAGAATACGCTTTGCCATAACGTCTGCAGCGTTGCGAATACCGTATTTCCAAGCGTTTGCGCGCATATTTTGTAAACGTTTCGCATCTTTTAATAATGCTAAACCTTCGCTTCGCAACCACTCTTCATTAAAATCTGCATCGTTTACTATTATTGCTCCCCCAGCTTTCGCAACAGGCTCCGCATTAAAACGCTGCTCGCCGTTGCCAATAGGAAGCGGCACGTAAACTGCCGGCAATCCTAGCGCGGAAATTTCGGCAACAGTTCCAGCTCCAGACCTGCAAATAACTAAATCTGCACAAGCAAAAGCCCAGTCAATTCTTTCCAAATATTCCGCAATATGATAATCGCCTTTACCAGCATTTTCAGGATTAATATCGTTTATTTGAGATTCTCCAACTTGCGCCGCAACAATATTTCGCACTTCTTTAGATTTTGCGCGACCAGTTAAGTGAATTATTTGCACATATTCAAGTAAGTCTTTCGACGCTTTAGCAACAGATAAATTAATGCTTTTAGCACCTAAAGATCCGCCAGTAACAAGCAGTATTGGTTTAAGTGGGTCTAGTCCTAGATTGCGAGCGCCTTCAGTGCGTGCAAGCTCCGGATTTTCTTCTATTTTTTTGCATAATTGTGCAATTGTTGGTCTTAACGGTAAGCCAACGCGTTTAGTTTTAACACCATTTTTAGCGTGCAAACCTGTATTTTCGTAAGCACTGCCTATTGCTGTAGCCCAGCGAGCACCAAGCTTATTGGCCATTCCAGCTCTTGCATTTTGTTCGTGAATAATAATTTTAATATGCTTAGAATGCGCTTCTGAATACACAGGTGCAGAAGCGTAACCGCCGAAGCCTACAACAATATCTGCTTTTCTTTTATTTAAAATATTTGCGACTTTGCGTTTTTCGCGCATCCATCGAATCGGGAATTTAAGAGCATTTAGATTTGGTTTTCGAGGGAACGGTACTTTTTCTATAGTATCAAGTTCGTATCCTGCTTGAGGAACTAAATTTTTTTCTAATCCTACTGCCGTTCCAATAACGCTAATATGCGCGCTAGAATCGTAGTTTTTAATCGCGTCTGCAACTGCTAGCAACGGATTAACATGTCCTGCAGTTCCCCCACCTGCAAGAACAATATGCACTTCTTTTTTATTCGTATTTTCAGGATTCATCATTGTTACCTTATTATTTTGATACTTTTAGCTGAGGATTGGCACGCATAAGACCGTCAGCTACACCAATTGCAATTAAACACATAACAAGCGAAGAACCGCCAGCAGACACAAACGGCATAGGAACTCCCATAACAGGCAATATTTGCACAACTACGAGAATATTAACTAGGCCTTGACCCACAATCCAAGTTGCAATGCTCATTAGCGTAATAGAAATAAATTTTGATTCCGCTTGTAATGCTGAAGAAAGTATGCACCAGCCGATTATTATGTATAGCAAAATTACGGCAGCCGCAACTAAGAATCCCATTTCTTCGCCAATAATTGCAAAAATAAAATCGTTATGTGCGTAAGGTAAATAATTCCACTTTTCGCGAGAGTTTCCAATACCAACGCCTAGCAATCCGCCTGAAGCCATTGCGTATTGAGCATGAATTGCTTGGAAGCACACGCCTTTCGCAGCTTTTGCGTCACAACCTTGCAAAGTTGCAAGAATACGTCTCATACGGTTGTGACTTGTTAATACGAGTAATCCAACCAGCAAAATAGCCACAACAATACTTAAAACAAGCCATTTAGTAGGAAATCCTCCTAAATAAAATGCTATAAGCGCAATCAAAATAATAATTAAAGCGGTACCAAGATCCTTACCAGCAATAACTAAAAGAAGCGAAACACCAAGACCAGATATTGCTGGAATATACGCTCGCATTTGCACACGCTCATACGCTTGTTTTGCTGCAAGAAGAGCTATTGGTAGCCAAATACACAACGCAAGTTTAGTAATTTCTGCAGGCTGCAATGTTATAGGTCCAAAAGCAATCCAACCTGCGTTACCGTTTACTTCTCGTCTTAAACCCGGCACGAATGTGAAAAACTGCGCAACGGACGCAACAACATAAATAGCTACTACGTATTTGCGATAGTAGTTAATTGGCACTCTGGAAGCAAAAATATAACCTATTAAGCCCAAAATGCAGTAAATTGTTTGATTTACGCCCTGGCCCCATGGAGCTACGCCATAAGTAATCATTGTTACTGACGAGCTAGAAAATACCATAAATAAGCCAAATATTGACAATATAACAACTGATATTCTTAAGCCCAGCAAGCACCAAAGAGGATTCGTTAAATTTTTCCAGCCAAAATAGCGCTTAATCAATAAATCTTGATCTTGACTCTGCTTTTCAACGCTTTTTTTATGCACTAATGAGCGCAACCATTTAACCGGCTTATTATTGTTGAACACCATGATTCTGCACCCATCGTTGAGATTCTTGAGCAAAGCGATTACCGCGATCGGCGTACGAAATAAATTGATCCATAGAAGCGCATGCAGGAGCCAGCAATACAACATCGCCATAAGTTGCGTAAGCGCCAGCAGCTTCTATGGTTTTTCGCATAACATCTTGGCCAAACGAAGAGTTTGCATGAACAAGCTTATTATGCTCGATGCTATCCAAAACCGCGTCATCGATTCCATTATACGATTTAGCGTAAGAACCGTCTGGAGCAACAATTGTTACAGGAATATTAGGATCAGACGCATGAATAGCTTCAGCAATAGGACGCTGATCTACGCCAATAACAACAATTGCTTTTATAACATGCTTCTGCTTAGAAATAAGATCTTCAAAATGACTTCCTTTTGCTAATCCGCCTGCAATCCAAACAACAGAGTTATTTGCAAAACTTGACAAAGAAGCAGCTGCAGCAAAAGCGTTAGTAGCTTTGGAATCATCAACGAATCTTATGCTTTTCAAAGCATTATTATCTAAAGATTTAAGTGTCGCAACAGTTTGAATACGATGCCCACCAGGAGCAAACTCGCACAAAGCTTTTAGCACATTTTCAATATTGTTGTTGCTGTTATTGTTGCTATTGTTTATTAATCCAAGAACTAAAGCCAAAGCAGTAAGAGCGTCCGCAAGAAGATGCGGATAAACTGTGCCATCCGGCTCGCATAAATGTTTCAAATCACGCAAAGCTACAATACGTTTCGGCTCACCTTCAACACCGCCTGCAACACCACTATTGTCAACAATCCAACCGTCTTTAACTCCGATTTCACCGGGCTTAGGCTCATCTAAAGTGAAACCAATACGCTTGCAACCTTCTGCAACTTTTGCATTTTTAGCTAAATCTTTAACACGAGCATCTTGAGCATTATAAACTAAAGCTTTAGTAACATTATTAAATACTTTTGCTTTGTCGTGAGCGTACGCATCCATGCCACCATGCCAATCCAAATGGTCGGCCGTAATATTAGTAATAGCAGCACAATCAAGAACTAAAGAATCAGTAAAATGCATTTGGAATGAGCTTAATTCTACACATAAAGCATCATGCTCAGCTTCCAAAGATGCGTGAGAAACAGATTTTCCAATATTTCCCACAGCTGGAGCGTCTAATCCGCAAGCGGTAAGCATTGCAGAAGTCATTTCAGTGGTTGAAGTCTTACCGTTTGTGCCGGTAATTCCAATCCAATAAGCTGGCTTCTTAGTGCGAGTAGAATTTACACGCAACCTCCAAGCTAATTCAACTTCGCTCATTACTGGAATATTGTGAGAGGCAGCATCAAGTAAAAATTGTGTACGCGGATTAAATACTGGTGACGTAACAACAGCATCTATAGTATTCCAGTCAATAGCTGAAAAATCGTGAATATCAGCTTCCGGCTTATTCTCGTCAACAGTTATTGCTTCGCATCCAACAGTTCGTAAAACTTCAGCAGCTCCACGACCAGATATTCCAAGACCTGCTACAAGAACACGATTGAATTTAAATGCGTTGTTTTTAGCGCAAAGTTTAGAAGAAACAGACGCATCGTAACTCATACGAGTATTCATATTGAAGCCTTCCGATTTTCTATTAAATAAGTAATCCTGAGCGACCAGCCCAATCAGCGTAGAACATCATAAGCGCTGAAAGAACAAACATAAGCTCAATCATCCAAAAACGAACCACAACTTTAGTTTCTGTCCAACCAAGCAATTCAAAATGGTGATGAATTGGAGCCATTTTAAACACTCGCTTATGCGTAGCTTTGAAGAAACCGACTTGAATAACATCACTTGCAGCTTCCATAACAAATAATCCGCCCAAAATTACTGCCAAAAATTCGGTGTGAGTTGCAATCGAAAGAGCAGCAAACAAGCCACCTAACGCTAAGGAACCTGTATCTCCCATAAATACTTGCGCAGGATTCGAGTTAAACCACAAGAATCCGAAGCAAGCTACAGCAGCACATACTGCAATAATAGTTAAATCAAGAGGATCCGAAACTGCGTAAGAGAAACCAAAATGTCCTCCACCACGCACGTGATAGCTTTCCCAAAAAGCAATTAACGCGTATCCTGCAAAAGCAATCATAGAAGATCCTGCAGCTAAGCCATCAAGACCATCAGTTAAGTTCACAGCATTTGACCAAGCAGCAATAAGGAAATTAACCCAAATAATAAAAACGACGATTCCAATTCCCCGGCCAAGAATTGAAAAATCAAGGAATGGACGCTCAATAAAGCTCATTCCCGGCTGCGCGCTTGGCAGTCCAGATTGAGTTGGTAAAAGTAACGCAAGCAAAGCGTAAATACTTGCAAACACAACCTGTCCAACAAATTTAGCGTGAACAGAAAGGCCAAGATTTTGCTTTTTACGAACTTTCGCAAAATCGTCAATGAATCCAAGCAAACCCATAGAAAGCATTGCAAAAAGAACTAAAACAGCGGACCATGAAGGAGTGCGTCCAACAGATACGTATCTATACAATGCAGAAGCAGCCCAACCAACAACAACTGCAAGATTGATTACAACACCACCCATAGTTGGCGTTCCGCGCTTAACTAAATGGGATTGTGGACCGTCTTGACGAATGTACTGCCCGTAGTGCAAACGATGCACCAAGCGAATAAGCAGAGGCGTGCCAACAATCGTCACTACGAGCGACACAACAATTCCTATAATAAGCGCAATCACCGCTTAACCTCCGTTTACTATTCGTTTTCTTAACTACGGTTTTACACGCTGAATATTCGCAAAATTCAGCTACTTTAAATTAAGTTAAATTTTTGCCCATCGATCCGCTAACACGCTTAGTCCTGAAGCATGCGAGCCTTTCAATAACACAACACTACTCGGATGGTCGGCCACAAGTTTCCAAACAATAGCATCAGCTTCTTCAACACTATGAACCCAATGCACTGCTTCATCTACTTCAACACTCTTGTTACCCCAGGCGTTACGCGCGCCTTTATAAATCCAAGAAGCTAAATTATCCAACTTTTCGTCGGTTTTAGAACCAACAGCTATTATTGCATCCACAGAAGCACATGCAGCATATTCTCCTACACTAGAATGCAATTCACACTCATTTTTTCCAAGTTCAAGCATTGAACCAAGCACAGCAATTCTGAAAAGACTAGATGGTTGAGATTTATCGTTACGCTCATACGCGCACAAGCCGTCAATACCAGCTTTTACAGAATCAGGATTTGCATTAAATGAATCGTCAATAAGAATAAAGTTTTTATGATCATGCGAAACAAGACTTAATTGCATACGATGTGGGCTAATGCGAGAAACTTTTCTTAAGCCTTCAGCAATATCAGAAAGATTCATCCCTAAGTAGCGAGCAACATTTGCTGCTGCAAGAGCATTCATAACATTATGCTCACCTTGTATAGCAAGATGCACTCGAACTTTATTAACGCAATTATTTGAATTATCTAAATTATTAGAATTTTCTAGATTATTTACTTCGTTAAGAGTAAATATTGGTTTTCCAAGAGTATCTAATTCTACATCACTTGCGTAAAGTTGATATTCTTCTTTGCGCGCACCTTCAAGCAATCCATCTTCAGTATTTCTACCAAACCAACGAGCATGTGAATTATCAACAAGCGCATCCATTGCTCTAACGTGTGAATCATCAGCATTTAAAACCGCTATGCCGTTAGGCACAAGACCTTGTACAATCTCACTTTTTGCTTGTGCAATGCGCTCAACTGAGCCAAATTCGCCTAAATGAGCCACACCAACTTTAAGAACTACTGCAATATCTGGAGGTGCTATACGCGTTAAGCCAGCAATTTCACCAACATGATTCGCACCCATTTCTGCTACTAAGAATCTAGTTGAGCTACCAACTTTTAGAGCAGTAAGAGGCAAGCCAATTTCATTATTAAAAGATCCAACAGGAGCTACAGTTTCACCAAAAGTGCTAAGCAACGCGTTAAGCATATCTTTTGTTGTTGTTTTACCAACAGAACCAGTAATTCCAACAATTGTAAAAGGCGTAGGCAATTGACGACGACGCTGTAAATTATGCTTTGCTAACAATCCCAATGCTTCAACACAATTTTTAACAACAATCTGAGCAATATTGGTACCTTTAACTAGATGCTCAACAATTGCAATTACAGCACCAGATTTTTCTGCCGCAGAAACGAAATTATGACCGTCAACATGCTCACCTGCAATAGCAACGAATATGGAACCTAAACGAACTTGCCTAGAATCAGTGAAAACTGAAGTTGCAATGCACTCTTCAAAATCAGCAGAAGAATTATTGCAGTCACTTGTATGCAATTCTCCATTAACTGCAGAAGCAATTTCTCTTGGAGTCATTGGCATCATCTGCTGTTTAGTAGGAATTCCATAAGACTTAGAAAAGATGCTAACGGAAGTATTATCAGCACCTTTAATAGAATTCTCGTTCAAAGATTTACCGCAACTCATAATATCCTCCAAAATTTATTTAATTCTTTACAACTTTTATGCTTTACAAATTCACGCTTCTAAATTAACTACTAAATTAAATTTAGCGTAATTCTCGCGAAACTCGTAAAGCGCTTTTAATAGTTCCACGACGAACACCTGCAGCTAAAACCATTGCGATAGTTAAAGAAAGATGCTTTCTAACATCCTTACCACCGATTTGGTCAGCTAATTGCGCTAGTTCATCCGATTCAGGTGATCTAGTAACGCAATACGCGTGATCTCTGCTAGCAAAACCGTAACGTTGCCGCAAAGAATAAAAACTTAATCGACGCAAAGGCGGCATATAATCTAATGCGGTTTTTTCTACAGAAGACTTTAATTCAGACTTTAATTCAGACTTTGGTTCCGACTTTAATTCCGATTTTTCGGAAGAAATTTTTTCTGCAGAAGATTCTTCAGAAGAAATTTTTTCTGCAGAAGATTCTTCAGCGCCGAGCACATCAATATTAACCGACTGCAAAGCATTTTTTGAAAGTGTAGCAGAATTTAATGCAATAACAACAGCGGCAGCACCATCTTCTGCACAAACCGACAAAGTATGTTGAACATCTGCAATATGTAATGGATATTGTAACGACAATTCGCGCTGAAGAGACATAGATCCGGAATCACTTATGATTCCTACAGGATTGCCCAACATATGCAAAAAATCAGCTAAACGTATTACGTTAGCATGAATTTCATCATCATCGTCACCAGCAACAGCAAAAGTTGCAATACATGAAGAAGGGTCGCCATTAATATCACAAGCAAGTTTGCCTAATGCCACAGGATTATAAGAAGAAACTAGTAGCGGCAAACCCAAAGATGAAGCATCATTACGAAACTCCGGCGGAACTAAAGCTGCGTACGCACCAGCATCTCGAGCTGCTTCAAGCTGACGCTTATCAACATGCCCTATTGGCACAAACAAGCAACCAGGGCGAACTTGACGCACATCGTGAGCAAGAGAAGTAATAGTAACACCTGTAGCAAAAGCAGGAACTACTTCAAAACCGTAGTTTTTTGCAGCAAAACCTAACGTAACTCTTACTCTTGAATATTCATCAACTGCATTCATCACACACCCTACTTTATATATGCCAACATCTTAAAATGCCTACATTACCAATTTACAGGAACCGGGTTAGTGCGTTCAACAGAAGTTGGAATATCGTACTTCTGCATAAGGAATTCACCAATTGTTTTGAATAATGGACCTGCAGTCATACCGCCGTAAGTGCCTTGAGGATCTCGCAAAACAACAGTAATAACAAAACGAGGATTATCCGCAGGAATAATGCCAGACCAGTCACTAATTCTTGAGCTAAGCCTTCCGTCAGCACCAGCAACTTCTGCAGTACCACTCTTTGCGGCAATTCTGTAGCCATCAATGCCAGAGAAGCGGCGATAATGATCAGCGGAATTTTCCAAAGCGTTCATCATTTGCGAAGCAACATTTTCGTCAAGAACTCGTGTAGCTTCCTGCCTATGTGGCCTAATTGCATGACCGTTAGCGTCAATAACGGACTTTACTATCGACTGACGCAACTTTACGCCTTTATTTGCAATAGTTGCCATAGCGTTAGTAAGCTGCAAAGCGTTAACAGCATAACCCTGGCCAAACAAAACAGTATCTTTCTTACGACCATCCCAAGATTGAACGCTTGGAAGCAAACCGCGAGATTCACCTTGCAAATTCAATCCGGTATACTGACCAAGACCAAACTTAGCAAGATACTCGTAACGCTTATCTAACGGATACTTTTCGCCTGCCATAACCATACCGACGTTAGAAGATTCGGCAAGAATGCCAGCCAAAGTCCAATGTTCTACACCGTGTTCAACAGCATCGTGATACTGCTGTCCATTCTTGTTAATATTTCCAGGTACGTTAAATTGATCAGTAAGCTTATGCGCTCCAGTTTGCAACATGCCAGACATTGCAAAAACCTTGCCAATAGAACCAGGCTCAAAGGTTTGGCTCACAGCGCGAGACACTTTTACTTTCGCATCAGTCGTGCCGGCTTTAATCTCATCAGTATCTTCCAAAGCTAAAACATCGCCTGTATGAATATCCTGAACTACAGCAATACCCCAAGCTGCATGGTACTTCTTCTTTCCGTCGAGAAGTACCTTCTTAACGTACCAATCTACATCGCTATCAACAGTAAGCTTAATATCGTTACCATTTACAGCAGGTTTAGTTTCAGTTACAGTTCCAGGAATTTTCTCGTTTCCAACGTTATTTCCTTGATAACGCTGGAATCCATCAACACCGTTCAAAGTTGAATCATTAGTAAATTCGAGGCCAGTAACACCAACTTCTCCCTTGCGATTCTTAACATCTTTACGATTAACTTCATCTGCATTAGCAACAGCACCGATTACAGAACCAAGAATTGGGCCGCTAGAATACACGCGCTGGCTACTATTTTCTGCAACAACTACTCCAGAAAGATTAAGCTTATCAATAGCTCGCTTAACTGCAGGAGTAACATTGCGCTTCAAAAGCACGTAACGACCAACTCCTGCTAATTTTCCGCCAATTTCTACAGAACTCATATGCAACACTGGAGCAAGCAAACGAGCAACCGCCACAGCGCCCGTACCTTCTACCGGTTTTCCATCAAGCATATGGCAATTATGCGCAGTCTGCGTAGTACAAGGAGTAGGCTTAAAAGCCTGCGCGTTTAAAGGATCGCCAATAATATTAAAACGCTCAACACTTTGAGCTAGAACAGCACCATTTGCGTCCAAAATTCGTCCTCGACGAGCGAGAATTGGGCGCACACGGCTACGCTCATTTTGAGCAGCTTGAGCCGTGGAGCTTGCATTGATTAGTTGAATAAAACTAAGTTTTACAATTGCACCGATACCAATCAGTGCAAAAACTATAGCGATAACAGTGCATTTGCGTACAAATACCTGCTGGTTGGCGAAACGTTGTTTGATTAAGTGGCGCATCAATGTTTCTCCTGTTTTACTTGCTGTTGCTGTTTTACTTGCTGTTGCTTTGTTTTATCTGTTGCGGTTTTATCCGTTTTAGATTGATCTTTTTTGGATTGATCGTTTTTAGTTTTATCGTCTTTAGTTTTATCGTCTTTAGATTTATCGTCTTTAGATTTTTCGTGATTATGTTTTCGTTTCGCAGCATAATCGCTTAAATCAATAGCAATAGAACCTTGCTGAGGAACCATGCCCATATCTTGAGCTTTTGCTGGAAGCTCAGCTTCCAAAGTATCGAGCTTCGCTTGTCTTGTTTCAACATCTTGACGTAAACGAGAAATACGAGATTGCGTAGCAGTCTGCTCGAAAGAAAGCTCAGCCATTTGCGTACGAAGCATAAGAGAAGTAGAAAGCGTAACCACCATAAAAATTACGATAATCATAAAATTAATCAGCGGAACTTTACGCGTATTGCTCCACGCCATAACTTTGTGGAATCTGTCAAATACTGCAGAAGATTTGCGATTAGAAGATCCGGCAGAAGATCCAAAAATTGCAGAAGATGAATTATGCACATACTCTTTTCGAGTAGAAGCATCTTTTACGCGACCAGCAGGAGCCAAAGTAGAAGAGGACGAGCGCAAAACGCGATTCTTCATATTCAATACCATATTTACCTGCCTCCTTTACGAGGCTCTACTCCATAAGCTTCATCTTCAAGCCTATTAAGCCAGCGATTAGGAATAGGACGGCACAATTCAACAGCGCGCAAACGCACTGAAGAAGAACGAGTATTATGCTCAATCTCTTCTTTAGAAGCTTTCATAGCTCCACGCGTAAGAGACTTGAAGAAAGGCTTAGCGTCTTCAGGAATAACAGGCATATTCGCTGGAACGTCAACTGTTAAGCCCTGATTCATAAAACGCTTAACTGTAGTATCTTCTAGCGAATGATAAGATTCCACAACCAAGCGTCCATTCTTACGAAGTCGCAAAGCAATTTTTGGAAGAGTGCGCTGAAGCTTATCTAACTCGCCATTTACTTCAATTCTTAAAGCTTGGAACACTCGCTTTGCAGGATTTCCTGTAGCGCGATGAGCTTTAGGAATAACGTCGTCGACTAAGCGAACAAGCTGGCCAGAAGTAGTAAGAGGCTCATTTTGACGCTCTTGAACGATTCGGCGAGCAATAGGAGCAGAAAAACGCTCCTCGCCATATTCGCGGAAAATCTTAGTTAATTGATGAACGTCATAAGTAGCTAAAATCGTTGCAGCAGTAGTAGATTGCGTAGTATCCATGCGCATGTCGAGAGCAGTATCGTGAGAATAAGAAAAGCCGCGATCTGCTTCGTCAATTTGCAAACTAGAAAGACCCAAATCCATAAAAGCAGCGTCTATTCCGTCAATATTATGCTCATCTAAAACTGAATCAATTTCGTCAAAAGCGGCGTGAGCTGGAATAAAACGATTCTCAAGACCCTCATTACGCATACGCTCTGTAGCTAAAGAAAGCGCTTCAGTGTCGCGATCAATACCAATAAGCGTTGCGAAAGGAGCTGCTTTAAGAAAAGCAGTTGCGTGACCTGCAAGACCTAAAGTGCAATCTACTACAATTGCGCCTTCATGCTGCAAGGAAGGAGTTACTAAATCAACGCAATCTTGCAATAAAACCGGTGCGTGAATAGCTGTAATATCTGTCATCACATCACCGCCGGAAGTACGTCATCAGCAATATCGGCATATCCTTGCTCACGATCAGAAAGATATGCTTCCCAAGCCGACTTATTCCAAATTTCCGCACGCGTACCAACACCAATAACAACGATTTCGTTGCCTAAACTGGCGTAATCCCTAAGCATAGGCGGCACAACAATGCGACCTTGCTTATCTGGCTGCTCGTCAACAGCGCCAGAAAGAAATACGCGCAAATAATCGCGAGCGGACTTATTGCTCATTGAAGAACGCTGAATTTGAGTTGTTATGCGCTGGAACTCAACCATAGGAAGCACGTAAACGCAATGCTCCTGGCCTCTAGCCATCACAAAACCTTCGCCAAGCTGCGCGCGGAATTTTGCAGGCAAAGCTACGCGGCCTTTATCGTCAATTTTTGGCGTGTAGGTGCCTAGCAAAACTGGCGTTTGAGGAGCTGCTGGCTGGGGATACTGAGAATACTGCGGATTCTGCGGATTCTGAACGAACGAAGATGGTGCAATTGGCATAGGCGCAGGTTGAGCAGTTGAATCAACATAACCGGATGGAGTGGAGGTGAAGGCCGGCGCTGAAATCGACTGCTGTACTACTGGCATAGCAGTTTGAGGAATTCCATAATAACCCGAATTTGACTGCATATTTTGATTAACTACAGGCTGCTCGTTTGACTGTTGCAAAACTTCAGAAACCTGCGATTGCAGTGGCATCTGCGATTGCTGGGAAACGTTTAATTTTGCGGAATGATTAGCCTGATTTATGGAATAGTTAGAGGAAGAATTGGCTTTATCTTGCGATTGCTCATTAGCAGCACGACGCGCCATAATCCACCTCCTTAACTCAACATGCACTATGCCATTTGCACGTTAGTCACCATTTTACCCCATTTCTCTCCAAAACTCCCCACTTTTTTGCAAAAATTTTTGATTTTTTT
>CAMXYK010000010.1 GCA_947253155.1 uncultured Bifidobacteriaceae bacterium
GTTTTGCACGTGCCTGTTAACTCTACGGGCGTAATCGCAGCCGGCGAATGATTGTATAAATCTAATTAATGATTTAGAAAAGTCATTTCTTATAAAGAGAGTATAATAAACAACAGATTGCATATTTATTTTTTACCGGCAATCTCTACTGATTATTAATAAGTCTCTACCGACAACCGATAAAAATATGTTATCTACGGCAATAAAACTTTTATTTTATGGTTTTGATTTGGCGTACGTAGTTTGTTTAGATTACGTAAGTTTTATAAAATCATTTAAGAGTAAGAAGGATATATGTTAAATAAGAAATTTATTGCAACAATGGCTGCTACTGCTACGTTGCTTGGCGGCATTGTGTTTGCTTCTCCTACTAGCGCGTATGCATACGATGATGACACTTCATACAGTAGCTATGGTGATAACGATATCGTTCAATTTAATGATTCAGATTTGAAGGAAGCTATACTCGAATATTTGGAGCAGAAGGGTGTTATTCCTCCAGATTCTTCTGACATAACGCGTTCTCAGGCTGAGAATGTTACAGAACTTTATTTGCCTGACTATAAGGGTATTTCAGATCTTTCTGATTTTGCTAATTTTCCTAATCTAGAAGTATTGCGTCTTTTTGATACGAATATTGATACTTTGCTTCCACTTGAGAACTTAAAGAATTTGAAAGTACTGGCAATTACGCGTGATTCTACAGTTTCTGATGTTTCGCCGTTGGCACATTTACAGAATTTGAGGGAAGTATCGATTGATGGACATGTTTCTGATATATCTCCATTAGCGCAATTGCCTTATTTGGAAGAATTGGATGTTGCTGGATCTGACGTTGAGGATATAACTCCTGTGAGTTACATGCCAAACTTGACGCATTTAAGAATTGATGCAACTAATGTATCTGATTTGACTCCATTAACTGGTTTAACGAACTTAACTTACTTGTGGCTTGCAGGAGACAACATTAATGACTTGTCTGTATTGTCCACTTTGCCAAATCTTCAAACATTGTGGATTTATGATTCTCCAGTAACTGATTTGACACCATTGGCTAATTTGACGAATCTTAAAGAGTTGAATCTAGGAGATGATCAGTATCTTGAAGATTTGTCTCCAATATCTGGTTTGACGAATCTTGAGAAGTTGTGCCTTAGGGGTACGGCAGTATCTGATTTGTCTCCAATAGCTGGCTTAACAAACCTTACTCAACTAGGTATTATGGGAACCAATGTTTCTGATTTATCTCCGCTTGAGAATATGACCAATATGGAGGAATTTGGTGCGGATTATACTCATGTAAATGATGTTTCTGCTTTGAATAATATGAGTAATTTGGAAGATTTGGAGCTTAATAACACTGACGTTTCGGATCCTTCACCTCTGTACGTATTGTCAAATTTGAAACATGTGAGTCTTGTGGGCGCAAACGTCAGCAGGGAAACCATTATTAAGCTTTTGAAGAACTTGCCTAATACCGTAATATGCTCTCGATATGACATTACTGAAGACGAATTGAACAATGATCCGGACGATGATTCGGGCAGCTATTCTGATTATGATAGCTCGGATGATGAGTTGTCGGACGTTGATTTGTCTGATTTTGATTTGTCTGATTTGTCTGATGAAGATTTCTCGGATGTTTCTGACGAGGATGTTTCGGATGAGGATTTCTCTGATTTGTCTGATGAGGATTTCTCCGATGTTTCGGATGAGGATTTCTCGGACGTTTCTGATGAAGATGTTTCTGACGAAGATGTTTCTGACGAAGATGTTTCGGATGTTTCATCTGAAGATTTCTCCGATTCTTCAGACGCAAATCTCTTTGATGCATCTGCTATGGATAGCAACATTTAATAACGTCAATAACATTAATAATGAAAATATTTCTACAGAGATTTAATAACGATTGCAGTACAAGCGTCGAATAATCGTGTAGAAAATATGCATAAACCGTAGCTTTTACATTAAATGTATAAAACTAGGGTTATAGGTCAAAAAGTGTGTAAAGCTAAGTTGATGAATATTCTTGAAATAGAAGCAATCAGCTTGACTTTACACACTTTTTGTTATGTTGACTAATACACATAAAACGGATTCGATTACCGCAAAATGCTTGTATTACAAAAACTAAGACATGATTTCTTACACACTTTTGTTGTATAGCCCTTAATCAGCGTAAGAAGGATGCTGCTAAATATGCTGCATCTGATTCACGTTATAATGAGATTAATAGTTAATAGTATTTCGCGCGACGGATGGCGCGTTTTGCACGTGCCTGTTAACTCTACAGGCGTAATCGCAGCCGGCGAATGATTGTGCGGACTTGCAAAGTTATAAAAGGAAGTAAAGTATGGCAGTTACGTTGATTTTGGCTTCAAAGTCGCCTGCGCGTAGGGCTGTTTTGGCGGCGGCCGGCGTGATTCCTGTGATTCACGAGAGCGAAGTGGATGAGCCGGCGGCTTTGCGCGATGCGGCCGGGGAGCGCGGAACAAGTGTTGAGGAGTTGAGCGCTGAGCAGCGCGTTTCGATTTTGGCGCGCGCGAAGGCTTCTGCCGTGTATGATGCGTGGAAGTGTGTGGCGGATGCGGCTGATTCGGCTAGTGGCGATTTGGTTGTGGGGTATCCGCTGGAAGCTGAAGGTGCGGAAGGTGCGGAAAGCGCTGAAAGTGACGAATCTTCTGAATCTTCTACTAATAACGCTTTAGCAAGCGACTCCCAAGCGGAAGTGACGCATAATGTAGATACCGCGCAAACCCGCGATTTTTCAGGCGTAACTGTTCCTACAAAAACTTTCGATATTCACAATTTTGATCATCTAAATAAATCTTCTAATAATTGCAACAGCGTTCTGATTGTTGGCTGCGATTCAATGTTTTTGCTTGACGGCGAATGCTACGGAAAGCCGCACACTCCCGAAATTGCTTTTGAGCGAATCAAGCATATGAGCGGAAAAACAGGGCAATTGTGGACCGGGCACTGCCTAATCGACGCAAAAACCGGCAAAATCGTGTGCAAAACAAGCCATGCAAGCGTAACTTTTGCGCAAATGAGCGACGCGGAAATTCGCGCTTATGTAGAAACAGGCGAACCGCTGGAAGTTGCGGGATCCTTTACGCTAGAAGGCTTTGGCGGAGCTTTTATTGAGGGAATTCAGGGAGATCCGCACGGAGTTCTTGGAATCAGCTTGCCACTTCTTCGCAATATGGTTTCCGAGCTTGGGTATGCGTGGCCGGATTTGTGGAATAAGAATACTGTGGAGGAAGATTGCGCGAAGGATGATCCGGCTTGTGCGGAGGTGCCTAAGGAAAACGTGCATCAGCCGGGGGATGGCTGGGTGCATTGCGATTGCGGACGCAGGCATTGGGGGCATAACGGCGCGGCTGGAGTGCTGCTTGCTAGGCGAGACGAGGCGACTGGGCGCGTGACGCATGTTGTGATGCAACATCGCGCGCTTTGGAGTGCGGAAGGCGGTACTTGGGGTATTCCGGGTGGCGCGATTTCCGACGGCGAAAGCGCGATTGAGGGCGCGCTGCGCGAGTCGTTTGAGGAGGCGAATATTACTTCGCAAGACATTGATGTTGTGGGAGCGTACTGCGAGAATCACGGAAACTGGCGCTACACAACGGTTTTTGCGTTTGAGAAGCCGGGGCATAGGGTTGAGCCTTGCGCGCACGACGACGAAAGCATGGAGATTAAGTGGGTGCCGATTGATGGTGTTGGCCAACTGAAGTTGCTGACGGCGATGCGCACGGATTGGCCGTCTTTCCGCGCGCGGCTTGATGGGCTCGCTGCGCGACGACGTGCTTGAGCGCTGCGATTTAGTGCGTTATTTTCTTTGCGCGGCTGTAAAGTAATTGTCGCTTTTTGACGAGGTTCCGTTATTTTCTGTACAACGCTGTAAAGGAAAAATCGCTTTTTGTGGAACATTTGCGGGAAAAATTATGTGGCGGCAGAAAGCGCGCAGGAAATTAGCCCAAGATTGCGGCGACTATGGCTATGCAAATCGGGCTGGTGACTGTAGAAAAGAGTATGCCGTCGCGCGCAAAACTTAAGCCAACGCCGTAGCGAGCAGCATAATTGTAAACGTTCTGGCCAGTCGGAAGCGCCGCAAGCACAACGCAAGCGTACAAAGTCGCACCACGAAAACCCATCACAAAGTAAGCTAGCAAAAACGCAACAATCGGCATAATCAAATTTTTCAGCACCGCAACCGTCGCAATCGCAGCACGATTCGAATCCTTCTGCAACGGCTTGCTGCCGTAAAGCGACATGCCGAAAGCCATCAAAATCATAGGAACCGCAGAATCGCCAATCATTTTAATCGGATCATACAAAAAATTCGGCACAGGAAAATAGCCAACTTTAGCCGAAATCGCAGAAATAATAATTCCGCCAAGAGATCCAATTAAAAGCGGCTGCTTCAAAGGCTGCTGAGCAATACGCTTAAGCGAGAATTTGCCTGTAGTCGTAATGTCGAGAACCGTCAAACCAACAGGCGTAAACACGGCCTGCTGCATCACCAAAATCGGAGCTACAAGCGCAGGATTTCCAAGAATATAAGTAGCAACCGGCAAGCCAATATTATTGGAATTTAAATAAAGCGAATTCAGCGCGCCAATTGTGCAATCGGCCGCAGGAAGATGGAAAAACATGCGGTTCAGCAATACGAACGCAACTCCAACAATCATCGCAGAAAAGAACGCAACAAAAATCGAGGAATGAAAAATCTCAAAAATAGGCTCTTTAGAAAGAATCGCGAACATTAAGCAAGGGCTGGAAACGAAGAAACTTACGCGATTTAGCACCATCTGCGCTTGAGAGCCGCCGATGCGAAGGCGCGCGGTAATATAGCCGGCGAGAATCACAATGCCGATTACGCAAAAGCCTTGCATAGCGCTGATTAAGCCCATTTCGTGCCTCCTAAATTCGCGATTTCGCGCGCAAATTAATTGCGTGCAAACCTATGCTGTAACTATAGGAGCGTTACGCAACTTTTTGAAGTAGAGGTGACAATTCCTTTACGTGCTTGTGTAGAAAATAACGTTATTAAGCCGAAAAGCGATTATTACTTTACGTGCTTGTGTAGGAAATAACGAATGCGCGCTGAGAAGTAACTTTCGAAGCAGAAATGCGGCAGATTTATGAGCGGAAGTGCGGCAGATTGATGAGCAGAAAGTGCAGTAACTTTCGAAGCTTAAGGGTTAGTAACTTTCGAAGCAGAATATTTGACTCGGCGATATGGCATACTAGAGAACGGTGGCACTGCAAGCCGCCGTGCAGTCGATGGCGTCGATCCCCTCGTGAGTGTGTTCCGAGGCTGGCGTCCGCCGTCGCGCAACTAGACTTTGTAAAGAGCTTTGGGGTAGCTCGCTTGTGTGCGTGTTAATCTTGAGGCCAGGGAATGCGAGGCGATGCAGCGTCTCGTGAGGAGCATAGTGCCCAGAGTAATAAGAGAAAGCTTCAATGAATCTGAAGCTGAGGATAGTAAAACTGCGTCTAAAGGCGTTTCTGAAGCTAGCAAAAATGAAGCTAGTAAGAATGTAGCTAGCAAGAATTTGGATAGTAAGAATGAAGCTAGTAAGAATGCGAATTTAGCAGAAAATAAAAGCGTTACTAACGATGCAAAAAACGCAAATTCGTCTGAGTCTTCGTCTGATTCTTCGTCGGCTGTTGTTCGTCGTCGCCGTGGCCGTCGCGTAACTCGCGGTGCTGGAGCTGCCGGCGAAGCTATGGAATTAAAAGTTGAAGAGTCGCATTCTAAAGGCGTTGATACGCATACGATTCAAGCGCGTCCGATTACTTCGCTTTTGTTCCAGGAGCCGGTAATTCCTTCGCATGCGAATTCGCACGCGAATCGCGATGAAGTTTTGCGCGATTCTCAAGATATGGATTCTCGCGATAGGGATAGGGATTCTCGAGAAGATACTCAGGATGATTCTCGTTCTAGCTCTAGTAGTAATTCGCGCGGCAATTCTCGATCTAACTCGCGCGGCAATTCGCGAAGCAACTCTCGTAATAACTCGCGCGGCAATTCCAGCGGTAATTCTCGCGAAAATACGCGAAATAGCCGTGATTTTTCTCAAGATAATTCGCGAGATGGTTTGCGAGATGATTTGCAAGATAATTCTCAAGATTTTTCGCAAGATAATTCGCAAGATAGCGAGCGCGAAAATACGCGAGATTCTCGTCGCCGGCATCGCAATCGAAATCGCGCAGACAACGAATTTAGCGAAAACAACGATCGTAACGAAAACAACGATCGTAACGAAATGGATGACGATTCTCAGCCGCGCAAACTCCAGCGTTCGCGCCGTTCTCGCAGGTTGAATGCTGTTGAGCGCAGAGCTGCTGCCGAAGTCGAGCAGATTGAAGAAGATCTTGCGTACGACGATATTGTTTATGCTCCAATCGATACGCGCATTGACGAAACGCTTGATGTTAGCGATATTATGGACGCGGATAACGGTGGTCGCCGCCGCGAAATGTCGCGAAATATTCTTGATGAAGATGAAGACGATGACGAGGGAATGATAACGCGTCGCCGTCGTCGCCGTCGCACTTCTCGAGAGAATCGCGATGATTTTTCGGATCGTGCGGATCGTGCGGATCGTAATGACGATCGTGACGATGCTGACAATCGCGCGGATCGCGATAATCGCAATAATCGTACGAATCGCAATAGTCGCGCGGATCGAAATACAGATCGCAATACAGATCGCGCAGATCGCTCAGATCGTTACGATAATCGCAACTATCGCAACGCATCAAGCAAAGAAAATCGCGATTATGACGATTTTGACGAGGAATTTGACTCTCGCATAAGGCGCGAAAATCTTGACGCAGTTTCGCAGGAAGATCGCGATTTAATTCCTGATCCAGACGAATTCCGTGCGAAAGATGAAGAAGAAACGCTGTACACGCGCCGTCGTCGTCGCCGTCGCTCGAAATCTTCGGACGATTCGTATTCGTCGAGATCGCAGCAGTCGCAGCAATCGCAGCAATCGTCTCGATCTTCCCAGCTTTCTAAGTCGGATGCGCAAACTGACTTATCTCTTGACGCTTACTCAAGTGACGACGACGATTCTTCCCGCCGCTCGCGCAAGCAGCAATATATCGACGAAATCACGGATATTGAAGGCTCCACAAGGCTTGAAGCAAAGCGCCAACGCCGCCGCGATAATCGCCGTGAGCGCGCGCGCCAAAGCTTAATTATGGAGCAGGATTTTCTTGCTCGCCGAGAAAATGTTGAGCGATTGATGGTTGTTCGTGAGCGCGATCGCCACACTCAAATTTCCGTTATTGAAGACAATATTCTCGTTGAGCACTACGTTTCCGATATTCAAGAAGTTGCAACCGTTGGAAATATTTATCTCGGTAGAATTCAAAACGTGCTGCCAAGTATGGAAGCTGCGTTCGTTGATATTGGCCAGGCTCGAAACGGCGTGCTTTACGCTGGCGAAGTCAACTGGGATACGACGCGTTTGGAAGGTCAGCCTCGAAGAATTGAGCTTGCGTTTAAGTCGGGCGACCCTGTGCTTGTGCAGGTTACGAAGGATCCGATTGGCCACAAGGGTGCGCGTTTGACTTCGCAAGTAACTCTTGCTGGGCGTTTCCTTGTGCTGGTACCTTCCGGCGGTATGACTGGCGTGAGCCGCAAGCTTTCCGACCGTGAGCGCTCGCGTTTGCGCGGAATTGTGGCGAAAATTGCTCCAAAAGATATGGGCATTATTATTCGTACCGCCGCTGAAGGTGCAAGCGAGGAGGCAATTGAGAAAGATCTCGAATCGCTTGTAAAGCAGTGGGATCGCATTGAAGCTAAGCGTCAGGAATACTTGCACGGAAAGCGCCCGAAGCTGCTTCAAGGCGAGCCGGATGTGGCAATTCGTGTTGTGCGCGATATTTTCAACGACGACTTCCAAAAGCTTATTGTTGAAGGCGAGGGAGTGCGTCAGCGCATTGACGAGTATCTTGAAATGATGGCGCCAGATTTGCGCAGTAAGGTCGAGTATTGGGATCCTGCCGAGCATGAGGGCAAGGATGTGTTCGATAAATGGCAAATTGACAGCCAGCTTCGTAAGGGCATGGAGCGCCAGGTTTATTTGCCTGCCGGCGGTTCGATTGTGATTGATCGCACGGAAGCAATGACGACTATTGACGTGAATACTGGACGATTTATTGGCCGCGGTAAGTCTTTGGAAGAAACGGTTACGCGCTGTAATTTGGAGGCTTCCGAGGAGATTGCGCGACAGTTGCGTTTGCGCGATATTGGCGGCATGGTCATGATTGATTATGTTGATATGGTTATGCCGGCGAACCGCGATTTGGTGCTACGTAGGTTGCTTGAGTGCTTGGCGCGTGATAGGACTAAGCATCAGGTTGCTGAAGTGACTTCGCTTGGTCTTGTGCAAATGACGCGTAAGCGCGTTGGGCAGGGCTTGGTTGAAGCGTTTTCTGAGGAATGCCCAATGTGTAAGGGGCGCGGATTTATTTTGCACGATGAGCCGACTGTTTCTTCGG
This sequence comes from uncultured Bifidobacteriaceae bacterium, assembly GCA_947253155.1. Taxonomy (GTDB): domain Bacteria; phylum Actinomycetota; class Actinomycetes; order Actinomycetales; family Bifidobacteriaceae; genus Bifidobacterium. Next base: position 8,521 of record CAMXYK010000010.1, read on the forward strand.
AATACGCGGATCCTTACGCGCTTAAGGGTGGTGATCCATTTGTTAAGACAAATAAGTATGGTCACGGTAGTGCAACGGAGCAGCCTGCGCCGGTAAAGCAACAGGGTTCGAGTGCGGATGTGCGCGCTAAGTTGGCGCGTATTGCTGCGGCTTCTGCGATTAGTGAAAGCGCTGAAGGTGCTGAAAGTGCCGGAAGTGCTGAAGGTGCTGAAAGTGCTGTAGTTGCGGAAAGTGCGGAATTTACTAATGAAATTGCGCAATCTGCAGAAGAATCTAAAGAATTTACTGAATCTAAAGAATTTACGGAAGAATCTACAGAATCTGCCGATTCTACAGAAGAATTTGCTGCAATTACTGAAGAATTTACTAAAGATTCCGCAGAAGAATCTACTGAAGAATCAGCGGAAGGATTTACTGGAGAATCTACAGAATCTTCTGAAGAATCTACAGAATCTTCTGAATCTACTGAAGAATCTTCCGAAAATTCCGCAGAATAAGTACTTAAGTATAGGGCTTGAGTACAATGTTGACTATTGTCTGCATCGATTCATGCGCTGAGGTCTTGACGTTAGTACATGGGTGGGTGTAATTTTGATAGTCGGTGTCTTGCCGCGCGTGTTTTGCTGTGCGCAAGGCAAAAGTAAGCTTTCAATTGAGCTAAGGAACGAATTATGTACGCGATTGTGAAGGCCGGTGGCCATCAAGAGAAGGTCGAGGTTGGCGACGCCATTCTCGTGAACCGTCTCGATGCAAAGAAGGGCGATACCGTGGAATTCCCGGTCGCGCTCGTTGTTGACGGTGCTAAGGTGACTTTGAGCGCCAAGGATCTTGCTAAGATCACGGTGAAGGCAGAAGTCTTGAATGACGAAGCCAAGGGTCCAAAGATTAGCATTATGAAGTTTAAGAACAAGACTGGTGTGGCTCGTCGCAAGGGCCATCGTCAGAAGTTGACTCTCGTCAAGATCACGGCCATCGCCTGATTGACGGTGTTTGTAAACCTGAAAGGACAGTGAGATGGCACATAAGAAGGGTGCGTCTAGCTCGCGCAACGGTCGCGACTCGCAAGCGCAATATCTTGGTGTGAAGAAGTTCGGCGGTGAAGCTGTAGTGGCTGGCAACATTATTGTTCGTCAGCGCGGTACTAAGTTCCACGCAGGCCAGAACGTGGCTTTGGGCAAGGATCACACGCTGTACGCTTTGGTGGACGGCAATGTGAAGTTCGGCATTCGTCGCGACCGCAAGGTTGTTGACGTGGTGACTGCCTGAGTCGTAGTAGCCTGAAGCGCTTCAACAATAAGTCGGCGATAATGCGTCGACGATAAAACGTTTAAGCCGCACCCAGTTCGGTGCGGCTTTTTTGTGCTTGCATATATTTCCTCGCGTTTAGAGCGTTGCGGCGTGTGTATGTACACAAATGCGCGTGTGTTGTCTCGGTTTTGTGGACTTGGATGGTGCGTAAGTACACAAATGCGCGCATGATTCCGTGAATTTAAGTGTTTAGCTTCGAGTAAGGTAGCAGTATGAGTGATTTCGTAGATCGCGTAACAGTGCATGTGAAGGGCGGCGACGGCGGCAACGGTTCTGCCGGCGTGCGTCGCGAAAAATACAAGCCGTTGGCAGGCCCAAACGGCGGCAATGGCGGCGACGGCGGTTCCGTTATATTCGTAGCGGATCGTAACGCAAATAGCTTACTTGACTACCGATTTATGCCTCATCGCACTGCCGAAAGCGGAACAATGGGCTTGGGAGATACTAAAGACGGCTCAAAAGGCGCCGATTTGTTGCTACCTGTGCCTGTTGGAACAGTCGTATTCACAGCCAAAGGTGCTGCAGGATCCGTGAAGCGTCCGGGCGAAGTTTTGGCGGATTTGCAGCATGTGGGAGACAAATTCGTTGTAGCTCAAGGCGGCGCGGGCGGTCTTGGTAACGCAGCACTTGCCAACAAAACTCGACGCGCACCGGGATTCGCGCTTTTAGGCGAGCCGGGCGAAGAGCGCGACGTAATTTTGGAACTTAAGTCTATTGCAGACGTAGCTTTAGTCGGCTTCCCATCTGCAGGAAAATCAAGCTTAGTTGCCTCAATTAGTGCAGCAAAGCCAAAAATCGCGGACTATCCGTTTACTACTTTGGTGCCAAATCTTGGCGTAGTAAGTTTCGGAAATTATCGCTACACAATTGCGGACGTGCCAGGTTTGATTCCTGGAGCTTCCGAAGGCAAGGGCTTAGGACTTGAGTTTTTGCGTCATATTGAGCGCACGGAAATTATTGCGCACGTAATTGATTGCGCAACGCTTGAGCCAAATCGCGACCCAATTAGCGACTATCACGCGCTTGAGCACGAGCTTGCGCAGTATGCCGACAAACTCGAGCTGCCGTTAGGTGCGATCCCAATTCCGGAGCGTCCGCGCATTATTGTGCTTAACAAAATCGACGTGCCGGAAGCTAAGGAATTGGCTGAATTTGTGCGCGGCGAATTTGAGGCGATGGGATTAGAAGTATTTGAGATTTCTACCGCGTCTCACGAAGGCTTGAAAGAGCTAGGTTTTGCGCTTGGGCAATTGGTTGAGAAGATGCGCGAGAAGATTGCTGCCGAAGAAGCGGCGCGCGAGGAAGAGCGCGTGGTTATTCAGCCGCTTGAGCAGCAGGCTTCGACTTTGCGCAGGCGTCGTGACGATGGTCGCGGAAGTGGCGCCGACTTTGAGATTAAGCGCGAAGAAGATAAGAATGGCGATTTTTGGTTCACCGTTACTGGTGCGAAGCCGGAGCGTTGGGTTGTGCAAACGAATTTCGACAACGACGAGGCCGTGGGTTATTTGGCGGATCGTTTGGCGAAGCTTGGCGTTGAAGACGAGTTGCGCAAGAAGGGCGCGCGTCCGGGAGACGAAATTCGCATTGGTAGCGGCAGACACATGGTTTGCTTCGATTGGGATCCAAGCATTGCAGCCGGTGCGGAAGGATTGGACGGCGCTAACTTGGGTGCGCGCGGTAAGGATTTGCGAATTGAGGCGAACGATCCGCGCGGAGCAAGGCGTACGAATGCCGAGCGTCGCCGCGACTATCACAGCATGATGGATGCTAAGAGCGCGGTTCGAGAAGCGATGATGGCGGAGCGAAAGTCCGGCCACTGGGCGGATCCTTCTGTGGACGACGATCGCCATGACGAAAATAGCTTGTTTGGACGAGGCGAAGAGCAGGAAAACTAGATAAATCTAGCTAAATCAAGCTAACTAAAGCTAAATCAAGGGGTAAATTATATGAGCAATCCGGCAATTGAGCTTACCGAAGACGGGGTTCGGCGTTCAATTCGTGCGGCGCGCACAATCGTTGTAAAAGTGGGCTCAAGCTCGCTGACAAGCGCGTCCGGGCATTTGGACGTGCAAAAGTTGCGTGCGCTGGCGGCGGCAATTAGCCACGCGCAAATGCAAGGCGCGCGGATTGTGCTCGTATCTTCCGGCGCAATTGCAGCAGGTTTTGGGCTACTCGGTTTTGGCGAGCGTCCGAAGGATATGCCGACTCAGCAGGCCACGGCTTCGGTTGGTCAGGGCTTGCTTATGGCGCAATATGAAGCCGCTTTTTCGCAATTTGGTTTCAGAGTTGGGCAGATGCTGTTAACTGCGGACGTAACTATTTCGCCGTCGCGCTACCGTAACGCGCAGCGCACAATGACGCGTTTGCTGGAACTTGGCGTAATTCCAATCGTAAACGAAAATGACGCGCTTTCTAGCAACGAAATTCGATTCGGCGATAACGATCGTCTTGCAGCATTGGTTGCGAATATTGTGCGAGCGGAGGCGCTTGTGCTGCTTACGGACGTTGATTCGCTTTATACTGCGCCGCCGAGCGAGCCGGGTGCGAAACGCGTGAGTTTTGTGCCGGATGTGACGCGCGCGCTGGAAGAAGTTAAGGTTGGTGCAAGTGTTTCGGGAGTAGGTACCGGGGGTATGGTGACGAAGCTGGAAGCCGCGCATGTGGCGGCAGTTTCCGGAATTCCGACCGTGCTGACTTGCGCTGGAAACGCGGGGCCGGCTCTTGCTGGAGACGTTGTTGGAACTGCGTTTGCGCCGGTTCATACGCGCGATTCTTCGAGGCGACTTTGGATTGGGTTTGCGTCGCATCCGCACGGAACGCTTGTGGTTGATGCTGGCGCGGCGAAGGCGGTGCGCGGTGGGCGAGCTAGCCTACTTGCGGCTGGCATTGTGGATGTGCACGGCGAGTTTTCGGCTACGGATCCGGTGTGGATTGACGATGAGCAGGGAAACCACTTGGCTAAGGGGCTTGTGGCTTTTGATGCTGAGGAGATTCCGGAGATTATGGGGCGCACGAGTGACGAGCTTGAGGAGTCGCTTGGTCGTCAGTATGCGCATCCGGTGGTTCATCGCGATAATCTCGTTCTCGTGTGATTGCTGCAGCTCCAAACGCGCGCAACTTTTCTCGCGTTTGGAGGGTTTGGTCTGGTGTATTGCTCCAAACGTGGGTAATTTGTCTCGCGTTTGGAGGGTTTTGGGTTGTGTTGCGCTCCAAACGCGGGGAATTTGCGGCAGATTTGTCGTTTCGCGGCTTAAGGTTACACTGGAAATCATGGCAGAGAATATTGCAGAAACTACATCCTCAGAAAATTGGCGCGTATTAAGCAATCGCATTAACAAAGTAGCACCAAGCGCAACTCTTGCAGTCGACGGCAAAGCAAAAGCTATGAAAGCTGCCGGCATCGATGTCGTAAGCTTCGGCGCAGGCGAGCCGGATTTCCCTACTCCTTCCTACATTGTTGAAGCCGCAGCTGATGCGTGCAAAGACCCACGCAACTACCGCTATACCGCCACTGCCGGTTTGCCGGAACTTAGAGAAGCAATCGCGCGCAAAGTAAAGCGCGACTCCGGCTACGAAGTCTCCCCAAATCAAGTAGTAGTAACAAACGGCGGAAAGCAGGCCGTTTACGAAGCCTGCCAAATCCTCCTAAATGACGGCGACGAAGTGATTATTCCAGCGCCGTATTGGACTAGCTACCCGGAGGCTGTGAAGCTTGCTGGCGGCGTGCCTGTGCCGGTTTTAGCAGGCGCGGATCGCGGTTTTGAGCCGGATATTGACGCGATTGAAGCCGCTCGCACTCCACGCACGCGCGCAATTATTGTTACTTCGCCGTCGAATCCTACGGGCGCTATTTGGAGTGCGCAAACTATTCGCGCAATCGGCGAGTGGGCTGTAAAACACCATATTTGGGTGCTTTCTGACGAAATTTACGAGCACTTGCATTACGACGGAATTTCGACTTCTTATATTGGCGTTGAAGTTCCGGAAGTTCGAGATCAACTGCTGATTTTGAACGGCGTTGCTAAGACTTACGCTATGCCTGGTTGGCGAGTTGGCTGGATGGTTGCGCCTGCGGATGTTGCGAAAGCCGCAGTTAAGTTGCAAAGCCACATGACTTCTAACGTTTCTAATATTTCGCAACGCGCCGCAATAGCTGCAGTTGGCGGATCTTTGGACGTGGTTGCCACAATGCGCGAGTCTTTTGACGCTCGCCGAAAAGCAATTGTGGAAGCGCTGAACAATATTGACGGCGTTACTTGCCCTCTTCCTCACGGCGCTTTTTACGCGTTTGCTAACGTTGAGGCGCTTCTTGAGCGTCCGCTTGGCAAGAATGGCGAGGTGCCGCACACTTCTTCGCGATTTGCGGAGATGTTGCTTGATGAAGCGCATGTTGCTGCCGTTCCTGGTGAGGCTTTCGGCGCTCCGGGTTATTTGCGATTCTCTTGCGCTCTTGCGGACGATCAGCTTGCGGAAGGCATTCGTCGCATGAAGAAGTGGGTTGAGGCTTAAGTTTGTGCGGCGCTACCTTCGCGCGACACTCGCTTTACGCTGCGCTCGGCTGAAATCATGACCATGAGATAACATATCTATCTGGCGGTTTGCTATGTCTCACCGTTTGGGGTATGATAGGCAAGTTCACCTTAGGGATGTGGCGCAATTGGTAGCGCAACGGTCTCCAAAACCGTAGGTTGTGGGTTCGAGTCCCGCCGTCCCTGCCAGTTTTTTAGTTCGCAATTTTACATGAAGGATTCAAGCATGGCACAGGCACACAGCGTTAAGAAAGCAGTAAAGCCGAATTTGTTCATGCGCATTGGCATGTTCATTAAGCAGACTATTGACGAAACGCGCAAGGTTATTGCGCCGCACGGCAAAGAATTGTTTGCTTGGTCTGCTGCAGTATTCCTGTTCGTTGCATTTTTGATGGCTTTCGTCACCTGCATGGACTTCGGCTTGGGTAAGTCCGTTATGTGGTTGTTCGGCTGAGTTGAAATTTTGAAGGTGTATACAAGATGACTGATGAGTTCAATCTCGAAGAAGCGGACGCAGCGTCTGTGAATCAGGCTGATGCTGATTTTGCGGATGCTGATTTTGCTGGTGCTCCTGCTGACTCTGTGTTAGATGATGCAGATGATGCTGCAGTTGCTGCAGCTGTTGCTTCTCTTGATGCAGATAACAGCGGTTCTGAAGATGCTGTTGATGAGTTTGCTGATTCCAGCGCAGATACAGATTTCAGCGCAACTGCAGATTCTGCCGATTCTGCCGATTCCGCCGATTCTGAAACTTCCGCAACTGCTGAAGAATCCGACCCAACCGACGCAGGCGCAATCGCTGTAGCTGAATTCTCTAAGAAACTTCGCACTTTGGAAGGCAAGTGGTACGTGCTTCACACGTATTCCGGCTACGAAAAGCGCGTAAAGACTAACGTTGAATCCCGCGTGCAAAACTTTGGTTTGGAAGATAAGATTTTCCAGATTGAAGTGCCGATGGAAGAAGTCGAAAAGCATACGGAAAAAGGCAAGAAGGTTATTACGCGCGTGCGCGTGCCTGGCTATGTGCTGATTCGCATGTGGCCGGATGAGAACGCTCGCCGCATTGTACGCGAAACCGAGGGCGTGACTGGCTTCGTTGGTCCTTCTAGGGATCCTGCTCCTTTGACGCGCAAGGAAGTTGTGGCAATGATGGCGCCAATGATTGCTTCCGAAGCTTTGAAGAATGCTGGAGATAAGCCGGCCGCTGCACGCAAGCGCAAGGTTGAAGTGGCTTACAAGGTTGGCGATCAGGTAACAGTTACCGACGGCCCATTCTCAACAATGGCTGCTGTGGTTTCGGACGTGGAGCCTACAACTCAGAAGCTTACGGTGCTGGTTTCCATCTTTGGTCGCGAAACTCCTGTGGAACTTGGGTTCAACCAAGTGGAGCCGATTGCTTAAGCTTTTATAACTTTTATAAACCGGGGTGCGTTGATTCGCGCTCCGGTTTTTGTTTAGTTTGTGTTTTGTTTTGCTTTGATTCTGATTTCGCTTAGTTTTGCTTAGTTTTTTCTAATCATGAAAGTTACTAAGACTATTGGTGATAAGGATTTAGCGCTTAGCGTATACGATTTTGGAAATTCGAATGATAAAGTTTCTGTAATCAATGACAAAATTATTATAAAACAGAAGGATAAAGTTATTGCTAATAAGCTTTTTATTGATTCTAAATCGACTAAAAAGCCTACTTCTATCTATCATCATATGATTTGCCATAAAAAGGCTAGTACTGATGGTAGTGCGGAAACTAGTGATAGTGCCGATAATTATACGTTAGACAGTGTTAACGGTTTGAGCTTAGGTACGCAGACTCAGTTCAAGCATATGGAAAATCAGACTCGTCCAAAGGATAGCACTGCAGAGAATTCTGCTGTGTATGAGAGTGATCCTTATACCGAGGAATCTCAAAGCTTAATTAGTGGTAAGCCACAAGATGATGGCATTTTTGAGTGCAAAGTGTTTGCTGTGAAGGATGTTGAATTAAACTACAACCAGAATAGTGGAGAGGGTAAAGGACAGCCAGATTCTACAGTGGCAAAAGAGTTCGAAAAAAAGTTACAAATCCTGAATATAGGAAGTCTCTGTTCACTAGTAGTAATCCAGAAAATAATATTTTTGACAAGAACAGTAATTATTGGCTTAATGCTAATGATATTCAACAGGGCATTGACTGGGATTATAAGACTATAACAATTCAATTTGGAGATAAGCCAGAGCCGCCAAAAATTGGTGATAATGATCTTACGCTGAAGGTGTATCCGTTTAAAAACAGCGATGGTTCGTTGCTGGCGCTGTGACTGTATCTGGAGTTGCGTGGGGTAAACCTGCTGATCCTGCTCCATGGGAGGATAGTGCTAAAGACAAGAAGGGCACTATAACCATTCTCAAGAGTGAGAAGGATACTACTTCTTCTACTCCTTTGGGAACTGGTGGAAGGACTGTTAATCAGGGGACAAAGATTTCTTGCCCTGCTGGTTTTAAGCCACTTGCAGGTGCTAAGTTCAGGATTTTCGCTGATAAAGATAAGGCTAATGCTTACGCTTATTGGTTGCGCTGTGATTCTTACGACGATGATTTTGGCTGCGCTTAGGCGGCGTCGTCGCCGTGAGGCCGCGCTTGCCCACGCTAAGCATGTGGGTGCTTAGAATTGCTTTAATGCCGCGTGTTGCGAAGATTCAGATAAATAACACCTTGATTTTCGTGAAAATCTGGCATATTTTTACCTTTGATTTCGTGAAAATCTGGCATAAATTGACATTGATTTTCGTGAAATATATACTATAAAACAATAGTATTTTCAACGGTTTTGTGTTAATTAAAAGTGGTGTTATATGTTAAGGCGAAAATTCTATCAAAAAATGCTCGATTGGAAGAATGCTGATTGCGGTTCAACAGCGCTTTTAGTAACAGGTGCTCGAAGAGTTGGGAAAAGTACTCTAGTTGAAGAGTTTGCAAGAAACGAATACAAGTCTTATATTCTTATTGATTTTTCGCAAGCATCAAAAGATGCGCTTCGGCTATTTGAAGATTATCGTTCAGATTTAAGCACTTTCTTTACATACATATCTGCACTATATGGTGTGAAACTTTATAACCGTGAATCGGTAATGGTTTTTGACGAAGTGCAATTTTTCCCACAGGCTAGAGAATTTGTAAAACAACTGGTTGCAGATGGCAGATACGACTATATAGAGACTGGCTCGTTATTGTCTATTAAACATAATGTTGAAACAATATTGATTCCATCTGAAGAACAAGAAGAACGCATGTATCCTCTTGATTTTGAAGAATTTTTGTGGGCTTTTGGAGAAGAAAATCTATCGAAAGTTATTAAAAATTCATTTGATGCGTTAAATCCTTTGCCAGATGCTTTACATAAAAAAGCGATGCGACTTTTTAGAGAATATATGCTAGTTGGTGGCATGCCGCAATCTGTAAATGAATATGTTGATTCGAGAGATTTTGCTCGAGTAGATAGGGTTAAGCGTCGTATTCTTTCACTCTATAGGCAGGATGCTGCAAAGTTTGCGAAAGGGTATGAAATGAAAGTTATGGCTGTGTTTGATGGAATACCAGCGCAACTTTCAAGGCATGAAAAAAGGTATAGGATTACTTCCTTGGGTAAAAATGCTCGTATGCGTGATTACAAGGATGCGTTTTTTTGGCTTTCGGATGCGAGTATTACAAATAATTGCTATAAATCTACAGATCCGAATGTGGGTCTGAATCTTAATGCAGATGATGCGCTAGTAAAATGTTATATGGCTGATACCGGGTTGTTGACTTCTATGATACTTTCAGATAGTAGTATTGCGTCTAATAATCTGTATAAAGAAATTTTATTTGGAAAAATCTCAATTAATGAAGGAATGCTAGTTGAAAACGTTGTTGCGCAACAGCTAATAGCATCTGGACATCGCCTATTCTTCTATTCAAATAGAGATAAAGAAAATTCGGAAAATACAATGGAAATAGATTTTTTGATTTCTAAAGCTTTTCAGGATTCTGCCGGCAAAATGCGTATATCTCCTATTGAAGTTAAATCTGGGAATGTGTTTAAAACAGTTTCTCTTGATAAATTTAAGAACAAGTTTTCAAAAAGAATTGGAACGAGTTACGTATTTGCTCCTAAGCAGCTTAGCGTTAGAAAAGATTTAAATTGCGTAATATTACCACTTTATATGTGTGGATTGGTGTAGTGCGCGAAGGTAGGTGCGAAGGTATGTGAAACTTTGTTTCTCTGTGGCTGTGTCTTTAATAACATTAGCTCTCGTGGCTTCTTGCGAACCTACTTTTCACCTAAGTTCATGAATATGAGAATTAATAATGAAGTTTACAATAATAAATATAATCAACTATGACAAAATTAATTGCATTGTCATTGTAGCAAGCAGATATTGCACTTACTAAAAGCGAGTTTGGAATGCTTAATTTAAAAGATAAATTATATTCCTTTTTTAACAGTCGTAGGAATCGCATACTAGTGGCATGCATGCTTTTAGTAATATTCTCTGTGCTTTTACTGTATTTTACAATAGCCGTAATTTTTTACGGTAATATTGAATACTCAAAGCGAGCATATTTTATTGTTAATGCTTGTGTAGTGTACTTAATATTATTTTTATTATTTCTTATTTATTTAAAGTTTAAGAACAATGAAATTCTATTTTTAATACCTTTTATTCAGTTGTATTTATTTTTTTGCTTGTTGGCATATATTTATTATGATACAACTAAGGGTTTGCCAGAATGTTATAAATCGCTAGCAATGTTCATTCTATGGTTTATACCATTCTTCTTTTTAGTGCGCAAAAGCATTAAAGCTTTCTTGAAAAGTTCAAAATTCTTGATTTCTGTTTTGTCAGTATTGTTTACACTTTTAGGGTTTTTAAATGAATCTAATTGGACGATAGTTGCTTTGATAATAACGTGCATTGTATTTTTGCTTAAATTGGAAAATTTACAGATTCTATGTAAAGGGATATTTGATATAAAAATAGAAGATTCAGATAGTAATAAATATAAATTAATTGTCATTAATGTTATGACCGTAGTTTTTGAAGCAATGTTGTATTCATCTTTAAAACTTTCTGAGTATTTATCAGAATTATTAAATTGGATTTATGATTGCACTAATATTAGTGGTAGTTCGAGATTGTTAAATAATGAAATTATTACAGAACATATGTGGCTAGGATTTTACAGGTTTATTATTTTAGCTGTTATTTTCATTATTGTATGTAATCTTTTTGAAAGTAAGCAGAATGCCATCTCAACATGCATAAAAAATATATTCGACTGCGAAGATAACGCACAGATTAAGAAGAATTTATGATTATTACACATAGCCTAATTAATTAATTCTTCTACCTTTTCAATAAATTTTTCTATGTTATATAAGTAATTAGGATAAGTATCGCTTAGTTGTTCCTCGTTTTTTGCATAAATAAGTACGCTGTTAATATCAGTTATATTTGAGGTTTGTTCAGATGATTTATTGGCTTTCAATTTTTATTTACGCTACTGTTATCCTTTTCTGACTGAGCTTGAAGACAACGCAATACTTATAATTCATGCAAATCGCCTTACAAAGGGATTTTTACAAGAGATAAGGGATGCGAGATGAGTAAGAATACGTATACGGCGGAAAATGGGTTCGTTACTACTGACGATGTTGTTGATAAGTGGGCTGAGGAAGCAGAAGATAATTTCCCTGGTGCCACTATTACAAAGTTTGCCGGAAGAGCTCGGGAAGCTGAAACTCAGCCGTTGAAACCACGTACTGTTAGGTTAAGTGATACCGTTTGGCATTTAATCGAAGCCGATGCGAAGCGCAGAAAGATGACTGTAAGCGCGTGGGCTAGAAACGCTATACTTAACGAATTATCTAATGAGATAGCTGCGCAAAAATAGCTGTGCGAAAGTAGTTGCACAAAAATAGCTGTACGAAGGTGGGTGCAAAGGTAGGTGAAATTTGGAAGTAGACTTCCAACTTTCGTAAGTTTGTACCCAACTTGGAAGTATGCTTCCAACTTTCGTAAGTTTGTGCCCAATTTGGAAGTAGACTTCCAACTTTTGCCATTTTGCACTAAACTTGGAAGTAGACTTCCAACTTGCGAAAGGCAGACGTATGTATTCAAGAACTGAGTATCTTAATAAGCTTCTTGCTTTTAAAGACACAGATTTTGTAAAAGTAATAACAGGCGTGCGCCGCTGTGGAAAATCGGTAATTCTTCAGCAATACATTAATTCTTTACGCGAGCTTGGAGTGCCTGAATCGAATATAATCTACATAAATCTTGAAAGTTTTGAATATCGCGGCGTTCTTACAGATTCCAATCTTATAGATGTTATTTATTCAAAAATACAAAGTGAGTACGATTCACAAAGTGGCAAAGACACACAAAGTGGCGAAAATCCGCAAGGTAATGAAAGTCAGCAAACAAATGTAAATCAACCAAAAACATACATTTTAATAGATGAAATACAGTTTGTAGATGGTTGGCAAAAAGCCATTAACGTGCTTAGGGTTAGTTTTAATTGCGACATTGTTATAACGGGATCTAACGCAAAACTTCTTTCTGGCGAGCTTGCAACTAACTTAAGCGGAAGGTACGTTGAAATACCAGTATACCCGTTCTCTTTCAAGGAATTCTTAGGAGCAAAGCAAATCGACATTAATTCTAGGGAAGTCGATCTGGCATATAAAGAATATGAACAATATGGCGGATTTCCTAGTGTTGTGCTTGCGGATGAATCGCTTCGATACACCATTCTTTCTGGCATATACGATTCCATCATTCTCAACGATATTGCTGCTCGTGCGCAAATAAAAGATAGTTTTACGCTTAAAAGAATAGTCGCATTTTTGGCTGATAACGTTGGTCAGCTGGTTAACGCTTCCAAAATTACGAGTCTTTTAAAAAACGAGCGAATAGAAGTTTCAAATCATACTATTTCCAGGTATTTAGAGTTTTTGCAAAATGCTTATCTGTTCTTTGAAGTTCGCCCGTACGATATTCGAGGTAAAGCATACTTAAGGCAGAATGCAAAGTATTTTATTGTTGACAGTGGTTTGAGAAATCAGGCTGTTAGCCATCGGCTTGGGAATATGGGCAATCGCTTAGAAAATATTGTATTTTTGGAGTTGCTAAGAAGAGGATATGACGTTGATGTTGCTCGAGTTGAGGGCAGTGAAGTAGATTTTATTGCGCGCAAGGGCGATTCGGTTGAATATTATCAGGTTACTCAGCAGTTGCCGGAGAATACGCATGAAACTGATAATTTGCTTAAATTGCGCGATAATTACGCGAAATTTCTTATCACTGGCAGATATGCTGGTGTTGATTTAATAGATGGTGTTCGCGTGAAGTATGTAGTTGATTGGTTGATTGAAAAGGCTTGACGAGTGGGAAAATCTTCGCGCATAAATGCGCAAAAATAGTTGCAGATTTCGTAATGCAGCGTGTCGCGAAGATGTGGCATAATAGGAAGGCTTGTGACTGGAGGAGGAATCCGCTAGCACAGCACAGCAATACAAGATGCGGGAGGAAGTTGCAAAACGGCTTTATAGCAACGTTTCGCAACAACCGTTTGAACCGCTTGTACAAGAAAGAAGAACCATATTATGGCTCCGAAAAAGAAAGTCTCCGCGCTTATTAAGCTCGAGATTCAGGCTGGTAAAGCAAATCCAGCCCCACCACTGGGCCCAGCATTAGGCTCCCACGGCGTGAACATCATGGACTTCTGCAAGGCCTATAACGACCAGACGAAGGACAAGATGGGTCAGATTGTCCCAGTTGAGATCACCGTTTACGAAGATCGTTCCTTCACCTTCATTTTGAAGACCCCACCGGCCGCTGCTTTGTTGCTTAAGGCTGCTGGAATCCAGAAGGGCACCGAGAATCCATTGACTCACAAGGTTGGTTCTGTGACCAAGGCTCAGGTGCGCGAAATCGCCGAAATTAAGATGCCTGACCTCTCCGCACGTGACGTCGAGGCCGGTATGAAGATCATCGCGGGCACTGCTCGCTCGATGGGTATTACCGTTACCGACTGAAAGGGAGTGTAGAAATGGCTAAGCGTTCTAAGAAGTATCGTGAAGCGGCTGAGAAGATTGACCGCAATAACCTGTACACCCCAGCTGAAGCTATTGCTTTGTTGCAGAGCATGCCAAAGCACGCTTTTGACGAGTCCGTTGAGGCTGTTATGCGCCTTAACGTGGATCCTCGCAAGGCTGATCAGTTGGTTCGTGGCGTAGTTAACTTGCCAAACGGCACCGGTAAAACCGCTAAGGTTTTGGTGTTCGCTCGTGGCCCAAAGGCTACTGAGGCTCAGGAAGCCGGCGCTGACATTGTTGGCGATGACGAGCTCATTGAAAAGGTTGCCGGTGGCTTCCTTGACTTCGATGCAGTCGTTGCAACCCCAGACATGATGGGTAAGGTTGGCCGCTTGGGTCGTGTTCTCGGTCCTCGTAGCTTGATGCCAAACCCAAAGACTGGCACCGTGACCATGGATGTGGCCAAGGCTGTTGCCGACATTAAGGGCGGTAAGATTGAGTTCCGCGTGGATCGCCAGGGCAACCTGTCCTTCCTCTTCGGAAAGCTCTCCTTCGATGCTAAGGCTCTTGAAGAGAACTTCAAGGCTGTTGCTGACGAGATCCGTCGTTTGAAGCCAAGCACTATCAAGGGTCGCTACATCACGAAGGTAACTGTTACCTCCACGATGGCTCCTGGCGTTCCAGTTGATATTGCCAGCATCGCTGCCTGATTTATTACTAGCGAGTTTGTGCGGAAGCGCGAGATTCGCAAAGTAAATCAAGTATAAAGCTTATAAACGCTGAGAATGTGCTCCTTTTCGAGCGCTTCTCGGCGTTTTTTAAGAGTTGTGCGCTGACTACCTGCTTTCTGCGCGAGTGTCTCATTTTGCTTGTTTTGATACATTGGTGCAGATTGGCGCTCGCGCGGATTACGCGCTCGCTTACGAAACTCGCGTTGGAAGTCCACTGGACTTCCAACTTAAGCGAGTTTCCGCTCCGAGTTGCCTTCGCGCGCTACGCTCTATGCGCTCAGGCAGGTCGTCGCGAGTCGCGGATGCGGCCAATCGTAATGGCCGTTTGTAGTACGTAAGCTGCGCGCGGATCCGTCGCATCCCAACCAGTAGTCTGCGCAACTTTGCGCAAACGGTATCGCACAGTATTCGGATGCACATTCAGCTCGTGCGCAGTCTGATCAAGCGCGCCGCCAAAACGCAAGAACATATCAATAGTTTGCAAAGTCGGATCGTCATGACTGTAAGGTGCCAAACTTTGATACACATTGTTATACAAAGTATTAAAAGCCGTAGAATCACCAATAAGCGCGCGCTCTGGAAGCACGTCATCCGCGTGAATAATCTGCGGCAACTGCTTAACTGAGCCGGCAACCGCAACCGCCGCAAGAGTTGACGTAATCGCAGTCGCAATATTCTCAACGCCTTCAACTACGCCGCTTATGCAAATCGGCTTTTTAGAAGGCTCGAATACTTGGCACATCTTTTGTAAAGCCTGCTCGCTAGGATCTTCGCGAACTGCTAGCAAAATAATATGCGATGGAGTTGCGAAATAATCGGAAGCGTTCGTGCCGGAAGAATTCGCGTCGGAAGTGTTCGCACTAAAAGCGTTTGCCCCAAAGTTATTTATGCCTCTCCAAGCTCCACTTAAGCGATTAAGCGCGCTGCTTTGTGCGCGATCAACTATTGCATCGTACGCATTGCAACTTCCCAATTGCGGCCAAATGTTGCGGCGCAAAGCATCCGTGTTATCCGGCGGCAAAGTTGGAGCCGGCTTTCGATTAGGACCCGTATCCGGCGTTATGGTCGCGCCAAAAGTGCCAGCAATAACAACCATTTTCGGAGTATCCGGCCATTGAAGCAAATGCATAAAAGCATTTACGCGAGTATCCGCAATTCCGCTCATTAAGCAAGTGGAAATAAGCGTGTGCAAACGCAGGCGAGTGGCAGAGTCGAAAATTTGACCGTCTCGAGAGTCGAAAATGCCAGCTTCTGCTGATTTAGAAGCAACTGGAAGTGGCGTAAAATGCGGCGCGGAATCGTTTTTTGATGAAGATTTATTGCTTTGATTCGCAGAATTTGCAGAATTTGAGGAAAGTCTGTGCCACAAATGGTGACGTCGCTTTTCTTCGCCGCTTTCTTTTGATGAAGATGAAACTTCTTGCGATTTGCTTAGTTGATTTTCTTCTACAGATTCGGCTTCTGATGGCGAATTTTGAGATTGCTTAGTTTCGTAAGATTGCACGCCGGCTAGAAGCGCAAGAAAATCAAAATCTTCATTCGGTGCGTCGGTATCTCGCTCGCCGCCCGTTTGCGCAAACTGCTGTGTATGCTTCTCGTCCATCATGTGCCTTTAACTCTAACAATCTTTACTATTATAGCGCGATTGATTAACCGTATCCCTCCAAAAAGTTAGAAGCACAAAACAAAACGCAAAAGCCAACGGAAGCATGTGCCGCTCAAAATTATTCGCCGGAGCCATAATCATCACTCCCACAAGCAACGCAAGCGGAATATGCCAAAGCACAGTGCGCCAGCGACGAAGCGCAATTTCTGCAACGCCAATCATAAGCGTAAAAATCACAAAAGTATTGCCGTGAATTGGCCAGCTTACAACCGGCACGTCGCTAAAAGTGCTAATTGACGAAGCTAATTGCGCGCGCCATTGCGGATTCCAATACTTAATCCAGTCGGAATTGTGAATATTATCCGTGTCAATATAGTATTCCGGACCAACGTACGGGCGATCAAAAATGTCGAAATAGCCGTAAGTTTTTGCAAGAAAAGCGTCCGATGCTACGAGCGGACTATGCGTAACAATTTGCCACCAAGCAAGATTAAGCTTTTTAATATTGTCGCGCGTAACGTAACGCCAACGATAGCTGACTTTTTTCGACTGCAATCCGGAAGATTTCACAGGATCAGCATCGTAAGGTTTATAAGCTTCGGCGGTTTGATCGAGATTAAAAATAGGGGCGATAATGCGTTTTGCGCTTTTAGGGATGCTTTGAGGGTCGAGCTTAGCGACGCGCGCGATTTGCTGAAGCTGAATGCCGCGGCTTTCAATAGGATCGCCGTTAATAATCGCGCCGCTTGAAATAAGAAGAAGTAGCGAGCCGTGAATAATAATCGTCGGAAGAAGAAGAGTGCAAATCCACAGGCGGTAGCGCTTTCGCTCAAATATAAGCAAAAGCACGCATTGTATTAGCAAAATGTACCACGCATATTTTGCGGCAATAAGCATAACGCATACGGAAATAATAAGCTCTAAAACGGTGTGCCAGCGGAGTTTTTGCGGGGAAGATGCGGAAGTTGCGTCTGCGTCGGAAGTTGCGTCGGAAGTTGCACAAGTTTTAGTCTGACTAATCTCGTAATTTATGCCGAACCACCAAAGAAAAGCAAAAGCAAAAAGCGGCGATTTTGTAAGCGCAATAGTTGAGCACACAATCAGCGGATTAAGCAGAAACATTACGATTACTGCAAATCTTGCGAAAAGCGGAGTCGATTGCGAATCTAACTTTTGCGCGTCTAACTTTGCTAATTTAAGCCACGGACGATTCAAAAAACGATTAGCAGTAGCGGCTGCGCACCAAGCGGCAAACACAAATTGCGCAAACGCAAGAAGTATAATTCCGGCATCATTGGAATCGGTAAAATAGCGCGAAACTGCGGTTGTGGCGCCGTAAATAACGGTTAAAACAATGTTGTGCTGATCGGTTAAATACGTTGGTTTAGAAGGCCAAAGGTAGTGCGCGGTTGGGTAAATGTCCATCGGCACAAAGCTGAAGAAGCCGATATAAGGCTGATCGAGGCCGGTGACTTTGTTCCAAGCCCAACTGTATTCGCGGATTTGAGAGCAGATGTCGGCGCCGTACGCAGCCAGAAGCGTAACCGGAGCCCAAAGCCAGCCAAGGAAGAAAGTTAGGAAAAGATTTCGGCGATTTCGCGTGGAATGCGTAATAAACCAGCGCGCGGCGCTAGAAAAGCGTTTTGCGAAAGTGCGTATTAAGCGGCAGATTGCGCGAGTGCGGTGCTTTTTGAGTTTGGTTGTTGCGGTTTCGCTTTTTTGGGTTTCGCTTTCTTCGGATTTGCGCTTTTCGGATTGGTGCTTTTTTCTAAAAATAGACTTAAGCCACGAGCCAAAACGGCTGTATTGCTTAGGAAAAGCCGCATGTTTTCCGTAATAAATAATCGTCCACAAAATAATTGCGTATACTGCGAACGCGGCAATAAAAATCAGCGCATTAATCCAAGAAAAATCGGTGATTGAACCTAAATGAACCTTAATGTCTTGGTCGCGAAAGATTGGGCCGAGGCTTGTGCAAAGCGCAAGAATTAAGCAAAGTATGGTGGAAAGCGCAGTGCATGTTATGCGGAAACATTTTCCGGAGTTTTTCCGGCAAATGTTGTCGTTATGAATGTTTTTGACCACATTTTCCGGAGAATTTCCGGCATTTGTAGTCGTTTTGGCAGATTCGCAGGATTCGCAGGATTCGCAGGATTCGCAGGATTTGCTACGCGTGCTACGTGCGTCATTTGTGCTACGTGCGTTACGTGCGCTATTCATAATCAACACCTGCTTAAAAAATTTAATAAAACTGCACATATGCTCATAAAAACTGGCTTATCGACACAGCGCGACGTAACCAGAGCATAAGCACATAATCTGATGTAAATTATACATATGACTACTTTTTCTTCGCAAAGTGTGGCATCATTGCCGCGCACATCGTCTGCGGCGGATTCCACAATTCTTTTCGATATTACTGATTCTACGCAAAATATTGCGCGAGAAATGATACAAAATCACAAAATTTCCGACAGGGTCGACGGAAAGCCGCCAATTTACGCAATCGCAGCAAACGCACAAACAGCAGGACGCGGCAGACTCGGGCGCGCGTGGGTGAGTAGGCCGGGAGAAAGTTTCCTCGTATCTTTCGTAACTTTGCTGCCAAAAACGATTGTTATGGACGAAAGTCGAAACGGATGGTTGCCAATAATTGCAGGGCTTTCGGCGCGAGATGCGCTGCTTGAAACCTTCAAAGAGTGCGGAAGCGAGCCGATGCACGGCGACGAATGCGCTCTAAAACTCAAGTGGCCGAACGACGTATTTTTGCACGATTGCAAAGAAGGCGGAATTTTAACGGAAATTGTGGCGGTGCCGGATCGCGACGACGTTGTTGGAGTGGTTTTTGGAATCGGATTGAATTTGTGCGTGCCGCAAGAAGTGCTGCCGATTAAAATGGCAACTTCGCTGCAAATGCACATGACTTCGTTGCCGGAAGCGGAAGAATTGCGAGACAGGATTGCTGCGAAAATCGTTGATATATTGCGCTCGCGGCTGTGCGATTTTATGCGCGATTATCCAAGTAATTGCACTGGTTTGCTTAAAGAATTAAGCGACGTGTGCTGGACGCTTGGTCGCGAAGTGAATGTGCATCCGGTTGACGGGCGCGTGGTGACGGGAACGGCTGTGCGCATTGGGGAAGATGCGTCTCTTACGATTCTGGAAGATTTCGGCGAGGAGATTGTGGTTAAAAGCGGCGATGTGCAAGCCGTTGCGTATGAAGCGCGACGACCTGCTTGAGCGCTGCGATTTAGCGCGCGAAAGCAATTCGGAGCGCCGAGCTTGCTCAGAGTTGAAAGCACGGTGTGCTTTCAACGCAAGCGAGGTCTGCCTTCGTCAATAAAGACGAAGGCAGGGTAGATTCGCGTGGTAGTTTATTAGGAATTCGGCTGTGATTGGCGTGCGCTGACGACCTGCTTGAGCGCTGCGATTTAGCGCGCGAAAGCAATTCGGAGCGTGAGCTTGCTCAGACGGAAAGTCCAGTGGACTTTCCGTGCAAGCTCAACAGCGAGCGCTTAAAGCGCAAGCGTCAGCTGTTTGCTAGTTATCTCAGTCAAAGAGCAAGTGCGTGGCAATCTTATACAAAACGGCATTCCCTTTACAGTCGTGTAAAGGAAATGCCGTTTTTCTGCAATATAACGTTTCCGCTACGCGCGCTTTTTGTTAAGTGCGTTGTACAATCCGGAGCAAGCCGCGCTCGCAACGAAAGCCTTAATCAAATCGCCAATCATGAAGATAATCAAGGTTGCGGCAGCAGTAGAAAGTGGCATGCCGGTTAAGTAGCTTTGGCCGAAAATGCCAAATGCGTAAATCACAATCGTGCCGATTATGGAAGCAACTGCGTAAGTGCAGAAGCGTGCGAAAGTCTTCTTAAACGAGCGCTCCGGCATCATTGCGTCAAGAGCAACGTCAAATACGCGCTTCAAAGCTGCAGTTGCAGCAACGCCAAAAATAAAACCAACAAGGAAGCCAGCAGTAGGGCCAACGAATACAGCCCATCCGCCCTTAAATCCAGCGAAAACAGGCAGGCCTGCAGCACCCAAAGCAAGATACATCACAACGGAAGCAACGCCCTTGCGCCAGCTCAAAGTCAAACCAATAATGCACAAAACAAGAGTCTGCAACGTAATTGGCACAGGAGTAATAGGAAGATAAATTGCGCCTGCCATAGTAGAAAGTGCCAAAAGCACAGTTAGAAGAGCTGGCTTAGCGAGCCAAGTCGCGGCCGCCTTTATCTTACTAACGGTTGCGTTAGATGCTGCGGTTGCAGTTGTTGCATTATTTTGATTCATGTTAGTCATGAAAACCTTCTTTTGGTTATTGCCGGCATGCTTTGAGTAGTTTGCAACTTAAGTAATTCGCTACTCAAGAATTAAGCTTTCGCCGGCTGTTTTCCGTTTCGTTAATCACAATACGTGCCATAAAAATCATGTGCATTGGAGAAGTGTACAAAATTTTGCGCAAGCTTTTGTGTATGTCGGCTCATACGCAAACGCGATTTTTCTAATATCTTGTAACGTATGGTTACGAATATCAAAAAAATTCTCATCGCTAATCGCGGTGAAATCGCCTTGCGAGTTATTCGCACGGCTCACGAAATGGGCATTTCTACCGTTGCAATTTATGCGCCGACTGATCGAAACGCGCAGTTTGTAGAAATGGCAGACGAAGCGTACGCACTTTCTGGAGATACGTATCGCGATACTTATTTAAACGAGGACGCAATTCTTGACATTATTAAACGAAGCGGCACGGATGCTGTACACCCGGGTTACGGCTTCCTTTCGGAAGTTGCGTCTTTTGCTAAGAAAGTCAACGATGCTGGAGTTATTTGGATTGGCCCGCGCCCGGAAGCGCTTATTGATTTGGGAGATAAGATTACGGCTCGTCGCGTGGCAGTTCGCGCGAAAGTGCCGCCAGTTCCAGGCATTTCGGAGCCTGTAAAAGATATTCGAGAACTTTTGACTTTTGCGCAAACGCACGGCTATCCGGTGATGATGAAGCGCACGGATGGCGGCGGCGGACGCGGTATTACAGTCGTTCGTAACGACGACGAGTTGCGCGGTTTTTATATGAATCACGACGCTTTACAAGGCGGCGACTTAGACGAATATTTTATTGAGCGTTTTATTGACAAAGCTCGCCACGTTGAAACGCAATGCGGCCGCGACGCTCACGGAAATTTCACCGTATATTCCACGCGCGATTGCTCGTTGCAGCGCCGAAACCAAAAGCTGGTTGAGGAAGCTCCGGCACCGTTCTTGACTGACGATGAAAAAGATCAGCTTTACCGATATTCTCGTAACCTATTTGAAGCTGTTGATTACGTTGGTCTTGGCACGTGCGAATATATGGTGACTTCTCAGCATAAAGTCTACTTCTTGGAAGTTAATCCGCGATTGCAAGTTGAGCACACGGTTAGTGAGGAAGTTAGTGGACTTGATTTGGTGCGCGAGCAACTCAATATTGCTGACGGCGGCGAGTTGATTAAGGATCCGGAGCCTCGCGGACACAGCTTTGAGTTGCGCATTACTTCGGAAGATCCTGCTACGAATTTGACTCCAAGTTCCGGCACTTTGACGAAGATTAAGTGGCCTTCTGGCCCTGGTATTCGCGTTGATTTTGGCGTTGAAGTTGGAGACAATATTTCTCCAAAATTCGATTCCATGATGGGCAAGCTTATTATTACTGCGCAAAGTCGCGAAACTGCTGTTGCTCGCGTGCGTCGCGCTTTGAAGGAGCTTTGCATTGAGGGCGTGCCAACTCCTGCGAAACTTTTTGAGCAGATTTTTAACGACCCTGAGTTTACTGCGGAAAATCACAGTTTTGACGTGTCTACTAAGTGGATGGAACGCAAGTATTTGAACCGCGTTCCTGCAGCTTCTTTGGGTGGCCAGCCGGCTTCGCTTGTTTCTGGAAAGTCTGCGGATGATTCCGAAAATAAGCAGCCTGCAATGGAATCCTTCATTATTGAAGTTGATAATAAGCGCGTAAAGCTTACGATTCCGCAAGATATTGTTGATAATTTGACTGGATCGGCTAGAGTTCGTAGCGTTTCTAGAGCTTCGCAGCCTCTTCGTGGACGTTCGCTTCGCGGTAGCACTCACAAATCTGAAGAGCAAAAGCAGATTCCTGGCGTAATTGCGGCACCTATGCAAGCTGTTATTACGCGCGTGAATGTTGCTGAAGGTCAGCAGGTTGCTAAGGGCGATTTGCTTGTGGTGCTTGAGTCTATGAAGATGGAAAATTACGTTTACGCTCCGGCGGCGGGTACTGTTACTGGAATTTTTGTGGGGCCTGGCGATGGTGTGGAATCGGGCGCAAAGCTTGTGACGATTGATCTTGCTGGAGATAAAAGCGCGGATAAAAGCGCGGATAAGTCTTCCGAATCTTCCGAATCTTCCGAATCTTCCGAAAAATCTTCTGAAAAGTCGCAAGGAGAGCAAAAATAATGAGCGCTTTATTGCAAGATAAAACAAAAATTTCGGAAAAAACTGCTTCTAGCAATTCTTCTAGCACTGCTTCTAGCAACGCAACTGACGCAGCTAACTTGCAGCCTCGTCGCGGAAAAGCAGCCGTTCAACACGCAGCGCAACTTGCTCGTGATGCAGAACAAAAAGCTTTAGAGCGTCAGCACGCAAAAGGTAAAGGCACTGCAAGAGAGCGTCTCGACTTGCTTTTTGACACAGGCTCCTTCGTGGAAATTGGCCGCTTTAACGGCGGTGACATAAACAACGACGTTGCCGGATGCGCTGTAATCACCGGCTTTGGCGAAGTTTATGGCAGAAAAGTTGCAGTTTACGCTCAAGACTTTTCTGTGCGCGGCGGAACCTTGGGTAAAGCAGAAGGCGAGAAAATCTGCCATCTTTTGGACATGGCTATTGCTCTTCGCGTGCCAGTTGTGGCAGTAATTGATTCCGGCGGCGCTCGCATTCAGGAAGGCGTGAGCGCGCTTATGCAATACGGGCGAATCTTCAAAAAAACTTGCGAAGCAAGCGGCTTAATTCCGCAAATCTCGCTAATTCTTGGACCTTGCGCTGGAGGCGCTGTGTATTGCCCTGCGTTAACAGATTTTATTATTATGACGCGCGAACATTCGAATATGTTCGTTACCGGCCCGGATGTTGTTAAGGCTGCAACCGGTGAGGCAATTAGCATGGACGATTTGGGCGGCGGTCTTGTGCATAACGCAACTTCCGGCGTCGCTCACTATTTGGGCGAAGATGAAGCTGACGCAATCGACTACGCTCGCACAATTCTCGCTTACTTGCCGTCTAGTTGCGAAGTAGATCCTCCAACTTTTGCTTATGCTGCAACGCGCGCGGATCGCGAAACTGCGCGAGAGTTGGCAAGTATTGTGCCAGATAACGATCGTCAGCCTTACGATGTGCTTGACGTGATTCGCAGGATTGTTGATTACGGCGAGTTTGTGCAAGTGCAGGAATTGTACGCTGCTTCTGCAGTTGTTGGTTTTGCTTGCATTGAGGGGCATCCGGTTGGAATCGTAGCAAATCAGCCAAAAGTGAACGCTGGTATTTTGGATGTGAATTCTTCCGAAAAAGTAGCGCGATTCGTGCGATTGTGCGATGCGTTTAATTTGCCGGTTGTGACGCTGGTTGATACTCCAGGCTACAAGCCGGGTTCGGATCAGGAGCATGCCGGAATTATTCGAAGGGGCGCGAAGGTGATTTACGCGTACGCGAATGCGCAAGTGCCGCTTGTGACGGT
This sequence comes from uncultured Bifidobacteriaceae bacterium, assembly GCA_947253155.1. Taxonomy (GTDB): domain Bacteria; phylum Actinomycetota; class Actinomycetes; order Actinomycetales; family Bifidobacteriaceae; genus Bifidobacterium. The sequence goes on from CAMXYK010000010.1 coordinate 32,482, forward strand.
GATTTTGCGTAAGGCTTTCGGCGGAGCTTACATTGTGATGGGCTCGAAGTCGATGGGTGCGGACGTGAATTACGCGTGGCCAACCAGTCAGATTGCAGTTTTGGGTGCTCAAGGAGCTGTGAATATTATTCACCGCAAGGATTTGCAAAAAGCGAAGGAGCGCGGGAAAGACGTTGCGGCTCTTCGAAAACAGCTGGTTGACGAGTACGAAGCGACTACTGTGAACGCAAATCTTTCGCTGGAAACTGGTCAGATTGACGCAATGATTGACCCGGAGCAAACTCGCGATATGATTGCCGGCTCGTTGAAGCTTTTGCGCAGTAAAAAGCGCATTTCGAGAACTGGCAAGCATCACGGAAATCAGCCAATGTAAGTGATTTATAAAAGCTATAGAAATGATAAGTATTTATAAATAAAAACTATAGAAATAATAAAAATTTATAACTAAAAACTATAGAACTTACAAAACTTATACAAATCAACGAGAAGGAAATATTATGACAACCTACTTTTTCGACCAACTCGCTAATGCTCCGCACGCTTTAACTTTTGCAGGCCAGTCAACTCCGTGGGTTGATTCTCTTAAAGAACTCGGCAAAGACGAAGAGCTAAATGCCGAGCTTCACGAGTACGAAGCTGGCGCAAAAGCTTTGCTCGCGCCAATTTACGCCGAGCTTTTGGCCAACGCCGGCGGCGATATGAACGTGTTTGATGCGCTGGAAAATAAGCATATTAACGCTGCAAACGCGCTTCTTAGCGTTCCTGGAATTACGCTTGCTCAACTTGGTGCCGTGCGCGATTTAACAAATCTTGGATACAACTTCGAAGTGAACAAGCCTTGCGCAGTTTTGGGGCACTCTCAAGGCGTAATCGCAGCAGAAATTGTAAAAGCGCGACTTAAAGCAAAATCTTGGCAGAAAGCGCGACCACAAATCGAAGAACTTCTTGCAATCGCCTACTTAATCGGCGCTGCAGGAGACCGCGAATCTCGCATGCTCGAAATTACGGGAGATGGCGAAATAACGCCAATGCTTTCGCTTAAAGGAGTTACGAAAAAGCAGGCGGAAGCGCTGATTTCTCGCGTAGAGCGCACTCGCGGCGAAATTTCAATCGCGGTTAAAAATGCTAATAACCACATGGTTTTTGCAGGATATCCGGAAGATATGGAAGCCGTTTTGAACGAAGCGCAGAAAGAAGCGAAACGTTCGAAAAAGTTGCGTGAAATGAAAGTGCGCGGCGGTGCTGTTTTTGCTCCTGTTGCTGAATATTTAGACGTGACAGTGCCATTCCACTCGCCAATGCTTCAGCCTGCAGTTGAGCAGGTGGAGGCTTGGGCGAATGAGGCCGGTTTGAATGCTGCAGTTGCGCGCGAATTGGCTGAAGCTGTGCTTGTAACTCCTGTTGATTGGGCTGCGCAAATTGGCGAAGTTTTGGATCAAAACGATGCGCGCTCGCTTTGGATTTTAGATATGGGTCCTAGCGAAGTGCTTGGAAAGCTTACTGGAGTGCTTGTGCAAGGAACCGGCGCTGGAGTTGTGGAAGCTGCTACAATGCGCTCTCGCGCCGAGCTTTCAACTGCAGACTCGGATTCTGAGCCACAGCGCACCGGCTGCTGGGCTGATTTTGCGCCTCGAGTAATCAACACTCCTTCCGGACGCAAAGTACTAACTAAATTCAGCAAGCTTACTGGCAAAGCTCCTGTGCTTCTTGCAGGCATGACTCCAACTACTGTTGAGCCTGAAATCGTTGCTGCGGCAGCAAATGCAGGCTACTGGGCGGAGCTTGCTGGCGGTGGTCAAGTAACTGCGGAAGTTTTCGATCGTCACATGAAGTCTTTGGAAAAGCAGCTTCGTGAAGGCGCAACTATTGAATTTAACGCAATGTTTATGGACCGCTACTTGTGGAATCTTCAATTTGGTTCGAAGCGAATCGTAGCAAAAAAGAGGCAGTCGGGCGCTCCAATTGACGGCGTAGTTATTTCTGCAGGAATTCCGGAACTTGACGAAGCTAAAGAATTAGTAGCTTCTTTGCAAAAAGACGGATTCCCTTACGTAACGTTTAAGCCGGGAACAGTTGATCAAATTCGTCAAGTTGTGCGAATTGCGAAAGCGGTTGCGCCAGCTACGATTATTGTGCAAGTTGAAGGCGGAGCTGCAGGCGGCCACCATTCGTGGGAGTCTTTGGACGATTTGCTTATAACAACTTACGCACAAGTGCGCGAATGCGATAATTTGGTGCTTGTGGCCGGCGGCGGTATTGGCACGCCTTCTCGCGCGGCCGACTACATTTCTGGCGATTGGGCGCGCGAATACGGTTTGCCAAATATGCCTGTTGATGCTGTGATGATTGGCACGGCTGCAATGACAGCAAAAGAGGCGCACACAAGCCCTGAAGTAAAGCGAATGCTTGTGGAAACGCCTGGAATTGTGATGCCGAAAGCTTCAAGCGTTGAAGGCTTTGACGACGATCCGTTCGCTCCAATGGGCGAGCGCTGGGTGCCTTCCGGCAAAGTTGTTGGCGGTGTGACTAGTGGTTTAAGCCATTTGCACGCGGATATTTATGAGCTTGAAAACTCTTCTGCTCGCTGCGGCCGCCTTCTTGTGCACATGATGAAGCATCCTGAAGAGCTTGAAACTCGACGCGATGAAGTAATTGCGGCACTTAACTCAACTGCAAAACCATATTTTGGTGACGTTGAAAGCATGACTTACGCTCAATTTGCTCAGCGTTTCCTCGATTTGGCATACCCGTGGGTGGATCCTACTTATGCAGACCGATACCTGCACTTGTTGCAGCGAATTGAAGCGCGATTAGTGAGCCAAGATTCCGGCGAATTTACGTCGATTTTGCCAACTCGTACGGAAGTTAGCGAAAAGCCACAAGCTGCTTTAGACGCACTTTTGCAAGCGTTGCCTCAAGCCCGCGAGATGAACGTTGTGCCAATGGATGCCGCATGGTTCCCAACTTTGGTGCGCGAATACCCGAAGCCAATGCCTTTCGTGCCAGTTATTGACAACGATTTGCTTCGTTGGTGGGGTCAAGATCAGCTTTGGCAGTCTGAAGATTCGCGATACTCGGCTGATGCTGTTCGCGTAATTCCTGGACCTATTTCTGTTGCTGGAATTACGACTATGGATGAGCCGATTGCGGATATTCTTGGTCGATTTGAAGCAGCTATGCTAAATCGTGCGGAAAGTGCGGCAAGTGCTGAAAATAAAGCTGGAAGTGCGGAAAATCGCGCAAATCAGCCTGCGTTCAGCCAAATTGCAGCAGCAGCAAACGTAGAAGCTTACGTTCGCGCTTGCCCGAATATTTCTTGGGTTGGTCACGTAACTGCAAATCCGGCTTATGGAAGCGCTATTGGCGACGAAAATTACGTAATTACTGTAACTTCTACAAATAACGACGTAATTTCGCTTGATTTGGATATTAAACTTGATACTTTCTGGGATAATCAAGAAAATCAAGAAAATCAGAACGCTGCTAAAAACGCTACTAAAAACGATGCAAATTCAGCAAAACGCAAGCACGCAGTTCGAGATATCGTAATTCCGCTTACTGTTGACGCAAGTCGCGCTGGAAGCATTCCAGTAGTGGATCGCGAGCGCTTGCCAAAGCACGTATACGAAATGCTTGCAGCAACCGCAGGTATTGGAAATACTGCAATTACAGGCGATGTGCTTGACGCAATGCCAAAGGTTGAAAGATTAAAAGAAGATGGCAGTTTGGCGAAATTGCCGGAAGATTTGCTGGAAGAAGGGTATAGAGATTTCCCATTCGGCTTGGTTCATTCTTCCTATACTTTCTCACGAAATCTTGGAATTGATCACGAGTCCGCAACTGCTGGCAGATTGCCAGACGGTTTGCTCGCTTCTCGCATTGTGCCGGATGCGTTAGTTGGCCCTGCTTGGCCAACAATTTACTCGGCTTTGGGTTCCGTGATGGTTGACGGCTACCCGATTATTGAAGGCTTGCTTAACGCGGTTCATTTGGATCACTTAGTTGAGCTTGACGTTGATGCTGAAGATTTCCGCAAGTATGTTGATAAGCGAATTAATTTGCTCGGCTGGGCAGAACCTTACGCAGAGTCTGCTTCCGGACGCGTTGTAACAATTCACGTTGTGCATACTGCAGCTGACGGAACTCGACTTGCGCACGAAACCGAGCGTTTCGCTATTCGTGGACGCAGCTTTAGCAACGCTCTTCCGGAGCCGGCTGCTGAATATGGTGACGCAGAAGGCTTGCACGGTTACGAAATTGAAGACACTCCTCGCAGAGCTTTGCGCAGAGTAGTAGTTCGCGCGCCTCACGATATGACCGCTTTCGCGCGCACTTCCGGAGATTTCAACCCAATTCACACTTCTTCTCGAGGTGCCGCAATTTCCGGACTTTCCGCACCACTCGTGCACGGAATGTGGCTTTCTGCAACCGCTCAGCATGTGGCTCAAGCTTTGGACGAAAAGGGCGCTCGCTACGAGCTAATCGGCTGGTCCTACAACATGTACGGCATGGTTCAGCTGGACGACGAAGTAGAAATCACAGTTGAGCGCGTTGGAAAAGTTCGCCGCGGCGGACTCGCTTTGGAAGTTACGTGCCGAGTTGACGGGCAAATCGTGTCTAAAGCAAGCGCACTTACTCGCGCTCCACGCGCAGCATTCGTATACCCGGGTCAGGGTATCCAAAAGCAAGGAATGTCGCTGGATGAGCGCGCAAAGTCGCCTGCAGTGCGCGATACTTGGGAGAGGGCAGATAAGCTTACTCGCGAAAAGCTTGGGTTCTCAATACTTGCGGTCGTGCGCGATAATCCAAAGGAACTTACAGCTCACGGCGTAACGTATCGTCACCCTGAAGGACTGCTTAATTTGACGCAATTTACGCAAGTTGCGCTCGCAACAGTCGCGTTTGCGCAAACCGCGCGTCTGCGTGAAGCCGGATGCGATATTTGGCCAGCCTACTTTGCTGGTCACTCGCTTGGCGAATACAACGCTTTAAGCTCCTTTGCTCAGATTATTCCTCTCGAAACTGTGCTGGAATTGGTGTTCCACCGCGGATCCACCATGCATCATTTGATTGAGCGCGACGAAAAAGGCCGCTCGAACTACCGCATGGGCGCGCTTCGACCAAACCAGTTCGGAGTTGGTGACGAAGGCGTAAACGCTTACGTTGAAGGAATTTCCAAAGCTACTGGCGAATTCTTGCAGATTGTAAACTACAATTTGGCTGGCCAGCAGTACGCAATTGCTGGAACGATTAAAGGCTTGAAAGCTTTGCAAGCGGACGCTTCTAAGCGTGCGAAAGAGTACGGTGGAAAGCCGCCGTTCATGCTTGTGCCTGGAATTGACGTGCCGTTCCATTCTCGCATTCTTCGAAAGGGCGTGCCGGAATTCCGCGATAAGCTCGATTCGCTTCTGCCAAAGTATATTGACTATTCTGTGCTCGTGGACCGCTATATTCCAAACCTTGTTGCATGCCCGTTCGAGCTTACTCGCGAGTTTGCGCAGAAGATTTTGGACGTTGTGCCATCCGAGCGTATTGAAGCGGCTTTGGAAGACGAAACTACCTGGAAGTCCTATGCTGACGACGAGCAGAAGCTCGGCCGACTACTTCTTACGGAGTTGCTTTCGTGGCAGTTTGCATCCCCAGTTCGCTGGATTGAAACGCAGGCTCTTATGTTTGCAGATCGCACTCGCGGCGGACTTGGCGTTGAAGAATACGTGGAAGTTGGTTTAGGAAATGCTCCAACTTTGGCAAATCTTGGTGCTAAAACTCTTGCTTTGCCGGAGTTTAGTGGCGAAAAGGTGACTGTTTATAACGTTGGCCGAGATGAAGGTCGCGTTTATATGACGGATACGGATTCGCTTGTGCCGGAAGTGTTTGATGAGGAAGATAGCGCGACTGAAGCTGCGCCTGCCGCAACTGCTGCACCTGCTGCTCCTTCTGCTTCTGCTCCTGCATCTACTGCCGCACCTGCTACTGCCAACGCAGCAGCAAGCGGACCTGTAGCGGACTTGCCATTTAAAGCATCCGACGCAATCTCAATGCTAATCGCATATAGTGCAAAAATTCGCCTCGACCAAATTGGCGATACCGACACAACTGACACGCTCACAAACGGCGTATCTTCACGCAGAAACCAGCTGCTTATGGATATTAGCTCCGAGCTTGGCGTGGCTAGCGTGGACGGTGCTGCTGAAGCTCCAATGAGCGCGCTTCGTAAGTTGGTTGATTCGGTTGCTCCGCGCTACAAGGCTTTTGGTGCCGTGCTTTCCGACATTGTGCGTGAACGTTTGCGTGCGCTTTTCGGCGCTGCAGGCGTGAAGCCAGCGCAAATCGACAAGCGAATTTCGGAAGTCTGGCAGCTTGGCGAAGGCTGGCGTGCGCATGTGCTTGCGGCTTTGGTTTTGCAAACTCGCGAAGGTGCAAGCGTGCGCGGCGAAAATCTTGCGCAACTTTCTACGGATTCTGCGAAGAATACTGCTGCAGCTGACGCTTTAATCGACGCAGCAATTCAACAGGTTGCTCAAGCTCACGGCGTTAGTGTTTCTCAGCCTGGCGCGGCCGGCGCTGCCGGCGGTGCTGTGGTTGATTCTGCAGCTCTTGACGCTTTCGCTCAGCAGGTTGTTGGAGCTGACGGCGTGCTTGCTGCAACCGCTAAGTTTGTGCTTTCAAAGCTTGGAATTGAAGCGCCTCAAGCAGAAACTGAAGCCGACGAAAACGCGGCTGTTGTTGCTGCTGTTGAAGCTGAGCTTGGTGCGGATTGGCCAAAGCAGGTGGAGCCTCGATTCGATGAGCGAAAGGCAATTCTTTTCGACGATCGTTGGGCTTCTGCTCGCGAGGATGTTGCGCGCTTGTACTACGAGCATGCAGTAAAGAATGCTGATGTGCAACCAACTGAAGTTTCCGAAATCGCAAGTCGATTCGGCAGCTTCCTTGGTGCAGGTGAGGCTGTAGCTTCGGAAGCTGAATGGTTCGAGAGCGCTGCGAAATCGCGCGGATTGGAAAATCTTGCAACCATATTTAACGGTATTTCTTGCGATGCGCGCACGAAACTTTCGCAAAGTAACGCTTCTGAAGATGCTGCTTACGCAACTCGTTTTGCGGGAGAAGTTGCAGTTGTAACGGGCGTTGCGCCAAACTCAATCGCAGCTCGCGTAGTAACGGGCTTGCTTGCAGGCGGCGCGACTGTTATTGCAACTTCGCACAGCTTCAAGCCGAGCGTAAAGTCTTGGGCAAAGAAAGCGTATCGCGAAAACGCTTCGATGGGCGCAAAGTTGTGGCTTGTGCCAGCAAACTTGTCTAGTTACCGCGATGTTGACGCGCTTGTGAAGTGGGTTGGCACGGTTTCGAAGAAAGTAAGCGGCGCAACTACCACAATTTTGAAGCCTGCTTACGAGCCGAGCATGTTCTTCCCGTTCGCAGCACCTCCAGTTCACGGCACTTTGGCTGATTCCGGTTCGCTTTTTGAATCGCAATCGCGCTTAATGCTTTGGGGTGTGGAGCGCGCAATTGCTGGATTTGCGCAGATTGGAGCAGATACGGATGTGCAACATCGTATGCACGTTGTGTTACCTGGATCTCCAAACCGCGGTATGTTCGGCGGCGACGGCGCTTACGGCGAAGTCAAGAGCGCGTTTGATGCGATTGTGAACCGTGCGCATGCGGAAAGCGTGTGGTCGGATCGCGTGACTTTCGCTCATCCAAAGATTGGTTGGGTGCGAGGAACTGGCTTAATGGGCGGAAACGATCCGTTGGTTGCTGTAGTTGAGCGTCACGGATTAACTACCTACTCTACGCAAGAAATGGCAGATCGTTTGCTTGATTTGTGCACTCGCGAGGCGCGCGAACAGGCTGCAATCGCTCCTTTGGATGTTGATTTTACGGGCGGATTAGGCAAGGAGCCTCTTGATTTGAACGCGCTTCGTGCAGAAGCGTTGGAAGATCAAAAGCGTGCGGAATCTGCGGCGGAAGCTGTAGAATCTGTTGAATCTGCTGCTGAGTCTGCTGCTAAATCAACTGCAAAATCAACCAACAAAGCGCTCCCAACTCCTTACGTACCAACTCAGCCGCAAGTCAACTTGTCTGATTGGAAGAACGTAACAGCGCGTCCGGAAGACGAAATCGTAATCGTATCCGTAGGCGAGCTTGGACCGTGGGGTTCCGGACGTACTCGTTTCGAGGCAGAGCTTGGAATTAAGGAAGACGGTTCCGTAAAACTTTCTGCAGGTGCAGTACTGGAATTGGCTTGGAATATGGGCTTGCTTACTTGGCAAGACTCGCCAAAGCCGGGCTGGTACGATGCTGACGGCACGCTTGTGCCAGAAGAAGATATTGCAGAAAAGTACGGTGACGAAGTAGTTGCGCGCTCCGGAATTCGACCATTCGAAACCGGCATGGGCGGCGACTACAAGGAAGGCGCAAACGAAGAAGAAGCGGAAATCTTCCTCGACCACGACGTGAGCTTCAGCGTACCAACAGAAACGATTGCTCGCGAATACGTGGCACTCGACGAAGCACATACTGCGATTGCTCGCGATGCGGAGTCGGGAGAGTGGACGGTTACTCGCAAGGCAGGTTCCATGATTCGCGTGCCTCGCAGGGCTGCGATGACCAGAACCGTCGGCGGACAATTCCCTAAGGGCTTCGATCCGCTGAAGTGGGGAATTCCAGCTTCGATGGTTGGAAGCGTTGACACGATTGCGTTGTGGAATATCGTCACAACCGTGGACGCTTACATTTCCGCCGGTTTTACGCCTTCGGAAATTCTGCAAGCTGTGCATCCGTCGCTGGTTGCTTCCACGCAAGGAACCGGTTTTGGCGGCATGAGTTCAATGCGAAAACTGTACTTGGATCGCTTCCTTAACCACGAAATCCCAACCGACGTGCTGCAAGAAGCGCTACCAAATGTTGTGGCAGCGCACGTAATGCAAACCTACATCGGCGGCTACGGCAACATGGTTCAGCCGGTGTCGGCTTGCGCAACTGCAGCAGTTTCGCTCGAAGAAGGCGTTGATAAGATTGCGCTCGGCAAAGCGGACTTCGTAGTAACTGGCGCAATTGACGATATTGGCGTGGAATCCGTAGTTGGCTTCGGCAACATGAACGCAACTGCGAACAGCGAAGAAATGTACGCAAAGGGCATAAGCCCACGATTCTTCTCGCGTGCTAACGATCGCAGGCGCGGCGGCTTCCTTGAAGCTCAAGGCGGCGGCACGATTTTGGTTACGCGCGGCGATATTGCGCTGAAGCTTGGTTTGCCTGTTGCTGGCGTGGTTGGTTTCATTCACTCTTACGCTGACGGCATTCACACTTCCATTCCTGCTCCGGGCTTGGGTGCGCTGGCTGCAGGTATGGGAGGCGCAAAGTCTAAGCTCGTGCGCGATTTGGCGGCACTTGGCGTAACTCCGGACGATATTACCGTGGTTTCCAAGCACGATACGTCTACGAATGCCAACGATCCGAACGAATCCGAACTGCACAATACTCTTGCGCACGCAATCGGACGCACAGACGGAAATCCGCTGTTCGTAATCAGCCAAAAGACGCTAACCGGCCACGCAAAGGGCGGCGCGTGCATCTTCCAAATCAACGGTTTGACGCAACTGTTTAGAACTGGCGTAATTCCGGCGAATGCGTCGCTTGATTGCGTGGATCCTAAGCTTGCGCGCGACGATCATATGGTTTGGTTGCGTGAGCCGATGCGTGTGGGAAGTGCTGCTGGTGCTGGAACTGTTAAGGCGGCGCTCGCAACTTCGCTCGGCTTCGGTCACGTGAGTGGATTCGTAGCGTTGGTGCATCCGGGTGCTTTCGAGGCGGCTGTGGCTGCTAGCGCAGGTGCTGAGGTGCTGGAGGGGTGGCGCAAACGTGCGAATGTGCGCTTGGCGGCCGGCCAGAGAAGGCTTGAGGAAGGCATGATGGGCCACGCGCCGCTGTTTGAGCCGGTGGAAAATCGCCGCCTACTTAAGGACGGCACGCGCCTTCCGGACGGCACTCGCTACGACGGCCATGAGGCGGAAAAGGCGATGCTGCTTAATCCTGATGCGCGCCTTAATGCGAATGGCTACTACTGCTGAGCGACTGCTACTGCTGAGCAGCTGTTACTGCTGAGCAGCTGCTTGAGCTGGTTTTGACTACAAACGCCGGGGAATTTTCTCCGGCGTTTGTTGTTGCGTGACGACCTGCTTGAGCGCAGCATTGAGCTGATATGTACCCCTTTTTGTGTACTTGGGTTGGGTGTAAGTCCACAATTGCGCGCACCTTGCCTCGGTTTTGTGTACTTGGGTTGGGTGTAAGTCCACAATTGCGCG
>CAMXYK010000011.1 GCA_947253155.1 uncultured Bifidobacteriaceae bacterium
CTAAAGCGTAATCCTTATTGCAACCAGGAGTGTAAGGCGGGTAAGAATCGCGATCGTCGCTGCGATTTTGCGCTTCGCGGTTTTGAGCTTGAGCTTTGGCTGTTTCGGCTGCGCGCTCAAGAGGAGACATGTTTTTGTATGCTGAGTTGGATGATGATGCGAAGCCAGAAACAAATTGATATAGCGAGCCTGAGTCTGAGAGGGAATCTTTAAAAGGATTTTCTGGCGTAACAAATGTATTCGAATTAGGGAAACTTTGGAATGCTGAAAGCCGAGTATCAGCAGCAGGAGATGGGCTATTTGATGTATTACCGGACTTATTGTCGGACTTATTGTCGGACTTATTTGAATCAGCGGAAGACTTAGCAGACTTAGCCGACTCAGAAGACTTAGCAGACTCAGAAGAAGCGCTGGAATTATTAGCATTATCAGACGCAACCGCGGTTTCAGCAGTCAAGCAAACCGGCAGCAACATTGCCGCCGAAAGAGCACACACCAGCACTGTCTTAAGCACACTCGCAAAAGCGCTGACGAACACACGATACACATGCTGAGCCGCGCGTTTAGCCGCGCGAACAGCCGCACTAGTTGCACACTGGGTCAATTGACCTATGCGAACAAGAACGTTTAGTATAATCGTCCAAATACTCTTCATAATTCCACCTGTTTTACATTGTTTTACGCGCTTTACGTAACCTCATGGCAACGCAAGTTTGTTGTTAAGTTTTGATATTAAGTTTTGTTGTTAAGCTTTAGTTTTTAAGTTTTGATATTAAGTTTTGTTGCTATACGCAATCGCTTATAAACCAAGAATGTCTATAAGCCAATCAAACGTCTTTTCGCCGCGACTTCCCCTCTTGCGTTTCTTACGCGAACTAGACTTTTTGACTTTCGGTCTCTTTTTTGGCCGATTCGCAATCGCCCTAGCTTCCTCGCGCGCAAGATCTTCGCTACTTATAGCGCGACTTGCGTTATCTTTCTCGCTATCTTCCTTCTTATCTTTCGTGCTATCTTCTTCGTCTTCCTTCTTTTTCTTCTTAACCGGCAGACCAGCCCACCAAATGTAGCCGCCCACCACGCACAAGCTACCAACGCAGCCCAAAACCCACCATGGGAATCGCGGAACATCCGGCTTCTTGCCACGAAGCGCCTTATCAGCCGCAGGCGTTGGCACAACTCGCTCGCCAGTTACCAAAATGCGCTGCGTGTTAATTCCGAGCGGCGTGCAAGTAATAAGCGTCACCAAATCCTTGCCAGGCACGGCCGCAATCTTCTTCGTCTCGTCCGGGTTCACAACAATCTTGTCAACTACCTTGTAGGTAAGAACCTCGTCAAAAACCTCAATCGTAAAAGTGTCACCCTTCCCAACTTCGTCAAGACGCGTGAACATTTCCGCACTAGCAAGACCGCGATGGCCGGTTATTACCGAGCGCGTGCCCTTGCCGCCAACCGGAAGCGAAGTTCCACGCAAATGACCGAGACCCTTTAGAAGAGTGGCATCTTCCGTACCGTGGTAAACAGGCAAATCAAGGTCGATTTTCTTGATTCGCAAGCGCGCCATCAAGCCGTCGTCGTTCGCCTTTAACTGCTCCCAGTAGTCTTGACTAGCATCCGACGTTTCGCCATGCGAAGTTGGAATATTCGTATTCGCTTCGTAAATAGCGCCCGACGAAAGCTTCTGATTGTACTCGCGAGCGCGCGCCAACTGCTCATGCGGAGCAGGAACCGCGTGCGTAATAAGCTTCGCGTACTCAGCCGCAACCTCCGACATGTGATACTGACTCAGCCACATGGCAGCGTGCGGATAAATAAGCGACGCAAACGACGCAAGCAGCAGCAAAGCAGGGATTATGCAGGACTTAGAGAAGTGCCAGTTTTTGGCTTTGTTGCGCGAGTTTGAGTGGTTTTCTTTTCTCACGATTTTGTTTTCGACATTCTTGAGTTTTGGCTATGAATTTTGGCTGGCGTCTGGCTGGCAGGTTTCTGGTGTGGCTGTGAGGGTGGGTGTTACTTGTCTCGCAGCGCTCCGCTCTTATACCTTATTTGGACTTAACGGTTGCATAGTTAAGTTTAGTTTTTTAGTTACTTTTTCTGCAAAATTAGTTATTTGTCAAAAAGATATTACTATCGTTCCGCTTTTATATTGCTCGACCAAGCAACACCCACCCTCACTACTAGTAAAACCGCTAGTGTTTTGTGGTACGGTAGGTGCGTCTGGCGTGGCTTGTGCAGCAACAACGACGCTAGTGTTCTTTGAACAACAGGTAATCAACGTCTGCAGAGCAATACTGTTAAAGTTCACTAAGCAACGAGTAATCACCGTTCGCAGAAGCATTACTGCAAAGCTACAGAAACAGCGTTAGCAAAGCACTAGTGCAAAGCTTCAGAATCACTTTTCGCAGAAGCAATGATGCAAAGCTTCAGGAACAGCGCCTGCAGAGCAATGATGCAAAGCTTCGGACGCAACGTTTGCAAAGCAATGATGCAAAGCTACAAAATCACTGTTCGCAGAAGCAATGATGCAAAGCTTCAGACGCAACTTCAGCAGAGCACTGGCGCAAAGCGAAGAAACATTTGCCGGAGAATTTCCGGCGTTTGCGCTCCGGACCTTACTGCGCCACACTAATCCGCTCAAACCGGTTGCATAGCTTGGTCGAAACCAAACTTATGCAACCGGCAGAGCAAATCAGCTATCTGAACAATCGTTCAAAACACTCAGCCAACTAAGTCACTCAGCAAGCCGATTAAGTTTTACTCCTGCTCTTGCTCCTTGCGACGCTTCATCACAATGTAGAAGAACGTGCCAGCGATGCCAACAATGCCGCAAAGAGTCAAAACCACCAAGCCGCGAGCACCAGTCATAGGCAAAGCGCCGATGATTTTGTCTATTTCGGTGGCTCTAGCGTTATCAATCTTCAAGGTGTTGTTTGCATCATTTCCAGCAGTAAGATTCACGCAATGAAGCGTATTATCAAGTTTGAATCCATCTGGAGCAGTAGTTTCAACTGCGCAATAAACGTGCGAAATATTAGAACCATTGCCAACGAAGAAGGAATCCGAAGCCTTACCTTTATCATCAGTTGCAGCCATTGTGCGAACTTGTCCGTCAGTCTTTACTAAATCAGTTCCAACAGCGTCAACTGTTTTGCCTTTAAGGTCGTCTACACTCTTACCGTCAGCAGCTTTATAAACCTTGAACACTGCATCCTTCAAAGGCTTACCGTTGTCCTTTGCATCGTTATCACTCAAACCAATCTTATCGATGTTAAGAGTAGCAAAATTCGTAGTGTCTTCACCTTCGTGAGTAGGATTACCTGGAGTTTCGCATGGCTTATCCTTAGTTGGAATACAGCTTGGAGTTTTATCTCCTTCACCGGTTGCCACACCATCTACATCAGTGTTTATAAAGTTCTTAATATTTCCAGGAGCAATAACTGTTGTTACAACTGTTGCTGTAAGTTTGCCGCCAACTTTGTCAGAAGCCTTAGCCAAACCAGTTGCAGTGAGCTTAACGCGAATCCACTTGACATTCTTGAGGTTCTCAGGTTTAGTTAAGTCATCTACCTTCTTAGGGGATTCACCAATTGTAGAATAAGCTTCAACAGTGTAGTCAGCAGCAACCAAATCTACACTTTCAGTTTTGCCTTCCTTATTAGGTTTACTAACAACCTTCACATCTTTAACACTGTTATAGTTCAAGAAGTCTGTGTTAATTGGATCGGTGAAGGAAACATTGTTATAAGTTTTACCGCCATCTTTGATAGCAGTAAGTGGAATGGAAATATCCCAGCCCATGGTCGTATTAGTACCGTCAATGAATGGCTTGTTTGGAGCAGCTTGAGCTTTCTTCTCCACCTTGCTGGTGCTAACGTCGTTCTTTGGATAAATCTTTAAATTGTAAATCCAAGTATGAGTCTGCGTATCTGGAAGAGGAACCGTTACAAGGAATGGGTTAACTTGCTTAGTAACCTTAATAGGCTGACCATCTTTCATAGGCTTGCTAGCAGCCAAGTCTTCCTCAACCAAGTACAAGCCGTATGTTTTACCAAGGTTGAATGTTGCAGAACCATCTGCAATAGTTGTCTGTTCTGCAATGTCAGTTTTTGTTTCAGAAGCCTTCAAGTGTGCATCAGTCAAAGCTGCAGAAGCAGTCTTATTCTCAACATTTAAATCTTTGATAGCTGTCCAACCAGCTGTCTTGGACAAATCAATCTTTTTGCCGCTAGCATCAACAATTGGAGTGAGCTTGAACTTCACGCCTGAAATTGGTTTTTGTGTAGCTGGAATAGTCTGCTTTTTACCATTATTCCTAACAGTACCCTCAGGACCTTCATACTTGTAAATGGTAATAGAAGTATCCTGGTTAGCTTTAATATTCGCAGTGTCTTCACCTTGAGCAGGAGTAGTAGAAGCCGGCGGATTACCAGCCCACGCGACTGAGCCGGCGATGCAGCATGTGCCGAGTGTGCATGTAGCAGCAAGCATTGCCACAGCCTGTTTTAATGAAATTTTTTTTAGACGCATATTACCCCTCTTCTTTAGGAACGTCTTGTTTTACGTTTTTATTTTTGGCTTACAAAATAGCTAATTATAACAATGTTATGATGTAATAACAAATTTTAAGAAAGTTACTGCACAAAACCTTGTTTTTTAGCGATTTGTAGCAAGTTGGACGCGAGCGCTCAACTCTGAGTAAATACAAGTTTAATCATAAACAAGACGTAAAAACCGGTATACTATACATACAAACAAATGTTTATACTTTTAAACACCCCCCCCCCGCGACGAACGAAATCCCCGTATATCAGCGCTTTTGGGGTGTCATTATGCAGGCCACTGCTTACTTATCTGCATTTTTTCTTTTCCAAATTTTCACAAATCTTCACAAATATAATTAATCGGCGTGTCGCATTGCTTAGCTTTTCGCTTAAGCGTAGCGCGAAAAGCGACCCAATGCGGTAGCGCTTGCTCAATGTGGAAAGCACGGTGTGCTTTCAACGCAAGCGCGCAAACGATTGTGCTTTCTTTATTTCTTAAGAAAGCGTAATCTGACGTCCCAGGAAGCTACAAACGCCGGAAAATCTCCGGCAAATGTTCCAAAAAAACCGCTCAAACACATCGTATATTAATAAGGTGTGATTAATTGAGCATTATGGTATAAAATTTCAATTAAAACAACAGTTCACAAAACATACGCAAAATACTGCAAGCATAAGCAATACGAGGAGGAAGCAGGATGGCAAATAATATTGCATCTTCTAATTCGCTTGCCGCCAGCGCATCTGAACTAACGCCAATCGCAGTTAAAAATTTGTGCGAAAGAACAGCGCGCAAATTAGGCGTAGACGAGCTATACCTTTTTGGTTCGGTCGCGCGAAACGCATCAAACCGCGATTCGGACGTTGACTTCATTTACAAAATTCGCAACAATCCAAACCCGCCGTCACCGCAATCAACTATCGAAGAAGCGAGAAAAAAGCAAGAATTACGCTTAGCTCTGTCCAAATGTTTAGGAAGAAAAGTGGATCTTGTGAACAAAGATTACGTAACAAAACCACTTTGCGATGGCGGAGATGCAGAGTTGCAAAGAAAAGCGTTCGTTACAGCAATCAACAAACAGCCAATCTACAAAATAATTTAGCGCGAGCTAGCGCAGGATTCGGCGCATATTTAACATGAAACCAGTACATGGTTATACGCAGGATTTGGCACATAAGAATAAGGTAAAAAATGAGCACAATAAGTCCTCAAAATGACATGGTTCACGCAATCAAAATACGTATGTATTTGCAAAAAGCAACAAATTTCATAAGCAACATGACTTTGAGCGAATTCGAAGCAAACGAGGAAAAACAGTACGCTACAGCGCATGCAGTAGAACAAGCTGGCGAGCATGTGAAGAAACTTTCGCAACATTTCCGTGAAACAATGGGCGAAGTGGAGTGGAAAAATGTTGCGGGAATGCGTGACTGCATTGTTCACGATTACGAAGGAATAGACATGGAATTGCTATATACTTCGGTCGTTCGCGAAGCACCAAAAGTTGTGAAGTTGCTCAGCGAATATATATCAAATAATGAAAGCCTTTACACTGATACAACTTTAGATTTCACGAGAATAAGCAAAATATAGGCGAAGCGCATGCGCTGGTACGTTGCACATTCAAACGTTTCGCGCGCGCCAGCCAAACACCAGACAATCCAGCGACAAATGCCGGAAAATCCCCCGGCAAATGTTCCACAATTACGCAAATTCAGCTACAAAACCCAGGTAAATTTCCGGCAAATGTTCCACAAAAGCGATTAAAACTTTACAGCAGTGTAAAGAAAAACCGCAGCGCGCAGAACGCACGCTGCGCCAGCAACAAAAAAGGAGCTTCAAGCCCGAAAGCTTGAAGCCCCATTTTTATATCAGACTAGCGTCACTCAGCTTCGTCACCGTAATCACCCTGACCACCTTGATCATCAAGGAAGTCATCTGGATTAAAGTCGTCGCCAAGCTTCATGTCGCCGAAGTCAATGTTGGAGAAGTCAACATCAGCCATGTCGCTTTCGCCGAAGTTCGATGGCGTGCCGTCAGCACCACCCAAACCGAAGTTCGGGTAAATGGAGTCGCGCACCTGAGGATCCGGCTCCACGCTAGCGTTGCGATAACGCGCCAAACCGGTACCAGCTGGGATGAGCTTACCGATAATCACGTTCTCCTTCAAGCCCTTAAGGTCATCTTCCTTCTGGCTCAAGGCGGCTTCAGTAAGCACGCGCGTAGTCTCCTGGAACGATGCTGCAGAAAGCCAAGAATCCGTAGCCAAAGAAGCCTTGGTAATACCCATAAGCTCTGGTCGGCCGGCAGCAGGCTTTCCGCCGTTCTTAACAGCAGCCAAGTTTGCTTCACGGAACTTTGCTTGGTCAACAAGCTCGCCAGGAAGAAGATCAGTGTCGCCAGAATCAATCACCGTAATGCGGCGAAGCATCTGATGCACAATAACCTCAATGTGCTTATCGTGAATATCAACGCCCTGAGAACGGTAAACGTTGTGCACTTCTTCCACGATATTTACCTGAGCTGCACGCGGGCCAAGAATGCGCAGAATCTTCTTAGGATCCACAGAACCCTCAATCAACTGCGTACCAACCTCAACATGGTCGCCATCCTTCACAAGCATTGGAGCACGACGAGTCACAGGGTAAACGATTGGCTCAACAGTAGAGTCGTCTGGTGTCAAAGTCACCTGACGGCCGTGGTCAGTGTCCTCAACCTTCACAACACCTGGGAACTCAGCGATTGGAGCCTCGCCCTTAGGAGTACGAGCCTCGAAAAGCTCCGTAACACGAGGAAGACCCTGCGTAATATCGGAAGCCGAAGCAACACCACCGGAATGGAAGGAACGAAGCGTAAGCTGCGTACCAGGCTCACCAATTGACTGTGCTGCAACAATACCAACAGCTTCACCAACGTCCACAAGTCGGCTCGTAGCCAAGGACCATCCGTAGCACTTTGCGCAAACGCCGCGCTTGGATTCGCAAGTAAGCACAGAACGCGCCTTAACTTCTTCAACGCCGTGCGCAACCAAATCGCGCAAAACGTCCATAGAAAGCGCATCTCCGCACTTTGCCAAAACTGTAGTGCCATCAGCAGGATCAACAACATCAGCAGCAAGCAAGCGCGAGTATGGGCCGCCGTCAGCAGCCTTAACAAGCGTCAAATTGCCGTTTTCGTCACGATCAGCAATCTTCATAACAAGGCCACGCTTAGTGCCGCAGTCTTCTTCGCGAACGATTACTTCCTGCGAAACGTCCACAAGACGACGAGTCAAGTAACCAGATTCTGCAGTACGAAGTGCGGTATCTGCCAAGCCCTTACGAGCGCCGTGCTGGGAGATGAAGTACTCCAACACGGACAAGCCGTCGCGGTAGTTTGACTTAACAGGTCGAGGAATAATCTCGCCCTTAGGGTTTGCCACGAGGCCTCGCATACCAGCAATCTGGCGAATCTGCATCCAGTTACCACGTGCGCCTGACTGAACCATGATGTTCACGTTGTTGTCGTCATGGAAGTTTTCGCGCATTGCGTCTGCAACCTTGTCGGTGCATTCAGTCCACAAGTTGATCAATTCTTGACGACGCTCTTCGTCTGTAAGAAGACCCATGTCGTACTGAGAGTTGATTTTTGCAGCCTGATCCTCGTAATCTTGCGCAATTGCCTCGCGATTTGGAGGAAGCACAATGTCAGAGAATGCCATTGTTACACCAGACCAAGGAGCGCGCGTAAAGCCGAGATCCTTCAAAGCGTCGAGTGTTGCTGCAACTTGCGCTGTAGAATAACGGGTTGCGATTTCGTCGACGATCTTAGAAAGTACGCCCTTTGGCACCTGCTCGTTTACGAACGGATAGTCTACTGGCAAAGTTCCGTTGAACAAGATACGTCCGCAAGAAGTTGCGAAAAGTATAGTTCCGTCCTTAAAACGCTCTTCGCTCACAACGTCTGGGCTGCCTGGCTCAGGATCAACAACCTTAATCTCGGAAGGCTCCCAATCCTTTGGCAAAACGAAGTCTGCAGGAACGCGAATCAGCACCTTAGCTTGCATGTCAATCTCATGCTTGTCGAGAGCCATTTCAGCTTCAGCAAGCGAGGAGAAGATTCGGCCTTGACCCTTGGCTCCCTCAATTACGGTAGACAAGTAGTAAAGACCCAAAATCATATCCTGAGATGGCATTGTAACGGTGTGGCCGTCTGCTGGCTTCAAAATATTGTCGGAAGCCATCATCAAAGTGCGCGCTTCAGCTTGAGCTTCTGCAGAAAGCGGAAGATGCACTGCCATCTGGTCACCATCGAAGTCTGCGTTGAATGCTGCGCAGGCAAGTGGTGGCAGGTGGATTGCTTTACCTTCAACCAAAATTGGCTCGAATGCCTGAATACCCAAGCGGTGCAGTGTAGGTGCGCGGTTAAGAAGCACAGGATGCTCGGAAATAACTTCCTCGAGCACGCCCCAAACTTCGGAGTCGCCGCGGTCTACCAAACGCTTTGCGCTCTTCATATTCTGAGCGAAGCCCTGATCTACCAAACGCTTAATAACGAACGGCTTGAAAAGTTCCAATGCCATTGGCTTTGGCAAACCGCACTGATGCATGCGAAGGCTTGGGCCAACGACGATTACGGAACGGCCAGAGTAATCAACGCGCTTACCGAGCAAGTTCTGGCGGAATCGGCCTTGCTTACCCTTAAGCATGTCGGAAAGCGACTTTAATGGTCGGTTGGATGCGCCGGTTACTGGGCGTCCGCGGCGACCGTTGTCGAAGAGCGAGTCGACTGCTTCCTGAAGCATGCGCTTTTCGTTATTAAGCATGATTTCAGGAGCACCAAGCTCAATAAGTCGCTTCAAACGGTTGTTACGGTTGATTACGCGACGGTACAAATCGTTCAAATCGGAAGTTGCGAAACGACCACCGTCAAGCTGAACCATTGGTCGCAAATCTGGTGGGATTACTGGAATCACGTCCAAAACCATAGCTTCTGGCTTGTTTCCAGTAGTCAAGAATGCGTTTACAACTTTCAGTCGCTTCAAAGCGCGAGCCTTGCGTTGACCGGTTCCGTTGTCGATTTCTGCGCGAAGCTCTTCTGCTGCAGACTTCAAATCGAAGTCCTGCAAACGCTTCTTAATAGCTTCAGCACCCATGCAGCCTTCGAAGTAGTCGCCGTAGCGATCTTCCATCTCGCGCCACAAGTCAACGTCGCCTTCCATGTCTCCTGCGCGCAAGCCCTTGAAGCGGTCAAACACGGCGTTCAAACGCTGAATCTGCTCATCGTAACGCGTGCGAATAGCAGACATTTCGCGTTCTGCACTAGCGCGCAGCTTAGATTTTGCAGCACCTTTGCCTTCGCCAGATTCTTCCAGCTCGTGCAAGTCTTCTTCAACTTTCTTTGCGCGCGCTTCGATTTCGTTATCGCGGCGCTTGCGAAGATTGCCGATTTCGGTATCGAATTCGTCTTGCAAATCTGGAAGATCTTGGTGACGCTGCTCTTCATCAACTTTCGTAACCATGTAGGCTGCGAAGTAGATTACTTTTTCAAGATCCTTAGGTGCAATGTCGAGCAAGTATCCCAAACGGCTTGGCACACCTTTGAAGAACCAAATGTGCGTCACCGGAGCTGCAAGCTCAATATGACCCATGCGTTCGCGGCGAACGCGGCTGCGCGTAACTTCCACGCCGCATCGCTCGCACACGATTCCCTTAAAGCGCACGCGCTTATACTTACCGCACGCGCACTCCCAGTCGCGAGTTGGACCGAAGATCTGCTCACCGAACAGACCGTCCTTCTCTGGCTTTAGGGTACGGTAATTAATGGTTTCTGGCTTCTTTACTTCGCCGTGGCTCCAGCTACGGATATCTTCGGCGGTTGCCAGTCCAATCCTCAATTTGTCAAATGCGTTGACGTCCAGCACTCTTATCGTCCTGTCTCATGAAATTGTTTTCTAATGTTTCTTAATTTCTTAAAGTGTGTTCGTTACTGAATCAGTTACCGAATCAGTTACCGAATCACTGGTATTCAGGTTCAACAGCAATCTGGTCTTCCTTGGCGGACGAATCTGGTCGAGCGCCAATATTGAAGCCAAGATCGTCGGAAGATGAAACTGGGTCGTCCTCTTCATCCTTCATGTCGATTGCAACGCCTTCAGCGTTCAGCACCTCAACATTAAGGGAAAGCGACTGCATTTCCTTAAGCAACACCTTGAAGGATTCAGGAATGCCAGCTGGTGGCAGGTTATCGCCCTTGACGATAGCACCGTACACGCGCACGCGGCCGTCGACGTCATCAGACTTCGTGGTCATCATTTCGTGCAATGTGTAAGCAGCGCCGTAAGCCTCGAGCGCCCACACTTCCATTTCGCCGAAGCGCTGGCCGCCGAACTGAGCCTTACCACCCAACGGCTGCTGGGTAATCATGGAGTAAGGACCAGTGGAACGCGCGTGAATCTTATCATCAACCAAGTGATGCAGCTTCAAAATGTACATGTAGCCCACAGAAATTGGCTTCGGGAATGGCTCGCCAGTGCGGCCATCGAACAAAGTTGCCTTACCGTCTGGACCAACAAGCTTGTCGCCGTCGCGATTTGCGAGGGTTGTAGAAAGCAAGCCCTTCAAAGTTTCTGGGCGAACGCCGTCGAATACTGGGGTTGCAACTGGAGTGCATGGATCACCATGCTCAGCGCCCTGTGGCACGTACTTCTTCCAAGCTGCTTCCAAATCTGGATCCAAGTTAATATCCCAGCCAGCGTGAGCAATCCAACCCAAGTGAAGCTCGAGCACCTGGCCCAAGTTCATTCGAGAAGGCACACCCAACGGGTTAAGCATGATGTCAACTGGAGTACCATCAGCCAAGAATGGCATATCTTCTTCTGGCAAAATGCGGGAAATAACACCCTTGTTGCCGTGGCGGCCGGAAAGCTTATCGCCTTGCGTAATCTTACGATGCTGAGCGATGTAGACGCGGATCATTTGGTTCACGCCGTTTGGAAGCTCGTCGCCGTCGTCTTCAGCGTCTTCGCGAGTAATTTCCTTAACTGCAATCACAGTACCGGTTTCGCCGTGTGGCACGCGCAAAGAAGTATCGCGCACTTCGCGGCTCTTTTCGCCGAAGATTGCACGGAGCAAACGCTCTTCTGGAGTAAGCTCGGTTTCGCCCTTAGGAGTTACCTTACCAACCAAAATGTCGCCGGCTTCAACTTCAGCACCGATGCGAATAATGCCGCGCTCATCGAGATTTGCAATCGCATCTTCGCCAACGTTTGGCAAGTCGCGAGTAATCTCTTCGGAACCAAGCTTCGTTTCGCGAGCGTCGATTTCGTATTCTTCAATATGAATAGAAGAAAGCGTATCGTCCTGCACAAGACGCTGGGAAATAATCACAGCATCCTCATAGTTGTAACCATTCCAAGGCATGAACGCAACGAGCAAATTCTTGCCCAATGCGAGTTCGCCCTTTTCGGTTGCAGGACCGTCTGCCAAAACAGTACCAGCTTCAACGCGCTCGCCGTCTTTAATAAGCGGCACTTGGTTGTAGCAAGTAGTTTGGTTAGAACGCTGGAACTTGGAAAGCTTGTAGCTTGACTGAGTTCCGTCGTCGTTCATAACTCGAATAATATCTGCAGAAACGTAGGTTACTACGCCCGGCTTTTCTGCCAAAATTACGTCGCCAGAATCAACTGCTGCACGCCATTCGGAGCCGGTACCAACGAGTGGTCGCTCGGACTTAATAAGCGGCACAGCCTGACGCTGCATGTTCGTACCCATCAATGCACGGTGGCCTTCGTCGTGCTCCAAGAATGGAATCAAGGAAGCGCCGAGGGAAACCATCTGGCGTGGGGAAACGTCCATGTAGTCAACAGTGCTTACAGGCACATCGACTGCTTCTTCTTCGTCCACGCGAGCAAGTGCTTGAGTGCCTACGAAGTTGCCGTTTTCGTCGAGTTCCTGGTTTGCCTGAGCAATAACGTGCTCGGCTTCGCGGTCTGCAGTCATGTATTCGACTTCGTTAGTTACGTGACCGTTAACAACCTTGCGGTATGGGGTTTCGATGAAGCCGAATGGGTTGATGCGTCCGAAGGTTGCCAAAGAACCGATAAGACCGATGTTTGGACCTTCTGGGGATTCGATTGGGCACATACGTCCGAAGTGGGATGGGTGCACGTCTCGAACTTCCATAGAAGCGCGATCGCGAGAAAGACCACCAGGGCCGAGTGCGGAAAGACGACGCTTGTTCGTAACGCCTGCCAATGGATTGTTTTGATCCATAAACTGGCTGAGCTGGGAAGTTCCGAAGAATTCCTTAATTGTTGCGTTTACTGGGCGAATGTTGATTAAGGACTGCGGAGTAATTGCTTCTGCATCCTGGGTTGTCATACGTTCGCGCACAACGCGTTCCATGCGGCTTAAGCCGGTACGAAGCTGATTTTGCACAAGCTCGCCAACCTGACGAATACGACGGTTGCCGAAATGATCAATATCGTCAACATCAACGCGCAACTGCACATCTTGACCGTCGCGCTTGCCTGGGAAGGTTTTTTCGCCTGCGTGTAAGGTTACCAAATATTTGATAGTGGCGATAATATCTTCGCGGTTCAAGCTGCGATCGCCGTAGTCAGCTTCGAGACCAAGCTTGCGGTTGATCTTGTAACGGCCGACTCGCGCCAAATCGTAACGCTTTGTGTTGAAGTAGAAGGAGTCGAGAAGATTGCGGCCAGCTTCTGGAGTTGCAGTATCAGCTGGGCGAATCTTACGATACAAGTCGGTAAGTGCATCGTCTTGCGTATCGATAGGCTCTTTTGCGAGCGCATCCAAAACAAGCGGATATCCTTGGAAAGCTTCGGCAATTTCGTCTTTTGTCATGCCAATAGCCATAAGGAATACGATTGCAGACTGCTTACGCTTGCGGTCGACGCGAACGCCTAAAACGTCGCGCTTATCAATCTCAAATTCCAACCATGCGCCGCGGCTTGGGATAATCTTCGCACCGAAAACATCCTTGTCGGAAGTGCGATCTTGCGTACGGTCGAAGTACACGCCTGGGGAGCGCACAAGCTGAGAAACGATTACTCGCTCGGTGCCACCAATAATGAAGGTGCCGTGAGGAGTTTGAAGTGGGAAATCACCCATGAAAACGGTCTGGCTCTTAATTTCGCCAGTTTCGCCGTTTTCAAACTCAGCGTTCACATAAAGTGGAGCAGAATAGGTGTAATCCTTTTCCTTGCACTCAAGCACAGTGTGGCGTGGTTCTTCAAAGTATGGGTCGGAGAATGTGAGGCTCATCGTCTCAGCAAAGTTCTCGATTGGGGAAATCTCCTGGAAGACTTCGTCAAGACCGGAAACATGAGGCACGGTGTGAGTTCCGTTTGCTTCATCTTCGGCGACGCGCTTCTTCCAGCGTTCAGAGCCGATCAACCAATCAAAGCTGTCGGTTTGTACGCCGAGGAGGTATGGCACATCAATAGGCTCACAAATGGAGCCAAAATTCACACGATCTGACGCTTTATGCAGTTTAATATCATGCTCGTCAGCACGTGCGATGACTTTCGTGGTGCTCGTCATAGCTTGTTCAGCAGCCAATGGACGTTCCTTTATCACTCGCTAGTTAATTAATTCAATATTTGAAAACTAAAGAAAATCGCTGCAAATTTGGTGCTTATTTAAGCATGTTGTGATTCGCGGGCGCCTTCTTCGGTTCCATGAGCATGCCCGCTATATGACACACCTTACACAGTCTGTCCACTCTACCAAAAACCCCAGACTTTCCTATCAATAAAAAGAGTCCGCTCTAGCGCTTGCAATTTTTTAGTTGCTTAATATTCACTACTTCAGTGGAAGGAATATTCGTGTGGTAGAGATTTGAGATTTTTCGCACTGAACGAAGGCGGACGTCAGAGCCGAAGGCTGCTGACAAGCCGAGCGAAGAAGAAAAATCGAAAAATCTCTGCGATAAAACACGGTTATTAAAGATTAAACACGCAGAGTTTGGGGGATTTCTCTACGAGCACTAAAAGAGGACTGAGAAGCTACATTCTTTAAAGATAGGCGAACACACTAAACTCTTTTAACAACCAGAGCGCACGAAGGACGGGACGTGCGAGGAGAGAAATCCCCCAAAACTCGCGCCACACCAAACATGAATACGCACAATAGTAATGTGCAAGTTGCGAGTAAACTAAATACGTTACGACTACAAAGTTACGTAAGGAATATTTAAAAAGCTAAGGAATAGCATGGATAACAGCGAGAAGACGCAAGAAGCAAAAGCAAAAACCGAAGAGCAAGCTAACGCACACAAAGAAGCCGCAAGCCGCGTAGAGCAAATGTACGAGTACGGGTACCGCAAGTCCAACTACGGCCCGGACGAGCTCGTAACCGACGCTCACGGAAATCCGATTAGCGTTATGGATGCTATGTTAAGCGCCGACGATGCTGCGCGCGCCGAAACGCACACTCCTCACCTTTGCTTCTACTCCCCTCGTATTCCGGGAAATACTGGTTCTGCGATTCGTCTTTGCGCTGTAACTGGCACGATTTTGCACTTGGTTGAGCCGCTCGGTTTTAATTTGCACGATACTAAGTTGCGTCGCGCTGGTTTGGATTATCACGATATGGCTCACGTTGTTTTGCATCCGAATTTTGAGAATTTGGTTGAGTCGATGCCGAATTCGCGAATTATTGCGTTTACTGCGAATGCTACGAAACTTTACACTGAAATTGAGTATAAGCCGAACGATATTCTGCTTTTTGGCCCAGAGCCAGGAGATATTCCGGATCCGATGGATGTTATGGCAGGTCCGCACGTTGCAGAGCAGGTGCGTCTTCCAATGCGACCTTCGCTTCGTAGTTTGAATCTTACGAATTGCGCTTCTATTGCAGTGTATGAAGCGTGGAGGCAACTCGGTTTCGCCGGCGGCAAGTAAGCACATCAAACTATGCATTACAATAGTAATTATGTTTATGCCAGACGGGATTCTACGCAAGCTGCGTGAAAAAGCGAGCGCCATAAAAGCTCGTAAGCCAATGCGTATTCCCACGCGCAAAGTTGCTAAGTTAGCGACGTCTCTTAAGAAAAATCTCAAGAGCAATCTTAATGGCAAGCTCGCAAGCGATTTGACGCATAAACTCAAGAATAAGCTTGCACAAAAGCCAGCGCGCAAAACGGCACAAAATACAGCACAAAATACAGCAAAAAATACGGCACAAAATACGAAACGAAAGTCGGTGCAAAAGCCGGTGCGCAAGCCAATACGCAAGCCAGTAAGCAAACTTGCAAACAAGCCTGCGCGCAAGCCGTCTCGCAACAATATGAGCACAGCTCGGCGCAGAATGTATTTCCGCCGTCGCATTGCAGTAGGCACAGCACTGTTGCTAATTCTTGCGATTGTAATATTTTGTGTTATTAGTTTAGGCAAAGGTCTTGTTGCGATTGGCGGCGCTATTGCCGGTCACGAAGTTAATATTTCGCGTAAAGCTGTGCCAGACCCTCGCCCTGTTGGATTAACGCCTCGTTGTTCCGCACGAAATATTCGACTTGAGCTTTCTACAAGTTCTCAAACTGTTCCGATGGGCGGAAGTGTTGAGATTACAGAGCGATTTGTTTATGACGGAAATTCTTCATGCCTTATTGACGCGTCTAATATAAACGCTGTGCTCACTGTAAATACTAGCGATGAAGCTACTAAAAATCAGGACGATGCACAGAAAAATAGTGATGATCAAAGTAAGGATTCCCAAAATCAGAACGATTCAGCAGATACTAAGGACGCAAGTAAAAATAGCGATCCGTTAGCTGATGCTGTGTGGAGATCTGACGAGTGCAAAAATGCGCCTTTGAAGCCTTTGCTAATGTCTAAGGGCGATCATTTTGAGAAGAAAATTACGTGGAATACCAATGCTAATTCCGGCAAGGATTGCACTGCGGATGAGGATTTGCCTAAGGTGGATCGTGGCATATACGTTATTCAGCTTCAGCATAAGCGCGTTCCGGGATTGCATAGCGATCCTTTGCTAATAAACGTTAAGTAGTAAGTATTAAATAGCGTTTAAATCGTAACTTAAGTTTATGAAACGTTTGCCGGAAATTCTCCAGCGTTTGTTTCCACTTTGGTCTTATTCGACCACATTTACCGGAAATTCTCCGGCGTTTGTAGCTACACGCAAAGAAAACGCTGGTTCCTTAGTTCTTAAAGCTGTGAACAGGCGCAGGAATGCGACCACCGCGCGTTACGAAAGCCTCGCAACTGGTCTGATTCACCGGCATAATCGGCGCATAACCCATCAATCCGCCGAAGTTCGCCATCTCGCCAACGCCCTTGCCAATCACAGGAATAATGCGCACGGCAGTAGTTTTCTGATTAATCATGCCGATTGCTGATTCGTCCGCAATCATTCCGGAAATCGTAGCGGCGGAAGTATCTCCCGGAATCGCAATCATATCGAGGCCCACAGAGCACACGCAAGTCATTGCTTCAAGCTTTTCAATCTTCAAGCAACCGGATTTTGCAGCAGCAATCATATTCGCATCCTCCGAAACAGGTATAAACGCTCCGGAAAGTCCGCCAACGTAGCTGCTGGCCATAATTCCGCCCTTCTTCACCTGATCGTTCAGCATTGCGAGCGCAGCAGTCGTTCCAGGAGCTCCAACCTGCTCCAAGCCAATCTTCTCAAGCACTTCGCCAACGGAATCGCCAACTGCAGGCGTTGGTGCAAGCGACAAATCAATAATTCCAAACGGCACTCCAAGCCTGCGCGAAGCTTCTTGCGCAACCAACTGCCCAACTCGCGTAATCTTAAACGCCGTGCGCTTAATCGTTTCGCACAGGAAAGCAAAGTCTTTTCCACGAGCCGCGTCCAGCGCGCACGACACAACGCCAGGTCCGGAAACGCCAACGTTAATCACAGCATCGCCTTCAGTAACGCCGTGGAATCCGCCTGCCATAAACGGATTATCGTCCGGAGCGTTGCAAAAAGCCACAAATTTAACGCATCCGTAAGAATCTTTGCTAGCAGTCGCCTCTGCAATCTTCTTAACCGTGCGCCCAAGCAGCTCCACGCAATCCATGTCGATTCCGGTTCGCGTTGATCCAACGTTCACGGAAGAGCACACAATTTCCGTCTCGCTTAAAGCTTGCGGAAGAGACTCAATAAGCATGCGGTCAGAAGCCGTCATCGACTTCGCAGGAAGCGCGGAATATCCGCCGATTAAATCAACTCCAACCGTGTGCGCTGCCCTGTCTAGCGCGTGCGCAATTTGCACAAAATCTTCAGGCTTTTTGCAAGCCGACGCACCAACAAGCGAAATCGGAGTCACGGTAATGCGCTTGTTTACAATCGGAATGCCGTAATCGCGCGAAATATCGTTGCCAGTTTTGACGAGATCTTTTGCAAGACGCGTAATTTTCGCCTCAACATTGCGGCAAACATCTTGCAGGTTTTCCGAAGCACAGTCGAGCAGGTTAATTCCCATTGTGATTGTGCGAACGTCGAGCTGTTCTTGCTCAATCATCGAATTGGTTTCGCTTACTTCCATCAAGTTGAGCATGGCACACTTCCTTACGTTTACTTAAGATTGCTACGGTTTCGCTACGACTTTGATACGAGTTTTAGATTCTATGCATTGCTGTAAAAATATTGCTACGCTGGCAGCGAATACGCACGCCGATTTCAGCACCAAGCGACTCTAATCCGTCCGCAAATTCGCCAAATTCGCAGTCCATAGTTTCCACGTCAACAATCATCATCATATTGAAGAATCCATCGACAATGGTTTGAGAAATATTCAAAATATTTACATTATGATTAGCTGCGTGCGAAGTAACTTTCGCAATAATACCGACAGCATCGCATCCAACAACAGTGATAATCGCCTTAGAAGCGTCGCCTTTAGAAAGCGATTCTTGATTTTCTGCAACTGTAGTATTGGCGACCATATTTGCCTCCTGCCGTTGTGAAACCGCTTATGCGGATTTGCTTTGCTTTATTTTATATTTTTGCGTGAATTTAGATTTATTCGTAAAGTTTGCGAAAAATCTAAGTTTTTACGTAAGTTTTTTACGTAAGTTTTATGCGTAAATATTATGCTGCTTCATATCTTCCGGAAGCGCGTTGCGAAGCGACACAAGCGATCCAGAACGGAACACAGAACGAATACCGGCGGCAAGAAGAGGCGCAATCGAAAGCACCGTCATATTATCAAGTCGCTTTTCTTCCGGCACAGGCACCGTATCCGTCACAATAATTTCGCGCACATCCGCATCCTTCAAGCGCTCAACAGCAGGACCGGAAAGCAAAGCGTGCGTTGCAACCAAAGTAACAGACTTAGCTCCAGCTCCACGCAAAGTGCGCACAGCTTCGCAAATCGTGCCTGCAGTATCGATCATATCGTCAACAACAATGCAATCACGACCCTGAATTTCACCGATAATACCGTGAGCTTCAGCGTGATTTGGACGCGTAATATCGCGAGTTTTATGAATAAAAGCAAGAGGCAAATCGCCAAGTTTTGCAGCCCACTGTTCGGAAACTTTAATACGGCCAGCATCCGGAGAAACAATAGTTGCATTGTCGAGCTTCATAGAGTTTCGCACGTAGTCAATCAGCACAGGCATAGCAGTTAAATGGTCAACCGGACCGTCAAAAAAGCCCTGCTCCTGAGTGGCGTGCATATCAACCGTCAAAATTCTAGTAGCACCTGCAGCGCGGAACAAATCAAACATAAGACGCGCCGTAATAGGCTCGCGACCCTGATGCTTTTTATCCTGTCGC
The DNA here is from genome assembly GCA_947253155.1 of uncultured Bifidobacteriaceae bacterium. GTDB lineage: Bacteria > Actinomycetota > Actinomycetes > Actinomycetales > Bifidobacteriaceae > Bifidobacterium. The sequence goes on from CAMXYK010000011.1 coordinate 19,290, forward strand.
GAATAACCAAAGAACGGCGCAACAACGTTAATACTGCGAGCAGACGCGCGGCGCAAGGAATCAACCATAAGAAGCTGTTCCATAATCCAATTGTTAATAGGATTCGTATGCGCTTGAAGCACAAAAACATCCGCTCCACGAACCGGCTGCGTAAAGCGCACATACATTTCGCCATTCGCAAAATCGTAGGCAGTTGTCTCAAGCACATCAATACCAAGATATTGCGCAGTTTCTTTAGCAAGTTCCGGATACGCACGACCCGTAACCAGCATCATCTGCTTTTTTGGATTGCCTTCAAGAATTGTTGACATAATTGCCTTCCCGTTTGCAAATTGCATGTACAGTGACAGAGTCGATTTCTATTTTAGCAGTCGCCGCGCCGGAAGAGACACAGCCGGTGATTTACGCATAAATTGCGCGAAATTAAGCAGATAAATTAAGTAATTAGTTAATTAGTTAATTAGTTAATTAGTTAATTAACTAATTACTTACTTACTTAATTACTTAGCAAAATACGCGCGAATTTCGTCCGCAGTTCCGTAAGAAGCTTGCGCACCAAAGCGAGTTGCAGCATACGCAGAAACGTAGGATGCGAGCGCTGCAGCATCCGGCAACGACATTGAAGCAGCCAATCCAGCCAAAACAGTGCCCATAAAAGCATCACCGCAGCCGGTTGTGTCCTGAGCTTTAACGCGCTGAGCGGAAATGCGGCAAGCAGGATCCTCTTCAGCGTACTCCAACACCACAGAGCCTTCGCCACCCAAAGTCACAACAGCTTCGTCAAAACCAAAGTTGTGCATAACTTCAGCAGCATGATTCCAATCAAAACTATCCCAATTGCCATCTTCTGGCTCGTCAATATTAAGCAACTGAGCCATCTCATGCTCATTCACAAGCAAAATGTCTGCCGCATCAATCAGCTCCTTCGGCAAAGTAGGCACAAAAGGAGAATTGTTAAGCAAAACTTTTACGCCAGCCGCGTGAGCCATCTTCGCAGCAGCAGTAACAGTTTCCATTGGGCTTTCCAAGCAAAGCCCAAGCACTCGAGCGCTAGTCAAAGCATCCTTAACGGACTCAACATACGAAACCGTAACGTGCGCATTAGAACCAGGCGCGTAAACAATCGTATTTTCGCCGCCCTTAGCATCAACCGTAATAACCGTAGCGCCGCTAGGAGTGTTGTCTACGTGCAAAATATTAGTGGTGTCAACGCCAGCATTGTTCAAAGAATTAAGCAAAAAGTCGGCATTCTTATCGCTGCCAACTGCACCAAACATGCGCACGTGCGCGCCAATTTTTGCGGCAGAAACAGCCTGATTTCCGGACTTTCCTCCAGGAAGAACCTTAAGATCACCACCGTTAACTGTTTCTCCTGGCTTTGGAAGACGGTCGGCAACAATCGTGTAGTCGGCGTTCATTGAGCCGACCACCGCGATTGCAGAATTTGCACAGTCGGCGGCTTTCACTTTTTCTAATACATCCAGCGAGTCTAAAGTATCGTGGTAGCGCATCAAAATTCCTTTCTTTGTTTGGTTTTTATTTTATAACCTAAGTCAGTCAGTACGCTTGCACAGCAGAATCATCATTATGAAGATAAGTCCGAAGCCCACGAAATCTGCCCACGAAAAAACAGCGCCCGTAAACAGCACTGCCGTAATCGCAGCAGTAACAGGCTCGCTCGCGCCAAGAAGCGTTCCTCGCACGGAACCCACGCGCATAATACCCTCAAGAAACAGCCAGTAAGCACCAAAAGTTCCTGCAACAACCGTAAAAGTAAACAGCAAAAGCGCGCGCCAATCAAGCGGCGGCATAGTCGCCCATGGGCGCACAAACGGGAGCATAATCAACCCCGAAATAATAAAAGTAATGCCGTTTACAGTAAGATTTCCCCATTTTGCAATCAACTTCACCGGCATAATCGCGAGCGCCGCCGTTGAAGCAGCATCCGCCAATCCCCAAAGCAAGCCCATAATCGGCAACGATAGCGAAGAAAGATTTCCGCCAGTTGCCATTAAAGCAGTTCCTGCAAAAGCTAGCACAACGCCAATCGTCTCGCGAATAGTTGGCACGCGGCGAGTATGCAAGCACGCGTAAACCAGCACGAACAGAAGATTAAGGCTTTGAAGAACAGTTGCGGTTCCTGAATTAGTCCAGTCGATTGTGCACAAATACGAAACTTGCGTAAGAAGCACGCAAACTATGCCCGTAACCGCCATTGAAATCCACGTGCGACCGGATTTGATTGCTCCAGTGAGCTTTTTCGGAGTGCATGCTGCGGCGGTTACGCTGAATAATATGCCGGCTGCGATTTGACGAACGCACGCAATTTGTAGCGGAGATACGTGATACGTTGACATCAGTATTTTCGAAACTGTTGCGTTTGCGCCCCAGAATGCGCCGCCTAAAAGAGTGAGTAAAATGCCAATGAGTATGGCGTTTGTTGAGTGGTTGAATGCTGGATTAGGGCGATCCGGCGTACTCGCTATTGCTCTTGCAGCGGATTTTGAAGTGTCGAAAGTTTTAGAGCCAGTTTGCAACGTAAGCTTAGACATATCAGATTCACCTCGCATCCCCAACACAAGCAATCATGCAGTAATTATTGCACGCGCGCTCAACTAATATTGCACGCGCGCAAACGGTGTAAGCAGCATAACTTGGAAAACAAAAAGCTCCCGACGCTAAATCAGCGCCGGAAGCTCAAGCGCGGAGAATACGAGATTCGAACTCGTGAGGCTGTTACACCAACACGCTTTCCAAGCGTGCGCCATAGACCACTAGGCGAATTCTCCAAACTGCTAACTTAGCAAGCAAATCACCCGCTAAGCAAACAACTTAAATAGAATACCACGAATCTAAGATATTGCAAACTCGCGCGCGCCGCGGCGGCGAAAGTTGAGATTACTTAAGTAGCGGAGCCACTTGCGATTCGTAAGCGCGCAAAGCCATGTCAATCACGTTATGCATATCGTAATAGCTGTAAGTTCCCAAGCGTCCGCCGAAAACAGTGTTAGTCTCAGCTGCAGCAAGCTCCGCATAGCGCGCGTACAAGGCTTTATCTGCATCAGTATTCACAGGGTAGTAAGGCTCATCGTCGCGAGTTGCAGCGCGCGAATACTCCTGCCACACCACAGTTTCTCCTGCTTTCACAGTCTTGCCCGGCACGAAATCAGCCGAATCACCAGAATCCTCGCCAGCCTCGCCGCCAACTTCCTCACGCTCCGGATTAAAGTTCTTAAACTCAATCGCGCGCGTAAACGGCACGTCAGCATCCGAATAGTTCATAACTGGGCAGCCAAAGTGGTCACTTTCCTCGTAACGCACTTCCTTAAAGTCAACGGTCCTCCACTTCAACTCGCCAAGCGCATAGTCAAAATACCTATCAACTGGGCCAGTGTAAACCACCGGCACTCCAGCCTCCGCCAACGCGCGCTTATTAAACGGCTGCGACTCGTCGAAGAAGTCCACGCCAAGCGAAACGTGAATTCTAGGATCGTCAATCATACGCTGCATCCAAGCAGTGTAGCCGTCCGTAGGCAAGCCTTCCCAAGTATCTTTAAAGTAGCGATTATTGTAGTTAAATCTCACAGGCAAGCGCTTAATAATTCCAGCCGGAAGCTTCGAAGGATCCGTTTGCCACTGCTTCGCTGTGTAGTTTTTAATAAACGCTTCGTAAAGCGGTCGCCCAATTAAGCTAATTCCCTTATCGTTCAAATTTTGCGGATCTTTGCCAGCCAACTCCCCTGCTTGGCTTGCAATCAGCGCCTTCGCTTCTTCCGGAGTGTAGTGCGCGTGGAAGAATTGGTTAATCGTACCCAAGTTGATTGGCAGCGGATAAACTTCGCCGTCGTGCGTTGCATACACGCGATGTACGTAGTTCGTAAACGATGTAAAACGGTTCACATAATCCCACACGCGCTTGTTGCTTGTGTGGAAAAGATGCGCGCCATACTTGTGAATTTCGATTCCTGTGCGCTCGTCAAAATACGAGTAGGCATTGCCGCCGATGTGATTTCGAACGTCAATAATTTCAACGCGAGCGCCCGCGTGCTCCACTGCTTGCTGAGCTACAGTTAAGCCGAACAATCCTGCGCCAACAACTACTAAATCTGGGTAAGTTGTATTTTGTGAGATTGCTGCTTGCGTCATGTTATTTACCTTTCGTAATTTCGGTTGTTTTGCGCACAATACATATTAAGAATAGGCTTAAGCGTATATATACGTATATATAATGTCTAATATGACTAAGGCAACGAGTGCAGATAAGCAAAATACGCAAGAATCGCAAGATAAGCAGGATATTAGTAACGCAAATAGTAACGCAAGTAACAGCGCAAATAACAGCAATGAAAGCTGGGAAGTTGTAAATCGCGTTGTTTACCCGGTAAAAGACGCGGAAATTACTATGCCGCTTTACGTAATTCCGTGGCACCGTTCCTACTTGCAGCGCACTGTGCTCGACCCTCGTATGAATACGCGCGCAATCGATATAAATAATTTAAATCTTACTGATTTTAAGAAGCTTCTTGCAGACACTAGCAGTCATCTGCCAAACGTTGAAACTCAGGGTGTTTGCACTGTTCTTTCGCGCAATTCACTTCGTGTTGATGCCGGAAAGCACGTGTCGCTTTGTACTTTCTTTAACGCTTTTCCTGCTAGCTATTGGCAGCATTGGACGCGCGTAAAAACTGTTAAGTTTACTGCGCGCGTTGAAGGCGAAGGCGAGTTGCAGCTTATGCGATCTACTGGTCGCGGTCTTACGTATCCGGTGCAAAAATTTGAGTTTGATTCTAGCAATCAGCAGCCAGCGCAAGACAAGCAGCCAGCGCAATCTTCTCAAGTTATTAGCTACGAAATTCCTATGACAGGTCTTGCAGACGGCGGATATTTTTGGTTTGATGCGAAAGCAAGCGATTCCAGCTGCTTTACTGTTAGCGATGCTGAGTGGAGCGTGCCGTGCGCAAATAAAGTGCAATCAGGCAAAAAACCGCAATCAAATAGCACTTTTTCTATTGCTATTACTACGTTTAATCGCCCTTCATACTGCCACAATCAGCTGAAGGCAATAGCCGCAAACAAAGCACTTCGAGCGCGACTTGACACAATTTATTGCACGGATCAAGGCACGGATTTAGTCAAAAATCAGCCTGGTTTTAACGAAACAAGTGCAAATCTCGGCAGCCAGCTTACCTACATTCAGCAGGCTAATTTAGGCGGTTCCGGCGGATTCTCGCGCGGCATGTTTGAAACGCTTAAAGCCGGCAAAAGCAGCTACACAATGCTTCTTGACGACGACGCAATTAGCGAAACCGAGTGCATTCTTCGCGCGCTTCAGTTTGCTAACTACACGATTAAGCCAGCCATTATTGGCGGCGGAATGCTTCATTTGGACAATCGCACTGTGCTTTACACTCAAGGCGAGCGTTTCACGCGCAATAACGTGTGGATGAAGTCTTCGCAGAATCTTGATTACAATCATGATTTTGCTGCGATTACTTTGCAGGATTGCCCGGAGCGTCACCAGCGAATTGACACGGATTACAACGGTTGGTGGATGAGTCTTATTCCGACTGCGATTATGAAGGAAATTGGGCTTTCACTGCCTGTGTTTATTAAGTTTGATGATACTGAGTATTCGATTAGAGCGCTTGAGCACGGATATCACACGATTTGCCTGCCAGGAGTGGCGGTTTGGCATCAGGCTTGGCACGATAAAGATCCTTCGCGCACTTGGGAAGAGTACTTCTTCCAGCGCAATCGTTGGATTTGCGGACTGCTTCATTGCACTCGACCAAGCTTGCATTTTGCGATTGAAATGCTTAGAAGCGACTTGGCTTCCGGCTTAAAACTTGCATATTCTGCTATGCAATTGCATCATATGGGATTGCAGGATATTTTGCGCGGGCCGCAATATATTGTTGATTCGATGCCGCAAAAGCTTGGTGAAGTTCGTAAAGCGCGCCAAGCGTTTAGTGACACGCAGCCGGTAAGTGATGAAACGCTTATTAGTGAGGTTTTGCGCGAGCACGTAAGTCCGTTTACTGCGCATGATGCTAAGGCTTTGCGTAAAGCGCAAAAGCGCGCGACGGTTAAGGCTTTGTTTGCTCACGAAAAGCACGCGAAGAATCCTCAAGCAGAAGTTGCGATTCCAGCGCAGGACGTTTCTTGGCCGTCGTTTGTGGGAGTTAATACTGCAATTGTTACGGCTCCAGATGGCACTACGCTGAATCTTTTCCAGCGAGATAGCAAGTTATTCCGTAAAATGTTGCGAGAGGACGCATTTTTGGCGTTAAAAATGTTGCGTAAATGGAAGAAGCTATCTAAAGCGTATCGCGCTTACGATATGGCGAGCGTCGAAACTTGGGATCAAATCTTCCAAACCGCCAACAAGTAACTCACGAAACCTGCTTAATCGTCAGCGCGCGATCGCTTAGCAAAGCATAATCACGATTCCTATCGTCCCTAATCACAAACGTGCAAGCATTCGCATCCACTGCCACAGCAAGCAAATCCGTGTAATCATCCTCAGTTGGGCTAGGCGTGCGCAAGGATGTAAACAGCGTAAACTCGCCATTGTTAAACAAGTTCAATGGCATTTCAAAATACACTGTTTGATGCCCGCGCTTTTGCATTTTCAAAACTTTGGAGCCGGTATCGTAAGTAATTCCACCACGACGAATGTCGTGCAAAGCAATCGCCAAGTAAAAATCGCCTGGCTCGTCGTACTGGTATTCCACAGCGAAACGGAACGTGTCGCTGCTCTTGTAAATCTTGTCTTCTAAAGCATAGGTTCTAAGCAGCGGACACCTTTCATTCAAGCCCTGCGCATACTGCCCCTTGCCTAGCTTCTCGCCAAGCTTATTCTGCTTTTCGCGCTCTGCTTCAATATTTGCCAAAGTGTATTGATCCGCCACGGACTCAGTGTTTCCAATCGCCGCCACTTCCCCGTCGCTAATCATCATTGCGCGCGTGCAATATCGCTTTACAGCGTTCATATCGTGCGTAACAAGAATAACGGTTTTCGTTGAATCCTTGCGAATATCTGTAAAGAAAGCGTCGCACTTGCGCTGGAAAGCTTCGTCACCAACGGCCAAAACTTCGTCAAGAACTAGAATATCTCCCTGCGCTTTAATTGCCACAGAAAATGCCAAGCGCACTTGCATGCCAGAAGAGTAATTTTTTAACTTTTGATCCATAAAGTCTTCAAGCTCAGCAAATTCCACAATATCGTCGTACATTGCGTCAATTTCTGCGCGCGTAAAGCCGAGCAGCGCTCCGTTAAGATACACGTTTTCGCGGCCGGTAAGCTCCGGATTAAAGCCCACGCCAAGCTCAATAAACGGCACGAGCTTGCCTTTTACTTTTACGCTTCCGGTATTTGGATAGTAGATTTGCGAAATAATTTTTAGGAGGGTTGATTTGCCGCCGCCGTTTCGTCCGACTATGCCGAAAAATTCGCCGCGATGAACGTTAAAGCTTATGTCTTTAAGAACGTTCTGGATTTTGTAGCCTTTAATGCCTTTAGTGAGATTTATAAACGCTTGCTTTAAGCCGGTTGCTTGCTCGGTTGGTAGTTTAAAATATTTTCCTACGTGATTTACAGATAAAACAATATCGTCGTCGCGCTCAGCTTCTTGCGCAACTTCTTGCGTTGCTGCCGCCGCAACTTCCGCCGCTTCTTCCTGCAACTTACTCATAAATTCCACTTCCCCATCGTAACTGTCATAACTACCGTAAAATTTTTCGTAAATTTAGCACGCTACATAACTTCTACGAAAGCGCGACTATTTTTTCGGAATATATACACTCCAAGCCACACTATTAGCACGGTAAGCAAAAGCGGCACACAAGATATCCACGAGAATCCAAATTCGCTCCACACAGTTGGTTGCGTTTTAGGAGCCAGCATATTATGCCGCATGTCTTGAATACATTGCGCTATAGGATTAAGCAGCTCAAGCTTTGCAAGCACCGCAAAAATGCCGCCTTTATTAATCACGTAACTAAGCGGATAAATAATTGGCATTCCGTAGAACAGCAGTTGCTGAGCTACTTCCCAAATATGCAAAATATCGCGGAAAAACACGTACATAGTAGACATTACAAGTGCCATGCCAATTGCAATTGCGTAAAGTTGCACCAAACTTATTGGCAGCAGAATCACTCTCCACGTAAAATGCACTCCGCCAATAATCGCAAAAATAAGCACCACTACTAAGTTAATTAAGAAGCTTATTAAAGATCCAACTGTTGCCGAAACCACCACAATGTAGTTTGGAAAATGTATTTTGCGCAATAAATCGCCGCGATCTACCAGCGAGCGCAATCCGATCGAAGTTGATTCTTGCACAAACTGCCACGCGCTAATTCCCATTAAAAGAACAACAGGGTAAGTTGGCGTTCCGTCTGTCATTCGCAAAAACTTGCCGAAAATAAGATACATCACACAAAACATCATCAATGGCTTTAAAGCCGACCACGCTACACCCAAGAAAGACCCTTGGTAGCGCAACTTAAAATCGGTTTTTACTAAGCCGCGAAGCACGATATTTGCATACGCGTACTTTTTTCGACAACGAGTTATGAGATTTTTCACGTTCACAATAATATCAGTTGTGTTGTAATTAAAGCTTATACAAGGCCAAACTTAAGCTAAACTTATGCCAAACTTATGCCGCGAATAGGCCACACATAAGCCACTTATGCTAACATCGTACGTATGCCGAAAGTATCGATTATTGTTCCTATTTATAACGTTGAAGCCTTTTTACCAGAATGTTTAGAATCTATTAAAAATCAAACTTTTAAAGATTGGGAATGTTTGATGTTTTCGGATGGAAGCAAAGATGGTTCCATCGATATTATGAAATCTTTTGCAAGAGAAGATAGCCGTTTTGTGGTAATTGAAAAAGAAAATGAAGGCTATGGAGCTACTTGCAACCGCGGTTTGGAGCGCGCTAAAGGCGAGTGGATTAGCATTATTGAGCCGGATGATTTTATTGATCCGCATATGTATGAGCGTTTGTTGAGTAACGTTGAGCTTACAAGCGCCGCTTCTACAGACGCTTCTACAGACGCTTCTACAGCCGAAAACTCTACCGCCGAAACTCTCGATATTATTAAAGGTGGCTACTGGCTTTTTTACGACGGAAAAGACGGCTACAAGTCGGCTGTTGAAACGCCAAACTTGTGCTATTTTATGCCAAAGCACCGCACTATTTTTAATCTTAACGATTTCGCTGAGCCTTTTTACCATCATCCTTCTATTTGGTCCGCGCTTTACCGCAAAGATTTTCTTAATGGCAATAATCGCGCACACGAAGTCATTCGTTTTAAGCCGATTCCGGGAGCCGGTTGGACGGATAATCCTTTCTTTGCGCAAACAATGGTTTTGGCAAATAAAATCTGCTGGAATCCTGGAAAGTACTATTATTACCGCCAAACGAATCCGGGTGCGTCTAGCTTGCTGAAGGATTTCCATCTTCCTTTCGATCGTTTGCGCGATATGCGCGAGTTTCTTAGCAAGCAGCAGATTTCGCGAGAAATTTTGCACGCTTTTTATTCGCGCGAGTTTGATTACGTAAATTCTTTAATTACAGAGTTTGGTTTTGACGATAAAAATCCGGAAATTCGTAAGCTTATTGCTGAAGTTTTCCATTCTATGGATTCGAAGGAAGTTTTCCTCATGGCCTCTCGACTGAATCCACAATTTATGGATTATTACATGGATTTCCTTGGATCTTCATACGAAGTAGAATCACATAAAGCTGAAGATAATCCGAAACTTTCGCTTGTAATTTTTACGCATAACGCTCATTCTTGGATCGTTGATTCGCTTAAAGCTTGCAGCTCAATAAGTAGTATTCCTTGCGAATTTATTATTGTTGACTCGCATTCTAACGACAGCACGCTTGCGATTGCTAAAAAATTTACTAGTAAAGATAAGCGTTTTACTATTCAGCAGAATGACGATACTGCAAGTTTTAAAGATATGATTTCTAAGGCGACTGCTTGCGCGCGCGGCACGTACATAATGTTCATGCCTTCAAGCTACATAATTAACGAAAAAGTTTTAGCAAAAGCTCTAAATCAAGTGGAAAATTATAGCGTAAACAGCGCTAGTAACGAAAAAACTTGCGTCGATCTTGCTTTCTTTAGTAACAAAAATAGGCATAGCGATTATTTAATTGATTGCGCTTTAAACACTCTAAAAACTCTAAAATCTTCTAAAACTTCACAAAATAGCGAAAAAACTAAAGAATTAAACGCCTTGCGTCAACAATTTATTATGCAAACCGATTCGGAAGATGCAAATAAAGACGTAAGCTACGGACTTTATAAAGCTAGCGATATTCCGGAACTTTTGGTAAGCAGCTGCTACAGCTACGGCTGGCAGAAGATTTGGCGAACCGAGTTTTTGAAGTCTGCTAATGTTTGCGCTGGAGAACACGATTTGCCTTCAACTTTGATGACTTTTAGCACTCGTGCAGCAATGGCAGCAAATAATATTTTGTATTGCGATTTGTCAAAAACTTACGAAGATGCTTACGGAAGATTCAGCGTTGGAGCCGACGAAGGATTTGAGAATCTTCATCGCACTAATATTCCGGAAAATTTCTGGCTTTCTATTGAGCGTCACACAGTTCAGGATGAAGCTCCTCTTGAAGTTGATTCTGTGCTAGAAGCTGGCGAATGGCTTGAAAGCGCGGGATTGCTTAACGCTTACAAGCAAGGCTACGACAACGCGCTTTTAAATAGCTTCGTGCATGATTGCCATACCAGAATCACGCCTGAATCATTAGCGACTATTGTGCATAACAAATTGCAATACGTTCTTAAAGTCATGAATTATGAAGATTCTTCGAAGCGCTTGCCTACTTACTTCTACGACGAACGCGCGTATAACGAATTCCAAAAGTTGCAGCTTAATACTGCTTCGCGCACGCTGTGGCTTAAAGAGCGAATGCTTGAATTTGAGCGCAAAAGCAATACGTATAAGCAGGAAATTAGCAGCATACGCACTTCTGCACGCTACGTAATTGGAGAAAAAATCGTAAAAACAGCGAAAAAAATAACTTTCCCAACTATTATTGCGAAATTGCAGAAAAAGATGCGGCTTATGAGGCGAGATAGCAAATAATTTTCGCCTGAGTATTATTCAAATGCGGCTTACGTAAGTTAGTAGCTTACGTAAGTTCGCATCTTGCAACTTGTTTTACAAACGCGACTTTCAAACGCTAGTTTACGTAAGCATTCGTTGCTTAAGCGTTCGTTGCGTAAGTATTTGTTGCTATATCTTCCTCAATTGCGTCAACAATGCGCTTATTTTCAAGCAAATCGCGGCTCACATGCTGGAAGTGCGAAACCATATCCGCAGGAAGCTTGTAAATATCGCCGTAGTAGTTAAACAGAACTTTTTGAGAATTATTCGGCACATTTACAGTAAATTTTTCAAATTCTGCTTGATTTAGTGGGAAGATATCTGCATATTTAGCTGAATATATCGATTCTGCATCAACGTTATCCAAGCCATAAATAACAGTGCAATTTTCGCTATTCGCTTTAGAATCCGCAATAATATTTTCGCTTTTCGCTAAATCGTAATACTTAGTAAAAACAGCCTCGATTTCGTAACTAAATTCCCCACCATCTTCTAAATATCCGTTTTCAAGCCACTTTTTATAAAATGGTTTAGAATGCAAATCTTTCTGCAAAGCCTTTCGAATTTCTATAAACCTCTGCTTAGTTTTTTCATTGAACTCAGGCATGCAGTCATAGAAGAAAATATCAATAAAGCTAGGATCATCCGGATTTTTATAACGCAATCGCAACTGTCTGCAGCAAACATAAGGATCAAACACAAGCACCGCACGATAACGCTTAGACAATTCCTCATCTTTTTTAAGCAACTCAAGAAGCTTATTTACGTCAGAACGAATCATTCCCAAATCCGTATCGTCATCCCACGGAATAAACCCACGGTGACGAACAGCTCCAAGCAATGTGCCAAAATCAGCCCAATATTGCAAATTATACTTTTTAGCAATATGAGCAAATTCATTTAACAAGCTTGCACAACCGCGCTGAATAAGACGCACGGAACCAGTTGCTTGCGGAAGATTGTAGTAAAAGCGCTTGCGAGCGTCCAAATCACTTTCACCGCTTTGACGATATGTGGCCCAAGCTAAAAGCGATGCGTGCTCACGATTCGTAAGTGTGTCAACATGCATATTGTGCTGATTTTCAAGAATATGCGACAATTGCTCGTCTAATACGTATTGCATATGATCGAGACGCTCTTGCAAATCGCTAACTTGCGCACGAAGATCGCGTATTGAACGCTTAGAAGAAGGGCAATGGTCAACTATTTTGCGAATTACCTTACGAAATACAGACGCCATAAATACACCTTCTGCTACTTTCTTATCTCTTTTACTTAGAGTCAAGTCATATGGTTATTCATTATAATACGATTTGAGTCTCGTATGCGACTTTGTGAGACATTTTCTTTACGCTACTGTAAAGAAAATAACAAACCCAAGCCGCGCAATGTTCAAAATAAATATTTAATAGCAATTTTTGAACACTCGTTATATAATAAACAAAATATCAACAAAAGCGAGGCGCTCATGGCTATTGATTACAACGAATTTAGGTTACTTACAACCTTATTAAACAACAGCAGAACCAGCAGAGCAACCAGCAGCAGCTTTAGAATAAGCCAGCGAAATCTTGCAGCGCGCGCAAAAATGTCACTTGGAACCGTTAATTCGGCAATCAAAAGCACAGAAGCCAAGCATCTTATTGACACATCCGGCAAAATGCGCGTAACAGCTAAAGGACTTGAAGAACTTGAACCGTATAAAGTACGAAACGCAATTATTATGGCTGCCGGATTTTCGTCACGATTCTCCCCCGTTTCCTACGAAACACCAAAAGGCCTTCTTACAGTAAAAGGCGAAGTTCTTATTGAGCGCCAAATCAAACAGCTTCATGAAGCTGGTATTAAAGATATAACAGTTGTTGTTGGCTACAAGCAGGAACAATTTTTCTACTTAGAAGATAATTTCGGCGTAAAAATTACACCTAATAACGAGTACAGCACTAGAAATAACAACAGCTCGATTATGGCAGTAGCAGACCAGTTATCTAACACTTATATTTGCTCTTCCGACAATTATTTTGATAAAAATCCGTTTGAGCTATACGTTTGGAAAGCTTATTATTCTGCGCAATTCCAGAAGGGCTACACTAAAGAATGGTGCATTACTTGCGGCGCGCATAATAAAATTAAAAATGTTACGATTGGCGGAAGTAACGCATGGTACATGATTGGCCACGTGTATTTCGACGCAGAATTTTCTAAGAGATTTGTGCAAATTCTTCGCAAGGAATACGATTTGCCACAAACTGCAGAAAAACTTTGGGAAGATATTTTTATTGAGCATCTTGATGAGCTTGATATGCAAATGCGCAAGTACAATCCTCCAATTATTCACGAATTTGATTCTATTGACGAGTTGCGCGAGTTTGATCCTCTTTTCTTAGAAAATATTGATAGCGAAATTTTTGATCACATTACTCAAACACTTAATTGCAAAAAATCCGATATTCATAATATTTACCCTCTTAAAAAAGGTCTTACTAACTTATCTTGCCATTTTTCAGTTGGCGAAAACGAATACGTTTATAGGCATCCTGGCATTGGCACAGACGTGCTTATTAACCGAAAATCAGAAGTCGAGGCATTGAAATTAGCTCAAAAGCTTGGTTTAGATGGTACTTTTATTGCAGCGAATGCTAAAGAAGGTTGGAAGATTTCGCACTTTTTGCCTGATTGCAAAACTGCAAATATGCACGATTTTAGCCAATTGAAGGAAAGCTTAAAATTGGTTCGCGATTTGCATAAAAGTTGCGAAAGTAGCGAAAGCAACGAAAGCAACGAAAGCAACGAAAATAGCGAAAGTAGCGAAAGTAGCGAAATTACGAACCACAGCTTTGATTTTTATGCAGAATCTCAGCGTTATATGAAAGAACTTAAGGCTAGGAACGTATTAATACCACAAAAAATTATGGACTTAAGCTATTTAGCAGAAGATCTTCATAAAGCAGTAATTTCGGAAGATGAGTCTTACACTTGCCTTTGCCATAACGACATACTCGGCGCAAATATTTTAATCGACCAACACAATCGCTACCATCTTATCGATTGGGAATATGCAGGAATGTCTGATTATGCTCAAGATTTTGGCACTATGTGTGTTTCGGACGAGTTTAGCGACAGTGAAATAAATCGCGCGATGCAAATTTATTTGGAGCACGCACCAAGCATGCAAGAAAAGCGACATTTGCTAGCTTATGTGGGATTCGCAGGCTGGTGCTGGCATTTGTGGTCTCTTGTTAAGGAAGCTGAAGGCGAAAATATAGGAAGTTGCATGTATACCTACTACAAGTATGCAAAACTCTATATTAGTGAAGCTTCGAAGCTTTATTTCGCCACAGGCGTGCCAGTGCAAATAGTAAAGCAGATTCTAAGGCGCGAACAATCGCATTCAATGGAATAACTAGAAAACTTACAACAAAACTTACAACAAAACTGCCACAAGCGAAGTAGGTACTTATGAAATACGCGTTTTTAAGCGGACTCTTATGGGGTGTTGACACTGCACTACTTGCAGTTTTAACAACTTTGCTCACAACAACCAACAACACAAACTTTGTAATATTTGTTGGAATTATTGGAGCACTACTTCACGACGCGGTATGCGCAATTTTTATGTGGATTTACGTAAGTATTCGTAAAAAATGGCATAAAACGCTTGAAATACTAAATAAACCACGACTCCTTGCGCTTATTATCGTAGGATCTTTACTTGGCGGCCCACTCGGCATGAGTGGATACGTTTTAGCAGCAAGCAATATAGGAGCAGGATACGCTGCCGCAATTTCCGCCTTCTACCCTGCTTTTGGAACTGTGCTTTCCGCAATAATACTTCGCGAGCGCTTAAGCGCATCAAAATACGCAGCTTTTGCTTTAGCGCTTGTGGCAGTTTCGGTTTTAGGTTATTACTCATGCGCTTCGAGCAGTTTAAACATGAGTATTTCAAATGCAATACTTGGGTTATTTGGAGCCGCTTTAAGCGTAATTGGTTGGGGCAGCGAAGCAGTTGTGTGCGCTTGGGCCACGCGGCATAAAAATATTGACGACGAAATAATACTTCATATTCGCGAAACAACATCCGCATTTGCTTACTTTATTATTTCGACTATTGCGATTGCTTCGACTGCAATATTTAGCGCTTCTACAGACAAAGCAAAAGGCGCTTTACAAGGATTAGAGGCATATATAAGCTCGCTTAGCTCCAGCTCGCTTAATCCTCTAAAAATCGCATTAATGGCGATTATTGTTGGCTTGCTTGGCGTAAGCTCGTACCTGTTTTATTACCGCGGTATTGCAAAAGTCGGAGCAAGCCGCGCAATGGCAGCAAACGTAACTTACGCAGCTTGGAGCATGGTCGCAACTGCCATAATCTCCTGCACAATGCCGTCAATTCTATCTTGGATTTGTTGCATTACGATTATGTGCAGCACGGTTTTCGTAGCACGTCAATAACATGTTAAATCCGCAAGATGCAAACGGAATCATAAGCAAATACGCTGGCAAAATATACTGCGATTGCGCTTCCCAAATCATGTAAAGCACAGCCATTCCAAGCACAATAACTAAAGGCGTTAAATACTCAACATTTAGTAACGCGCTATTATTTAGCGAATCTTTATTATCTGCCAAATCTTTATTATCTGCCAAATCTTTATTATCTGCCAA
>CAMXYK010000012.1 GCA_947253155.1 uncultured Bifidobacteriaceae bacterium
AACTCTTTTAGCAGCCAGAGCGCACGAAGGACGGGACGTGCGAGGAGAGAAATCCACCGAAACTCGCGCCACACCAAGCAAATCGTAAAATGAACTATACTAAAAACAAACAAAAGGCCACGTAATCTAGTGCGATTGCATGACCTTTTGCTTGCGAAATTTATTAAAACTCAGTTGCTAAAGTCAATATCGCCGAGCTTTTCAATAAGCTTCATATTCTCGCTGTAATCAACTGGGCAAGAAATCACGTCGACGCCGCTTTCCTGCTCCAAAGCCGCACGAAGCATATTGTACAAATCTTCTGGCTTCTTAACGCAGTGTCCGCGCGCGCCAAAGCTTTCAGCCAGTTTTGGCACATCCGGATTATGGAAATCAACATACTCGTGCTCGCCAGCGTGAAGCTCCATCTTCCACTTGATTAAGCCGTACGCGTTATCTTCCCAAACAAGAACCACCATGCGGCTTCCAACGCGCACAGCAGTTTCAATCTCTTGAACGTTCATCATAAAGCTGCCGTCGCCCATCACAGCCAAAACTGGTTTCGTGTTCATTTTGCCGCCAATATCGCGAATAAACGAAGCTCCAACAGCTCCAGGAAGCGTCCAAGCCATAGTAGAAAGACTGTTGTCGATTATGCAAGTATTCGGGTGCATAGTTGGGTACAAGCGTGCCATCCACATTTTCAAAGCGCCCGTATCTACAAGCACCTTCGTACCTTCAGGAACAGCGCGGCGAATATCGTAAACTACTCGTTGCGGTTTCATTGGCATACTTTCGTCGTTTTCGCAAGAATGTAATTCTTCCGTAAGTAGTTGTCGAATACGAGGGTGACTTACGTCGAAAGTAATATTGCGCGTCTTTAATACTTCTGTAAGAGTTTTAAGCGTTTGGCCAATATTCGCCATAATATTCAGCGCAGTAGGGTAGTGCGCGTCGGTATCTTCCACAAAAGTATTGATGTGAATAATAGTTTTATCAATATTCGGGTTGATTTTCTTCGGATCAAACTGCTGAATCGAAAAACCTACGGCAATAATCAAATCAGCAGTGTCAAAAGCGAAGTTTTCGTAGTCGCGATGCATAAAGCCAACGACTCCAAGCGCATTCGGATGATTATCCGGGAAAACTCCCTTACCTTCAAAAGTAGTTGCAACCGGCACGTTAAGCTGCTCAGCAAAAGCAAGAAGCTGATCCTCAGCGTGAGATCGCGCAACGCCATTTCCAGCCAAAATAATAGGCTGCTTTGCTTTACTAATAATTTGAGCAGCTTCTTCAATAGTGTCTGGAGCTGGCATAATGTGTAGCGGATGCGGCAATGGAAGCGGCTTTGCGTCAGCAGGTGCTGGCATTTCGCTAATATCTTCCGGAATAACAAGGCAGGTTGCTCCCGGGCGGTTGCGGCCGGCAATAGAGAACGCTTTTCGAACCATTTCTGGCGCAGAAGCTGGAGCAAGCATCATAGAAGACCACTGCGTAATCGGCTGGAAAAGCGCAACCAAATCAATAATTTGGTGAGATTCCTTATAAAGCCTTGAAACGTTACCTTGTGCGCAAATTGCCACAAGCGGCGTAGTGCTTGCGTTTGCTTGAGCTACAGGAAGCGTAAGATTTAGCGCTCCAGGGCCTAAAGTTGCCAAGCATACGCCCGGCTTTCCTGTAATATGAGCGTAAGTTGCTGCCATAAAACCAGCGCCCTGCTCGTGGCGAGTAAGCACAAAACGAATGCGGCCGTCGCGCTCAATTGCTTCAAGAAGTGGAATATTTTCCTCGCCAGGAATGCCGAAAACTACTTCAACGCCTTCATTTACTAAGCATTCAACAACTAAATCTGCAGTGTTGCGCTGATGGTTTTCGCGAAGATGCTTTTGACGAGCGAGTTTTTGTTCAATATTCTTATTTTCTGTTTCTTGTGCTTCAAACATATTCCGCTTCTTGTGTAGTTGTGTAGTTATTCAGTTGTGTAGTCAACAAATTCTTTTCTACATAATATACGTATTCCTGTCTTTTGCGACATGCTTTGCGGATGCGCGTGTCACAAAAAAGGGCGGATTTTTAACCCTTGTATTTGCGGCTAAATCTGGCTCTTAATAGTGGCTAATACCTTGCTATTTCAATGATTTTGTCGGGAATTTGGACGCTTTATGGGAATGGGTTTCTAGTACACTTAGATAAGTTGTATTTGTTGCCTTACGGAGGAATGATGAAGCGCTGGCTGTTAAATTTGGTCAAGTGTGAAACCATTCTTATTGTTGCGGCGATTTTGGCAATTATTTCCTGTTTTTTCGTGCCTCCTGATTCTCAATACTTGGGTTATATTCACGTAAATACTATTTCGCAGCTTGTTTGCTTAATGATGGTTGTGTGTGGATTCCAGCGTATTGGTGTATTTCGTGCGATTGGTGCGCGTCTTTTAAGGCATGTTAGAACTGAGCGCGGGCTTGTGTTAGTGCTTATGTCGCTAACATTCTTTTCGTCAATGTGGATTACGAACGACGTTGCTCTCGTAACTTTTGTGCCTTTTGCGCTTTCCGTGCTTGTTATGGCGAATGCTGAAAAACGTTCGATTCTTGTTATTACGCTTATGACGATCGGCGCGAATGTTGGCAGTATGCTTACTCCTATTGGCAATGCACATAATTTGTACTTAAAAGCCTTAACGCATATGTCTACTAAAGACTTTTTGAAGATTATGGCACCGTATACGGTTACTGCTGCGGTGCTTATGGTTGCGTTTGCTTTTGTGTTCTTTAAGTCTCGTAAGGTTGATCAGTTCGCTGGCTTGCATGGTGACGATATTGAGCAAAGCGTGCTTGCTCCGTCTCATGGTCATCCGCAGCCAGATGAGATTCGCGTTATGGGTTATGGCATGAGTTTTACTCGTTGGCGAGTTATTGTTTATAGCTTGCTTTTTGTGGTTTGCTTGTGCGGTGTAAGCGGTTGGATTCCAGACTGGCTTATGCTTGCGATTATGGTGGTTGCTTTTATTCTTTGCGACCGTCACGTGTTCCGCGTACTTGACTGGGCGTTGCCGCTTACGTTTATTATGTTCTTTGTTTTTATTGGCAATATGCGCAGAGTTCCAGGATTTAGCGATCTTGCACAAATGTGGGTTGGGTCGCATCCTATGGAAGTTTCTGTGGCATCTAGCCAGTTTATTAGCAATGTGCCGACGACGATTTTGCTTTCTGGATTCTGTGATCAGTGGAAGATGCTGATTATTGGTACGAATCTTGGCGGAATGGGTACGCTTATTGCTTCTATGGCTTCGCTTATTTCTTACAAGGGCATTACGCATCAATATCCTGAGCATAGGGGACGTTATTTGCTTACGTACACGATTGTGAACGTGTTCTTCCTTGCTGTGCTTATGTCTCTCGCTTGCATTATTGAGTAGTGTTTGCTTAAGTTTTGCAGTAGTTATTTAGTAGTGTGTTATTTGGTTTTAGTAGTATCTGTTTATTTTTTTTTTACTTGAGTTTATTGTGCTTAAATAAGCATTATTTGCGATTAATGGCGCGTTGATAGTGCCGTCTTGGTATAATAACCATTTGTTTGCCTCTGTAGCTCAAAGGATAGAGCAACGGCCTTCTAATCCGTTGGTTGCGCGTTCGAGTCGCGTCGGGGGCACTATGAGATCTTTATTTCTCGCGGCAGTTTTCGCATAAGCCGAATACTTCCAGCGTGTGGTCAACAACTGTGTATCCGTGCGCTTGCGCAACATTATGAATCCAGCCTTCGTCGTCAGGCGGCTCAATATCAACGGTTTTTCCGCAACGTTCGCAAACTAAATGATGGTGATGTGTATTCTCGTCGCAAATACGGAATAATTGCTGACCATTAAAACGCACTGTATCTACTTCGCCGCTTTGAGTAAGCGAATTAAGCTGACGATACACTGTAGCCAAGCCAATAATTTCGCCATCTTGTGCCAAAAGCCTATGTAACTCTTGAGCTGAAACAAAATTGCGAGACTCACGTAAATATGAGAGCACTATTTCTTTTTGCTTAGTATGTCTACGTACAGGTTCGCCAGCCATTTCGCATCCTTTCGTTATTTAATCTAGTTCGTCATCCCAGCAGCCGGTTGCGTCTAATGCTGCAGCTGCTTCAACAGGGTCGTCGCATAAAACAGTAATATGACCCATTTTTCGATTCTTGCGAACTTCAGCTTTGCCATAATCATGCACATGCCATTCTGGATGTTCCAAAATCAGCGAACGCGTAGGAGCCACATGCTGACCAAGCACATTCACCATAACAGCAGGGGAAAGCAGCTTCGGCTTCTTTAAAGGCCATCCAACAATGCCGCGAATATGTGCTTCGAATTGATCCATATCGCAAGCTTCAATCGTGTAGTGTCCAGAATTATGAGGACGAGGCGCAAGCTCGTTTACTACTACGCGATTATCTTTCGTAATAAAAAGCTCAATTCCCAAAGTGCCTGCAAGTTCGAAACCTTTTGCTAATCGTAGCGCAAGCTCGTGAGCTGCATTTTCTACTTCAGGATTAACAACAGCAGGAGCTAAAGTCATGTGCAAAATACTATTGTGGTGCACATTCTTTACTAGAGGATAAGTCACAAAATCCTTGCCATTTCCGGAAACAAGAATTGAAGCTTCGAAAGAAAAGTCAACAAAACCTTCAAGAATAGAAGGAGGGAATTTTCCGCCGCGATCCGCACGATGGTGAATATTGGCAACGTCTTCTTCAGTGCGAAGCACGTCTTGTCCGTGGCCATCATAGCCGCCTCGGCGAGTTTTCAAAATAGCAGGCAATCCAATTTCGTCAATAGCTGCGTCTAAATCGTCAAGATTATTAACTTCGCGCCATTTAGCGGTTTCGATTCCGTGATCATTAATAAACGTTTTTTCGCTTACTCTATCTTGCGTAACTCGCAATAAGTCTGTGCCTTGAGGAATAGCAGTAAGATGACGGACTTTATCTAGCGCGTCTGCGTTTACGTTTTCAAATTCGTACGTTAAAACGTCGCAACGTTCTGCAAGCTCGCGCAAGCCTTCAGGATCATCGTAATTTGCTTCAACCTGTAAATCTGCTACTTGGAACACTGGGCAGTCAAGAGTTGGGTCAAGAACGCCAATTCTAAAGCCCATATGACGTGCTGCAATAGCCATCATGCGCCCAAGCTGACCGCCGCCAATAATTCCAATAGTTGCGCCTGGCATTAAGCGTTCCACAGCGCCATTAGTGACTTCAGATAAGGTTGGCATTGGATTCCTCAACTTTCGCTTTAAGCTCTTCGCGATATTCTGCAAGTTCGTTAGCTAGACGCTCGTCGGTTGTGCTTAGAATGCTTACGGCTAGAAGTCCTGCGTTAGTTGCGCCAGAATTTCCGACTGCAGTTGTTGCAACAGGAATTCCGCCTGGCATTTGCACAATAGAAAGCAACGAATCCCATCCAGATAGCGCATGGGAGCGCACTGGAACGCCAATAACAGGCAGTGTGGTTTGCGCTGCAATCATACCAGGAAGGTGAGCTGCTCCACCTGCTCCTGCAATAATAATATGGAAGCCCTCTTTTCGAGCATTATGCGCAAAATCAGCCATAAGTTCTGGCGTGCGATGTGCAGAAATAACTCGTTTCATGTAAGGAACTTGGAATTTATCTAGGATTTCACAAGCATGACGCATGGTCTCCCAATCACTTGAAGATCCCATTACGACAGCGACGGTTGGCTTTAATTCTGACACGATGAACCTCCCTGACGTGCAGTTTTTACTTTACGCAACAGTAGGGAGAACTCGCCGAAGTTTTATTAAAAACTTAACAAATTATTTGTTAGTTTCGTTACTTTTTGGTCTTAACGATTTCGCCATTTCTAATATTTGCTTTGGACTTGTTTCTGGCAAATATGCGTGAGTTACAGCTAGCGATATTTGCGCTAATTTTGCTGAATCCATGTAGCAAACGTATACGGAACTTGCTTCTGGCTGGAACTTTTTCTTAAAGAAATACAGTGATTTAAAGCCGTAAGCTGGTTCCAAAATATCCGACATCATTGCGAGCGCATGGTTGATTACATTAGATGATTTCTGCGATTCGTCGCTTAAAGAATGCTCATCTATGCCAGCTAAAGGTGCTGCGGAAAGGCTCATGAATTCCACTGCAGATTCTGGATTTTGCAATCCTTCTTCTTGCAATCGTTCTGCCATTCTAGCAATCAAAAATTCCATAATTCCGTTTGGACTATCTGTGCGGTGTCGCATAAAATCAAGCGTCCAACCAATAACGCGCTTATTTCTATACGTTGGCATCCAGCTTGTTATTCCAAGAACGCGCTGATTTTCGTCAATAGCGTAAAGAATTTTTACGCGCTTATCTATAAGCTCGTCAAGTCCGCCCAAAGTAAACTTCATTTCTGGAAGCGCTTTAAGCTCAGCCCACTCTTCGGAAATTTCCACGATTTGCTGCTGAACATCCCACGGTGCTTCTTTATAAGTTGTTAAAACATCGCTAATACCGTCTCGTTTTGCTTTATTAATAGCTGTGCGAATATCCTGCCATTTTTTGCCTCGAGTTTGCCAAGTGCTTGGGTTTACGAGCATGTCGGTGCCGACTTTAATAGACGTAAAACCAAGCTTTTCTAGCTCTTGACGCACTTGATCATGTACTGCGTAAAATGCTGGAGATAGCGAGTTTTGTCTGCACGTTTGTATGAAGTTTTTTAAATCCTGCCTGTATTCTTTAGAATCTCCAAAAGGTCCTGTAAGAGTTAACGCGATTCCGTAGCTTTGTCTGTAAGCGATTGCAGAATTTCCGCTTTGTGAGAACCAGTAATGATTGTTTGGCCAAGTGGTCATAAAGCTCATTGTGTTTCCGCCAAGTTCCACAAGTTCGCTTGCTTTCTCTCTGTCATTGTCGTTTGTGGAAATTTGACTTTTGAACCAAACAAAGCATACTGAGAACAATACTGCCCAAAGAACTAAGCCAACGCTCTGAGCAAGGAAGGAAGATAATGGTGTTTCTGTGCGAAGCATTGCGTTAGAACGGTTGCCAAATCCCATAGGCATCCAACGTCCAGGCAAATCGCGTAGCAAGTGATTAATATCGGCTGCAGGCCTAAAGTTGTCTGCTATCATAAGGCCAAAAGTAATGTATGCCGTGGCTGTAATCCAAAGCGTTACGATAATTGCGAGCAATCCTACGCGTACTCTTAATTTGTTTGTGTGAATTGAAAAATGCTTCAAATTAATAAAAAGCAGTATTGTCATTAGCAAAGGTGGTAGTGCTGTGAGCATAAAAGCTACTGCTACTGCGTTATGTTGGTGCGCTGAAATATGCTGATTGCTTGCAATTAATGGCAAAACAGTGAAATACATTCCTGCGTATAACACTGTGATTAAGTTAATAGTAATTGAAGTCAATGCTGCAAGACGACGTCCTCGTAGCATTCCCCAAGCAATAATCATAAGCGTAATAATTGGCAGAAGAATACGAATCCACAAGCTGCCGATAGCTACGTGATGTAATCCTGAATGGAGTAGGCAACTATTTGCGCTGTAATTTGCTATGCATCTAGTAATCCACGGTTTAGAGCCCATTTGTGGAGACATGAATAAGCCTAATGTTGTAAGAATACCCGCATGCGAGCGTGAAGATAGTGCGAGCAAAGGCCCTAATGCTAGAATGCTTTGCGCTACAGCAAAAAGCCTGCGAATTTCGTAGTCGGTTCCTTCCCACCAATTTACGCTTTTTGATTTGATTCTTGATTTGATTTGTGAATTTATTTGTGAATTTATTTGTGAATTTATTTGCGAATGGTCTTGTGGATTTTCTTCTAAATTCTCTTCTAATTTGCTTTCTGACTTGCACATAATATTGCCAATAATATGCCCTGTCAAAGCGGCAATAATAGTGCAATAATCTCCAGGATTCCCACTATAAAGCATCATTGCTGAAGTGATTGCGTAACCGATAACAAGTAATCGCCTATGCCACAAAATTGATTCGTAAGCGGCTGAAGCCATAAAAGCGCCAATAAAAAGCGTAAAAGGAGAAAGCCTAATAGGAATTTTGCTAATCCAATGCATATTGCGAATAATGAAAGAAAGATTGCCAATAATCGCAAGTCCAATCACCATTCCAACAATTGTGCTTAGTATTGAAATAGCTATAATTCTAAAACGACTTATACGCGTTTCTGCTACACCAATCAAAATAACTGCAAGGAAACAGTTAACAAGCATAGACGGCATGCTGTTTACAAAAAACAGCGAATGGCAAAGTTTCATCAGCAAAGTAGAAACGTTTGCGTGACCGAAGAATAAGCTTGGCCCTTTGCTGGGGTTGTGCTTTACAAATAATTGCGAAAGAGTAGCGCTTGTGCCGTAAGTGTACACGTGCATAAGCGTTATGCTAAGCCAGTGAATGCAATTAATAACAACAAAAATGCATGTTATAGTAAGTGCAAAAACTCGCTGCCCAATCCACGCAATAAAATCTTTCATTAAGATTTTCGCGTGTTTAACTTGAGTATTTTTAGAAAGATTAGAATCCTTCTGCTTACAGCGTTTGTGGAAGAAATGCAAAGCCATATCTATTATCTTTTCACTCGCTGATTAATAAGAACTTGCAAATTTGGATAAGTATTTAATTTTGGTACAGTTGTTGAAATGCCTGTTTTCTTGCAAAAACGGTCAATAACTACACGTAATCCTGTTTGAACTGTGTGCCAATCATGCCCGTAGCCTTGAGCAATCATAGTAAGAACGTTCATTCCGCTTCGATGCGCGCTTATAGCAATAGTTGCCTGGTTTGCTTGAGATTTAGGATCCCAAGAACCTGCAATAGCATAATAGTCTTGTTTAAGCGGAGCATGTTTGCGCATTATTTTGCTAGGAACATGTTTTTCGTATGCTGCGCTATTTCCGTAAAAATATCGTTTAATAGTTTCTTGACGATTTTGATATGTAGGCTCTAATTCTCCGCCTGCAGAATATATGACGCTAAAAAGATGAGGGTGAGATGGCGCAAGTTGAGTTGCGCAAGTGCCACCTTGTGAAAATCCTCCAATAAGCCACATACTAGAATCATTGCTTGCTGGCAAATGTTTACGAATCCAATTTGGAACGTCGCGAGTTAAATAAGTTTCTGCTTTCCCATACACGTGAGTGTCTGCGCATAGAGAATTATTCATAGAATCACCATTTTGATCAGGGGAAACAACAATAGGCGCAAGACCGTCATGATGTTTTGCGTAATCATCTAGCATGCTTGAAATATTACTTGCTGCAAAAAAATGGTTAGGACTTCCAGGCTGTCCGGCTAGCATAATCATAACTGGCAGTTTTGGGGGATTTTTAACAAGAGCCGCTGGAGGCAGATACAAGTTCGCTGTGCGCGCTTTAAAATGCGAAAGAGTGTTAGGAATATTTGTGGATCTAACAATTCCTTTTTTAGGTAATTTTGCTAGCTTATGCTCTCGCGCTAATTTGTGCCATTCTTCAATACTTGCTTTAGCTAAAGTTTCCTTATTAAGCTCCAATTTTGGAAAATTACTCATTCCAAAAATAGACCCCAAATTTGTAAACTCGCCGTATACCATATCTACGCGCAATGTTGTGCTTAAAAGCGTAAGAATAATAGATATTACGGCAATTAATCTTTTTAGGCCCCTAGAAAGAACTACTGCGGCGACTGCGAAGCCAATAAGACCGAATCCGCATGCTATAGAAAGAATAACAAGCCAACCTAGGCTTACTCCGAACACAAGAAATACGTCGGAAACTAGCCAAGCAATTGCGCCGCCTACAAAAAACGATATAGTTGCAACTCCAAGTTCTACTAGCAAATGCAACAAATGCTTGCCAGGTTTAGAGCGCATAACAACTAGTGCTAGCAAAGATACACCAGTTACGCTAAATAAGCTTGTAGGTAGCCAACCTTCCAAAAGGCTTATTTTTGCTAATTGCAACATGCAGGAATCCTACACTTTCTTGCTTAACCACGTGCAAACTACTTTTTAAAGTGAACAGTACACGTAATATTTCACCAAACCGAAATATAATTCGCGTATCTTAATTCTTTCTTAATATTTGCTTTAGTTTTTATAGTTTTTATAGTTTTATATCGTAGTTGCCGAATTACTTATTGTAATCAACCGGAAGTATGAAAAATATCAGCATGTCGAGATGCTAGTACTAATAAATATGCTCTATGACGACAGTAATAGCTACAATAGAAAGTTATTGTGCAAAACATAGGGGTTCACTTAGTAGAACGATTGGAATATATTATGGGAGAAATCGAAGTGGAGTCTTCAAAAAACGGCACGGAAGAGGGTGACTATAAAAATAGGAACTCTAAAGTAAAACGTGCCAATTCTAAAGGAAAACACTGTACTTCTAAGAATTTCTTTGCGCCTTTCCAAAAGCTATTATCTAAATATCAAATAGCAATTCCGCGCTGGCTTTACATAGTATTTTTCGTCCTTAACAATATTGCAATAATCGCTATTTTCCAAGCTGGCGTACAAACCGGTTCTAAAAGCCAAGTACTTTCAGCATTGCAAGAAACTATTACTCGAATGTTCACAGGCATTTGGGAAAGATTAGACTTTATTCTTCTGCTAAATGCTTTTATTGTTTCTGCAATTTATCTTTTATTGTTGATGATTACTAATCGTTTTTGGATTACATCAATGATATTACTGTCGGTTGCTGTGCTTATTTCCACGATTGAGTATATGAAAATTTTTGTGCGAAATGAGGCAATTCTTCCGGCAGATTTAAACTTTTTGCAAAGTGACACAGGAAATATTTCAACATTCCTTCCGCCTAATGCTGGACGCGTTATTTTATACGCGGCTATTTTGATACTGTTCTTTGTTGTTATATTTACGCTTATTCATTTCCTCGATAAAAATCAGGGGAAAATAGTTTGGTTTAAAAGAAGAGATTTGCGCTATGGTCTTCGTGGCGGAATTTTCGTAGTTATTTTTTCAATATTTGCTTTCTATATTGCTTCCGCTGGAACAGTTGGTTCTGTATCTAACTCGTTTAACCAATTCATGGGCGATAAGCCTGCGATGTGGGATTCTGCGTACGACGCGCAACTTAACGGACCGCTTGTGGCGTTTATGCGTCAAGTTAATCCAAAAATTATGTCTAAGCCGGCAAATTATAGCGAAGCAACTATGAAAAATGTGCTTAAGCGTTACGAAAAGCTGGCAAATAAAATTAATTCTTCTCGCAAAAATAAGATTAATAGCAGTACTCTTATTGTTGTTCTTTCTGAATCTTTCGCTAACCCTGAGCGCGTGCCTGGAATATCGCTTAATAAGCAAGTTACGCCTTTTATTAGCAATGTTAAAAAGTCTACTGATAGCGGTCTTATGCTTTCGTCAGGCTACGGTGGAGGAACTGCAAATCTTGAATACATGGCTATGACAGGCTTGAGTATGGTTAATTTTGATCCTTCGCTTACAAGCCCATACCAGCAGCTAGTGCCAAAAGCGGTTTGGACTCCTACTATTAACCGGTATTGGAATGATGGCAAAAATTCTCTTGCTTTCCACCCGTTCGAGCCATCCATGTATTTGCGCGCTAAGAATTATAAGAAATTTGGTTTTACTAAGTTTTATTCTTTGCGTAAGCCTGATGTTATTAAGTATCAGAATCATATTGATTTATCTCCTTATGTTTCTGACGAGTCTGCTTACAGAAGCGTTTTTGAGTCAGTTTCGAAAAAGAAGACTTCCGATTTTATTCAGTTAGTTACGATGCAAAATCATATGCCTTATAACGATTGGTATAAGAATAATGATTTCAAAGTTTCTGCAAGCGAAGATGGTAAACCTTTAGGCGAAGAGGAAGCTTCTATTATTCAAACGTATGCTAAAGGCGCAAACTATACGGATAAAGCTACAGAAAAGTTCCTTAATAAGCTAGACAAGCTTAATAAGCCTGTTACTGTTTTGTTCTACGGAGATCATCTTCCAGGAGCTTACTCAACTGCCAGCATGAATAAGAATAATTCTCTTATGTTGCATTTGACTGACTACTTTATTTGGTCGAATAAAGCTGCAAGAAAATCTATGAGCGATTCTCAAAAGAAGCATGTTAAAACTGACGTGTATTCTTCGCCTAATTTCTTTGTAGCTCAAGTTGCTCGTCATATGAATGCTAAAGTTTCGCCATACGTTGCTTTCCTTAGCAAATTGCATAAGCATATTAGCGCAATGGAACCGCCTGTTGTTAACACGATTCAAGGTTGGGATAGGATTCCTGAAGGACAGCCGATTTATTTAGATGGCGAAGGTAGACCAATTGCTTATTCCTCTATGGATAAGGAATCAAAGCAACTGTTGGAAGACTACAAGCTTATACAATACGACATTACTGCTGGTAAAGGCTATATGCGCAATACCAAGTTCTTTACTATGCCGTGATTTTGTAAGTTTCTAGTAGCTGTTAGCAAGTACTAGCAGCTACTAGAAACTGTTAGATTTTATTTAAGCGCTTTTGAAGCAATATCGTGCCTAAAGAACATGTGTGGAAGATTTAGGTTATCCAATATGCTGTATGCGTTCTTTTGCGCGTCTTCTACGTCTTTTCCGTGCACTTGTACGAGTGCAACTCTACCGGAAGAAGTTAC
This sequence comes from uncultured Bifidobacteriaceae bacterium, assembly GCA_947253155.1. Classification (GTDB taxonomy): domain Bacteria; phylum Actinomycetota; class Actinomycetes; order Actinomycetales; family Bifidobacteriaceae; genus Bifidobacterium. The sequence continues at coordinate 12,614 of CAMXYK010000012.1, forward strand.
GAGATTGCCGGTTTCTTCTTGGCTTTTAACTCCTGCAAAGTACACATGCTGACCTTGATTTTCGTCAACAGGAATGTGCGGAAGGGGAGTGCCTGTAACTAAAGTGCCAGGGTATCCTTCGCTTGCAATTATTACGCCGAGCGTAACTCCGCTATTTTTCCAAGTAAAAGTCGGATTTTTGTGCTGCAAAATATTCCATATAGCTGAACCAAAATCTGAAGTGAGCCTAGGAAGCACAACTTCTGTTTCCGGGTCGCCAAATCGAGCGTTAAACTCAATAACTTTAGGTCCTGTTGCTGTATCAATCAAACCGGCATAAAGTATTCCTGTAAAAGGCGTTCCTTCTTTAGCTAATCCTTCAACAGTTGGGCGCACAATCTCGTCAATAGCGCGTTTAACGGTTTCGCTACTGATTTGCGGAACTGGACTGTATGCTCCCATTCCGCCTGTGTTTGGACCTTTATCGCCGTCGTAAGCGCGCTTATGATCTTGAGAAATTGGCATAACCCAAAAATCAGTTCCGCTTACAAAACTCATAAGCGAAAACTCTTGACCTTGCAAAAATTCTTCGATAACAACTTTTGCTCCAGCTTGGCCAAAACGGTGATCGACGAAAATATCTTCCAAAGCTTCAATTGCAGTTTTCTCGTCCATAGCAACAGTAACGCCTTTTCCTGCTGCTAATCCGTCTGCTTTAATCACAATTGGAGCACCATGCTCAAGCACGTAGTTTTTAGCTGGTTCTAAAGCTTCAAAAGTTTGGTATGCTGCAGTTGGAACATTGTGGCGAGCCATAAGCTTTTTAGCAAAATCTTTAGAGCCTTCGATTTGAGCCGCAGCTTTGTTCGGTCCAAAAGCTGCAATTCCATTAGCTTCAAAATCGTCCACAATGCCGTTCATAAGCGGCACTTCTGGGCCAATAAAAGCAAAGTCGTAGTTGTGTTCTTTAACGAAGTTAATAAGAGCTTCGTGATCTGACTGGCTTATGTTTACGGTTTTAATTCCGTCTGCTGCAATACCCGGGTTTCCTGGCGCAACAGTCACTTCTTCAACGCTTTCGCCTTTAAGAAGTGCGTGTGCAATAGCATGCTCTCTAGCGCCGGAACCAACAACTAAAACTTTCATTTTCTGTCCTTTATAGTTTTATTGCAACTCAACTGCAGCGTTTCCGCGCTCAACCATTTTGCCAATAACATAAGCTGTTTCGTTATTTTCGCTCAGTGTGCTCAGTGCTTCTTCGGCTTTGCTTTCATCAACTGCTAAAACCATGCCTATTCCCATGTTAAAAACGTTGAACATTTCTGCATGAGCAACTTTGCCAGCTTTTTCAATAACGTCAAAAATAGGCGGAACATTCCAGCTTGCTGTATCGATTTTTGCAGCCAAATCATCCGAGTACATGCGTGGAATATTCTCAATAAATCCGCCGCCTGTAATGTGAGCTACTCCCTTAATAAGATGCTTCGCAAAAAGCGGTTTCAAAGCTTTTACATAAATTCGCGTAGGTTCAAGCAGAACTTCGCCAAGCGTTTTTCCGTCAAGCTCATCTAGTTTGGTGTTCACGTCGTAGCCTGCTTCTTCAAACAAAGCTTTACGCACAAGCGAGAAACCATTCGAGTGAACTCCAGAAGAAGGCAAACCAATAAGCACGTCGCCTGCGGTAATAGTGGAGCCGTCAACAATATTCGTTTTTTCTGCAACACCAACTGCGAAACCTGCAAGATCGTATTCGTCCTCTGCGTACATTCCAGGCATTTCAGCAGTTTCTCCGCCAATTAAGCCTGCTTCTGCTTGAACGCAACCGTCTGCAACTCCTGCAACAACCTGCTCAAGTAGTGCAGGATTATTTTTGCCGCAAGCAATGTAGTCGAGGAAGAAAAGCGGTTCTGCGCCTTGAGCTGCAATATCGTTTACGCACATAGCAACGCAATCAATGCCAATTGTATTGTGCTTATTCATCATTTTTGCAATCATAAGCTTGGTTCCAACGCCGTCTGTGCCAGAAATCAGCACAGGCTCTTTGTATCCTAGGGACGCCAAATCAAATAAGCCGCCGAACCCGCCGATTCCGCCCATAACGCCTGGGCGATTCGTACGATTCACATGTGATTTAATGCGACGTACTACTTCGTATCCTGCTTCTACGCTTACGCCAGCTTCTTCATATGCGTGCGGCATGTTGATTCCTTTCCTAAATTGCTATAAGTATTTTCTTAAATTTTATTAATAAATTGCCGTAAATAAGTAAAATATTAAGTTATATAAGGTTTTCGTGTGAATATTTACTGCGTTTTCTAACTTCTTGCAAATACTCGCGCTCGTTTTGAGGAAGAGAAGCCAAAAATTCTTCGCCGTAATCGTCAAGTGCAGTAGGGTAGTCGCCATTAAAGTAAGCAACGCATAAGCCGCCGTAAGGAGCCGGCTTATTTAACCCAATCGACTCAACAAGCCCGTCCAAAGATAGGAAAGCAAGAGAATCTGCATCAATATACTCGCGAATTTCTTCAACAGAATGCTTTGCTGCAATTAATTCTTTAGTAGTTTGAATATCAATACCGTAGAAGCACGGGTATTTAAGAGGAGGCGAAGAAATACGCATATGCACTTCTTTAGCTCCAGCTTCTCGCAAAAGTTGCACAATTCGCTTAGAAGTTGTGCCGCGAACAATCGAATCGTCAAGAACTATTACACGTTTTCCTGCAACTACTCCGCGAACTGCAGAAAGTTTCATACGAACGCCCTGCTCGCGCAATTCTTGAGTAGGTTGAATAAAAGTGCGAGCAACATATTGGTTTTTAATCAAACCCATTTCGTTAGGAAGACCACTTGCTTCCGCGTATCCTGCTGCAGCAGAAAGCGATGAGTTAGGAACTCCAATAACCATGTCTGCTTCAACAGGGGATTCTTTAGCTAAGCGCGATCCCATTCTCTTTCTTGCAGCATGAACGTTAATCCCGTAAATGTTAGAATCAGGGCGCGCAAAATAAATAAACTCCATTGAACAAACTGCTTGCTGCACATGATCCGTATAATGTTCAATCGTGTAGCCTTCGTCGTTAATAACAACTATTTCGCCTGGCTCAATATCTCGAATAAATTCGGCGCGAACAATATCAAAAGCGCAAGTTTCGGAAGAAAGCACATACGCTCCGTTTTGCATGCGACCAAGAGAAAGCGGACGGAATCCGTTTGGATCCGTGGCACCAATTAAAGAATCTTCCGTAAGAAGCAAATAAGCAAATCCGCCATGAACAGTTAGCAGCGCTTCTTTTAAGCGATCCATAAAAGTTGGTTTATTAGAGCGACGAATCAAATGCATTAATATTTCAGTGTCGGAATTTGAGTGGAAAATAGCGCCATTATCTTCCAAAGAATTGCGTAAGCTTGTGCAATTCGTCAAGTTTCCGTTATGAGCTAAAGCTACATCTCCGTCGTGGAAGTGGAATAAGAAAGGCTGAATATTATCAACGCTTCCAGATCCTGCAGTAGCGTAACGAACGTGACCAATAGCACGATTTCCTGTTAAACGTTCCATAACCTGCTCGTTGCTAAAAACTTGAGTAAGCAAGCCTAGTCCGCGGTGTCCGTGAAGCGCGCCGTTATCGTTAGTTACAATTCCTGCGCCTTCTTGGCCGCGATGTTGCAGAGCATGCAAGCCAAAATATGTGAGTCTAGCAGCATCTTTATGACCCCATACTCCAAACACGCCGCACTCTTCGTGAATATCCTCAAGTTCTGCAGACATTCATACCCCCTAGTAGTCGATGGATGTAACAGATGATTGTTTCAAATTACAGCCATCGTTGAATTTGTAATTATTTAACACGCTTAGTTAAAAGGAATATATTCTTAAAAAAGTTATGCAGTGAAGTATTGAACTCCAGCGTCAAACAGTGGCTGCTCATGGAAATCAGGAATATTTACGTACAAGCCTTCACCAGCTCGCTCGCAATGACCCATCTTTCCAAAAACTCTGCCGTCTGGGCTTGTAATTCCTTCTACGGACATTAAAGATCCGTTCGGATTTACGTTCAAACTCATGCTTGGCACACCATTGCTATCAACGTATTGCGTAGCTACTTGGCCGTTTTTAATAAGCTTTTCCATAACTTCAGGCGTTGCAATAAAACGACCTTCGCCGTGAGAAATAGCAACAGTGTGAATATCGCCAACATTAGTGTTCTTAAGCCATGGAGACATGTTTGAAGCAACACGTGTGCGCACAATACGGCTTTGATGCCTACCAATTGTGTTGTATGTAAGAGTTGGGCAGTTAGAATCCATAGGAACAATATCTCCAAAAGGAACCAAGCCCAGCTTAATAAGCGCTTGGAAGCCGTTACAAATTCCAAGCATTAAGCCGTCGCGATTATTAAGCAAATCGCGAACTGCGTCCGTAACTTTTGGATTCCTAAAGAATGCTGTAATAAACTTTGCAGAACCGTCCGGCTCGTCACCTCCGGAGAAGCCGCCAGGAATCATAATAATCTGACTCTTCTTAATTTCTTCAACTAGCTTATTAGCAGACTCAGCAATATCCTTAGCGCTTAAGTTATTAATAATAAGCGTATGAGCGTCGGCACCTGCGCGCTCGAAAGCGGCTTGAGTATCGTATTCGCAATTATTTCCAGGGAAGACTGGAATAATAACGCGCGGATGCGAAAGCGGCTTTAATTTCCCTGCGTGCGCGTGGTTTGTAGTAGAAGCATTAGTTTTGCTATTAATAGTTTCTACAATTTCGCCAGGCTTTTTATAAGGGAAGATTGAAGAAAGTTCGCTTTCCCAAATCTTCTGCAAATCAGTCAAGTTAATTTCTTCGCCGGAAGCGGAAGTAAGCATATACTGTTCTGTTGTTTCGCCAACAAGATCAATATTAACCAAACTGCTATCTTGCAAAGAAGGAATTTCCGAATCTTCTTTAAGCTCTACGTAGAAAGTGCCGTATGCTGGCTTAAACAAGTCGTCGTTACTTAAGTTATTAAATAACTTAAGTCCAATATGATTTCCAAGAGTCATCTTGAACAAAGTCTCTGCGCTAGCACCGTAGCCAGGAGTTGCAGCAGCAAGAGATTGCTTATTCTTCGTAATATTTTCGATTAACTCTATTGTTTTCAGGAAGCTTTCTTTTTGCGGCGTAATTCCGTCGGATTTATATTGCGGCGCAATTCGCAAAACTCGACTGTTTACGCACTTAAATTCTGGAGAAACAGCTAAACGCGCATCTCCAGTAGACACAGCAAAGGAAATTAATGTTGGTGGCACATCCAAATTCTCAAAACTGCCGCTCATAGAATCCTTGCCACCAATAGCGCCAACACCAAAATCAAGCTGCGCGCTTAAAGCACCAAGAACAGCCGCAGCTGGCTTGCCCCAACGCTCTGGAATATCGTGAGGTTTTCCAAAATACTCTTGCAAACTCAAGTAAGCGCGTTCTCTAGTAAAACCGCTTGCTGCTAGCTTTGCCAAAGATTCAACAACCGCAACATAAGCTCCAGTAAACTGATTCTTTTCCATCAAATACGGATTAAATCCCCAAGCCATTGCGGAAGCAGTATTCGTTTCGCCAAATACTGGGAATTTAGCAACCATAGCTTGAGCTGGAGTAAGCTGACGGCGGCCGCCAAAAGGCATAAGCACGGTTGCGGCACCAATTGTAGAATCGAAACGTTCCGCCAAACCCTTATTAGAAGCAATGTTGATATCGCTAAGCAAGTTTTGCATTCTATTTTGCAACGGCAAATCTGACTGATTCTGCCACGGGTTTTCGTAAGATTCTCCACTTTCAACATGCAGCACCTGCTGTTTTGGAGCGCCGTTAGAAGCCAAGAATGCGCGACTTAAGTCAACAATAGTTTTTCCGCGCCAAGTCATTCGCATACGAGCTTCTTCGGTAACAGTCGCAATGATTTCTGCTTCCAAATTTTCTTCGCGAGCGTACTTTAAGAATTCTTCAGCATCGTCTGCAGTAACGTCAACAGCCATGCGCTCTTGAGATTCAGAAATAGCAAGCTCAGTTCCGTCAAGACCTTCGTACTTTTTAGAAACCTTGTCGAGATTAATAGTTAAGCCATCTGCAATTTCGCCTGTAGCAACAGAAACGCCGCCAGCGCCAAAATCGTTACAACGCTTAATAAGCTGGCATGCGTCCTTGCGACGGAAAAGTCGCTGCAATTTGCGTTCAATAGGAGCGTTACCTTTTTGAACTTCTGCTCCGCATTCTTCAATACTTTCAACATCCTGTGCTTTAGAAGCGCCGGTAGCGCCGCCAATTCCGTCGCGACCAGTGCGTCCGCCAAGAAGAATAATCACATCTCCAGGAGCAGGAGTTTCTCTACGAACATGGTCTGCTGGGGTAGCGGCAACAACCGCTCCAACTTCCATACGCTTAGCAACATAGCCCGGGTGGTAAAGTTCGTGCACCTCGCCAGTAGCTAAACCAATCTGATTTCCGTAAGAAGAGTATCCTGCTGCAGCAGAAGTTACGATTTTTCGCTGCGGAAGCTTACCGTTTAAAGTCTCGCTAATAGGAGTGCGCGGATCTGCAGCACCAGTTACGCGCATAGCTTGATAAACGTAGGAACGTCCAGAAAGAGGATCTCGAATGCAACCGCCAATGCAAGTTGCAGCTCCACCAAAAGGCTCAATTTCTGTAGGATGATTATGCGTTTCGTTCTTAAACAGGAACAGCCAATCTTCATCGTGGCCGTTTACATCAACCTTAACTTTTACAGTGCAAGCGTTGATTTCTTCAGACTCATCCAAATTTTTAAGCTCACCAGTATGCTTCAAATATTTAGCACCAATAGTTGCCATATCCATTAAGCAAACAGGCTTGCTTTCGCGATTTAATTCTTTTCGCAAATCAAGATAACGATTAAACGCTTCTTGAACTGTGCTATCGTCAATCGTAATATTTGTAAGCTCCGTACCAAAAGTCGTGTGACGGCAGTGATCGGACCAGTACGTGTCAATAACGCGAATCTCGGTAATAGTAGGATTGCGATTTTCTTCCCTAAAGTATTGCTGGCAGAACTTTGCGTCAGCCAAATCCATAGCTAAGCCGCGATTCTCAATAAACTTTTGCAATCCGGCTTCGTCTAAACTGTTAAAAGTATCAATTACTTCAACGTCTGCAGGAACTACCGCTTCTCGCTGCAAGCTTTTTACTTCGTCAAGACTTGCTTCTCGAGCTTCAACAGGATTAATAACGTAATGCTTAATAGCATCCATAGCTTTTTCGTCAAAATCGCCCTTTAAAGCGATTACTTTAGCAGTGCGCACAGTTGGGCGCTCGCCTTGACTAATAAGCTGAATGCACTCACTTGCAGATTGCGCGCGCTGATCAAACTGACCAGGCAAAAATTCGATTGCGAATACGTGCTCGTTTGTTTCAATAGGTAAATAGTCGTACGTATTATCAACTGGAGGTTCGCTTAATACAGTTTGTACTGCCGTGCGGAACACATCCTCGCCAATACCTTCTACGTCATAACGGTTAATAATTCGTGCGGAAGTAATCGCGCTTATGCCAAGAATTTCCTTAAGCTCATGTAAAAGCTGTTGTGCTTGAACGTCAAAACCAGTGCGTTTTTCCACATATACGCGAAATACCACGAGAAACCTACCTTGTTGAATGTGCGGTATGAGCAGTGTTTGTTGTTGTATTGGTTTTTCAATTATATTTTCGTTTAAATTATTAAGTATTAAATTATTAAGTTATTAAATTATTCGAAAACGTCCGTAAGAACATGTGTGGCTCGCACCCCTAAAGGCACGAGCCACAATTAGTATCATTCGACGCAATCTTCCGGTTGACGCACGGAAACATCCAAGCCTTCGCTTTGAGCTAAAGCAAGAAGTCTGCCGTGAATTTCCTCATAAGCAGGAATAATATCGCCTAAATCGCGCCTAAATAAGTCTTTATCCAAATGACTTACGCCACTTGCACCAGCATTGCGCTTATCCCAAAGCCTGCAAGTATCAGGCGTAATTTCGTCCGCAAGAAGAATATTTCCTTCCGCGTCAACGCCCTCTTCAATCTTGAAGTCAACAAGCTGAACATCAATCTTGGAGAAAATATCAAGCAAAGCATTGTTTACAGCATGAGCCTGGCGAGTAATTTCCGCCATCTCTTCGTCTGTAGCTAAGCCTAAAGCCACAACGCCTTCAGGGTTAATAAATGGATCGCCAAGCTCGTCGGACTTCACGCAGAACTCCAACAGCGGCTTCTTTAATGGGGTTCCTTCTTCAACGTTGTAACGTTTTGCGAAAGAACCAGCAGCAGTATTGCGCATAATAATTTCCAGTGGGAACATGCGCATACGCTTTACGAGTTGTTCAGTATCGGAAATACGTCCGAGGAAGTGGCTTTTTACGCCGCGCGCCTCAAGTAAATGGAATAGTAAAGAAGTAATCCGGTTGTTTAAACTGCCTTTACCGGCGATCTGAGCTTTCTTCAGACCGTTACCAGCGGTTGCCTGGTTCATATATTCGACCCAGAGCACATTGGTGTCATCGGTAGCGTACAGTTTTTTGGCTTTGCCTTCATACAACTTGTCAAGTTTTTCCATGATATGCCCTCTCTTCGTGCACTCATAGTTGTAGGCGCAAACCAACAGTATTTGTAGGTTTACCTGACCTTGGCCAGCACGATTAGCGTAACAATTGTTGCCTACAAAATTTCCGACAAATATTGCCTAGTATCAATATAAATTATTGTTTAATACCTTTATTTTCAAAGTATTTCAGCATTCGCACTATCCGTATGCAATGCTCTTGCAATGCGTGTCGCATTTTTTCTTGCTTCCTCTTGACTACCTCCCGTAGCAAGAGCTACAGCCATACGTCTGTGTCCGTGAACTGAAGGCTTAGCGAAAATACGTAAGCTGCTTCGATAATTTTCGTTTGCGCTTAAAGCTTGAGCAATATTTGTAAAGCCAACTTCTCCTTCGCCTTTAACAACAATCGCATGACTTGCAGCAACCTCGTTGTCTTTTAACGAAAGCGAAGTGTAGTTTGCCGTAACAGGTACGCCTAAAATAGCGAGCGCATGAAGCGCAAACTCGCTGTAATGCTGCGAAATCATAGTTACCATGCCAGTATCGTGCGGACGAGGAGAAAGCTCGTTAAAAAGCAACGAGCCATCTTTTAACACAAACAGCTCAACGCCGTAAACGCCCCAACCAGTTTCGTTAGAATCGTGAGCAATATTTGTTAAACCTTCTACAGCGCGTTGCGCAATATTTTTCGCATTATTTAGTACTTTTTCCGGAATATTTGCAGGCTGCCAGGATTCTCTATAATCGCCATCCTGCTGACGTTGTGCAATCGGTTCGCAAGTAGTAATTCCTGCGCAAGAGCTTATTGTCAAAACTGTAAGCTCGTAGTCAAGAGGAGCTAAAGCTTCAACAATAACGCGAGAACACTCGTTTTCGTGACCAGCTGCAGCACGCCTTCCATGCTGAGCCTCATCCCACGCAGCTTTAAGCGCTTCCGGGCTTCTAACTATAGACTGTCCGTGGCCGGAAGAGCTCATAACAGGCTTAACAACGCAAGGGTAGCCAACGTGCTGAGCGCCATCATTTAATTCCTCGTAAGATGACGCAAAACGGTACGGTGTAGTAGGCAAACCTAAATCTTCGTGAGCAATCCTACGCAAGCGCTCGCGATCCATTGCAATTGCTGCAATATCTGCGCTAGGAACAATCTGGATATTATTGCGAGCAGCACATTTCAAAACTTTAGTTGCGATTGCTTCAACTTCCGGAATAATAATATTCGGTTGCACTTCGTCAATAAGATTTTGAAGAGAAGTAGCATCAGACATGTCTAGCACTCTGTATTCGTGAGCTATTTGCATAGCAGGAGCGTTCTTATAGCTGTCTGCCGCGCAAACGCGCACGCCTAAACGCATAAGTTCAATCGCAATTTCCTTGCCAAGCTCGCCTGAGCCAAGAAGAAGTGCCGTCGTGTTGTTGCTGTTTTCGGTTACGCCAAATATGCGCTGATTTTGCTCAGAAAAACTCATACTTCTATTGTTGCATTTGCTATTGTCGAACTAAGCAATTTTTGTTTGGTGTTGCGCGAGCGTATGCGCTCTGTGCGAAAAATCTCAAATCTCCACAACACGAATATGAGTATTATGAATAGAAATATATATTACGACGCGCCGAAGTGTGTTGCGCTAGCGTAAATCGAGCAAATAGTGTATAGTATTCCTCTGTTGTGTGATTCTTTATGTTTCGTGCACATGGTGGCTATAGCTCAGTCGGTAGAGCATCTGATTGTGGTTCAGAAGGTCGCGCGTTCAAGCCGCGTTAGCCACCCCACTTAAACGGCAGGTAAATATCTGCCGTTTTTTTGTTTTAGACACACTTTTTTGCCGATTACCCCTAAACACTGTTAAAAACTCAGTTAACGAACTGAGAAAATAACGATAATTGCCTAAACACTGTTAATAACTCAGTAAGCCAACTGAGAAAATAACACTCACAACTCAAACACCGTTAAAAACTCAGTTAACGAACTGAGAAAATAACAGTCATGTGTTACTCGCGCAGTGCCTAATCTGCGTTAATAACGAATAAGAGGGGTAAGCGGCAAGCTGCAAGCGCTTCATTTAAATAACTTCAGCTATGGAGTAGACTGGTATGGTTACACATATGTGTTGTTGATGATGACATTGCGTACTAATAGCGCATGGTACAAAAGGAGTATTGTATGGCTGGTAAGGCAGCGCCTAAAGAACCATGGTGGGAAACTGCACTTCTGTTTGTGCCGCGAATTTTAGGCAAAACAGTGCGTTCGCTTTTTGGCGTTGGTGAGTACGATGAAGCTTACCGCAGAGACGGCTTATGCTTTGTTATGCTCGTTCTTGCCGTATTATTCTGCGCTTCTGAATGGTTCCATGTAAGCGGTTTTATTGGTGTTTGGCTGCATATTATATCTTCTAGCATTTTTGGTGTTATGAGCGTTGTGCTCCCAATATGGTTAAGTGTTGTTGCAATTCGTTTAATGCGAAATAGTGGTTCTGGTTCCGGAAATCCTTATGTTATTGGCGGTTTTGTGACGCTTTTGTGCTCCGTATGCTCGATTATTGATATTGCTTTTGCTGCTAAACATCACGCTTTTAGTTTTGATACTGTACAAAAATATGGTGGTTTAATAGGTTTTGCATTAGGTTCTCCTATATCTTGGGGTCTTTCCCGTATTTTTGCTCTTATAATTTTTGTAATTTTGGCTCTTTTTTCAATATTGCTAATAACTCGTCTTCACGTAACGGATGTAGCTCAATTTTTGGTTGGACTTTTTGCAAATAAGACTAAAAATAAAGAACAATCGTCTGATAATACCGAAAATAGCGTTTCAAAAGATTCCTACAAAGATAGTCAAAAACCTTTGGAATTCGCCGAAGGTGTTCCAACTCACGACGAATCTTCTGAAAAAAATAAGAAAACTGCTGAAAATTCTGTTTTATCCAAACTGTGGAATTCGCTATTTAATCGCAAGAAAAATAATAACAAAGATGAGCTTCTTGACGAATACGCTGGTGATGACGCGTTTTCTCATGCCGCAGCCGTACATGGTGATGCGAATGAGGAAATCCAAAGCGATGAGCCGAAGCGTATGCGAACCGTAAGTAGCGATGCTGGAATCCAAAATAATTACGTAAACGCACAGCAAGATGAGGATTCTGAGCGCGTTGCTCCAAGAACTGCTTCATCTTCGCCAGTAATGTCTATTGATACTATGCCAAAAGCTCCTATGAGTGGTTCTGCTAGCTTTGCTAACTCTGCTAACGATCCGTGGTCCAGCATTCCAGCTGAACGTATGGATCAGTATAGAAAAGATCAAGAAAGCGAAGATAATAGCGACGATGCAAGCGCTAAAAATAATCTAAACTCTTATGACGATTCCGCTTTGCAACCGTACCAGCTTCCTGATTTGAACATTCTTGCTTTTGGAAAGCCTCATGCTGCTAGAACTCCGGCAAACGACAATGTTATTCGTGCACTAACTTCCACTTTTGAGCAGTTTGATGTTGATGCGCGCGTAATCGGATTCCTAAGAGGACCATCTGTTACTCAGTACGAAGTTGAGCTTGGACCTGGCGTAAAAGTTGAAAAAGTTACGAATTTGCAAAAAAATATTGCGTACGCTGTAGCAAGTACGGATGTGCGTATTTTGTCTCCAATTCCAGGAAAGTCGGCAATTGGTATTGAAATTCCAAACGTTGACCGCGAAATTGTGCATTTGGGAGATGTTTTGCGCTCGCAAAAAGCTCTTAACGACCCTAATCCAATGCTTACAGGCGTTGGAAAAGATGTTGAAGGTCATTTCGTAACTGCAGCTCTCGATAAAATGCCGCATTTGCTTGTTGCTGGCGCTACAGGCTCTGGTAAGTCAAGTTTTATTAACTCAATGCTTACTTCGATTATTATGCGTGCAACTCCTGAGCAAGTTCGCATGATTATGGTTGATCCTAAGCGCGTGGAGCTTTCTGCGTACGCTGGCATTCCGCATTTACTTACGCCAATTATTACGGATCCTAAGAAGGCAGCTCAAGCTCTTGAGTGGGTTGTTAAAGAGATGGATGCTCGCTACGACGACTTGCAATTCTTCGGTTTCCGTCATGTTAAGGATTTCAACAAGGCTGTGCGTGAAGGCAAAGTTCATGCTCCGGCTGGCTCTGAGCGAAAAGTTGCTCCATACCCGTATTTGCTTGTGGTTGTGGACGAGATGGCTGATTTAATGATGGTTGCAAAGAACGACGTGGAAAGTTCTATTCAGCGCATTACTCAGCTTGCTCGAGCTGCAGGCGTGCATTTGGTTCTTGCTACTCAGCGTCCGTCCGTTGACGTTGTAACGGGCTTAATTAAGGCGAATATTCCTTCTCGCTTGGCTTTTGCTACTTCTTCTGCAACTGATTCCAGAGTTATTTTGGATACTGTTGGTGCAGAAACTTTGATTGGTCAAGGTGACGCTTTGTTCCTTCCAATGGGTGCTGCTAAGCCTCAGCGCGTGCAAGGCTCTTGGGTGAGTGAGTCGGAGATTCGTAAAGCTGTGGAATACGTGCGCACTCAGCGCAAACCTAAGTATCGTGAAGATATTGAGCAAATGGCTCAAAAAGCGGATGCTCAAGCTCAAAACAAGCTTAAAACAAGCGATATTGGAGACGATATGGACGAGCTGCTTCAGGCGGCTGAGCTTGTGGTTGGCTCGCAGTTTGGTTCAACTTCGATGCTTCAGCGAAAGCTGCGCGTTGGTTTTGCTAAGGCTGGCCGACTTATGGATTTGCTTGAATCTCGAGGAGTTGTGGGGCCTTCTGAAGGTTCTAAAGCACGCGAAGTTTTGGTTCAGCCGGAAGATTTGCCTAAAGTTTTGGCATTTATTCGTGGTGAGTCGGATTCGTTATAAGAATTCTTTATAAAGTAGTGTATTATATGTTGAAGCACTTGTTAGTGACAGTTATAAGTTTTTAGTTTGCGATAGGATAAAAACATGCGTATGAGAAAGAATGCAAAGAAGTCATTTTTCGATGGTTGGAATTGTGCTCCTAATATCGTGACTTATGTACGTATAGTACTGTCACTTGTTTTTATTGTTTTATATTTGCTTTCAGGTGAGTGGGGTTTCCAGTCTGTTTCATTGCGTTGGGCTGCTTTTGCTTTGTTTGTTATTGCAGCTGTAACCGATAAACTTGACGGTTGGATGGCTCGTAAATATCACAAAGTTACAGAATTGGGCAAATTGCTTGACCCAATTGCGGATAAAATCCTTGTTTTGTCTGCATTAGTGATTGCTTCAATCTTTAATGAGATTTATTGGTGGATAACAATTTTGTTCCTAGTTCGTGAAATTAGCATTACTTTAGTGCGTTTTTACGTGATTAATAAGGGTGGAAAGGTTATTCCTGCATCTTCCGCTGGAAAGTATAAGACTCTTACGCAAACAGTTGGCATTTCTATGATTCTTTTGCCAATGGTTGCGCTTTTCCAGGATGTTCAGCTTCCTTCTTGGGTTATTTCTTACTATGCTGTAGCTTTTGGTTTGCTTGGTATTTCTTTGGGCTTCGCATTCTATTCTGCAGTGTTGTACGTTTATAGCGCTTTCTTTGAGAAAACTTCGGATGATTCTAACTCTGATGAGTCTCGTTTGAATGATTCTCGCCTTAGCGCACCAAGCACACCGGCTCCATTGCCACCGTTGCAATGAGTAATATTTCATCTTTACCTACTGAAATCCTAGCTGCGCGCATATTAGATAACAGCGTGCAGCTAGGTTTTCATATTTCTGCAGCTGAATCTTTAACAGGCGGACTTTTAGCTGACGCTTTTGTGTCTGTTCCTGGCGCTTCTAAAGTTTTTTGCGGATCTGCTGTTACGTATGATATTCACGCAAAATCTAAAATTTTAGGCGTTGACGCTAATCTTTTACAAACTGAAGGTGCTGTTTATAAAGATGTTGCTATGCAAATGGCGGTTGGAACATCTCGCATATACCGTGGCGCTGGTTGGAAATATGAAGATCAATCTGCAGATGATTCTTCAGATGATTCTCGATTTCCTATAATTGGATTGTCAACAACTGGTGTTGCAGGCCCTGGTCCTGATGGCAATAAACCTGCGGGATTGGTTTATGTGGGAATTCGTTTGCCTAAAGTTTGCGATTTTAGTGACTGTATTTTGCAAAAATCTCGAAGCTTTCTTGAATTTGATTGCGTGAGTAATTTTTGGAATTATGATTCTAACGGCAATATTGTTCTTGTTTTTGAATTGCGTTTAGATGGCAGTCGTGAACAAGTGCGTCGCTCTACGGTGCATAATTTATTAGGCATGTTGAATGATTTGCTGTCTCTATTAAGCAATAAGTAGGGGGATTGTTATGCGCGAGCGCGAATTTTGGCAGTTGCTTGAAGAGATTTTTGGTAGAGAATTAGGACGCAGTATTGCGCGCGATCAGGGTTTGCAAAAGCTTGGTGGCATGAGCGTTTGTGAGGCTTTAGAAGCTGGGATTGAGCCTCGAGTAGTGTGGAATGTTCTGTGCGATCATATGGGTATTCCGGATAGTAAGCGTTGGGGTAAGGATCATAACGCTCCTCCTATGCCAGCTTGCTGAATGTTTTTAAGTATTTTTTGCGGAAAATAAGCAAGACACGCAGTATCGAACAAATGTTCGTATAAAGTGTATACTTGTAGTTGTTGAAATAATTGCAGCGCAATCAAGCGTCATGGTGAATATTTAGCTTTAGCTTTTATCCACATTGCTCAAAAGCGCTTGCATTAGCATCGTGTATGGAACTAAGGTCGTTCGATACATAACGGCATGCGAAAGGAGTAGTAAACATGGCGCAAGCAAAAGGTAAAAGCAGTATTGATCGCCTTATTGATGCCGATAAAGCAGATCCACGCCGTCAAGCAGCGTTGGAAACTGCGTTAGCTAATGTAGAACGTCAATATGGAAAAGGTTCTGCAATGCGCTTAGGTGATAGGCCTATGCAAGATGTAGAAGTTATTCCTACTGGTTCGATTGCGTTGGATACCGCTTTGGGTATTGGCGGTGTGCCTCGCGGACGTATTGTTGAAGTGTATGGTCCGGAATCTTCTGGTAAAACAACATTGGCATTGCATATTGTTGCCAACGCTCAAAAAAATGGTGGTGTTGCAGCGTTTATTGATGCTGAGCACGCATTGGATCCTGTATACGCTCGTAAGCTTGGTGTTGATACTGACGCGCTTATTGTTTCTCAGCCAGATAATGGTGAGCAAGCTTTGGAAATTGCGGATATGCTTATTCGTTCTGGAGCTTTAGATGTGATTGTTGTTGATTCTGTTGCAGCTCTTGTTCCTAAAGCTGAAATCGACGGTGATATGGGGGATAGTCACGTTGGTTTGCAAGCTCGTTTAATGAGCCAAGCATTGCGAAAAATGACTGGCGCTCTTTCTCAAGCTGGAACTACTGCTATTTTTATTAATCAGCTTCGTGAAAAAATTGGTGTGTTCTTTGGAAATCCAGAAACAACAACTGGCGGTAAAGCTTTGAAATTCTACGCGTCTGTGCGTATGGATATTCGTAGAGTTTCCACTATTAAAGAAGGCGAAGAAGCAATTGGCAATCGCACTAAAGTGAAGATTGTTAAGAATAAGATGGCTCCGCCATTTAAGACTGCTGAATTTGATGTGCTTTACGGCGAAGGCATTTCCACCGAAGGCTCTGTTATTGACATGGGCTTGCAAGCTAATGTTATTAAGAAATCCGGTTCTTGGTTTACTTATGAAGGTGAACAGCTTGGACAGGGTCGAGAAAACGTTCGTAAGTTCTTGAAAGATAACCCAGCTATTACGGAAGAGATTAGCGAAAAGATTAAAGCCGCATTAGGTTTAATGCATCCAGAAGATCAGTTTGCTGAAGATCCTGAATTGGATAAACCAGATGCTGATACAGATGGTGCTACTAGCAAGTCTTCTGCAGAAAAATCTAGTGCAGAAAAAACTACTGCGGAAAAGTAGTAGCGTAAAAGTACTAGCGGAAAAATAGTAGCGGAAATCAAATAAAGCGAACGCAATATGGTGATTAGTGTAGCAAGTTTTCTTCGCAATCATCCTGTAGTGCTTAACGGGGAAGAGAGTGACGAAAGTAATGACGTCACTCTTAATACTCGTAAGCGCAGTACTAAACGTGCATCGCATAAATCGCAATTGCTAGGTGCGAAAAATTATACAAATAACATGCCGTATGTAAAAAGCACGAATGTATGTGATTTAAGCGATGAGATTTGCGAAAGTAGTGAATATTGCGAAAGCGATGAGCCTTACAGAAGCGATGAGCCTTACGAAAGTAGTGAATATTGCGAAAGCGATGAGTCTTACGAAAGCAGTGAAAATAGCGGAAGTAAAGTCGTTAAAACTAACGAAGATGATTGCAAAGAAGCTGCTTTGCGTCTTTTGGATTATGCGCCACGCTCAGTAGCGGATATGCGCCAGCGTCTTAAAGAAAAAGGCTATGATGAGGAGGTTGTTGAGGCGGTTATTCAGCGTTTGCTTGAATTGCGTTTTCTTGACGACAATCAATATGCAAAAGCAGTAATCCGCTCTTGCGTGTCCCGAATGCTTGGAGCTAGAGCTACTCGCATGGAATTGAAGCGTAAAAACGTTGATTCTGTAGCAATTTCTAGTTGTGTGGCTGAAGCTCAAGAGTTAGGAATGTTTACTGAAGCTGCTTGGGAACTTGGGCGAAAAACTGCTCAACGCACGAAAAATCTTGAGCCTTTAGTTCGAAGGCGAAGATTTTTTGCTGCAGCTGCTAGAAAAGGGCATGATTTAAGCATTATTAACGAAGTGTACAACGCTTTATTTACGAACAGCGAAGAAGAATAGAAAAAGGCCGGCTTATTATAAACCGGCCTGTTCTATTAGATTTAGCTAGTAAAATTTAGCTACTAAAATTGCGTTACTAATTTCCCTCACTAAATCTTCTCTAGTAAATCTTCCGCACTAAATCTTCTTTACTAATTTTGCGCAAAATTATGTGAGTGCTCTTTAACATAGTCAGGCATTTCTGCAATATCAATAACGTCAGTAAATCTTGGCGTTTGCTTTTCAAGATTGCGAAGCGCACTAGGAGCTTTAGTATTAGTTTCTTTACTAAGAGCATCCATGCACTCAAAATCGTTCATATCTTGCACATTTTGAAGCGACAAAGCTTCCGCAACAACTCGTGGGAATTTATACGGGCTTGCAGTGCTTAAAAGCACTCGCGGCACGCTTTCGTCGTGTGGAATATGTTGCATAACGAAGTAGCCGCAAGCAGTATGAGGATCAATCATATACTCATATTTATTCCAACAATCGTTAATAGCGTCACGAATTTGAGCTTCATTTGCCCATCCGCAACCAAATAGCTTGCGTATTTTAGCGAGCAAATCTTCAGGAATCTCAAACGCACCCCACTGAGATAAATCATTCATAAGCATTTGAATCAAACGCGTATCTTTATCGCACATGTAATAAAGCATTCGCTCCAAATTAGAAGAAACTAGAATATCCATAGAAGGAGCAACAGTGTGGTGGAAAGTGCGCTGACGGTTATAAGTGCCACTTACCAAAAAATCAAATAGCACGTTATTGCTATTGCTTGCCACAATAAGATGTTTTACAGGAAGACCAAGCATTTTTGCGTAATATCCTGCAAGAATATCGCCAAAATTGCCAGTCGGCACGCAAAACTCAACTTCGTCACCAAGCTTTATTGCTTTACGCTCAACAAGTTGCTTATAAGCAGCAAAATAGTATACGACTTGCGGCACAAGCCTGCCAACATTAATCGAATTAGCTGAAGATAGCGAAGTGTTGTCGTTTTCCTTCAGATTTTTAGTAAGCTCACTATTAGTAAATATTTGCTTTACGCCAGTTTGAGCATCGTCAAAATTGCCGCGAACCGCGCAAACTCGCACGTTCTCGCCAGTTTGAGTTGTCATTTGCAATTCTTGAACGCAGCTAACTTTGCCTTCTGGGTAGAAAGTAATCATAGAAGTGCCAGGAACGTCCGCAAAACCAGCCAAAGCTGCTTTTCCAGTGTCTCCAGAAGTTGCGGTAAGAATCATAACTTTTTGATTGCTTTGTGATTCGCCATCTTCACTTTGGTTTTGATTTTCACCTTTGTTTTGGGTTCGAGACATTAATTGCGGCAACATTTGCAAAGCTACGTCTTTAAAAGCGCAAGTAGGCCCGTGGAAAAGTTCCATAACATAATCTTTAGTTGAACCAAGCTGCTTAATAGGCGTAATAGCAGAATCCGACCATTGATTTCCGTAAGCAAGTTTTATGCAATCAGAAAGTTCTTCTTTAGAATAATCCGGAAGTAAAATTTGCAAAACATCTTGCGCAATTTCTTGATACGTTTTGTTTGGCAAATTAGAAATATCGTAACGTACGCTTCCTAGATTATCGTCTACAAATAATCCGCCATCTTCAGCAATACCTTGACGAATTGCCTGTTTTGCTGTGCATGTTGGCTTTTGCGAACGCGTGCTATGGAAAGTAGCTGTATCTTTTGCCATAATGTCTCCGTAACCAAGTGTTTATATGGAATACTTATGCAAATTATTTGCAAGTCTGCTATAAAATATGGTACCTGAAGCGCTGGGCGAACGGGCGTGTGCTAATCTCATATTTATGACAACTTTTGATTCTAAACAGGAAAATAACGCCAATAATCTACAAGGGGGAACGTTGAGCGTTGACGATTTAGTTAATGAGCGTTCAGATTCAGCAAGGCTTGCTTGGCGAGACTTTTCCAAAACGGATACTAGAACCAAAAATGAGCTTCTTGAAAAAATGGCAGACGCTTTGGATTTAGCAGCTTCGAGTATTGCTGAAGCTAATGAAAAAGATTTGAATGAAGCTAAAGCGCACGGCATGGATGCTGGAAAGCTCGACAGGCTTAAATTTGACGAAGAGCGCATTAAAAAATCTGCTCAAAGCGTTAGAAATATTGCGCAATTGCAAGATCCTGTTGGGGAAGTAGTTCGCGGTTACACTCTTCCTAATGGAATTAAGCTTTCGCAAGTGCGCGTGCCAATTGGCGTTATGGGAATGATTTATGAGGCTCGCCCGAATGTAACTATTGATGTTGCTGCTTTGTGCATAAAGTCCGGTAATGCTGCGATTTTGCGCGGTGGAAGTGCAGCTCAGCATACGAATCATGCCAGCATTGAGGTTATTCAGTCGGTTCTTAAAGAAGCTAATTTTAGTGCGAATTTAATTCAGTCGGTTGACGATTTGGGAAGATCGGGAGCTACAGCAATGATGCACGCGCACGGGCATATTGACGTTCTTGTTCCTCGAGGCAGCGCAAATCTTATTGCTACGGTTGTTCAAGAGTCTATAGTGCCGGTTATTGAAACTGGAGCTGGCAACGTGCATATTTATGTTGATGAAAGCGCGGATATTAAAAAAGCAATCCCGATTGTTATTAATGCAAAAACTCAACGCGTAGGCGTGTGCAATGCTGCAGAAAAATTATTGGTAAATCGCAATATTGCGCAGGAATTTTTACCGCAAGTTGGCGCTGCTTTAGCTGAACATAATGTTATTTTGCACGCTGACGATAAATCTTACGAAATTTTGCAAAATGCTAATATCGATGGTTTGCAACTTGAGCACGCAAACGGCGATGATTGGAAGCGCGAGTATTTGTCGCTAAATATGGGCGTAAAAATTGTGGAAGATGACTTAGAGGCTGCAAATCATATAGCTAAATATTCCACAGGGCATACTGAAACAATTATTGCTGAAGATTACGCTACTATTCAGCGTTTTATTGCGAATGTAGATTCAGCAGTAGTGATGGTGAACGCTTCGACGCGCTTTACGGATGGTGGAGAGTTCGGCTTTGGTGCGGAGCTTGGAATATCGACGCAAAAATTGCATGCAAGAGGTCCGATGGGTTTGCGCGAAATGACCACAACCAAATGGATCGGCTACGGCAGCGGTCAAATACGTTTATAGTTTTTGCACTGAGCGTGTACGTTCGCGCGCTCCAAATGTGAGGTGGTTTTCTCGTGTTTGGAGCGTTGTGTGGTTTTAAACCCT
>CAMXYK010000013.1 GCA_947253155.1 uncultured Bifidobacteriaceae bacterium
TCTTCCACAATCGGCTTGTCAATGCGATCATCGTAGCGCGCAACGGTAAGCGGAATAGCCCCGGACTTAAAGCCCAAATCCGTAACCATATAGGTGTTAAGCGTCTTCGCGCCAGCTACATAAGAGTTTGTATCGCCAGTTTTTTTAGTATTAATAGCCTCAAACGTAGTCTTGTCGTAAGCATCATCAGACTTTACGTTAATATTTTGCGTAAACGCTCCAGAAAGCTGATCATTTACCGACTTTTTATCACTACGCGCGGTTTCAACATTGCCAGCTTCAGTGATTGCTGCTTGAACCTTTCCAGGAGTAAGCTGCTCGTTATACTTAAGCACAACGGAGCCGGAAGTTTTTGGCGGCACAAGCGTTACAGCACGGAATACGTTTGTTTTATAAGCAACATCTTCTTTACCATCTTTATTAGTTACGTACACGAAAATAGAACGACTAGCAACATACTTCTCAGCGCCGCCATTGACCGTACCCTTACTAAAAAGATTGCTCATCTTAAGGTCAGCAGAACCGTCACCATTCTGCGTAAACTCATATGTACCAGAGAAGCTCTGACGCATCTTAGGATCGCTAGAATAGTATTCAGCACCCCTCTTGCTCTTATCGTTATTCAAACCATTGTTTTGAGCAGGGAAAATAGCAATATTGGTAATCTTGCCATCTTTTGGTGCTGCAAAGTGGAAGGTAACCGTGTGCTTTTCGCCATCTTCACTAAACGTGTTTTCTGTGCTTCCCCAGCCATACATATTCGGCATAGTGTCAGCGTTATTCTCGTCAATATTAATTTTGGTGTTATTTTTAACCGATGTATCAGGATTAATTTTATTAGAATCTTGGTTTGCTGCATTATTATTAGAAGCGCGATCTTCTTGAACTCCAGTCGCAGCAACTTCAGGTTGTGGATTTTCTAGCGAACGCTTTGAACGCTTCCTTGCAACAGTCGATTTATCATTAGTATCGTTAGTAGTTGCAGGATTCTCAGACTTATTCTCAGCCTTCGACACAACATCAGTCTTAGTAACATCAGTCTTACCGTCAGCATTTACTACAGGCTGCTTAGCTTGCTCTTCTTTAGCAGTATTCTTCTCAGCCTGCTTCACGTCCTCTTTATTAGCTTCAGGCTGAGCCTTCTCTACAGCCTTATTATTCTTATCAGCTTTCTTAGTTTCAGCCTTCTTATCTTCAGGCTTGGCATCAGCCTTGGCATCAGCCTTCTTACCATCTTCAGACTTCTTATCAGCACCAGCAGTCACAGCAGCCGGCTTTGTATCAGGAGTTACACCACTCTCCGCAGCCATTGCAGGAGTTGCTCCAAAAGCGAACGCAGCACCAGCCAATACGCCTGCTGCACCAACCGTAAACGCCGCCACCTTGCGAGCATCCACAGCCTTTGCAATCGCGTTGCTTACTGCAGCATCGAGCGTTACCTTACGTGCGTGCTTTCCGGAATTTGAATTTATCATAATGATATCTCCTTAATATTGATTCTCTCTGAATAAGTCTTTATGAATTTATTAGTGAAGAGCTCTATGTAGTAATCAAACGCTGATTGAACTACAATCAAATACATATAAAACTTCCACTCAGCTTTCAAAAACACGAATCCCTTGTTGAGATTTATGTTCAATAATACCTAATATATGAATATTTTGCAATGTATTTGTTATAATGTATAGCACATGAAGCCCCCCCCCCCAACGGCTTTATTTCAACGTTTTGGCAGATTTTCGAGGCGGAAGCTTTCATAGCAAATGTAAGCTAGATTACATTTTTAACGGCGATTCTAAACACATGTTTAGAATAAATTGTACTTATTTTGTGCATATATACATTTTTGCGCATTTATATACAGCCGCACACTCTATGTTAAATTTCAATACTCACTACCTGTTGTTCAAAGAACACTAACATCATTGCTGCTGCACACACCACACCAGGCACACAAACCACGCACCCCACCGCAGCTTAATTGCGCGACTTTAGTGGCACTTAGTAAACCACGCACTTTCGTAACAAATTGCACTAGTCTATGAGTTTTGTGTTGAAGTTTAGTGTGTTGAGAGGCTGGAAAAATTGTGTTCAGTGCTAAAAGAGGACTGAGAAGCTACATTCTTTAAAGATAGGCGAACACACTAAACTCTTTTAGCAGCCAGAGCGCCCGAAGGACGGGACGCACGCAAACACAAATTTTCCAGCCTCGTTAAAACCAAAAAACTAAATCAGTTACAAAACTCATAGACGATACGCAAGAATATTGCAAACAAAATTGCGAGGAGAGAAATCCACCAAAACTCGCGTAACGCTACCACCTACCCAATCTTCGTAAAAAGCGGCTTCACATTCGACCAAATTCTGCGAGCAACACCTGGATGATTCATCGTATACAAATGAATACCGTCCACGCCTTCAGCAATTAAATCGTTAATCTGCTGCGAAGCAAAAATACTACCGGCATCGCGCAAACAATCAGCGTTACTTCCCCAACGATCCATCATTGCGGAAACTTGCGAAGTAATTCGAGACGCACACAAGCTAGTCATGCGCTTAACTTGCGAAGCATTCGCAACAGGCATAACGCCAGCCTCAATCGGCACGTTAATGCCAGCTGCGCGAGCTAAATCACGGAAACGCAAAAAATCCTCGTTATCGTAAAAAAGTTGCGAAATTAAATGCGTAACACCAGCATCAACTTTGCGCTTAAGATTCTCAATATCCGCCTGCAAACTTTCTGCTTCAGGATGCTTCTCCGGGTAGCAAGCGCCCAAAATCGGCAAATCCGGGCGCTTGGAACGAATGTATGAAACCAAGTCACTAGCGTGCTCAAAAACGCCTGCCGCTTCCTGGCCCGCAATCACGTCGCCACGCAAAGCCAAAACGCCGGAAACGCCAGCATTATCAAACATTTCCAAAGCTTCATCAACAGCATCGTAATCAAGGTAGCGAGCTGTTAAATGAGCAACCGCGTCAATGCCATATTCGGTGCGAATCGTATGAGCAATACGCGCAGTAGCAGTACGATCCTGCAGCTTTCCAGTGCCGTAAGTAACCGAAATAAAATCCGGGTCAAGACCCTTCAAGCCATCTAAAGTATCGTAAATAGTACCAATAGGAGATGTGCGCTTAGGAGGAAAAACTTCCAGCGAAAACTTCGGTTTATAAGTCACAACTCACCCCCTGCTCGGCTGATCGATTAGCTTGTTATCTTGCAATTCTTCCCTAACCTCTTTAGCTGCAGCAACAAGATTCTCCAAGCTTGGCCAAGTTTCAGCGTCGCCACGAGTTTTAAGACCGCAATCCGGGTTAATCCAAAGCTTTTGAGCAGGCATCTTGCGCAAGATCTCGTGAATACGCTCCACAAGCTCCGCCTTACCAGGAACGCGAGGAGAATGAATGTCGTAAACGCCAGGACCAGCCTCAGTCTCAAAATGCGCGTCGTGAATAGCATCAAGCACAACCAAGTCGCCGCGAGAAGCCTCGAAAGAAATCACATCCGCATCCATTGCATCAATATCACGAATAATGTCATTAAACTCCGAATAGCACATATGCGTGTGAATTTGCGTAGTCGCAGCAACAGCAGAATGAACAAGACGGAAAGCAGAAATCGCCCAATCCAAATACTTCTTATGCCAATCAGAACGACGAAGCGGCAACTTTTCGCGCAAAGCAGCCTCATCAATCTGAATCACACGAATACCAGCGCGCTCCAAATCCAACACTTCATCGCGAATAGCAAGAGCCAGCTGCTGAGTTTGCTCTTCGTGCGTAATATCCTCGCGAGGCCAAGACCAGTTAAGAATCGTCACAGGGCCTGTAAGCATGCCCTTAACAATATGCTTCGTGCAGCTTTGAGCATAAGCGCTCCACGCCACAGTAATTGCAGACTCGCGAGAAACATCCGACCACACGATTGGAGGCTTCACGCAGCGCGTGCCATAAGACTGCACCCAAGCGTTCTTCGTAAACTTAAAGCCGCGCAAATGCTGGCCGAAATATTCAACCATATCGTTGCGCTCAAACTCGCCGTGAACAAGCACATCCAAGCCAATTTGCTCCTGATGCTCAATGCACTTAGCAATACGATCACGCATAAACTCGTCGTAATCTTCGCGCGAAATCTCAGCTTTTCGAAGAGCAGCACGAGCGTTACGAATATCCTTAGTTTGTGGGAAAGAGCCAATAGTAGTAGTTGGCAAATCCGGCAAGCCAAGCGCTTCTTTTTGCAAACGCTGACGTTCCGCCCTTTCCGGAAGTCGCACAAAATCAGACTCTTTAAGATTCGCAAGACGATTAGCAACAGCAGAATCCGCCTTCACGCGAGAACCGTCGAACAAAGCCTGATTTTTAGCTAAAACGTTACTCGATTTGCGATTTTCGTCACTTTCTAAAGAAAGATTTGCAATATCGCGAATCTCCTGCAACTTTTCAACAGCAAAAGCAAAATGTTGCAACACATCCGCACCCAAAGCATCCTCACCAAAAGTGCTAAAAGGCACGTGAAGAAGCGAGCAAGCAGTAGAAACAGCCACGCGATCCGTAATATTCTCACGCAAAGCATCAATAAGCCCAAGGCTTACAGCATAATCATTACGCCAAATATTACGGCCGTTCACAACGCCAGCAAAAAGCGTAGTTTTTTCGTTCACGCCGTAACGCTCAATGGCTGCAAGATTTTCGTCCTTGCCTTCCACCAAATCAACACCAACGCCGTCAAAACCAAGATTATTCACAGTCTCGTAAGCGTCAGCAATATTGCCAAAATAAGTGTTAAGAAGAAGCTTTAATTCCGCGCTCCTAGCTTCAAGCAAAGGCTTATACAAAGCTTCAAAAAGCTCCAAATCGCCTTCTTCTTTATCCAAAGCCAAATAAGGCTCATCAAATTGCAACCAAGTTGCGTGAAGCTCGCCAAAACGCTTAACAATACTCACATAAGCGTTAGCCAGAGCCGAAATCACAGACTCAGTTACCTCCAACTCCTGAGCTTCAGGAGTACGAGCCAACTTCAAAAAAGTGTACGGACCAATCAACACAGGCTTCGTTTCCAAACCCTGCGCGCGAGCTTCCAAAAACTCGTCAAAAGGCTTAGTTCCAGCCAAATGCAAGCCTTCAGGATTCTCAACTTCCGGCACAATATAGTGGTAGTTCGTAGTAAACCACTTCTTCATTGGCAACGCCGTCACATCTCCGCGCTCACCCTGGTAGCCGCGAGCAATAGCGAAAAGCGTATCCTCAGCATGCTCAAAATTCAAAGAATTATAACGCTCCGGCACAGCACCCAACAAAATAGCCGTATCAAGCATTTGATCATAATAGCTAAAATCATTACTTGGAATTAAATCAATCCCAGCTTCCGCTTGCAAACGCCAATGCTTAGCTCGCAAAGATTGAGCAACCTCACGCACTTCGTCCAAAGAAGCATCCTGCTTCCAGTAACGTTCAATAATCTTCTTCAATTCACGATTAGCGCCAATACGTGGGAAACCCGACACCGAAGTTAGGACCGTAGACATATACCCTCCAAAAATTTCTTTTCGACTCACATTTTGTTTCTTTCAACTCGCTTTAGCCTAGCAAAGAAATGAGGGATTGGGGTCATTCAAGAACTTGGGGTGTCGTTATAAGCTTAATTTATAAGCTTAATTTATATGCTTAATTTCGTGTAGTTAGGCGAAGGATTTGGGGGTGAGGATTGCGAGGGCCGTGGCGCCGCGCAAGCCGCAAGTTGCGAATGGACGATCAGACACAAGCACCACAACAGCTGCATTAGCAAGCCCTAAACGCATCGCACCAAGCACATCGGGATCCGAATCCGGCGAAGAAAGCCACTGCGCAGCCATCGACATCGTTGGCTCATGGCCCACAATCATCGTCGTATTAACATCGCCTCGAACCGCTTGCAACTCGTTCATAACCGACTGCATGCCGCCATCGTAAAGACCTTTGCGCGACTCAACCACAGGCGCATCACCAAAACGCTTCAACATTCGCTTCAAAGTTTGCTCAGTGCGGTTCGCGCTAGAACAAACAATATAATCCGGCACAAGCTTCAAAGATTCCAAGCCCTTTGCCATAATTTTCGCCTGCTTCAAGCCCTTATCTGTAAGATTACGACCCCAATCGTCGCCCATTTGAGGAGCCTCAGCTTTAGCATGACGCATCAGCAACAAAACATACTTACTATGATGTGCTTTTTTCATAAGCTTTTTCATTGGTGATGCCATAATACTCTCCTACTTAGCTTGAGTATGCTCTATTTCTTGCGATTGCGATTGCGCTGCTACTTGCGATTGCGAATCTTGCGGCAATTGCGCAAGTTGCACGTCTAAATCGCGCAAAACTTTACGCAATTTACGATCCGAAATATCGCGCAAAGACAAGTCTTCCAACTGCTCAGCGCGCTCTTCGGCTGTCATATCGTCAATATCGCTAACTGTGTCTTTAGTGCCATGCTCGCGCTTTTTCAAAGCTGTAAAACCTTCAGCCATTGCGCGCGAAACAATCAAAAATCCCGTGTGACCAATCATCGCGTGATCTGGTCGCACAGCCAAACCTTGCGCTTTCCATGTGCGCTCAAGCGTTTCCTGAATCTCCGGCTCAGTCCACACTCCGCTTTCTCGCAAAGCTTCAGCCATTCGAGACATTTGCGTAGTAGTCGTCACATACGCAATAAGCACACCGCCCGGCACAATAACGCGATGCGCTTGTTCAAGTCGATTCCAAGGATCAAGCATGTCGAGCATAATGCGATCCACGCTGTGCGCGTCTAAAGTTTTTGCAACCGAATCAAAATCGCCAGTAAGCAAATTCCACCATTCTGGTCGCTTTCCGTAGTACAAAGTTGCGTTAGACTCGGCAATGCGCGCAAAATCCGGGCGAAGCTCAATCGTAGTAAGCTTTCCGCACTCCCCAACTGCGTCCAAAAGGCTTAAGCTCATAGCACCGGAGCCTGCGCCCGACTCCAAAACGCGCATGCCGGAGCGAATATCCCCTAAAGCAATTACTTGCGCAATATCTTTCGGATACATAATTTGCGCGCCCCTAGGCATAGAAAGCACGTAGTCAACCATGCGCGGCCGCATAACAACGTAATCCCAGCCGCCAATAGCGCGAGCTGCTTTCCAAGGCTTATTGCCAGATTTCGAAAGGTCTTTAGATTCTTGATTTTCGCGTGTTTGTTGAGATTCGCGCTTTGCACTAACAGTAGTTACAACAATTCCTTCGCTTTGGCCAATCACGTCGTCGTGACAAATAAGACCATGCTCAGTTTGCGTAAATCCGCCTGCAACAAGTTGCGCAGTAATTCGCTTACCTTTACGATCAGTGAATTGAATTTTCTCGCCAATTCGTAACACTCCACTACGCGAACTACCTGAACGCACTAAACACCTCGCAACTTTAAAACGACTTTTATTATTGCTACTTATTATAAACTCACAGTGGTAAGAGGCATTGCAGAATCAATAGCAAAGTCAGGCGCGGAAGGACGCACTCCTGATTCCACCAAATTCACGCCAAGCATTGCAACCATCGCACCGTTGTCCGTGCAAAGCTTAAGCTCCGGCAAACGCACTTCAATTCCATGCTCTTTGCCGCAAGCCAACAAATGCTCACGAAGCTGCGAATTAGCGGAGAATCCGCCGCCAATCATAAGCGTTTTAGAACCGTACTGCTCGCAGCCCATCATAGCTTTTCTGGAAAGCACTTCCGCCACAGAATTAGCCAAAGAAGCGCACACGTCGTCAACTGGAATTTCAAGCCCCTGAGCCTCACGCGCTTCAACCCAACGCGCAACAGCAGTTTTCACGCCAGAGAAGCTGAAATCGTAAGGATGCTCTTTTCCGGAACGACCTTGCGTTAATCCTTGCGGCACTTTCAAAGTATCCGGATTTCCAAGCCTTCCATGCCTATCAATATGAGGGCCGCCCGGGTATGGGAATCCAAGCAAGCGCGCAACTTTGTCGAAGCACTCGCCTGCAGCATCGTCCAAAGTTGTGCCAACAACGTCAATGCTTCTAGCAATATCGTTCACGTGAAGAAGCGAAGTGTGGCCGCCGGAAACAATTAAAGCAAGCACGTCTTCCGGAACGTCACCGAATTGCAATTGTGTTACTGCAATATGCCCGATTACGTGGTTAATTCCGTAAATTGGCTTATTTGCAGCCCAAGCTAGCGCTTTAGCTCCCGAAACTCCCACAGCTAGGCAGCCAGCTAAACCAGGGCCTGCGCTAACTGCAATTGCGTCAACGTCACTTAAATCCATGTTTGCGTCTGCTAAAGCTTTAGAAACAACCGGCACGAAAGCTTCAGCGTGCGCGCGAGAAGCAATTTCCGGAATTACGCCACCGTATCGCGCGTGCTCCTGCATTGAAGATGCCACCACATTTGACACCAGCGTGCGTCCTCGCACAATAGCTGCGGCAGTTTCGTCGCAAGTTGATTCAATTCCTAATACGATTGCTTCGCTCATTTTATTCCTCTTTATTCCTCGTTATTCCTCGTTATTTCTCAGTTCCATTATTTTTTGCGGTTAAATCAGCGCACATCGTGTACGCGTCCACGCCTTCCGGCTGATAGTAGCGTTTGCGCAAACCCATTTTCGTAAAACCAAAGCGATTATACAGCGCGAGCGCAGGAACATTGTCAACTCGCACTTCTAGCAGCATGCGTTTGGCACCAATTTTTTCTGCGGTTTTGATCATAGTTGATAAAAGTTCCGACGCTAGGCCTTTTCTTTGATATTTTTTCGCAACGCCGATTGTCATAATCTGCGCATCGTCGCCGTCAAACCAGTATCCGGCATACCCACATAAAGTATTTGAATTTTCGTCAATTTCTGCATAATACGCTCGCATAGGAGCTTGTAATTCTTGCGAAATCATGCGCTCATTCCACGAGCCTTTGCCAAATAATTCGGCTTCGATAGGCGCTATTTTTTGCGCTAAATCGTCGCACGTAAAATCGCATTTCGGCACTATATTGCAATTTTCGGCTACTGCTGGAAATTTAGAATGCGTTATATCAACAATCATAATTACTCAAATCGTTAAAACGCTTCTATTTTTCTTTGGCTTTATTTGCCGCTCCTGAGCCAAGCACATGCTTAAGCGGATTCGGCACAGAAACGTCCGGACGGCGCAAATACAGCGGCTCAACAGCTTTTACGCGCTCATTTTCATCGGAGCAATGCTCAACGCATTCTAAAGCGCACTGTTCGAAAATTTGCAAACCTTTAAAGCCCAAGTCAAGCGCGCAAACTTCTGCAATAACGCCAACGTGAGCAATATTTTGCCAATCTTCAACGTATTTTTTAGAGCCGTGACCAAGCACGTCAACGCAATAATTTTCGCTAGTTCCGCTTGCTAAATACTCGTTTACGCGAGACACAACATTCTGCGGATAGTCAATATCCATATCGATTAACGCATTTCCTTCGCCGTCGTACAAAGCCATGTACACTTGGCGGCGGCGCGCATCGTTTAGTGAAAGCACGTAATGATGAACAGTAGAATCGCAAGTATCGCAAGAATCCACAGAATCCGGAAGATTTAGTAGCAAATCCTTTTCTATAACTCCATTTTTGCGAGCTTCTTCAAACGCACCAGAGCGCATCATCAAACTTTGAGGAAGAAGACTATCACAGCCTAAAATTTGTGCGTTATTTGCGAAAGCGATTGCTTTTGCTGCAACTAATCCTGCGCGAAGTCCCGTAAAAGGAGCAGGTCCTACTCCAACAACAACGCGATCAATATCCGAAGGCTTAAGCCCCGCATTTTCCACGACTTTCGCAATATTTACTTGCAAACGCTCAACGTGAGTGCGAGAGTCGGTTTCAACAATCGGCTCATTTCCCACAATTCCAACAGTAGAACCAAATGAAGTGTCAATAATCAGCGTATTACTCATGTTTATTCCTCGAAGTCACGTACCCGACTAGCTTACTCGCTTAGCACAACTTGCGTTATTTACTTGCGTTTATTGCGTTATTTATTGCGTATTTTTTAATTACAATTTTTCAATTCGATTAAGCCAGTCTTTACCAACAGCTTTTAAAGTTACTATTCGCTCGCCGTCGCTAGTAAAGTCGTCAACTTGCGAAGCTTCAACAGGCCTTTCAATATGAACTTCTAAGCGCTCAGATGCCAGCACTCCAGCCATTTGCTCACCCCACTCCATAAGCACAACAGTGCCATCTCCCGGCTCTTCCAAAGCTTCGTCAAGACCCAAAGATTCAAGCTCGTCAAGCAAACGCGAAACAGTATCTTGCCCCGGAGCAAAATCTTCGCCACCCAAACGGTAAGCATCAACGTGAATTAGCGTTGCAGGCTTGCCATCCGCAAAAGTGCCGTGCAATTCGCGCGCAATCGTAAAAGTTGGAGACACAATCGGCTCGCTAATTGAAAGACCTGCTCCAAAACCTTGAGCAAAAGTTGTTTTACCAGCACCAAGAGGGCCAGAAAGCAGCAGAACGTCGCCTTCTTTAACAAGTTTTGCAACAGATTTACCAAGCTCGCGCATATTAGTATCCGTAGGCACGGTACGCACTTTTTGCTGTTCTAACACCATTTTGTTAATGCTCTTTCTTTTACGTTTTTTATTTGCGATTTTTATTTGCGATTTTTATTTACGATTTACAATTTACAATTTTTTACGATTTACAATCTACGATTTTTTATTTACGATTCCTAATTTCCGTGAGACGCAATTAGCATAATGCTTTTTTCAAGCGCATAATTTGCGTCACTAGCACCACCTTTGCACTGCTCATCCGCCCATGCTAAAGCTTGAAAACATTTAGAAATACCATCACTATTCCACCCAGGAAGTTGACGCATTGCCATTTTAAGCGCCCACGGGTTTACTTTCGCTTCAGCACTAGAAATCGTGCCGTTACGAACCGCCATTGCGAGCGCAATAAAACGAATTTTTGCAGCCAATGAACCGATTAACGCTATTGGTTCCACTCCTTGAGCAACTGCAGTGCGCGCTGCAAGAACCGCAGATCCCGCATGACCTGTAACTGCTTTGTCTGCAACGAAAAAGCCTGTAACTTGCGGATCTGCAAGCAAATAGCGGTCAACAATATCAAGAGTTATTGGATTATCGTCATAATCGAAGCATAATTGCGAGCATAATGCTGCAAGCTCTCCTGTTTTACAGCCCAAAACTGCCACAAGTCGTTGCGCTGCTTGAGGCTCAATATTGCGCTTATTTTTCTCAAATATGCTTATTACAAAATTAAGTTTTGCATCGTCTTTTTTAAGATCCGGCACAGTAATTGTGTTTGCGCCAGCTTTTGTAAGACGCGTAATAATAGATTTTCCTTTAAGACCGCCTTCGTGGCGAGCAATAACCCAGGTTGAGGAAGATTCTGCAAAATTATTTTCGCTATTTTCGCTATTTTGCGCACTATTTTCGCTATTTTGCGCTTGTTTGCAGAATTTTTCGATTGCTTCTACTAAAGACTCATCCGCACTTTGCAAATCATTAATAAGCACAATTGTGCCGTCGCCAAAAAGCGAAGGACCTGTAGCTTCATCAAACGCATACTTATCTGCGCTAGATGCGTCAAGCTCAATAATTTCAGCATCCGGAGCAATTTGCTGTATTTTTTCGCGCAAAGTTCGAGCGTTAAGCTCGTTTAAGTAGTCATCCCCTCCAACTACAAGAGTCACAGGCATAACACGTTCCGCACGCTTACTACTTGCTGCCATAATGCTCCTTAATGCCCCTTAATTTCCAACTTTTATCAATCATAATATTGCACACGAATATGCGCGCATGTTCATTCCCCAGCATGTTCACTCCTCGAAAATTTTCGAAGCATCCTCCACCATGCGCTTTCCAGAAGAAGCCCAAATTTGCCCAATTATGCTCATTCGCTGCACATAAGCTCGATTGTGAAAGCCGCGAAAAGCAATCATAAAAGCAGAAAATATTGTTATTTCCACGCCAACCATAAGCCAAGCGCCTGCAGCACCTTTCATCCACGGAAAAACCCCAAAAGCCGCTTCATCGCAAAAATAAGCGCATTTTTCCATAAAACTAGTTCCAATTGACGAAGCTCTCGCAAAAATAAGCGACAATCCTGCACTAAAACTTGCGCAAACAAGCGAAATTAATCCACAAACAGTTGCCCAATCCATAAGAGGAGCAACGATTAAATTCGCAGGAACAGCCATAAACGAAACTTCCGGTTGCATAAGAATTTGCACAGGCATTGTCCAACATTGTGCAGCAAAAGTTATAGAAAGTGCAGAAGAAATCCAGCTCGGCATATATTTCGAAAGTATTTTCGATGCCGGCACTCCCATAACCACAATTCCCAATGTTGCTGCAGAAGAAAGCGCAAAAGCATAGTCCCAAGCGTATGAAGGGTTCACCACAAGCGCGCCTATAACAGTCCAGCTCAGCGCGCTTACAGACTGGTATGGTCTTTTGAAACAAAACGCTGTTGCAGCTATTATTCCCATAATTAGCGCTCTAAGCACCGACGCTGAAGGGTAAACTACTGCAGCTAAAAGTATTTGCAACGCAATTTGCAAAAAAGATGTGAACCATCTAGGAAGCAGCAAGTAAGCGCAACATTTGTAAATAAGCATGCTTAATAGTAAAAAGTGGCCGCCTGAAACTGCCATAACATGCATAATTCCTGCGTGCTGAAAACGGTTGCGCGTCATTGTTGCGTAAGTTCCATCTATTGGATTTAGCGAATTTGTTTCTTCCGTTGGCACATATTCCTGCCCTAGCATTCCAACAGTTACTCCTGGAACCAGCATGCTTCCTTGCGCATCAAGCTTTCCGGTTACGTTATAAAAAGACTGCCATAATGCGGTTAAAGATTTGTGAAAAATATCCGCGCTTTTAGTAATTACTAAAGAATTTTGCGATTTTGAAATATAAATTTCTGGTTTATTGTAATCAAAACGCGAAGATTTAATGCTCACCGGCACGCGCACGCTAGATCCGTAATCAAGCCGCTTGCATATTGGCGAATACGCGTAAAATTTCGCTTGAACGTAGCTTATTTGCCCATCAAATTTATGCACTTGAGCTACAGCTTGACAATCTCCCATAAAACTTTTAGAAGCTCGAAGCGGCGTAATTATTGTAAATTCAGCAATGCGATCAGTTTTTCCATCGCTTCTTTTAGCATACGTAGCTTTAGATTTAGTTTCCGCATGTATTTCGCGCATCACAACATCATTAGAAATTACGCATTGCGTTATGTAAGTAATTGCGCATGCAGCTATGCAAAAGCATGCAGTAAGCGAAATTGTGCGATTCCAAGTGAATAATTTATAGCGCAAAGTTTTTAGCAAATTGCTAAATATTGTAACAAGACTTTCCGCACAATGCTTTACAGGCGTCACAAAAATACGCAATAATATCCGCACAAATGCCATCAAAATAAGTATTACTACTGCGCTAGCAATAATTACGTTCGCTCCGTAAAAACTATAAGTTTTCCAGAAAAACCTTCCAAGCAAGCAGCCAGCCCAGCAAGCGATTGCCAACGGCAGCATGCGAAAATCGCGGCTTCCGCGAACTCGTTGCAAATCATCACACATAATGCACCTAACTCACATATGCTATTCCGCGAAACTTGTTCAAAGTTTTAGGACCGATGCCCTTGATTTGCAGCAAATCTTCTAAACTTTTAAAACTTCCTACTCTTTTTCGCTGAGCAATAATTCGCGCAGCAGTTTTAGGCCCCACTCCTTTTAAAGTTTGTAGTTGCGTAAGCGTTGCAGTATTTAGATTTATGCGAGAATTATTGTTTTTCCCAGAAGCAGATTTGCTTTTTCTACTTTCGTTGCTTTCGCTGCTTTCGCTACTTTCGCTGCCTTCTATAACTTCGTCACTTTCGCTACTTTCTTGACTTTCGTCACTTTCGCTACTTTCTTGACTTTCGTTACTTTCTTTACTTTTTTTAGAATCACTATTTTCTAAATTCTCAAAAGATTTTTTTGAATAATTAGTATTATTTTTTATTTTTGGCAATAATTCAGACTGATTATTTTGCATTTGTTGATACGTTAGCGATTGCGAAATAAGCATAGTAAGACTTGCACACAATGCAACGACCAGCGCAAACATAATCGCCAAAGTATGAACTGGCTTCATATGAAATCTGACGGAAGATTTGTTGCTTTTTAGCGCTGAGTTAAAAGAATTAAAGTTATTTTCGATATTATTTTTGATATTATTTTCGCTAAAAGCGTCGTTAGAAAATTCGGACAAAGACAAAGCGATTCGCCTATGCGGCAAGTAAGTTTTAGGCTCAGGAACCTTGCTCCCCGGCTCGTAGTATTCCATAGTATCCCCCAATTAACGCAATTCTTGCTAATACTATTGAACAAATAGCAAGTATGCGCAAGAAAAATACGCGCCTGTGGTTAAAACCTTTAACACGAGTTCTGTTGTCTAGTGAACACTAGCGTTAGTGCTCCGCAGACACAACATTAAACAAACAAACCACAAACTACCACGCAGCTTAATTAAGCGACTTTAGTGTACGAATACCAGTGTGGTAGAGATTTGAGATTTTTCGCACTGAACGAAGGCGGACGTCAGAGCCGCAGGCTGCTGACAAGCCGAGCGAAGAAGAAAAATCGAAAAATCTCTGCGATTTGCACGGTTATTAAAGATTAAACACGCAGAGTTTGGGGAATTTCTCTACGAGCAATAAAAGAGGACTGAGGAAGCTACGTTCTTTAAAGAACAAAGCAGACAGTAAAACCTTTAACAGCCAGAGCGACGAAGGACGGGAACTTGCGAGGAGAGAAATCCCCCAAAACTCGCGCCACATTAAGGAAGATGCCGAGAAACTCATAGACGAAACCCAAGAATAACGAAAAAATGCTGTGAAGCACGAAAAATCGCGCAACACAGCATTAATTAAACAGCACTAATTAAGCCGAATTTTACCTCTCGTCAGGCACAATAGACACAATCTTCGGCGCCTTCACAATCACCTTGAGCGGAGCTTTGCCGCCTAAGCGATCTGCAACAGCTTCCAAAGCGAGCTTTTCAAGCTCCGAAGCGTCAATATTCGGGTTAACTTCGAGTTTGGCACGAACTTTGCCTTTGATTTGCACAACAGCTGTTACGGTATCCGCGCCAACGTAGCGAGAATCTGCAACAGGCCAGTCTGCGTGAGCAATAGACTTTGTGTGTCCAAGCTTGCTCCACATTTCTTCGCAAATATGCGGCGCAATTGGAGAAAGCATAAGAACCAGCGGCTCAACTGCTGCGCGAGGCACGTGAGGAAGCGAAGTTAAGTGGTTGTTAAGCACAATCAGCTTAGCAATTGCAGTGTTTGGTCGCATTGCTTCCATTTCCACTGTCACTTCTGCAATTGTGTTGTTAAGAAGCTTAAGCGTTTTTTCGTCGAGTGCGTCGTCTGTTACTACGCAAGCGCCGGTTTCTTCGTTAACAACGTTACGCCACAAGCGCTGCAGGAAGCGCATTCCACCAACAACGTTGCGCGTATTCCATGGACGAGACTCAGAAAGCGGACCCATGCTCATTTCGTACAAGCGGAACGTATCTGCACCGTAGTTTTCGTACATGTAGTCTGGCGTCACAATATTCTTTAAGCTCTTGCCCATTTTGCCGAACTCGCGGTTTACTGCCTCGCCGTGCCATGTAAATGTTGGCTCGCCAGCACCGTTTGAAGCGCCTTCTTCAACTTCGTCTGCTGGCACGTACTGTCCGCGCTCATCCGTGTAAGCGTAAGCTTGAATCATGCCCTGGTTAAACAGGCGGTGGAATGGCTCAGCGGAATCCACGTAACCTAAGTCGTAAAGCGCCTTATGCCAGAACCTGGAGTAAAGCAAGTGCAAAACTGCGTGCTCTACTCCACCGACGTAAAGGTCAACGCCGCCAGACACATGCTCTTTTCCTGGACGGTTTGTGCCCATCCAGTAGTCGTATTCGTCGCTGTCAACCATGTGCTCAGCGTCGTTTGGATCCAAGTAGCGCATGTAGTACCAGCAGGAACCAGCCCAGTTTGGCATGGTGTTGGTGTCGCGATAGTAGGTTTTTACGCCGTCACCAAGGTCGAGCTGAACTTTTACCCAATCTTCGTTTCGGCTCAATGGTGCTTCAGGCTCCGAATTTGCGTCGTCTGGAGCGTAAGTTTTTGGCTGATAGTCTGGAACGTCCGGCAAAGCAATTGGAAGCTCAGAGTCTGGAACCAGGTGAGCTACACCGTCCTCGTCGTAAACGATTGGGAATGGTTCACCCCAGTAGCGCTGACGAGAGAACAGCCAATCACGAAGTCGGTAAGAAACCCTACCTTTTCCTACGCCTGCAGCTTCAAGCCAAGTCGTAACTTTTTTAATTGCTTCGTCTACGCGCAAACCGTTAATAGACAAAGCGTCACCGAGCTTGTGCGTATGCTCTACAGAAGAGTTGATAACAATTCCGTCGTGAGACACAAAAGGAGCATTTCCTTCGTAGTCTGCCAACTTTTCTTCAGAATCAGCAAGTGGCTCAACAGTGTAGATTACTGGCAATCCGAATGCTTTTGCGAAATCGTAGTCGCGCTGGTCTCCGCCAGGAACTGCCATAATTGCGCCCGTGCCGTAATCCATAAGCACGTAGTCTGCAGTAAAGAGTGGAAGTTTTGCTCCAGTTACAGGATTAATCGCGTAAAGACCAGTGAACAAGCCGGTCTTAGCGCCAGCATCTTCCGTGCGATCTTTAGCAGTTTTTGCGCGAGCTTGAGCTTGATACTCTGCTAAGCCTTCTTTAAGGCTTGCGTATCCGCCCTTCCAGCTTTCTGGAACGTCCGCACTCCACGCTTCTGGCACATACTCAAGAATTGGGTGATCTACGGAAACAACAGCAAAAGTGGTTCCAAAAAGCGTGTCTGGACGAGTTGTGTACACTTCCAAATCGCGCGTTTCGCCGTCTGCGCATTCCACTTCAAAATGAACGGATGCGCCGTGAGATTCGCCAATCCAGTTTCGCTGCATAAGCTTAACTTTTTCAGGCCAATCAATAGTGTTTAAATCTTCTACCAAGCGGTGTCCGTAAGCTGTAATTCGCATGGACCACTGGCGAAGGTTGCGCTGGAATACTGGGAAGTTTCCGCGCTCAGACTTTCCTTCTGCAGTAACTTCCTCGTTTGCGAGCACAGTGCCTAAGCCTGGGCACCAGTTCACAGGAGATTTAGAAATGTATGCAATGCGGAAGTCGTTTAAAACGTCTGCTTGCTCTACTTTATTAAGCTCTTCCCACTTTTTGCCTGCAAATCCAGGAATTTCGCGCTTGCCGCTCTTAAACTCGTCAACAAGCTCAGCAATTGGTCGAGCGGAACCTTTTCCGCCGTCTTTGCGCACAAAATCAACGTCGTACCAAGCGTTGTAAAGCTTTGAGAAAATCCACTGCGTCCAACGCACATAATTCGTGTCGATTGTTGCGAAAGACCTGCGATCGTCGAAGCTTAAGCCCATGCGATGCAGCTGCCTGCGCATATTTGCAATATTTGCTTCAGTTGTGATGCGCGGATGCTGGCCTGTTTGCACAGCATACTGTTCTGCAGGAAGTCCAAAAGCGTCGTAACCCATTGCGTGAAGCACGTTTTCGCCCTTCATGCGATGGTAGCGGCTTACAACATCCGTTGCCAAGTATCCAAGAGGATGTCCAACGTGCAAGCCTTTTCCGGAAGGATATGGGAACATATCCATAGCAAAGAAAGAAGGACGACCATCAGCAAGCTTGCCTTCGCCATCCTTCAAATCGCCTTTAACATTAGCTGCCCAGAACGTGCCTTGCTCGTCCCAGGTTTTTTGCCAGCGCTGCTCGATGTCTTGTGCGAGCTGCGCGTTGTAACGAAAAGCTGGCTCAGCAATAGTAGCTTTATTGTCAGCTGTTGCATACTGTTGATCGTTGTCATTCATACCCTAGGACTATAGCGTCTTATGCAGTCATTATGCAACACTTTTTACAAGTTTTATTGATATTTATTAAGAAAATATGTAGTTTTAGCGTAAGTTTTCCTAATACGCGCACAAAATTAAGCTTTTATGCTTATTTCGCAAAATAAATCATTACAATAGTAAATAAAGTTTTTTTGTAAATAAAGATTAGAAAATTAGGTAAAATTCAATAAAACTATAAATATTAAAGAGGTTGTGAATTGAAAGTACAAAAAAATACGTTACTGCTTATTGCTTGCTTAGTTTGGTGTGCTGCTGGTTTTAATATTCTTAAGATTGGCTTGTCGGCTTACCAGAATTATTTGCAGCCATTGAATTACGTTTTGTCGCTTGTTGTTTTTGCAATATTCCAATTCCTTATTTTTGGAAAACTCGTTAAAAAACATACTCAAAGAATTAATGCGTACAAAGAAAAACAATTTTTCCTTAAATTCTTTGACGTAAAATCTTTTATAATTATGGCTTTTATGATGACTGGCGGAATTGCTTTGCGCGCAACTAACGTAGCTCCCGAACAGTTTATTGCAGTGTTTTACACAGGTTTGGGTGCTGCCCTATTTTTAGCAGGATTGCTTTTTGGTTACCAGTTTGCTAAAACTTTCTGCCCTGCGTTTAAACACAGCTTGCCTGATTGTGCTAATACTTCAGTAAAATAGTTTGATTGGGAATAATTTAGTTTATTCGGCAAATATTTACTAAGTTTGTAAGTGCATAAAGCGTAATCGTGCATGATTTAACGTAAGAAGGTTGCTATGAACAATAATGTATACACGAAAAGTAGATCATACGCACCTGAGCGTTTTTTTGAATGCGAAGGCAAGGGACTTCAATGGCTTGAAGAAGCTCACAAGTTTGGCGGCCCTAGAGTTGCAAAAGTATTCGACTGGGGTAAGGATTATTTAAATATTGAGCGCATCGATACCGTTTCCCCAACGCCTTTGGCTGCTTTCGAGTTTGGAGCTTCTCTTGCTCACATGCACGATTATGGTGCTAAGTATTTTGGCCAAGCTCCCAAAGACTACGACGGCACATGCTATTTTGGGCCTTTAAGCGATCCGGTTGATATGCCAACAGGCACATGGAGCAACGTTATTGACTACCTTGCGGACGGCCGTTTACGCCCTATGGTTGAGCTTGGAATTTCGCGAGGTTCGCTTACTAAAAGCGATTTGGCTCTTACAAACGAAGTTATTGACGCGCTTCCCGATTTATTAGGCCGAAGTGCAGAAGATAAGCCTGCGCGCGTACACGGAGACTTGTGGAGCGGAAACGTTTTGTGGACTAAAAGCGAGGATGGAGAGCATACTGAGGCTGTGCTGATTGATCCTGCAGCTCACGGCGGTCACCGCGAAGAAGATTTAGCTATGCTTCACCTGTTTGGAATAAGCTATTTTAAGCAGATTTTGGATGGATACCAGTCTGTGCATCCGCTTAAGTCTGGTTTTGAAAAGCGCATGATTATTTGGCAACTTTACCCTATTGCTGGACATTGCGTATTCTTTGGAGGAGGATACGTAAGCGAGTATCGCGATATGTGCAGAAGAGTAATAAACAGCTAATTATTAGCGCACGAAAGCACAAAACTAACAAAAATTTTATAAATTTACCGACTTCATCGTAAAAATTACGAAAGGCCATTACTACTATGATTCGTTTGCGAAACCGCATTTTGCATCGTACGCTTATTACGCTAACAACTTTAGTTTCTATGCTATTTGTTGTTAGTTCATGCGGAACACCGTCGCAAAGCGCTTCTAATCAAGAAAATTCTACACAGAAGAATAACGGCAATGTAGTTATTTTTACGCCTGCTGACGGTTTGGCTTTAATGCGTCATAAGCCATTAAGCACATGGGATACGCTTGTTCCAGAACTAGTAAAAGATTTAAAAACTAAAGGTTTTAGCGATAATTCTATTGTTACGAAAACTTCTTCTAGTCTTGAGCAGCAAAGCCAAGATGTGCAAGATTACGTAGTAAATTTGCTTACACCGTTACGTTTAGAGAATCAAAATAATAAATCTAAATTAGATTTTGAAAAAGCAAACGCAAAAATTAAAAAGCAGCTTAGTAAAACAACTATTGTTATTGCACCTTGGGCAAATAAGAACGGCAATAATAATTACGGAGATTACACTACGCTGCCAGAAACTAGCGGTGACGAAGAAGTAAAAGATAATCAAAAAACTTCTAAAAACAAAGAAAATAAGAACGAAAATACAAGCAAAAATAATAACGAAAATAGTAGCGAAAATAGTAGCGAGACTAATACAATTCGCGCAGAAAAACGTTTAGCTTCTTCTCTTCTACTTGCTAAAAAAGCAGGAATACATGTTGTGATGCTTTCTAGGTTCGTTCCTGGATTCCAGCCTGACGTGCTATTCCACCTTTCTGACGCAAAAAGTATTGGCGAAACTCAGGCAGCAACTTTAGTACAAAAGCTCGCTCTTGATCGTGCTACTCGCGAAAATCCGCGCTATATTGAAATACTTTTGCCTTGCCATAATCAAAATACAGATTCTCAAATAGTAAGCTTTAAGAATACTAATTCTCGAATATCACAAGATAATAACGAAAACAATAATGGCAATAATTCCGCAAATAATAATTTGAATAATACAGAAAACAATACAGAAAATGACGAAACGCACGATTTTAAAGATGATTTCGCAAAAGAAGCTTTTGCAGGAATGTGGAAAGTACTTAGACCATATTTTGCTTCTGGAACTTTGCTAACAACTTCTGGAAAATTGCACGCAAATAGCACAGAAAAAGATTGGGTTAATGTAGCTTTTGACGCAGACGACACGGATTCTGTGAACGAAGAATTAACAAAGCGCATTACGCGCAACAATAATTTGCTTTCTAAAACACCTATGCACGTGGACGGAATTATTGCTCTTGACGATCAAGTTGCTTTACAAACAGTGCAAACCTTAAGCGATTTAGGATACGAAGGAAGCGCTGCAGACATAAATCCTTCATTCACTTTGCCGGATGTTATTGGCAATTTTATTGGAAAGCGCAATCTTACTAGACGACCTGTTCCAGCTCCTCGCAGCCAAACGAATAAAGATGAAGAAAAGTCTAAGAATCAGCAAAATAAAGCTGAAGTTCAGGATGATTCGCATGCAAAACAGTGGCCAGCAATTACAGGTTACGGCGCATACAAAAACATTATGCCGAATATTGTAAGCGGCAAGCAGTGGATGACAACAATTGAGCATCAAACGCAAATTGCTCACGACATTACTTCTACTTGCTATTCGTTGAACTTGTACGGAAAGCTAGATAAAAAAATCGCGATAACGCAAACAACGCTTGCTAAAGGTGTAACAGTTCCAACGATTAACGAGCAGCTTCTTGCAGTAAGCGCAACTAATTTGAAAGCGCGATTAATTGACCCGGGCTATATTTCTTTAGCAGACGCAGGATTATAAGCTACAAACGCAAACTATCGCTTGCGCGGAGCATAAATAACATGCTCAATAAGGTCGTTGTATCGCTCTACAACCGCTTGACGGCGTGCTTTCATACTTGGAGTAATCAAACCGTTAGATTGCGTAAAAGCGTCCGGAACTATTTCAAACTTGCGAATAGACTCAGCTCTAGAAACTAAGGAATTAGATTTAGTAACAGCACGCTCAACTTCCGCTCGAACGATTCCGTTTTGTGAAGCTTCCTTCAACGAACGAACTTTTAAAGCTCCACGAGAAGAAAGCCAAGAATTTACTTCCGCTAAATCGAGCGCAATAATAGCCGCAACAAAAGGCTTTCTGTCTCCAATAACAACAGCTTGAGAAATAATTGGGGATGCCATTAGTGAAGCTTCCAAAGCGTTTGGAGATAAGTTTTTGCCGCCGGCTGTAATAATAAGATCCTTTTTTCTACCAGTAATACGCACAAAACCGTCGGAATCCAAAGAACCAAAATCGCCCGTATGCAACCAGCCGTTTATAATCTGCTGACACGTAAGTTCAGGATTGTTGTGGTAGCCTTTGCAAACAGCAGGGCTTTTAATACATAGCTCACCATCGTCCGCAATCGCCACAGAAACGCCTTTTACAGGCAAGCCAACAGTTCCAATACGGTATCCAGTTGTTGGATTAACCATAGAAGGCGCACAAGTTTCGGTCATGCCATAGCCTTCCAAAAGCGGCAATCCAATTCCGTTAAAGAAATGCGCAATCGACAAATCTAAAGGAGCGCCGCCAGAAATTGCGTAAGAAACAGATCCTCCAAATACTTGCAAAAGTGGCTTATACACTAATTTTTTGCATAATGCGTGGCTTAAAGCAAGCATAGGCGGAACCATTTGCGCAGATTGCTGGGCTCTTGACCATTGACGCGCAGTATTTGCAGCATAAGCAAAAATAAAACCTTTAACTCCCCTACCTGCTTTTTGAGAAGCAGCATTATAAATTTTTTCAAAAATGCGCGGTACGCCAAGAATAAACGTTGGTTTAAAAGTTTTAAAATCATTAAGAACTGTTTTTAAATTACTAGTTAAACCGAGCGTAACATTTCCAGAAAAACAGAATAATTGCATAAATCTTGCAAAAACGTGCGCAAGAGGCAAAAACAGCATAAGTCTAGGATTTCCCTTAAACGCAATATCCGGCATAGAAATAACACCCGACTTAGCAATAAAAGCGAAATTACTGTGAGTAAGCTCAATACCTTTTGGCTCGCCCGTTGAACCAGAAGTATACACAATTGTTGCTAAATCACTTCCGCAAACCGCGTGAACACGCTCATAAAACTCAGAATCTGTAACAGATTTGCCGTATTCAATGCACGCGTCAACAGCGCCTCGAGTAATTACATACACGTCGTGAAGCGTAGGACATTCTTCTTGAGCAGCTTCTACTTTTGGAAGCATATCGGAAGATTCAACAAAGATTGAGCTAACTGAAGAATCCTGAATAATATGCTGAATTTGCAAAGAAGAACTTGTTTCGTAAATCGGCACTGTTACGGCACCAATAGACATAATCGCCATATCTAAAACGGTCCACTGCCACGAAGTATGCGCAATAATCGACACAGTGTCTCCTGGCATAACTCCTCTAGCAATAAAGCCTTTAGCAACAGCAATTACCATGTCTCGAAACTCTTGCGCTGAATATGATTTCCAAGAGCCGTTTGAATCAACGTATTCAATCAGTGAGCTATTAGGAGTTCGAGATGCTCGATCTTCCAGCAGTGAGAAAACATTAACATCTATATCAAGCGTCTCATCAAGTGGACGAGAATATTCCTTCATATGCGCTCCTCTATCTGCTGAAGTTGAGTATATCTTTACTATACGCAACACACAGCACTCACACTATGCCGATATCTACAAGATTGGCATAAATTTTGTTAAGTTTTCTACAAATTATTTTTATTCTACTGGCTTTAATACTATGCGTCGACGCGCTGTCATACCTACAGGATTTGCATAAGTGCGATTTTTACGCTTAAGACCCCATTGCACGCAAGTATTTTTGCAATGATCCGAACCTCCTTCAACATGAGCAAAATTCTGACCCTGTTTTACAGAAACTCCAACACTGAACTTAGTTACTGCAGGCTCAAAAGTTGAAGTTAATTCTCCATGGCGAATTGTTACAACAGATTTACCAGCAACTTTTCCAGCAAAGCTAATAACGCCGTCTGCAGGCGCAAACAAGGGCGTGCCAGTGGGAGCTGCTAGATCAACTCCGCGATGCCCTGCCATCCACGGTTTTGGAGGCGGATTAAATGCTTTTACAATACGCGGATGCTTTACAGGCCACTTAAAAGCAGAATGACATGTTTCATCACTGGCAGATTTTTTAGCAAGAGCACATTTATGGCAGCATGCTCCAGTAGATTTTGAAGCATAATATTGCAAATGATGATTATTTTGCGAAATATCCGATTGCCAAAATAATACAGTTAGTAAAAAAGCAAGTATTATAAAAATTCCTAAACTGGCAATAAATCGGCAGAAAAACTCG
Organism: uncultured Bifidobacteriaceae bacterium; assembly: GCA_947253155.1. GTDB lineage: Bacteria > Actinomycetota > Actinomycetes > Actinomycetales > Bifidobacteriaceae > Bifidobacterium. The sequence goes on from CAMXYK010000013.1 coordinate 23,944, forward strand.
TAATTTTTTCGTTTTTTTAAATCTTCACGCAATAATTTCTTAAGTACTGCTTTAATACGAAAATATTTATTATAAAAACTACGCATATATCCCCCTTTTTATGCGACTTTCTTTAGCTTTCTTATATACGAGCTTTTATAAGTCTTACAATTCGTTTGCAAAAAGAATAGTATTTCACGCAATTGTGGATAAAACATTTATAAAACATTCGAAACAACAACTAATTGCGACACGCCCAAACACGCAATATTTGCATCTTGAAAAATTTGGTGTAATATAAATGTCTTGTGCGCGGCACACAGCCAAACACAGCAGATATTCCTGCGTAGCTCAGTTGGCAGAGCGTTCGACTGTTAATCGAATGGTCGCTGGTTCAAGCCCAGCCGCAGGAGCCACGAAGCCACTGGTTATCCAGTGGCTTTTTTGTTTTTGTTAAAAGAAAAACAAGCGTGGCTAAATAAACGCTTAGGCGTAGTATATACATGTTACGTATTGAAAAATACAGATATTGAGAAATTACCAATAAACAGAGGATGCATATGGTTCAGCACGTATCTTCAGGCACAGGAAAAAATGCTAACAACAAAAAGCTGATTACTCTTGTTGTTAGCATTGTGGTGCTTGCTGTAGTACTTACAATTTGCGGCACGTTATGGTACGTAAAGCAAACAGAAAAGACCAAGTTAGCAAGAAAGCAGTGCGAAATTAAAGTAGCACAAGTTATGAAAGCCAGCAATACTTGGAAAACCTTAATTCACAATGATGTTTTCAGAAGTCTTGCAGACGACTCTACTCCAGAAGGAGCTAATCTTGTAAAAATTCTTAAGGAAAAAGCTCCTTCTGCAGTAGCTTGCACAGCAAATTCGCCAGAAGAACTTGGTGCTCAAGGCGCTCAAGCAGTTGCAGCATCTGAATGGTACGTTAGCAGAGCAAAAGAAGTTAGAAAAATAGCTTTTGATATTCTTAACAAAGACAACGACTACATTAATAGTCTTGGAAAAGATAATAATCAAGACGGCGTCGACGCAAATACCCCAGAAAATCAGGACGTTAAGAAAGAAAAAGAAAAGCAAGAAATTAAGAAGCTTACTGGAAACGTAATTCGCAAAGCAAAACTTACACCAGGCAAAAAGCAGGTTCCTTCAATAATTAGCAATAGCAAAGATGAGCCTAGTAACAAGTCGGGAAACAAATCTGGAGACAAACCTAACGACAAATCTGGAGACAAGAAGGGCGAAGTCAAAAAAGACGACGGAAAAGGCGACGGAAAAGGCAATAGCAACGGTAATGATCAAAAGAAACCAAAGATAAGCCCTAAAACTCTAGAAAATGAAAAAACTGATACGAAGCCAGGCGCAACCAACCAGACGACGCAACAGGGCAATCAATCGACTACGACGAAGCCAGGAACAACCAACCAGACGACTCCACCGGCCAATCAATCGACTACGACGAAGCCAGGCACAACCAACCAGACGACGCCACCGGCCAATCAATCGACTACGACGAAGCCAGGCACAACCAACACTCCAGCAACAGCTCCAAAAGATGGTAAGAAATCATCAGAAACTGGAGGACCAAAAAGGCCAGATATAGTAGTTGGTACTGATCCAGCAAAAGCGAAAAAGAACTAAATAAAATCTAAACTGTTTAATAATTTCTCAATAAAAAAACTCCCAACGGATTTGCCGCTGGGAGTTTTTATTATATGAATTATGTTATTTATTTAACGCATCTCTACAGATTGTTCAGCTCTTGCTTGATTAGCAGCTTTAATACCTGCCAAATCAACTTCATCAAGCGGAATAACCTTAGTATGATTCTTAATCTTGTAGCCAACGTACAAAATCAAGAACAGCGGCACAGACATGTACGTAATGCCAATAGCTTGCCAATTAAGAGTTGCGAAGGAATGCAAATCCTGACCAATAATAACCAAAACGCACAAAAGGAATGCAACAATCGGTCCGAACGGATACCACTTTGCACGGTAAACTAAATCGTCCAAAGAATGTCCTTGAGCCACATACGCCTTACGGAAGCGGTAGTGAGCTGCTGCAATACCAGCCCAAGCAATAAAGCCTGTTAAACCACTTGCAGCAACAAGGAACATGTATATTTGCGAACCAAAAATACTCATGAAGAAAGTAAACAAAGCAACTACAAACGTTGCAATCAAAGCTGGAACTGGAATACCGCGCAAGCTAACCTTTCCAAACAACTTTGGAGCATTACCATCTTTTGCGAGCGCATAAAGCATTCGCGTGGAAGCATACATGCCGGAATTTGCTGCAGAAATAACAGAAGTCAAAATAACAGCATTCATAACTGCTGCAGCGGCTGCAAGACCTGCACGCTGGAACACAAGCGTGAATGGGCTAATAGCAATATCGCTTGCTTCAGATCCAAGAAGATTTGGGCTGGTGTAAGGAATAATGCATGCGATAACGAAAATTGCGAGAATGTAGAAAAGAAGAATACGCCAGAACACTTGCTTTACAGCCTTTGGAATGCTCTTTTCAGGAGTTGCAGACTCGCCTGCTGTAATACCAATAAGCTCAGTTCCTTGGAACGAGAAGCCTGCAATAGCAAACGCGCACAGAACTGCAGGAACGCCTCCAGCAAACGGAGCATCCTTATGAGTGAAGTTTTGCAAGAACGTAGCTTTACCGCCAATAATGCCAACAATCGTAAGCGAACCGACAACAAGGAATACTATTACTGCAAGAACTTTTACAATAGAAAGCCAGTATTCTGTTTCACCAAAGCACTTAACTGTAAGAACGTTAATAAGCAAAATAAGCATAAGAACCGAAAGTGAGAAAATCCATATTGGTACTTTCGGGAACCAGTATTGCAACACAATTGCCGCGGTACTAACGTCCACCGCAACTGTAATAGCCCAGTTAAACCAATAGTTCCAGCCCATTGCAAAGCCGAGCGCAGGATCAATAAAACGTCCGGAATACGATGCGAACGAACCGCTAATAGGCATGAAAGTGGCCATTTCACCAAGAGATGTCATAAGGAAATAAACCATAATGCCAATTGCGCCGTAAGCAAGCAAAGCGCCGCCAGGACCAGCCATGTGAATTGTGGCACCACTTGCAACGAATAAGCCGGTGCCAATACTGCCGCCTAAAGCAATCATGGAAATATGTCGCGTTTTTAAAGCGCGGTGAACATCGTGATTTTGCTCAGCAGTTTGTGTAGCAGCAGATGATAATGAACTATCACTCATTTTTTCCTCCTTTTGTGTCGTCTCAGAGGCAAAAACAAGCATCAGCATGCGTGTCGATAGCTCTCCGCAGCGAATGCCGACTCGCTGCGACAGTCCTTGGCTTATTAAACCAAGTCCCAGCTTACTGCCTTCGGGAATCAGCAGTAAACTTCGGCGCTCTCCCCTTTCGCAAGCATTCAACGCTTTCCCTAGCTCATGCTCGCTACTCTTGTTAAGCGCGACCTCTGGTCGATGGTGTTCATTATTAGTACTACTTAGCGACAAACGCAAAGAGAAGCGGCGTGGCGCGAAAGTGAATAAAAAAAATCTCGGCAAATCACTTAACTTGCCGAGATAAATTGTGGAGCTAGGGGGATTCGAACCCCCGACCCCCTCCATGCCATGGAGATGCGCTACCAGCTGCGCCATAGCCCCGTTTTTAATTGTCAGCTCAAACGAACCTTTGATAGAATACAACAAATCTGCAATCTATCCAAATGGGCGTGTCGAAATTTAGTCAAATAGCGCAAAATTAACGAACAACGCCCATCTAATATCACAAATTATAAATCACGCATACGCAAAACTCTTAACTTAAGAATTACCATTCGCGCCGCCAGTACTTTCGCCACTTCCAGCGCCCGCGCCGCTTCCAGCACCCGTGCCACTTCCAGCACCAGAGCCATCTGCGGAATTATCTCCAGCACTACCACCAGCACTACCACCAGAGCCGCTTACAGAGCCACTTCCTCCTCCAAGCGAATCTCCCGAATTTGCGCCGGCACCTCCAGCAGCTCCTTCTCCTCCAGTCTCGTTTTCAGAATGACCAGATGAAGAATTATCCCCGTTTTCGTGGCCATTAGACTTATTAGCATCTTCATCATTTAAGTCGTGATTTTCAGAATCGCTTTCGTTGCGTTTTTGTTTATTGTTATTTTTATTTACGCGCGGCGATTGCTGATTTTGCGGCTGAGGCTGCAGCTTTTCTATATTAGGCTGATTTATATTATCCGTTCCCCTGCCTTGCGTTATAAACAGCACAACTCCAGCTGTAAGAACGACTGCAACAAGAGCGCTAATAATTGCAATAACAATAGTTGCACTACGGTTGCTTCTGTTAGAATGCTCTTGTAAATTTGCTCCATAAGTTTCACGAACCGCTTGAGACAACGGCATTGGCTCCGAAACTGAGCCTTCCGACAGCGCAATATCTTCTTCGCGTTGCTTTCGTAACGCTGAAAGCTCTAAAACGCGCGTATTTTCTAATTCTGGGTTACTAGTTTTAGAGCTTATTGTGCGGCCAGAATTTGTTTCATTATTCTGTTGAAAATATGCCATACTAGCGTCATCTCCAGCGATTTTATAACCAGCTTTTCTTGCTTCAGCACTACTTGCAGGATACATATTAAGAGTTTCAGCTTCATCATTAGCTTCATCATTAGAAAGCTTGGAAGAATTATTAGGATTTACTTCCGATAATTTTTTAGACGAAGCGTGAATAACATTTTGGTACAGTTGAGAAGCTACAGCCGACACAATCGAACCAATAGCAACGCCAATAACAGAGCCAGCAATACCGATTTTAGAAGCAAGCAAAAAGGATGTCACAGCAGCAAGCGAACCAGCTAACACTTGCGTAAACGATATACCTTTAAAGAAATTCTTCACGTATGTACCTTAGCTAATATGTCAACTGCATGCCAAAGATATTAGGCAAAATGCACAACACTATTACAAACATCATTACTACAATGATGGTATCACTCCGCGTAAGAATTGCACAGCATTTTCTTATCTTCGTAATGCTCGCCCAAGCCTGCAATAACAATAGCCGCGAATATTAATGCGAAACCAATAACAGCCATTTCCGACACGTGCTCATGGTAGAAAACAGTCGAAAACAGTAAAGTAAACAAGCTTTCAGTGCACATAATTACGGAAGCATTTGCAGTAGAAAGATTAACCAAACTGTAGTTCTGCAGAATTTGCGCAACTACTGTTACTACTACTGTTAGGTAGAACATATTGGCAAAAATAGAAAGATGATCTGCGCCGTTAAAATTAGGCAAAGGCTCGTATAAAAGAGCGCCAGCAACAAAAAGCACTCCCGAAACAACAAATTGCCCAAAAGTTAAAGTTACAGGATTATATTTACGCGAATAATACGCAAGGAATGTAAGATTAAACGCAAAAACTGCAGCGCATACAAGAGTTAGAATATCGCCATAAGATAGCGTTAACACGAGCATTCCCGGCTTTAGCGCCACAAATCCAACGCCAGCAACGCACGCAACAGCAGCAAGCAAACCCAAAAGCGTCGGCTTTTTCTTAACAATTAGCCAAGCCGAAAATGGCGCAATAACGCAATAAGCCGCAGTAAGAAACGCGCTACGACCAGGGTCAATAAAACGCAAGCCTTCAGTTTGCAAAACTAAAGTCGCGTAATATGTGACTCCAGTTAGAAGCGAAGGAATAATCAATTTTTTAGTAAAAGTTTTGCGAAGAGTGCCGAAAAAAATTACAGCCATAATTGCGCACGCGCCAACCATGCGAACGCCCATAAGCCATTGAACAGGGAAAACTTCAAGCGCATATTTTGAAGAAACGTAGCTGCCACCCCAAATAGCAGCGCAAGCCAACAACATAAGCTGAGCAGTATGAACACTTTTGCCTTTAGGCATGCCAGAGCGATCAACTAGCTTTTTAGCTGTTTCATCATTAGCTTTCATAATGCCTCCCCCTTCAACTATAAAAGTTGCTTCATTAATAAAAGATGCTTCACTAAAGATTCTTACTTAAGTAACTTACTTCGGTAACTTACTTCGGTAACTTACTTCGGTAACTTACTTCCCTAAATACGCTTCCTTAAAATTTTCTTTTATTAAGTGAATTTAGTTTATAAAATACACAGAATAGCCACAAAATCGTGAAAAGTACAACTTTTCGGCGTTCCTCCGGAAAATTTCCGATATACACTTCATAAAAACCGGCGTACTTGAATATTTTGCTTTATATATTTCACTTAAATAACTTTTTGAAAATTCGGTGATTTATATCACAACTGCTTAATTTTTTGCAATACGCACTCGTATACGATTCTAAATCAGCGTAAGGTAGCAGTGTAGGCTTATAAATTGCGTACGAAGAAAGTGCGCAATGATTTTTTAAGAAAGGAAATATTATGGCAACACTTAACTCTGATATGAAGGAATTTATTGCGAATAATTTGGCTTGGATTGCAACTGTAAGCAAAGACGGCGAGCTTGATTTAGGGCCGAAGATGTCTATGTTCGTGCTTGACGACAACCACTTGGCATACCACGAGCGCACTGCAGGCCAGCATTTTAAGAACTTGCAAGACGGAAGCCAGCTGGTTGTTGCTTTTGCTAATTTGGCAGAAAAGAAGGGTTATCGCTTCCGCGGAACCGTAACTCTTCACACGGATGATGCGATTTACGAAGAGCAAGTGCGAGTGGCTGAAGAAAAAGGCACAAAGAAGCCAGCTGCAGTTCCAGTTATGGAAATCACTGAGATTCAGGACTTGACTTCTGGAGCTACTGCCGGCAAAACAATCGCAAAAGATTAATGTGTCGTCATTCAGTCGTGTGGATATTCGTGAGGTAGAGATTTGAGATTTTTCGCACTGAACGAAGGACGCTCGCACTATAAGCGCTCGCTACGAAACTCGCGTTGGAAGTCCACTGGACTTCCAACTTTAGCGAGTTTCCGCTCCGAGTTGCTTTCGCGCGCTACGCTCTGAGCGCGAAAGCAGGTCGTCGCGCAAAACGCCGAATTAGTACGTTTCAAGCAAGCGGCATACAATATCGAGTGGCGTTCGTCCTCAACGGCGAAGATGAACACCACTCAATTCTTTACTTCAATTATTTACTTCAATTATTTACTTTGAAATTTTACTTGCCTTCTTTACGCAATGCGCACAATCTAGCATTCATTTCTTCCGCTTTCTTCTTCTCGAAGTAATAAATTACTGCAGCAATTGCAATCGGGAAGATAACAGTGAACGCAATCCATCCGCAAATCACTAATGGCTCATCTTTGAATGAAATCCACCCAACAATCACAGATACAATAAATTGAATA
>CAMXYK010000014.1 GCA_947253155.1 uncultured Bifidobacteriaceae bacterium
GTGACTTCGTCCTTGAGGATGACAAGATTCGCAAGGAAATGAGCCATGACCTCGAGCGTGCTGGCGTATCTCGTATCGTTATTGAGCGCACTCGTGATCGCGTACGTGTTGATATTCACACCGCTCGTCCAGGTATTATTATCGGTCGTCGTGGTGCTGAAGCTGAGCGCGTTCGTGCAAAGCTCGAGAAGCTCACAGGCAAGCAAGTACAGCTCAACATCTTCGAAGTGAAGAACGCTGCACTTGACGCTCAGTTGGTCGCTCAGGGAATTGCGGAGCAGTTGACAAACCGCGTTACATTCCGTCGTGCTATGCGCAAGGCACAGCAGGACGCAATGCGTGCAGGTGCCAAGGGTATCCGTATTAAGCTCTCCGGTCGCCTTGGTGGCGCCGAAATGAGCCGTTCTGAGTTCTATCGTGAGGGTCGCGTTCCACTGCAGACCCTTCGTGCCCTGATTGATTATGGCTTCTTTGAAGCTAAGACCACTTACGGCCGTATTGGCGTAAAGGTCTGGATTTACAAGGGTGATATGACCGAGCGTGAGTTTGAAGAGCAGCAGGCTCAGCAGGGTAAGCGTGAAGGCCGCCGTGGCGATCGTCGTCCACGTCGTGGCGCACGTCCTGCTAACCAGCAGAAGGCTGCTGAAGCACAGGCTGAAAAGCCAGCTGAAGCTGCAGCTGCTGAGGCTCCTGCCGCAACGGAAACGAAGGAGTGAGCAGATGCTTATCCCAAAGAGGACTAAATATCGTAAGCAGCACCGTCCTACCCGTAGCGGCATGTCTAAGGGTGGAACCGAGATTGCTTTCGGCGATTTCGGTATTCAGGCGCTGGCTCCGGCCTACATCACTAACCGACAGATCGAGGCAGCTCGTATCGCAATGACTCGTTACATTAAGCGTGGCGGTCGTGTGTGGATTACGGTCTTCCCAGATCGTCCATTAACCAAGCACCCGCTTGGTGCGCGAATGGGTTCCGGTAAGGGCGCTCCAGAATTCTGGATTGCCAACATCCACCCAGGCCGCGTAATGTTCGAGATCGGTGGTGTTTCTGAGGACATCGCTCGCGAGGCTTTGCGCCGCGCTATCGATAAGCTCCCAATGAAATGCCGTGTTATTGCGCGTGAAGGCGGTGACATCTGATGCCAGTCGGAACTGCAGACTACACCATCAAGAATTTGAACGAGAAGACTAACGCTGAAATCGAAGGCTTCTTAAAGAAGTCCAAGGAAGAGCTTTTTAACTTGCGCTTCCAGGCAGCAACTGGTCAACTCGAAAACAGCGCTCGCCTCAAGGCGGTCAAGCACGACATAGCCAGGATGTATACTATCCTGCGTGAGCGTGAACTCGGCATCAGCCAAGAGCCTGGCGCCACTGAGGTCAAGGAGAAGTAAGCATGGCTGAGAACCAAGAGCGCAACTTCCGCAAGGTTCGTCGCGGTTACGTCGTGTCCGAGGCCATGGACAAGACGATTGCCGTTGAGCTGGAGCAGCGTTCGACACACCCGCTTTACGGTAAAGTCGTTCGCTCCACCCGCAAGGTCAAAGCCCATGATGAACACAACGAGGCACATATTGGCGACCTCGTGAGTATTATGGAAACTCGGCCCCTGAGCAAGACCAAGCGTTGGCGTCTCGACTCGATTATCGAGCGCGCCAAGTAAACAAGTTCGGCAAGGCTCCGCGCTTCACCTGTGTCTGCTTTTAGGGCAGGCACAGGTGAGTGGGGAGAACCAGCTCGGCTAAGGAGAATCAATGATTCAGCAGGAAACGCGGCTTCATGTCGCCGACAACACGGGTGCTAAGGAATTACTTGCCATCCGCGTGCTCGGTGGATCGAAGCGACGCTATGCCGGCATCGGCGACATCATCGTCGCCTCCGTCAAGGACGCGATCCCTGGCGGGTCGGTCAAGAAAGGCGACGTAGTTAAGGCTGTCGTCGTCCGTACTGTCAAGGAACATCGCCGTGTCGATGGTTCCTATATTAAGTTCGATGAGAACGCCGCCGTCATTCTCGGCTCTGGCCGTGAACCAAAAGGCACTCGTATCTTCGGACCAGTCGGTCGTGAATTGCGCGATCAGCGCTTCATGAAGATTGTGTCCCTTGCCCCGGAGGTGATCTGATATGGTAGCCAAGATTAAGTCCGGCGACCAGGTAAAGGTCATTCGCGGCAAAGATCGCGGTAAAGAAGGCAAAGTACTTCGTGTACTTGCTGACGACCGTTTGGTTGTTGAAGGCGTTCAGATCGTTAAGAAGCACGTTCGCGCCACCCAGCAGGGTCAGCAGGCGGGCATTGTATCGGTTGAGGCTCCAATCCATCGCTCTAACGTGATGGTTATTGATCCAGAAACCAAGCAGCCTACCCGCGTTGGCGTGATTGTTAAGCAAGAGGCTCGTGACGGCAAGGTTAAGACCGTGCGCGTGCGTGTCGCCAAGAAGTCCGGAAAGGAGCTGGCATGACCGATACTACAGTTGAGTTGCCGGCAACTCCGCGCTTAAAGCAACAATACAAGGATGAAATCGTTCCAGCCTTGGAGAAGGAATTCAGCCACACTAATCCTATGCAGGTGGCTCGCGTGCAGAAGGTTGTCGTCTCTATGGGCGTCGGCGCTGCAGCTCGTGATTCCAAGCTCATCGAAGGTGCGATTAAGGATCTCACTCTGATCACTGGTCAGAAGCCAAAGGTCACCAGGGCAAAGAAGTCTGTCGCACAGTTCCACTTGCGCGAAGGCCAGGCTATTGGTGCTTACGTTACGCTTCGTGGCGATCGTATGTGGGAATTCTTGGATCGTTTGCTCACTCTGGCTTTGCCTCGTATCCGCGATTTCCGTGGTATCAATGGCAACCAGTTTGACGGTCAGGGCAATTACAACTTTGGTCTTACGGAACAGTCTATGTTCCATGAGATCGATCCTGACTCGATTGATCATCAGCGTGGTATGGACATCACCGTGGTGACTACCACCAAGGACGATGTGGAGGCCAAGTCTTTGCTTAAGCACCTCGGTTTCCCATTCAAGGAGAACTGAAATGGCAAAAACCGCTCTGAAAAACAAGGCGGCCGCTAAGCCGAAGTTCAAGGTACGCGCTTATACGCGTTGCCAGGTTTGTGGTCGTCCTCACTCCGTGTATCGCAAGTTCGGTCTGTGCCGCATTTGCCTTCGTGAGAAGGCACATCGCGGTGAGTTGCCGGGTGTTACGAAGTCCAGTTGGTAAATATCGACGCTGAAGGTCCACTGCCCAAAGACAAAGGTCTCATATAGAGGCGGTGGAAACCACGGCGAGAAAGGGCGTTAGCCCACATGACAATGACAGATCCAATCGCAGACATGTTGACACGTCTGCGTAACGCGAGCGCGGCAAAGCACGATACCGTGGAAATGCCGTACTCCAAGTTCAAGGCGAACATCGCCGAGATTCTGAAGCACGAAGGCTACATTAAGGACTTCGCTGCTAAGGAAGCTAAGGTTGGACAGACGTTGGAAATTACGTTGAAGTATGGCTCCAATGGCCAGCGTTCTATCCAGGGCATCAAGCGCATTTCTAAGCCAGGCTTGCGTCGTTACGCTAAGTCTGATGCTTTGCCAATGCCTCTTGGTGGTCTCGGTATCGCTATTATCTCGACCAGCTCGGGATTGTTGACTCAGAAGGAATGCCTCGACCGAGGCATTGGCGGCGAAATTGTCGCCTACGTATGGTGAGAAAGGAGAGCTGAAGATGGCATCGCATATTGGTAAGCTCCCCGTCGACATTCCTCAAGGCGTGGAAGTAAAGATTGAAGGTCAGTCCTTCAGCGTCAAGGGCGCTAAGGGTTCTGACTCCTATGTAATTCCAGAGGGTATTACCGCGGAAGTTGCTGAGAATCAGATTGTTTTGACTCCAGCTGACGATTTGCGTCCAACTCGTGCAAAGCACGGCTTGGCTCGCGCAATTGTTGCTTCCATGGTTAAGGGTGTGCACGAAGGCTACACCAAGACTTTGGATATTGTCGGTACCGGTTATCGTGCAGTAATGAAGGGCAAGGGCATTGAGTTCTCGCTCGGTTATTCTCACACTATTACCGTTCAACCACCGGCAGGTATTGAGTTCGAGTTGCCAAATCCTAACCAGGTAATCGTTAAGGGCACTGATAAGCAGACTGTTGGCCAAGTTGCTGCTAACATTCGTAAGCTTCGTGCTCCAGAACCTTACAAGGGTAAGGGTATTAAGTACACCGATGAACGCATCCTGCGCAAGGCTGGAAAGGCTGGTAAGTGATATGAGCGTTAAGATTTTCGGTAAGGGTACCAAAGTCGCACGTTTGCGTCGTCACGCCCGTCTTCGTAAGCGTATTGCTGGCACATCTGAACGTCCTCGTTTAGTTGTTTCTCGTTCTAACCGTCACATGGTTGCTCAGATTGTGGACGATGTCAAAGGCATTACTTTGGTAAGCGCTTCCACTTTGACTGCAGACTTCGCTGGTTTCACCGGTACGAAGACTGAAGCTGCAACCAAGGTTGGTGAGTTGGTAGCGGCTAAGGCGAAGGAAGCGGGTATTACCGCTGTAGTCTTCGACCGTGGCGGCAACAAATATCATGGTCGCGTCGCAGCAGTGGCTGAAGGCGCCCGTCAGGGAGGTCTGGCACTGTGAGCGACAACGAAAAGGAAACCCAAGTGGCTGAAGAAACTCAGAACACTCAGGCATCCGCTGAGGAACGCAACGATGATCGCCGTTCTCGCCGTAATAAGGGCGAGGGTAAGCGTGGCGAGCGTCGTAACCGTCGTGAAGAAAACCGCGGCGAGGAGCTTCTGGATCGCGTAGTTACTATTAACCGTGTTTCCAAGACCCACAAGGGTGGTCGTACCTTTAGCTTTGCAGCACTTGTTGTTGTTGGCGACGGTAAGGGCACTGTTGGTGTTGGTTACGGCAAGTCTCGCGAAGTTCCAGCAGCTATCGCTAAGGGTCAGCTTGACGCCAAGAAGCATATGTTCACCGTTCCACGCATTCGTGGCACCGTCACTCATCCAGTGCTCGGTCACGATGCTGCTGGTACCGTGTTGCTTCGTCCAGCTGCTCCAGGTACTGGTGTAATCGCTGGTGGTGCTGTGCGCGCCGTTATGGAATGCGCTGGTATTACCGACATCCTCACTAAGTCCATGGGCTCCGCAACTGCTGTAAACGTAGTGCGCGCTACTGTGGACGCTTTGAAGAAGCTCGAAGAGCCAGAAGAGATTTCTGCTCGTCGTGGCCTCTCTCTCGAGGAAGTCGCTCCTGATGCTTTGCTCCGTGAGCGTGCTGCCGGCATTGCCGAAGCTCGCAAGGCTCGCGAAGAAGCTCAGGCCGCCAAGGCAGCTGAAGCAAAGGATGGTGAGTGATGTCAAATTTGAAGATCACTCTGGTGCACGGTTTGGTTCACACCACTGAGCGCCAGCGCGCAAACGTTCGTACGCTTGGCCTTCACAAGATTGGTCATAGCGTAGTTCGTGAGGACACCCCCGTCAATCGTGGCTTGGTCATGGCCGTGCGCCACCTGGTGAGCGTCGAGGAGGTCGACTGATTATGGCTAACGAAGAACCAATGCTGCATATGCATACGTTGCGTCCAGCTCCAGGAGCTAAGAAGGATCGCATCCGCGTAGGCCGTGGTGAAGGCTCCAAGGGTAAGACCTCGGGTCGTGGTGATAAGGGCACAAAGAAGCGTTATCAGGTGCGTCCTGGCTTCGAAGGTGGCCAGCTCCCACTTTACATGCGCTTGCCTAAGTTGCGTGGCTTCAAGAGTCCTTTCAAGAAGGAGTTCCAGGTCGTCAACGTTGCAGCTCTCGCTGAACTCTTCCCAAAGGGTGGCGAAGTTACTGTTGCTGACCTTATTGCCAAGGGCGCTGTGCGCGATGGCTACCCAGTTAAGGTTTTGGGTGACGGCGAATTAACCGTTTCCTTGACTCTTAAGGGTATGAAGGCTTCTGCTTCTGCTAAGGCTAAGGTTGAAGCTGCAGGCGGTTCCGTAAGCGAAGAGTAGTTAAAACTACTTTGAGTTTGATGCAGTTATAAATCTGTAAATAGTCCCTCTAGCATTGTCTAGGGGGACTATTTTTATCGTCAAAACTCACCAATAATCTATTTCAGTAGGCACCGTGAGATACACTATTGCCTCAGAGTTTGTTTTTTGCACTGTTGCGCCTAGGAGTGCGCTAAAAAAGGGAGGAAGACCCAGGTGAAAACGTTAATCCAGGCCTTCAGGACGAAGGAGTTGAGGAATAAGATCCTCTTCGTCTTCGCTATGATTATTATCTATCGAATCGGTTCGTTTATTCCGATTCCAGGTGTCGATTATAAAGTAATCCATGCTTGCACAGCTAAGCTAGCTTCGTCTAAAGAGAACTTTATTGGGTTGGTCAACTTGTTCTCCGGCGGCTCGCTTTTGCAGCTTTCTATTTTTGCTTTGGGTGTAATGCCTTACATTACAGCTTCCATTGTGATTCAGCTGCTTCGCGTAGTTATTCCGCGCTTCGAAGCTTTGCACAAGGAAGGCCAGTCAGGCGAAACAAAGCTTACACAGTACACGCGTTACTTAACTATTGGTTTGGCTATTTTGCAGTCGACTACTATTTTGGTAACCGCTCGTTCTGGTGCGCTCTTTAACTATCAGTGCGGCCAAGTTATTCCTGACGGTAGCTTCTGGAGCCTTGTCGTAATGGTTTTGATTATGACCGGCGGCACGGGTCTTATTATGTGGATGGCAGAACTTATTACCGATAAAGGCATCGGCCAGGGTATGTCCGTCTTAATCTTCATGTCCATTTGCTCTGGCTTCTTGCCAAAGCTTTGGGAGATTGGTTGGGGCACAAACGGATCCAATGGTGATTGGACTAAGTTCTCAATCGTTGCAGGCGTTTTGCTTGTTATTCTTGTCTTCGTTGATTTTGTGGAGCTTGCGCAGCGTCGTATTCCTGTGCAATATACTCGTCGTATGATTGGCCGCAAGATGTATGGTGGTTCTTCCACTTACTTGCCATTAAAGGTCAATATGAGCGGCGTTATTCCACCAATCTTTGCTTCGTCAATTCTTGCTGTTCCTACACTTATTGCCCAGTTTGGTGATAAGAAGCAGGGATGGGTTAATTGGATTGAAGATAACTTAGCTAATTCCACTTCTGCTTGGTACATTGCTTTCTACACAGTAATGATTGTGTTCTTCTGCTTCTTCTACACGGAGATTACTTTCAACACTGACGAAAGCGCAGATAACATGAAGGAGTATGGTGGCTTTATTCCTGGCATTCGTGCTGGTAGTGCCACAAGCCATTACTTGAGCTATGTTATGAACAGATTGAATACTGTTGGCGCTGTGTACTTGCTTTTCGTTGCATTAATTCCTACCGTTTTGATTATGGCTTTGCATTTGAATACAAAGTTGCCATTCGGCGGTACAACAATCTTGATTATTGCAGGCGTTGGTTTGGATACCTTGCGTCAAGCAAAGGCTCAGACTGAGCAGTTCCAGTACGCTGGTTTCTTGTTCAATCATGAGGATCAAAAGCAAATATCTAAGTAAGTAAATTAATTTGTGAAGAATCAAGGAGATAATATGCGATTGCTGATTATGGGTCCGCAAGGCGTAGGTAAAGGAACCCAAGCCGCTTTGTTAAGTGAGCATTACGGTATTCCAGCAATTTCTACCGGCGATATTTTCCGTTACAATCTGAAGAATCAGACTGAGCTTGGTAAGCAAGTTCAGGGTTACCTTGATAAAGGCGAGCTGGTTCCAGATGAGTTGACGAATACTATCGTTAAGGATCGTCTTGCTCAAGATGATGCTAAGAACGGCTGGATTCTCGACGGTTACCCACGTAACGCCTCCCAGGTTCAAGCATTGGATCGCATGTTGGAAGATCTCGGCACTCCTCTTGATCACGTTGTTGCTCTTGAAGCTGAGCGTGAGGTTTTGCTTGAGCGTATGCAAAAGCGAGCTGTAGAGCAGGGTCGTTCTGACGATACTCCTGAAGTTATTGCTAAGCGTTTGGAAACGTACGAAAAGGAAACCGCTCCGTTGCTTGATATTTACGAAAGCCGCGGTCAGTTGGTTGAAGTTGATGGCGTTGGCGATATTAAGGAAATTAATAATCGCATCGTCGAATCGCTAAATTAATTTAGTAACAAATTAATTTAGTAACAAATTAATTTAGTAAGTTATTAAAATTTCACGCAATGCGCCCTATTCGACACGCCGAGTGTTGTAAGGGGCGCATTTCCTGTATTATAGAAGATTGGCGTGTCTTCGGATGCGCAAAGTAGTATATCCAAGGAACGGAACGAGGCTCATGGCAAAAGACGGTGTGATTGAAGTCGAAGGCAAGGTAGTCGAAGCGCTGCCGAACGCGATGTTTCGTGTTCAGCTCGAGAATGAGCACATCGTACTAGCGACGATTTCTGGAAAGATGCGCAAGAATTACATTCGCATTCTTCCGCAAGATCGTGTAGTGCTGGAGATGAGTCCATACGATTTGAACCGCGGACGTATTACGTACCGTTATAAGTAAAGGTACAAGCAAAGGAAAACCATGAAGGTCAGCCCTAGCGTGAAGAGGATCTGCGAAAACTGCCGCGTGATCCGCCGTCACGGCCGCGTCATGGTGATCTGCATTAACCCACGTCATAAGCAGCGTCAGGGCTGAGCAGATTTCCATCGCGGAATACATAGAATAAGGCGCTGAGTCACAGCAAAAGCTGAACCCTGGGTGCGCAGGCCCAGGCCGCAGATAATGCGGAAGACTTGGTGCACGACCTGCGTAACAGTAAAGGAATTACAATGGCACGTCTTGCCGGAGTAGATATTCCAAATGAGAAGCGCATTGAGATCGCCCTCACCTACATTTTTGGTGTTGGCCGCACTCGCGCTAAGGAAACGCTTGCCGCGACCGGTGTTAATCCGGACACTCGCGTCAAGGATCTTACGGATGAACAGCTGATCACCCTGCGTGATTATCTTGAAGCTAATTACAAGATTGAAGGCGATTTGCGTCGTGAAGTCGACGCCGACATCCGTCGTAAGATTCAGATCAACTGCTATCAAGGCCAGCGTCATCGCAAGGGTCTTCCTGTGCGTGGTCAGCGTACCAAGACTAATGCTCGTACTCGTAAGGGTCCAAAGCGTACTGTCGCCGGGAAGAAGAAGGCCACCCGATAGTAGTCGGTGGTCGGCTCTAGGCCACGGATACATTTCCATCGTCTAGACATACCAACTCATTCGTCATTAGGAAACGAGGGTCAATGGCAGCTGCAAAGCAAGCCTCGCGCAAGCCGCGTCGCCGGGACCGCAAGTCGGTACCGGTTGGGCAGGCGCATATTAAATCAACATTCAATAACACGATTATCTCCATCACCGATCCATCCGGTGCAGTCCTTTCTTGGGCTTCCGGTGGTGATGTCGGCTTTAAGGGTTCCCGTAAGTCGACTCCTTACGCTGCAGGTATGGCCGCTGAGTCTGCCGCTCGTAAAGCAATGGAGCATGGCCTTAAGAAGGTTGACGTGTTTGTTAAGGGTCCAGGTTCCGGTCGTGAAACCGCTATCCGTTCCCTCCAGTCCGCGGGTCTCGAAGTTGGTTCTATTACCGACGTCACCCCGCAAGCGCATAACGGCGTACGCCCACCAAAGCGTCGCCGCGTCTGAGCACTCTTACGAATCCATCCATCCAACCCGCTTATGGGCGGCGAGTGCACCACCGACCAGAAGCTGAAAGGATACCAAAGTGCTTATCGCACAGCGTCCGACACTTACCGAGGAACCACTGAATCCCCAGCGTTCTCGCTTTATTATTGAGCCGTTGGAACCAGGTTTTGGCTACACTCTCGGCAATTCGCTGCGTCGTACCTTGTTGAGCTCCATTCCAGGTGCTGCCGTTACTTCGGTACGCATTTCCGGAGCTTTGCATGAGTTTACGACTCTGCCAGGTGTTGAAGAAGATGTCACTGAAATTCTGCTGAACATCAAGGGCATCGTGCTCACCAGTGAGTACGACGAGCCTGTAGTGATGTATTTGCGCAAGAATGGTAAAGGTGAAGCTACTGCTGGAGACATTACTCCTCCAGCTGGTGTGACTATTGCCAATCCTGACTTGCATATTGCTACACTCGCCGAAGATGGTGAACTTGAAATTGAGTTTACTGTTGAACGCGGTCGCGGCTACGTGCCAGCTCAGATGAACAAGCAGGAGAACAGCGAAATCGGCCGCATTCCTGTGGATTCGATCTACTCACCAGTTTTGAAGGTGAGCTATAAGGTCGAAGCTACCCGCGTGGAACAGCGCACGGACTTCGATAAGCTCATCCTGGATGTGGAGACCAAGCCAGCTATTACACCGCGCGATGCTGTTGCATCCGCTGGTTCGACCTTGGTAGAGCTTTTCGGTCTTTGCCGTGAGCTTAACGTTGAGGCCGAAGGTGTAGAAGTTGGTCCAGCGCCAACTCGTGATGAATCTGATTCTCAGTTGGCTATACCGATTGAAGAAATGAATCTTACTCAGCGCAGCTACAATTGCTTAAAGCGCGAGGGTATTCATACAGTCGGCGAACTGGTAGTTCACACTGAGCAGGATTTGCTCGATATTCGTAATTTCGGCATGAAATCCATCGATGAGGTCAAAGAAAAGTTGCAGACTATGGGTCTGTCTTTGAAGGCTTCGCCGATTGGCTTCGACGCCAATAATCTCGAAGGTGGCACTTTCTTCTCGCCTGAAGACGAGTAAAGTCCATCTGCAATCGTCGTAACATTCGGATGTTCGGGTTGATGCCCACCTGAATGATGCGACAATAAGGAGTAATAATGCCTACACCGAAACAAGGCCCTCGTCTGGCTTCTAGCCCGGCTCATGAGCGCCTGATGCTGGCCAACATGGCGACCAGCCTCTTCCAGCACGGTCGTATCGTGACGACGTTGCCAAAGGCAAAGCGTCTTCGTCCGCTTGCTGAGCGTTTGATTTCATTCGCTAAGCGCGGCGATTTGCATTCACGCCGTCGCGTGTTGCGCGTGATTCGCAACAAGTCCGTAGTTCACGTTCTTTTCACTCAGATTGCTGAGCAGATGAAGCAGCGTGAAGGTGGCTACACCCGTATCGTGAAGATTGCTCCACGCCGTGGTGACACCGCTCCTCAGGCTATTATTGAGCTCGTAACTGAGCCAGTAAGCCCAAAGAAGGCTGTTGTGAAAGAAGCTGAAGCAGCTACTAAAGTAGCAGCTAAAGAAGAAGCTGCCGAGTAGTTGGAAATCCAGCTTTACGCATCGGTAAGTAAATCTTAAAATTAAGCGTTTAATCGCTTATTTGAAGAATTGCTATAACGGGTCGAGGTTAATTCCTCGATCCGTTTTTTTGTATTATTATTAAATTATGTCGAATATTCTTGATTTGTTGCGTAACGATTTTCGCACCTTTGATCAGCGAAAATTTAATGCTGTAGATGCGCTGATTTTGTGCGAATTAGCTTATATAAATATGCCGAAATCTGTGCCGCAATACGATGCAAATTCTAAGAATATTTCTACTGTTCCCGTTGCTGAATTATTGCAGTGTGAATATTTTTCATCCATGTTTTCTTCGGGATCTGTTAAAGTCGACAGGTTCCGCAAGAAGCTGCTTTTTGCGGTAGTTGCAAGTCCGCGCTATAGAGGAATGCGCGTAGGGGAGCAGCTTGAGCGTTTTGATGAGTCGAATATTGACGATTCTCGCGAGCAGCAGTTTGCTGGCATGACTTTTGACCTTAGCGAGTGTGAGGGAATTGACAATCCGCATACGATTGTTGTGGCGTATCGCGGCACTGACAACACGCTTGTTGGGTGGAAAGAAGATTTTAACATGGCTTTCCGCTGTCCGGTTCCAGCGCAAGAGTCTGCGGCGGAATACTTGGATTCGGTAGTTCAGCGCTATAGCAAGAGTTCTTCTAATAAAAACTTTTTGCAAAAACTTTTTGCGCGCTTTAAAAAATCTTCTCCGTCAAATCAAGAAAATAGCAAGCCGAATATTATAGTTGCAGGCCATTCAAAAGGCGGAAATATGGCGGCTTACGCGTCTATGCGATTAGACGCAAAAAATGAAGAACTCGGCAATCTTATATCAAAAATATATTCAATGGACGGCCCTAGCTTTGGTTCGGATGTTGTTGATCCGGCAGTTTTTGAGAACGTTTCTGGAAGAATCGAAAAAGTTGTGCCTCAGTCTGCTTTTATTGGGCTGATTATGGATACTGGGGTGCCGTATAAAGTTACGACTGCCGATTCTATTGGCTTAATGCAACATTTTGGCATGTATTGGAAGGTTAAGAATGGCGATTTTGATTACTGCGATTGCGTAACTCCGCGCGCGCTGGCAGTTTCTAAAGCAGCGAACGAATGGATGATGAATTTGCCGTTTGAGGAGCGCAAGCGCAGGATTGACAGCGTTTACAGCATTTTTAGTAATTTAGGTTACCCAACTTTTGATGAAATGGCTTTGCATTGGTCAGAAGTTGTTCCTAAATTATTGAAGGTTGCAATGCATATGGATTCAAAGACTCATGAGCTGATTCGTAGCGTGATGAGTGCTTTTGCGCTTGCGGGTGGGTCTTCGGATAAGAAAAGTTAGTGGAAGGTCTGTTGGAAGGTCTGTTGGAAGGTCTGTTTTGAAAGGTTTTGAATGCGACTTCGCTTAGATTTGGCATATGATGGCGGCGGATTTTATGGTTGGGCTAAGCAGCCGGTTTTGCGCACAGTTCAAGGCGAAATTGAGTCGGCTTTGCACATGGTTTTGCGCGTGCCGAAAGACGATATTTCGCATCCTTTGCGTCTGACTGTTGCGGGACGCACGGATACAGGCGTGCATGCGTCGCATCAAGTTTGCCATTTGGATGTTTCGGATGATTTGTTGCAAAATTGCATTGGGCATACTGAGCTTGACGCGGTTGGCGCTCTTGAGTACAGGTTGCGTCACGTTTTGCCGCAAGATATTTCGCTACACGTCGTAAGTGTTGCTCCTTGCGGCTTTGATGCTAGGTTTTCTGCGTTGGAGCGCACGTACGTGTATCGAATTTCGGATGGTTCTTGTAAATCTAATCACGATCCTCGCATGCGTGGATTTGTGCTGCAGCTTGACGATGTGCTGAATGTTGATGCTATGAATCAGGCTGCGCAGCTTATGATTGGGCTTCACGATTTTGGTTCTTTTGCTCGCCCGAATCCTGGAGGCACTACGATTCGCAAGGTTATTGAAGCGCGTTGGGAGCGCGTTGGTGAAAGTTCGGAAGATGCGCGCGTTGAGCTTGGCACTGGTTGTGTGCCGCCTGTTGAGCAGGGTTTGATTGAGTTTACGATTGTGGCTGACGCTTTTGCGCATAACATGGTGCGCTCGCTTGTGAACGCGTCTGTGCAAATTGGGCGCGGTAAGCGTTCTCTTGATTGGCTTTCTGAGAAGATTAATACGCCGGTTCGTGAAGGTTCTACGGGTCCGATTGCGCCGCAAGGGTTGACTTTGGAGTATGTGGCGTATCCGCCGGATGATGAACTTGCGTCGCGCGCGGAACAGATTCGTGCTCGCCGTGATTCTGCTGAATTATAGCGTTTCAACTCGCCATGAATTTATATTCGCGGCATGGTTTACAATTGAAAAGTTGCGTTTGTGCGCGCTTTTGTTGCGCCAAATTGCATGTGGATGAATGTCCGAGCGGTCTAAGGAGCACGCCTCGAAAGCGTGTGAGGGTAAAATCCTCCGCGAGTTCGAATCTCGCTTCATCCGCAGAATAATAAGCTTCAAGCGTATTTCGCGCTTGAAGCTTTTTTATTCTGCCGAGCTTTCTCAAAACTGAAAGTGCAGTGCACTTTCAGTGAAAGTGAGGTCTGCCTTCGTTGATAAAGACGAAGGCAGGGCAGATTAGTTTGGTTGTTTTTGCTTTAGGCTTTTTTAATTCGCCGAGCTTGCTCAGGTTGGGGGTTATAGGCCAAAAAGTGTGTAAAGCTAAGCTGATGAATATTCTGCGAGTATAAGTCACAGCCTCAACACTGTTAAAAACTCAGTCAGCCGACTGAGGAAACAACGGTAATTGGCAAAACACCGTTACTAACTCAGTCAGCGAACTGAGAAAATAACACTCACAGCTCACACACCGTTACTAACTCAGTCAGCGAACTGAGAAAATAACGGTAATTGGCAAAACACTGTTAATATCTCAGCTAACGAACTGAGCTAGTAACACTCAAGCCGAATTGCCATTAAATATTCGTACAATCCTTACTTAGATGCTCCAGCAACTAAAGAAATAACCCACATTCGATATAGCATAATCCTTACTGCCGTAAGGGTTATGGGCTTATTTTACACACTTTTGGCCTATAACCCCGCAGTTTCGTATTTTTTGTACATCGGATGTACGATTTTTTGTACATTGAATGTACAAAAACTACAAAACCGCGCATTAAGACATATTTATATAGGCGTACACTTGCTTAATATCGCCAGAGTGCAAGTCAAAACTCGATGTTGGGAGGTAAGCATGGCGAATAGAAAATACATAAGAAAAACACTTGGCTTAATGCTAGCTACAGTTACGCTATTGTCTGTTACAGCATGCGGTAGCCTGCCAAAGTTTGGAAAATCAATTCAGCTTTCTGTTTTGGCGCCTGAAAAACTCTTGAAAAAGGGCGGCTGGATTCAAACTATGGAAGATGCTTTCAGCAAAGAAAATCCAGGAGTTACGTTTAAAAATAAGCCTATTAAGCAATTCGATGTGCCATATATGGCTCCTGAAAATAAAAATGCCCCACAAATTTCAGCTGATGTTTTTCTATTCCCAAGTATTAAAACGGATTACTTGGTTAAGACAGGTGTTATTGGCGAGTTAAGTAAAGAAAGTGAAAAACAGATTAAAAAGCAGAATCCTGATCCGTTACTTAATTCAGTATTAAAGGATGGCCAGTATTACGGCGTGCCATACACGAGTAATGCTTGGTTTATGTACTATGACAAGTCTAAGATTTCAGAAAATGATGCGAAATCTCTTAATGCAATATTGAAAAAGCAGAAAGTTGCAATCAATCTACAAGACGAAACCCTTCTTTCAAGCTTCTATCTTGATTCATGCATTAAGTTTGGTCATTCTAAACCAGGAATGGATACAGTAAGCAGCGCGGACTTTAGTGAAGAATGTTACCCTGCTACTCAATTCCTTGCGGATCTTGTTAATCACCCAAACTTTATTAATGCCGTAAGCGATACAGGTATTAAAGCTTTGAGGGACGGTAGTGCCGCAGCATATGTCTCTGGAATTTGGGATGAAAAAGAAGTCAAAAAGATTTTAGGTAAAAATTTTGCTGCTACAACACTGCCTACAATTCGCACAGATTTAGCTAATAATCCTGCATATCCTTCGGCTACAGTCGAATATCAACTGAAGCAAAGCGCAGACTCTCAAGCTATTGGCTATAACGAAGAATCAGAACATCGCAAGTTAGCAGAAAAATTTGCTTTATTCCTTGGCTCAACTGAATCTCAGAAAAAAGCGTATGAATTGCAAAAAATCGTGCCAAGCGATAAGTCTCTAAAGAGCTTCGTAGCTAAAGATCCTGCAGCAAGTGCTCAAATGCAAACCGTAGAAAAAGCTTCAATAAAGCAACCACTTAGCAATAGTGATCTTTTTATGATTTTATACGGTTTCGGCAGACTAGAGGACTCTATATACAGGAAGACTCTTAATAGAGGCAACGCATACGACATACTTGATGATATGCAAAGAACCATAACTGATCGTATTAACGATAAATTAGGATACGACTCGAATAATTAGCAGTCTTACGCAACGAATCTTACATATACAAGTAAATATAAATAATCAACTTAATTGACCGTATTAACGATTAAATAACTTAGCGTATTGTTATCAAAACTTATACAAAACGTTATTTATACAATGAACGAAAGAAGCTATTATGAAGCGTTTTACTAAAGCACTTCTAACCTTCGCATGTGCTGCAAGCATTGTAATAGGAATCCCTACTTGTGCGCATGCAGAAGAAGACACCTACCCTGAAGTAAAGCCAAATGTTATCACATCTATGATGCATCTTGGAAAAGGCGAAGAAAAAAGGTATTGGCTGGGTCAAAATGACGCTGCAAAAATAACCAACGTAAAAGTTAAAGATATTGCAGCTCACAGTGCAACTGTCTCCTTTGACTATGAACTCTTTAATGTCAAAGATCTTAAAAAGATATCATTCATCGTTTACGTAAGAAAATACTCACAAATAATGGTAACGTCGCATAGCCTTCTGGGATTTTCAATATCTTACGATATCGGCGATGTTGACCCTGTTGATAATAGAAATGAAAATAAAAATAAGGATAAAAAGAAGAATTCTTCAAAAGACGGTTTTAAAATACGTGAACTTACTATACCGTTCTTTAGTGATGATCCAGCAAGCGGATACGTTCGCGGACAAGATTACTATAACTACAACTTCCCAGACAAACTTCCAACAAAGAAAAAAGGACATGCGCAAGTTACAGTTAGCACTATGCCAGCAACTACATACACCAATACGCAAAATATTGGCGACCCAAGTGAAGTAGTTCGTGTTGAAAAAGGCGAAGTGACTGACCCTATTAAGCCGTTTATTGACACATTCACACTTATGCGTTGGATTGGGAGTAAAATCTCTCTACAAGATGGCACCGCGGACAAGCCAGTAGACATTGATGTGCAAACTACTTATGTAGGTCTTCACGCGGATTATAAGAACGGCAGTGCAATCTACTTCAACAATAATGCTGTGCAAGTGCCAACATTTAAGACACTGAAAAAAGATCCGCCTTCGCAATGCTCGCTCGGAAATCATAAAAAAGATTCCAGCAAAAACGGAAATAATAACGCTGCAGAAAATGCGTCGGAAAAAACTTCTGGCATAATGTCGGTAGTGGAACAAGCTTTCAAAAGAAACCCAGTGTTACTTGTTATTGCTGTTTTAGTTGCAATAGTTCTTGTAGCAACATGCGTTGTGACTTTGGCAAGGCTCATTCTGATTAGGAAACGTGCGATTGCAAAAGCGGATGCTAGTAAAGAAGCGCTCGCAGATGCAGAAACTGCAGAAGCTGATGGTACTGAAGCTGCTGAAGGTGCGGAAGGTGCTGAAGGTGCGGAAGGTACTGAAGGTGCTGAAGGTGCTGAAGGTGCTGAAGGTGCGGAAGGTACTGAAGCTGCTGAAGGTGCGGAAGGTACTGAAGGCGCTGGAGAATAAAAGCAAGGATTGCACGAATATTTAATAGCAATTCGGTTTGAGCGTTAATAACTCAGTTCGTTGACTGAGTTATTAACGGTGTTTTGTCAATTACCGTTATTTTCTCAGTTACCTGACTGAGTTAGTAACGGTATTTTGCTTATTATCGTTATTTTCTCAGTCGGTTGACTGAGTTAGTAACGGTGCTACTTTTAGTTGAATCAGCTTACTTAAGAATTAGGCTTGTATCTGTTGGGTAGCCAAGTGCATATGCGCGCAACAATCGCGATGTAATTAAGTCAACGATTGCATTTTTGAATGCTTGATGCGCACGAATAGCGGTATTTTCGTCGATACTAGCATCGCCATTGGCGTCGTAGGTTACTTCATCGTAATCATCTGCGCTATTTTCGTTACTTTCGTTATTTTCGTTGCTATCATTACTATCTTGACTTGCACTATTCGTATTATTCGCAATCGCTTTATTTTTCTCAGTAGCAGTAATTGTTATAACTTGCTGTAGTGCTTCAAGCTCTTCGCGCGCGCAATCCATATACGCAATTGCTACACTTGGCAAGTCTTTTCCGCTTAATGCATCATGTGCTATTCCGCTTTCTAATACTTTTTGTGGAATATCGTATACTTTTTTGCGCAAATCTGTGCCTTTTGCTGAAGCATGCATTAGACTTTCTGCATTAGTCGCTGCTATATCGCTATATTTCAACGATATTTCGGGAACTTTTTTTGCAGCTAAAGTTTGTAAAATAAACGCAAGCTTGTCTTCTGCTGCCGCTGCTTGAGCTAGTGGCTGATGCGTCCATCTAAAGTTTTCGTAATGATCTAAAACTTCGCGCAATTGAATATAAGAATCGTATTCTTCTTGTTGAGTTTGTTGAGTTATTGAATTTTTGTCTTGTGATGATTCGTTTTCAAGCATTGCCCATTGCGCTTGTGCGCTATATACAATACTTTCGCTTAATCTTCCAGGGCATTGCTGAGCCACAATTTTCCAGTTTTCAGCAGCATTTTTCCACACTTCAATTGTTGCGTTTTTTGCGTCGCTATTAATCGCATGCTGATTTTTTTGAGCAATCCTGTATGCTTTTGCGCAAGCATTTTCTGGTGCTGCAGTGTGAGTCGTGTGATCAACATGAATGTTTTGCAATGTGCCACAAGCGCTTAATATAGATGTTGACGATGCGCAAAGAATAAAAACAAATATTATAGTAATCTTGCGCTTTGCGTTCTTGAGCATGGCTTTTAACAAAACATAAAGTGTCTGCATAATCTACTAAAATAGCCACTGACTGTGACCAATATTCGCATTGTAACTGATTGCGTAATACTAGTTGCAAAAATAATAATCATAAATGAATGCGTTATAACGAGAGGACGTGCGCGATGGAATTGGATTTGGCGGGAATGCATCAGCTTGCGGCACAGCAGGGGATTAATGCCGAGGAGCTGGACGAGGCGCTCGCCGAGGCCTTGCGTCTTGCGTATATGAAAACCGCTCATCCTGCAAAGCATGTGCGAGTTGAATTGGACGAACGCGCAGGTTCGTTCACTGTGTGGGCTAGGGATGAAATTCCTGGTGAGCCTACTGAAGATAACCCGTATCCTTCACCAACTTTGGGCGAAGAGTATGATGATACTCCTCGCGATTTTGGCCGTCTTGCTGCAGCAACAGCTCGCCAAGTTATTAGTCAGATTTTCCGTAAGGCAGAAGACGATCGCGTATTTGGCGCTTTTTCTGGTCAAAAAGGCAAGTTGATTAACGGCATTATTCAGCAGGATGCAAAAGATACTACTAACATTCACGTCGCTGTTGGTGATGTTGAGGCGATTTTGCCACGTCGTGAGCAAGTTCCAGGAGAGCGTTACCGCCATGGTGAACGCATTCGTGTGTATGTTGTTAATGTTGCACGTGGTCTTCGTGGACCAGAAATTGTGGTTTCTAGGTCGCATCCTGAATTAGTTCGTCGCTTGTTTGAGCGTGAAGTTCCAGAACTTGTTTCTGGTGCTGTTTCGATTATGGCGATTGCTCGTGAAGCAGGAGCTCGCACAAAGATTGCAGTGCGTGCAAATACTGAAGGAGTTAATCCAAAGGGTGCTTTGATTGGTCCTGGCGGTTCTCGCGTTCGTGCTGTAATGGAGAACTTGGGTCAAGAAAAGATTGATATTGTTGATTGGTCAGATGATCCAGCCAAGTTTGTTGCTGCAGCGCTTTCTCCTGCAACTGCTACGCAAGTGCAAGTTGTAAGTGAAAAGAATCAGACTGCGGTTGCTTTTATTCACGATGCTCAGCTTTCGCTTGCTATTGGCAAGGAAGGTCAGAATGCTCGTTTGGCTGCAAAGTTGACTGGTTGGAAGATTGGTATTGAATCGGCTGAAGAGCATGCTAAGAAGGTTGCTGCAGCTCAAGCACAGAGCGTGCAAAATGCACAGAATGCACAATCTGAAGCAGATTCTGCTAATGCTTAAATAGGTTGATTAATAATTAACTTAAATAAGCTAAGCTCGCAATAATGTAAAGTGGCCGCGCGCGCTAGCGCTGTCACAGATAGAGGAGAACACTGGGTGGTTAAAAAGCGCGTGTATGAACTGGCCAAGGAATTTGGCGTAGACAGTAAAACCGTGTTGGAGCGTTTGAAGAGCATGGGTGAATTTGTTAAGTCCGCTTCTTCAACAGTTGAGGCTCCAGTAGTGCGTCGTTTGCAATCGGCGCTAGAAGCAGATGGTAATCAATCTGCAAAATCTTCAAATGCATCTAAAGCTAATGCTACGAAGGCGAAATCCCAAGCTGCAGCGCATAAAGCGACTGCATCTTCTGAGGATACTTCTGTTGCTTCTGTTGCTTCTGTTGCGTCTGTTGCGTCTGCTGCAGAAAAACGCGAGCATGCTGCAAATGCGCATAATGCACCAAAGCCGGGTGTAAATCAGCCTCGTCAAAATCATAATTCTCGTGCAGCTGGTTCTGAAGCTAAGGGCGGAGAACGTCGCAAAGAAAACCGCGAAAATCGCGAAAATCGTGAAAACCGCGAAAACCGCGGTGAGTCCAAGCAAAAGCCACAGGGTCAGTCTCAAGGCCAGTCGCAGTCTCGTGGCGATCGTTCGCAAATGCCTCCACGCCCACGTCCTCATCAGGGCGCTCAGGGTGCAGGTGCTGCGGCTCCACGTCCGGGCAATAATCCGTTTAGCCGTAAGCAGGGCATGCACGCTCCAACACCTGGAGATATTCCTCGTCCTCATCCAATGTCTCGTCCAGGCGCACAAGATGGTCGAGGAGGTCGTCCAGGTCAAGCTGGCGCAGGTGCAGCTAATGGTTCGCGTGGGGAGCGCGGCAATCGTTCTCGCGGCGGCCGTTCTGCTCAAGGTCAAGGCGCAGGTCGTTCTTCGCAATGGTCGGGTCAGCGTCGTGGCGGTTCAGGCAGTGGTGCAGGATCCGCTTCGAGCCGCCCATCTGCAGAATCTCGTTTTGCAGCTCAAGGTGCAAGCTTCCAAGCTGCGGCTGCTGGTGCTCCTAATGGCGGCCCATCTCGCGGCGGCGGTCGCGGTAGGGCTGGTGCTGCAGGCGCATTCGGTCGCCAGGGCGGCAAGTCCTCTAAGGCTCGTAAGAACCGTTTAGCGAAGCGTCGTGAATACGAAGAGCTTAAAGCACCAGTTATTGGCGGCGTGCGTATTCCTTCGGGTAATGGCGCTACTATTCGTTTGCGCCAAGGCGCAACTCTTTCTGACTTGGCAGAAAAGATTGATGTCAATCCAGCAGCTTTGGTAACTGTGCTCTTCCACTTGGGTGAAATGGCAACTGCTACACAGTCTTTGGATGAGTCAACATTCCAGATTTTGGGTGAAGAAATCGGCTGGAATATCAATATTGTTTCCGCTGAAGAAGAAGATAAAGAGCTTTTGCAGCAATTCGACATCGATTTGGATGAAGAAGAGTTGCAAGAAGATGACGATTTGCAGTCTCGTCCGCCTGTTGTTACCGTTATGGGTCACGTTGATCACGGTAAAACTCGCTTGCTTGACACCATCCGTAAGTCGAATGTTATTGATCGCGAAGCTGGCGGTATTACGCAGCGAATTGGTGCTTACCAAGTAACTGTAAATCTTGAAGGCAAGCCTCGTAAGATTACATTCCTCGATACTCCAGGCCACGAAGCGTTTACTGCTATGCGTGCTCGCGGTGCTGAGCTTACAGACGTTGCAATTCTTGTTGTTGCAGCAGACGACGGCGTTATGCCTCAAACTGTTGAAGCAATTAACCACGCTCAAGCGGCTCACGTGCCAATTGTTGTGGCTGTAAACAAGATTGATGTTGAAGGCGCTAACCCAGATAAGGTTCGCGGTCAGCTTACTGAGTACGGTTTGGTTGCTGAAGAGTACGGCGGCGACACCATGTTTGTGGATATTTCCGCAAAGCAGGGCACTAACGTCAATAAGCTTCTTGAAGCAGTGTTGTTGACTGCTGACGCTGAGCTTGATCCTAAAGCAAATCCAAATATGGATGCTCGCGGCGCAACTATTGAAGCTCGACTCGACAAGGGTCGCGGTGCTGTTGCTACTGTTTTGGTGCAGCAGGGTACTCTTCACGTTGGTGATTCTATTGTTGCTGGCACTTCTTACGGCCGCGTGCGCGCTATGCTCGACGAAAACGGCAATCACTTGCAGGATGCGGCTCCATCCACTCCTGTTCAGGTGCTTGGTTTGACTTCTGTTCCAACCGCAGGCGACTTGTTCTTGGTTACTTCCGACGACCGTTCTGCTCGTCAAATTGCCGAGAAGCGTGCAGCTACAGAGCGTGCAGCTCAGCTTGCGAAGCGCCGCAAGGTTGTGTCTCTTGAAAGCCTTAAGGAACAGTTCGCTAAGTCTGAAGTTGACATGCTGAACATTGTTATTAAGGGTGATTCTTCCGGTTCTGTGGAAGCTTTGGAAGATTCCTTGATGAAGATTGAGGTTTCTGAAGAAGTTGGAATCCAGGTTATTCACCGCGGTGTTGGTGCAATTACTCAGAACGATGTGAACTTGGCAACAGTTGATAAGGCTGTGATTATTGGCTTCAACGTTCGTCCAAACCGTCAGGTTGCTGATTTGGCAGAGCGCGAGGGCGTGGAAGTTAAGTACTACTCCGTTATTTACAAGGCAATTGAAGATATTGAAGCTGCTTTGAAGGGTATGCTTAAGCCTGAGTTTGAAGAAGTTGTTACTTCGCATTCCGAAATTCGCGAAATCTTCCGTTCTTCCAAGTTCGGCAATATTGCTGGTGTTATGGTTCAAGACGGCGAAGTCAAGCGCGGTACGAAGTGCCGTATTTTGCGCGACGGCGTTGCTACAGTCAACGACCTGGAAATCTCCAGCTTGCGAAGGTTCAAGGACGATGTGCAATCCGTCAGCGAAGGTTACGAAGCTGGTATTAACCTTGGAAGCTTCAACGACATTGAGCTTGGCGACATAATCGAAACCTTTGAAATGAAGCAGATTGAGCGCAAGTAATTATGGCAGGAACGAATCCTAGAGCTGCTCGTATTGCAGCATTAATTCAGCGCGTAATCGCCTCTAATATGGAATCGCAATTGCACGATAAGCGACTTTCTAGCGTGACTATTACGGAAGTTCGAGTTACTAACGATTTGCAAATTGCAAAAGTTTACTGGACTCAGCTTGGTCACGCTGGAAAAGAGCAGGGCGAACGTCAGCGTGCAGCTCAAGCTTTGCAGCAGGCTCACGGGCGTTTGCGCTCTTTGGTTGGTGCGAAAGCTGGCTTGCGCTTAACTCCGCAATTGCAGTTCGTTTATGACGAAGTTCCTACGGAAGCGCATGAGATTGAGGATATTCTGGTTGCTGCTCGTCGTCGTGACGAAGAGTTAGCTAGAATGCGCGAAAATGCTAAGTATGCTGGTGAATCGGATCCTTATAAAAAGCCGTATGAAGACGATGAAGACGATGAGTCTGACGACGACTTTGAAGAGGATTTTGAAGACGACGACTTTGAAGAGGATTTTGAAGACGACGACTTTGAGGACGATTTTGACGAAGAATCTGAAGAATCTTCCGAAACTGACGAATCTGAAGAATCCGACGAATCGCGCGAATAAAATCTCAATTTAATATGACGCAATTAATTCCATCTTCCGGTCTTTTACTTGTAGATAAGCCGCAGGGAGTTACAAGTCACGATGTAGTTTCCTGCGCGCGTCATCTTTTGCACACGAAGCGAGTAGGTCATGCTGGAACGCTTGATCCAATGGCAACAGGCTTGCTAATCGTAGGTTTTGGCAACGCAACGCGCTTACTTAACTACATGCTCGGTCATAACAAAACTTACGAAGCAATAATTCGTTTGGGCGAAGCAACTACCACAGACGATGCTGAAGGCGAAGTTTTGCCGCAAAGTGAGCTACAAGTAGGGCCGGGAGTTATTGCAAAATCTCCAGATGATGTGCTTTCGAAGCTTCTTTCTGAAAGCAATTCTTTCGCTAATTCTTGCAATACAGGTCTTACAAACCAAGCTTTTGAGCGCATTAAGCAAGTTATTAAAGAAAACTTAACTGGCAAAATCCTGCAAGCTCCAACCGCTTTTTCTGCAATTAAAATTAACGGTCAGCGAGCATACGATTTAGCTCGCGAAGGAAAAACGGTTGAGCTTGAGTCTCGTGAAATAACAATTAGCGATTTTTGTGTTGCAAATCCGCGTATTTCGTACGGCAAAAGCGGCAGAAAAGTGTGCGATATTACCGCGACTGTTTCTTGCAGTAGCGGCACATATATTCGTGCTTTAGCGCGCGATTTAGGGCGTTTGCTTGGAATTGGTGGGCATCTTATTTCGCTTCGTCGCACAAGCATTGGCGATTTTTCAGTAACAGATCCTCGCGTTCTTAAACTTCGCACGGAAACTCGCGAATTTACCGATCGCAATGGAAATCTTCAAAAGCGTGCGAAAGCAGTTACGCAAGATGGTTTTGATGCGGATAATATGCTTCCTAATTTTTGCTTAAATATGATGGAAACTTCCGAGCATACTCTTCCAACAATTTGTATTAGCGAAACTCAAGCTCAAGACTTGCGTTTCGGTCGTTGGATTTCGCTTGAAAATACTTTAGATTTCGCAAAATATCCCGCAATAGCATACGCTAGTATTGCAAATACGAATGAATATGACGTAGTTGCGGTAGTTGAGCAAGCAAAAAATAGCAAAACTAATCAAATCAAACCAATTGTGGTATTTCCGGCAAGCCAGAAGACTGGTAAACTGTATTAAGGATTGAAAATAAGGAATTACGCAAGACGTATTGCGTACATAAAGCTTCAACGCGGATAGTAAGGATATCATGAAGGTCATCGACATTCGACCAGATGCTAACGGCATGATTAATTGGCCGACGCTAAGTGCAGAACGTAAAGCGGTTGTTACCATTGGTGCATTTGATGGTATGCATAAGGGGCATCGTGAGGTTATTCGCCGCACGGTTGATATTGCGCACCGTCATGGCGCATTTTCAGTTGTGATTATGTTTGATCCGCGCCCGAGCGTTGTACACGCAAATCCAGATTTGTATGACGACTTTGGCGACATGAACATGGAGCTTCCGGAAGATCCGGATGAGCTTACAAGCGTGCGCCAGCGTTTGCGCGTAATGTCCGAACTGGATGTTGACCACGTTGTTATTGTGCGCTACAGCCTTGCTTTTGCTGCAAAATCGTACCGTTTCTTCTTAGGTCAGCTTGTAGGAAAGCTTGGTATGCGCGCATTAGTGCTTGGTTCGGATGCTGCCCTTGGCGCTCGCCGTGCTGGAAATATTCAAGCGATTCGCGAATTGTCGCAAGCAACAGGCGTTTTTGAGCTGATTGAAGTAGAAGATTTAGGTCCGGAAGATGTTCGCGTGCCAGATCCTATTGTCCGCGAAGTTCCTGAAAGCGAAGGGGATCCGGCTGACCCTTCCGATGGCATGAATAAGGCGGAGTATCGCGCTTGGAGCAAGAGCATGCAAAATAAGAAGGTGCGTGCTTGGAGCTCGACTAATGTGCGCTGGATGCTTGCAACTGGGCGAGTTAAGGCAGCTCGTGAGATTTTGGATCAGCCGCATCGCGTTGAAGGAACCGTTGTTCACGGAGATGAGCGCGGACGTGAGCTTGGATTCCCAACTGTAAATCTTGGCGGCAAAATCGAAGGCTACGTGCCTGTTGATGGCGTTTATGCCGGCTGGGTTGTTGATTTGGATTCAGATAATAAAAACGATATGCGCGCAACGAAGAATGCTGTGCCGGATGTTAGCGTTTTGCGTCGCGACGAGCTTCATTTGGGCGTGCATTCTCCATGGCGTTGGCCGGCTGCGATTTCGATTGGCACGAAGCCAACGTTTAATCAGGATGGCGAAGAAGAAGCGCAGCATACTGTTGAAGCGTACGGCTTATTCGACGATTGGAAGGATTTGTACGGCCATCGCGTGTGCATTGAGTTTGCTAGCTTCTTGCGTCCGCAGCGCACTTTCGATTCGGTTGATGAGTTGAAAGATATGCTTAAAGCTAACGTTGAAGAGGTTCGCGCGATTACTAGTGCCGAAGCTGAAGTTTGATTGCTGATTTTGCGCTGATTTTTGCGTTTGATTGCGTTTCGTTGTGCTAAAGCCCAAGCGCTTGCAACGCATCGCGCACAGTACTTACTTCAATAATCTCCAAGCCCGGAATATCAATCTTCTTTCGCGCTTGATTTCGCGTTTGGATGCGCGTCTGACACACAACAGCGCGCTTGTATCCTATACGCGCTGCCTCACGCAACCTAGACTCGATTCGTGGCACAGGACGCACTTGTCCTGTTAAACTAATCTCACCAATCGCACACGTAAAAGGTTTAACCGGCTTATTCTTAGCAGAACTTGCCAAAGACGCAACGATTGCAACATCGCAAGCAGGCTCTTTTGCAAGCGCTCCAGCAATAGTAGAAACGTAAATATCTTTCGCTAAAAGATTTAATCCACCATGCTTATATAAAACTGCCGTAAGCATTGCGATTCGATTCGCGTCTACTCCCGAAACTGCGCGTCTAGGAGCTGGCAAAACTGAATTTGTAACAAGCGATTGAATCTCAATAGGCAAACTTCTGTGGCCTTCAAGCGTAAACGTTACGCAAGTACCTTCGTTTTTAGAATCGCCATTAGAAGAATCGCTAGACTCGTTAGAATTGCCGCTAGAACTCAAAAACAGTCCAGAAGGATCCGGCACTTCCTCAATTCCTTCGCCGCTCATATCGAAGCAACCAACTTCGTCAGTCGGCCCAAAACGATTCTTCACAGCTCTAAGCATGCGCAAAGCCGTCTGCGTATCTCCCTCAAACTGGCATACTGTATCAACTAAATGCTCAAGAGTTCGAGGGCCGGCAATCGACCCATCTTTAGTAACATGCCCAACTAGCAGAATCGGAATATTATTCGCTTTAGCAACATCAATTAATGCGCTCGCAACTTCGCGCACTTGCGTAGAGCCGCCGGTAATGCCATCAACGCCTTGTGCCACAATCGTTTGCGCAGAATCTACAATCGCAAGCGTTGGATGATGTGCTTCAATAAGATCTAAAGCTGTGTCTAAGTCGCCGGTTGTGGCGAGTAGCAAGTGGTCGTTTACGGCGTTAATTCTGGATGCTCTTAGCTTTACTTGAGATGCTGATTCTTCGCCGGAAATGTATAAAACTGGGGGATTCCCATTTGATTTCGCTTGTTTTGCAATATTTGCTGCTGATTCTAAAAGAAGAGTTGATTTTCCAATTCCAGGCTCGCCTGCAATAAGCGTTACGGAACCGGGAACGAGGCCGCCGCCTAAAACGCGGTCAAATTCGCCGAAGCCTGTGCGAATGCGCATTGCGTCGTCGGCTTTGATTGCGGTTATTGGTTGCGCTGATGTTGCATATGTTGTTGCGGATGCGTATTTGGTTGCTGTTGTTGCACTTTCTGCACGTCCTGCACTTGCTATATTTCCTGCGCGCGTCATCCTCGATGCGCGAGTGGTTCTCGACAATCCGCTGACTTTCGCTTCTCGAAACTCATTTACAGTACCCCACTCGCCGCACTCAGGGCAACGGCCGTACCATTTTGAACCGCTCCAGCCACATTCGGAGCATAAATAGTGTAGGGGAGATTTACTAGCCATATCTAGAAGCTATACGTTTTCAAAGACAATGACGCGCTGATTATGTGGCAATTTAAAAGGCTGTATTAAGCGCGCCGAGCGTCATCGTGATGTGACATAATGCAAGTATGTCGAATACGAATGCTTCAAATATGAACGCGTTAAATATGAATGAGCAAAATGCTCAGAATTCCGCACATAATAAGCTGTTTGTGGTAGTTGCTTCTGCTGCTGTTGTGGTAGTGTTGGCGTTGCTTTCAGCTTTTGTGTGGCCGGGGTGGGCGCTTAATCACGAAACTGCAGCAACTAAAAGCAATGTTGCTATGCCGAAAACGCCTTCTATACAAGCTAAGCCTTTGCCGGCTTCGTCAACTGCGCTTTTAAAATCTATGCCAGATACGGTTCTTGATTTTGCGCGCGTGGATGCGATTCCTAGCGCGAATTGGACTGAATCTTCGCCGCTAGAAGAGTATTACGTAAAATATTCAACCGGACAAGCCAATTCTGAAGTGTCTGTAACTGTTGCGCAATGGTCGAATCGCGACTCTGCAAATAAGCAATACGAGACTTTAGTTGACGGTCTTAAAGGTTCCGACGTTGCAAGCGGCAAGATTCAAGTTGCTGGAAAAACCGTTGGTAGCTACGTATTGCGAACTGCGGAAAACGATAAAACGCAAGCAAGCGCATTGTGGCAAAACGATACAGCTGTTTTTGAAATTACTGGATCAAAGCAAGCAGTAGAGCGTTTTTATCACAGCTTCCCAATGTAAATTTCTTTAAAAAGAACTGTTATTAATTACGATACTGTTCAAAGTCGTTAAAACGGTGTAACATTAGGCAAGTTGCACACTTTAGATATGAATGGAGGCTTCAGATGGGTTCTGTCATCAAGAAGCGCCGCAAGCGGATGAGCAAGAAGAAGCACCGCAAACTGCTGCGTAAGACTCGTCACCAGCGCAAGTAATTGCTTTAATTGCTTTTTGCAATGCGTTGATGCGTGTCTGAACGTTTAGGCACGTAATACTTTTGAAGCGTCGGATTTCCGGCGCTTTTTTTATATCTATTTATTTATTTCGCGGCTTGTCTTGCAAATATTAGCGTGGTAGAGATTTGAGATTTTTCGCACTGAACGAAGGCGGACGTCAGAGCCGAAG
>CAMXYK010000015.1 GCA_947253155.1 uncultured Bifidobacteriaceae bacterium
GTGCGCGACGACCTGCCGAAGCGCTTAAAGCGTAGCGCGCGAAGGCAACTCGGAGTGGAAACTCGCTCAGGTTGGAAGTCCAGTGGACTTCCAACGCGAGTTTCGTAGCGAGCGCGTAGAGCGCGAGCGTTTTCTCGTGTTTGGAGGGTTTATCGTCGCGGTCGCTGTTTCCCACATAATCCAAGTAACAAGCTCAGTAGATAGAGCTAATATGATTACGGTGTTACGTTGTGAATACTTATTAACTACTCGCGCGTAATACGCCACTCCTAAAGAATTGGTAATTAGTAGCTGGTTTTTTTTTATTTTGTTCGTTATTGAAAGGAACATCATGGCTGAGCTTTCATCTGCACTTATGACGGACATGTACGAATATACAATGCTCGACGCTGCTCTTAAGGACGGCACTGCAAATCGCAAGTGCGTATTCGAAATTTTTACGCGCCACTTGCCGCAGGGTCGTCGTTACGGCGTTGTTGCTGGAACTGGTCGCATTTTGGAAGAATTGCGTAAGTTCCGTCTTTCGGAAGATGATTTGCGTTTCTTAAGTGATCGCAAAATTGTTAGCGCCGAAACTATTAAATGGCTGGAAAATTTCCGATTCCACGGTAAAATTTCCGGTTATCGCGAAGGTGAGATGTTCTTCCCAGATTCGCCAATTTTGCAAGTAGAAGGCACTTTTGGTGAGTGCACTTTGCTAGAAACTTTGCTTCTTTCTGTGCTTAATTACGATTGCGCAGTTGCGTCTGCTGCAGCTCGCATGGTTTCTGCTTCTGCAGGACGCCCTTGCATGGATATGGGCGGCCGCCGCACGAACGAATATTCGGCAGTTGCTGCATCTCGCGCCGCAGTAATTGGCGGTTTTAAGGGAACTGCAAACCTGTTGGCAGCAAAACTTTACGGTTTGAAGGCAATCGGCACCGCAGCTCATTGCTTTACTCTTGTGCACGACACCGAACGCGACGCTTTTACTTCCCAAATTGCCGCTCTTGGCAAGGGAACTACGCTTCTTGTTGACACTTACAATATTGAGGAAGCTGTAAAAACCGCTGTTGAAGTTGCAGGACCTGATCTTGGCGGAATTCGTATTGATTCTGGAGATTTGTGCGCTTTGGCACGTCGCGTTAGAAATCAGCTTGACGATTTAGGTGCTAAAAACACGAAGATTACAGTTACGAACGATTTGGATGAGTACGCTCTTGCTTCTCTGCAAAACGCGCCTGTGGATTCTTACGGAATTGGCACAATGCTTGTAACAGGCTCTGGTGCTCCAACTTGCGCAATGGTTTATAAGCTTACTGAGCGCGAAGGTGCGGATGGCGTAATGCAGCCTGTTGCGAAGAAGTCGAAGAATAAGGCGACTGTGCCTGGACGCAAGTTTGCGTATCGCTCTTACGATTACAGCAACGATTCTTGCGGCGTGGCTGATTGCGAACGTGTAATTTCCGGTTCGGAAGTTGCGCTTCGCCAGTTTAAGCCTGAAGATTCGTGGGAGAATTTGCTTGTTGATTACATGGTTGACGGTGAAGCTGACGAACAGTATATGGGTCACGACGCGATTATGCGCGCTCAAGATTATTGCGCTCGCCAGTTGCAGCGTTTGCCGTTATCTGCGCAAAGTTTGATGCGTGGAGATCCTGCAATTCCAACCGAAATTCACGTTTTGTAAGTTGCGTATTTTGTAAGTTGCGTATTTTGTAACTTACTTACTTTGTAGATTACGCATTTAAAAAAGCCTGGCTGTTAAAGTCAGGCTTTTTAATTTAAAAGACAAGTTTTTTGAAAGTCGAGTTTTTTAAAATCCAAGTTTTTTAAAAACCGAGCTTGCCAATTTCATCGTAAATTCGCTTGCACTCTGGGCACACAGGGTAGTCGTTTGCTTCTCTGCGAGGAATCCACACTTTGCCGCACAAAGCTACTACTGGTCGGCCAGTTAAGCGCGATTCTTCAACGCGATCTTTAGAAACGTAATGTGCAAAACGATCTGCATTTCCGCCGTCATCTAAGCGCGCGTCTTCTTCAACTTCCGGACGCTCCAAAACGGAAGTGCTAGTGCCGGATGTGGAGTCAGGCTCAGTGGATTGCGAATCTGCTTCCATAGTTGCATCAAGTGCGCTATTTGCTAATAATGTTGAAAACATAATCGAATCCCTTTCAAAATCAAATGCAAAACTAATTCCTCGTCAATCTCGCTTAACCCAAGCATAAAGCATTATCGCAACAAAATCACCTAAAAAATTATTATAAAACACATTATTTTGTCGCATATTTTTTACTCTTAAGTAAATGGGTGATACTCTAAAAGCATGACTATAGCTGTGTGCCCCGGCTCGTATGATCCAGTCACTGCCGGCCATTTAGACGTAATACAACGTTGTACGCATTTGTTTGATGAAGTACATGTGCTAGTTGCGGTTAATGCTGCGAAGACGCCGTTATTTTCCGAAGACGAGCGCGTGAACATTATTAAAGAAGCTGTGCGCGATTTGCAAAAATCGAATAATACTTGCGAAAGTAGCGAAAGTAGTAAATCTAGCGAAAGTGCTGCAAGTTGCGGAAAAATAGTAGTTGCATCAACATCCGGCTTAATTACGGACTATTGCACAAAAGTTGGCGCAACTGCAATCGTAAAAGGCTTGCGTCAAAACGGTGACTACGAAGCTGAGCTTGGTATGGCTTTAGTAAATCGCAAATTAGCTGGTATTGAAACGCTTTTCTTACCGGCGGATCCTATACTTGAGCATGTATCAAGTTCTGTAGTAAAAGATGTGGCGCGTCACGGGGGAAACGTTACTGGTATGGTTCCAGATAACGTAATACCCTTATTACAGAAGCTTTTTATTGAGCAATCGTCAAATCGAAACAATAATTCAGATACACTGAACAATTGAGACAGGAGAGCAGAGGATGACTGATAAGAATAGTAGCGATATGAAGGATATTGCTGGTCTACCTGCAGAGGCTGACGACACAATGGAGCGCGAAGTTCATGTTGAGCGGAATCAAAAGTTGCCGCTGCATCCAGTGATTGCTGATGATGAAGATGCTCAAGATAATCTTTCGGTTGCTAAGCAGGACGATTTGATAGCTGGTGCTGGTGCTGATGCTGCTGGTGACGATAGCTACGATGCGGATAATACTGAAACTTCTGCAGTTGCTGCATTTGGAAATTCTGTAGATTTGGAAGATTCTAAATCTGCAGGTAGCGCAAGTAACGCAAGTAACGCTGGTACTGCTAGTAACGCCGGTACTAAAGCAACTTCTGCAGCATCAATCTCATCTTTCCCACTTCCAGATTTGCGAGAGCGCGAAGACGGCGGCGCAATCAATTTCGAAGAAGACGAGCCAGTTTCGTCAAAAATTAATTCGGATACAGTTAGCGAAGAAGTTCGTTCAAAAAGTCGCGCAGAATTTACCACAGTTTACGACATTATTGACGCGATGGAAACGACGCTTTCGGAAGCAAAAAACGTTCTGTTTGCGCCGGGAATGGTAAAAATTGATCGCGATGATTTTGTAGATCAATTAGCTCGCTTAAAAGATATGCTTCCTGTGCAATTGGAGCGCGCTTCAGCGTTAATGCGCGAAGCAGAGCGCAGGCTTCGTACTGCTCAATCGCAAGCAAATTCTATTGTTTCTTCTGCGCAATCTCAAGCTGCGGAAATAATTGACGAAGCGCAAGAACGTGCGCAATTCTTGGCAGGTCAAGAAAACGTTACGGCTTTGGCAAAGCAAAAGGCGCGCGATATTCTTTCCGACGCGCAAGCAAAGTCCGACAAGCTCACTCAAGGCGCGGATCAGTATTGTGCAACTGTTATGGAAGGCCTAAAGCAACAGCTCGATAAGCTAGAGCAGGACGTTCAAGCAGGCCAGCGCGTATTGGAAGATCGTCGACGTGCTGCAGCGCATGTGCAAAACGATATTAGCGAATCATTGTATGAAGATACTGACAACGACGAAAGGAATGAGTAATGACTTCGCATCCTTCCCAATCACCATGGGCTGTTCCAGTTGCGCAAATGGCTGCGCGAGCTGGTAGTAGCATGTCATTGCACCGCGCTTTTCCAGCTCCGGAAGGTATTGGAGATTGCGTTATTGGCGTAAAACCAGGCAGTGACGTTATGGTTGATGGCGATTTTGATGCTGTGGTTGATGGCTTAATGTTTCAGGGGAGTATTACGGCTCCTGTGCACGCGGAATGCACGCGCTGCTTGATGCCACTTCGCCGCGATTGGAAAGTTGATGTTTGCGTATTCTTCCCTTATGTGGACGAGCGCTCGCAACGCGCGGATAATCGTAAGAACGGCAAAGATGTTGACGAAGACGAGTCGCAAATTTGGGATGAAAACGATGAGTCTGGGAATGTGTATCCGCTAGTTGGCGGCGGCGATTTTGCGGATATTGAAGCGCTTATTCGAGACACGATGGTTAGCGAGTTGCCGCTTCAGCCGCTGTGCGAGCCGGATTGCCGCGGACTTTGCCCGCAGTGTGGTGAGAATCTTAACGATAATCCGGAGCATCATCACGACGTTACGGATATTCGATTTGCGGCTTTGGAAGGATTAAAAGCGCAGCTTGAGCAATCTGAAAAACAAAATTAATTGCCGACGTTATCTGTTTTTAGAACATTTTCGAGAGAATTGTACGGCGCTTGCTGTAATATACAGAACGCTTAAGCTCAATCGATTGAACGAAATAGAGGAAAAATTATGGCACTGCCTAAATACAAGACCTCGCGTGCTAATACGCATTCGCGTCGCGCTAATTGGAAGGCGTCTGCCGTGCAGACTGTGACTTGCCCGAACTGCGGTTCTGAGGCATTCCCACACATGGCTTGCCCATCCTGCGGAACTTTCCGCGGCCGCGTTTATCGCGAAGCTATTCGCTCCGCACACAACAAGTAGGTTGTATTTATAAGAAACCCTGCCATCGACGGGTGGCAGGGTTTTTCTTTTTCTTGCGATTGTTTTCTGTGAGGGGTGGGTGTTACTTATCTCGCAGCGCTCCAAACGTGAGACAGATTCCCCGCATTTGGAGGGTTTGGTCTGGTGTGGCGCTCCAAACGTGGGAATTTTATCTCGTGTTTGGAGGGTTTATTGTTGCTCTGCGCTCCATTTGTGAGATTACTGTCTCGCGTTTGGAGCATTTACTCGTTAGTGGAATTCGCGCGCGCGTCGAGTGCGTGCCACGCGACTTCAGCAGCGGCGAGTTGCGCTTTGCGTTTGCTAGATCCGCTTCCAACACCCAGCACTTCGTCGCCATCATCATTAGCCAAAACCGCGCGCGCTTCAAAAACTAGAGCATATTCCGGCCCAGAAACCGACATCCGGTACTCCGGATCCGCCAAACCCATATCGTGCGCTTTAACAGTAAGCGAAGTCTTCCAATCAAGTGCCGGCCCCTCCGTCAACACTTCCGCCAAAGTATCATCAATCAAACGATGCACCACCGCGCGCGCTTCATCAATACCGTGTTCTACGAAAGTCGCACCAATAAGCGCCTCAACAATATCGCAAAGAATCGAATCCTTATTACTTCCGCCTTGCTCCATTTCGCCGCGGCCAAGCAAAATATACGGCCCGACATGCAATTTTTCGCGCGCAACTGCAGAAAGCGCCCATTCAGACACAGCTTTCGCTCGCATTTTTGCAAGCTGCCCTTCCGTCATGTCTGGATGCGCAGAAAATAGCGTTTCTGTAGAAACCAACTCAAGCACAGCATCTCCCAAAAACTCGAGTCGCTCATAATTGCGCGTACCCGGATGCTCATGCGAGAACGAGCGATGCGTAAGTGCTTCAACCAAAAGATCTGGCGAAATTGTTGTGCCTAAAGCGCTTAAAAGTTCCTGCGTTGGATCCCCGGCGCGAGCCTCGCCGTCATCTAATCTTAAAACTCCACTTGCAATATTTTCCGTCATAGCTTCGTGCTGATTTTCTTGATTATTTTGATTATTCATAACAGCACTATTATAGTCCACATTGCCAACACGTACGCTTTTAGATTCGGTTAAATTAAATCTGTTCGTATAAGTCTGCAGCTATATTTGTGCATTATGCCTACGTATGATTTGGGATTAGAACGAGTTTCGCTGGAATTTGCTACAAAAACGATTTTTACTGACGTAACGCAAGGCGTTTTTGAAGGCGACAGAATTGGTATTGTTGGTAAAAATGGTGACGGAAAGTCGACGCTGCTTCGCTTGCTTTCTGGGCATATTAAGCCTGATTCCGGGCGCGTAACCAAGCGCGGCGGTCTTACTTTTGGCATACTCGATCAGCGCGATCCTTTAAATGACGACGATACTGTGCGCGAGGCTGCGTTGGAAAATCGCGAAGATTACGAGTGGGCTGCAGATCAACGCTCGCGCGAAATTGTAGAAGCTCTTCTTGGTGGAATCAATTTGGAAGCAAAAATTGGTACGCTTTCCGGCGGCCAACGTAGGCGCGCGGATTTGGCAAGATTACTTCTTCACGACTGGGATATTTTGGCTTTGGACGAGCCTACTAACCACTTGGATGTGGTGACGATTCACTGGCTTGCTGAGCACTTGCTTCACCGTTGGCAGGATGGTCAGGGCGCGCTTTTGATTGTGACGCACGACCGTTGGTTTTTGGATGAAGTTTGCACGTCTATGTGGGAAGTTCACGACGGCGTGATTGATCCGTTCGAAGGCGGCTACAGCGCTTACATGCTTCAGCGAGTTGAGCGCGAGCGTCAGGCGGATGTGCGCGAGGAACGTCGCAGAAATTTGGCTAGAAAAGAGTTGGCGTGGCTTTCACGCGGTGCTCGTGCGCGTTCAACTAAGCAAAAGTTCCACGTAAAGCAGGCGCGCGAGCTTATTGCAGACGTGCCGCCATTGCGCGATACTTTGGAATTGAAGAAAATGGCAACTTCGCGTCTTGGTAAGCAAGTTGTTGATTTGATTGATGTTACGCAAATTTTTGACGATGCTAATCAACTAAAAAATATTGATCCAGATATTGCAGAAAGCGCAGGTACTGCGGAAAGTGCCGGTATCGAAAAAAGCGCTGCTACTGCAGAAAAATCAAATAAAGTAGACATTGTAGAATCTGCTTTTGCGCAACCAACTCACGTAGGAAGCGTTACGATTGCAGTCGACGAAAATCAAGAAAACTTTTACGAAGAAAATCCGGAAACTGCTGCAGCAGAACGAAAAACTATTACCGGCCGCATGATTCTCGACGATGCAACATGGCTAATCGGCCCTGGAGATCGTTTTGGAATTGTTGGCGCAAACGGTGCTGGAAAGTCAACTCTATTAAGCATTATTGACGGCTCGTTAAAACCTACGGTTGGACGCGTGAACATTGGTAAAACCGTAAAATTTGCCGTGCTTTCGCAGCGTTTGGAAGAGCTTGAAAAGCTTGGAAAATATAAAGTTAAGGAAGTTTTAAGCAGGTACAAGCCAAGTTACATTATTGACGGCAAGGAAGTGACTCCTGGACAGCTTATGGAGCGTCTTGGTTTTAAGCCGGAGCAGC
Organism: uncultured Bifidobacteriaceae bacterium; assembly: GCA_947253155.1. Taxonomy (GTDB): domain Bacteria; phylum Actinomycetota; class Actinomycetes; order Actinomycetales; family Bifidobacteriaceae; genus Bifidobacterium. Next base: position 7,503 of record CAMXYK010000015.1, read on the forward strand.
TTATGACGCCGATTGCGGATCTTTCTGGCGGTCAAAAGCGACGTATGCAATTGCTTTTGATTCTTCTAAACGAGCCGAACGTGCTGATTATGGACGAGCCTGGTAACGATCTCGACACCGATATGCTCGCTGTTATGGAAGATTTGCTTGACACGTGGCCTGGCACGCTGATTGTGGTTTCGCACGATCGCTACTTGCTTGAGCGCGTAACTGACCAGCAGTTTGCGCTTATTGACGGCAAAATCCGCCATCTTCCGGGTGGCGTAGATGAGTATTTGCAAATTGTAGAAAAATTGCAACGCGAGCACGAAAATAATATTAATTCTGCAAAAACGCAAAATGGTAACGGAAATAGCGTAAGCAACGGAAGTAACGAAAGTAGCGAAAGTAGCGAAATAAGTTCGGCAAGTTCGGCAGGTTCGGCAAGTGCGTCTTCAGTAAGTGCACCGAAACTAACCGGCAAAGCTTATCACGACGCAACTAGACGCGTGGCAGCAATCGAGAGAAAACTTGCAAAACTTGAGGATCAAAAATCAAATATTGAATCGCAAATGGCTTCTCATGACCCGAGCGACTTCGTAGGATTGCAAGCTCTTAACGAAGAATTGCAACAAAATGCGAAAGAGACTAGCGATCTTGAAGAAGAGTGGATGGAACTTTCTGAGCAGCTGCAGTGATTAGAAGATAACCGCCACGTGCTAAATTTGTGAGTTATGACTCAAATCAAGGATATGTTGGAATCTGTTAAAACTATTCGTGTTGATGGTCGCGCTGTTGACGAGCTTCGCCCAGTGCGAATAACCCGTAAATTTACTGACGTTCCTGAAGGCTCTGTGCTTATTGAGTGCGGCAATACGCGCGTTATGTGCACCGCAACTTTTACGGTTGGCGTTCCTCGTTGGCGCAGAGATTCTGGTTTGGGCTGGGTAACAGCTGAATATTCGATGCTTCCTAGAGCTACGGCTGAGCGTACTGATCGCGAATCTGTGCGCGGAAAAATAGGAGGCCGCACGCATGAAATCAGCCGTCTTATTGGACGTTGCTTGCGCGGAGTTGTTGATATGAAGGCAATGGGTGAGTGCCAAATTCAAATCGACTGCGACGTTTTGCAAGCAGACGGCGGCACGCGTACTGCTTCTGTAACAGGTGCTTACGTGGCTTTGGTAGATGCGCTTAATTGGGCGGAAAAGAATGGTCATATTCGTTCCGCTTCAAGCGTTATTAAGGATTCTATTTCAGCTGTTTCTGTGGGTGTTATTAACGGCACGCCTATGCTTGATTTGCCTTATGTTGAAGACAGCCAAGCTATGACAGATATGAACGTAGCTATGACTGGTTCCGGCACATTTATTGAAATTCAAGGCACTGCTGAGCATCGTCCGTTTAATCGTGACGAATTAAATACTTTGCTTGATTTAGCAACTAAAGGTAATCGCGAGCTGCAGAAAGCACAAAAAGAAGCTTTAGAGAAATAGCAAGTAGAAAATAGTAAATAGCAAATAGCAAATAGATGGACTGAAGGAGAGCGGGCGTGAAACTTGTTGTGGCAACACATAATGAGGGAAAACTCGTTGAAATTAAGCGCATTTTGCAAGAACAGTTGGAGCAATTAGCAGATCAGTTTGAGCTAATTACTGCCGCGTCTCTTGGTTTGCCAGATCCCGTAGAAACAGGGGTTACTTTTGAGCAGAACGCGTTGCTTAAGGCTCGCGATGTTGCTTCAAGAACAGGTTATCCGGCTATTGCGGACGATTCGGGCATTATTGTTGATGTTCTTGGCGCTGCTCCTGGAATTTTGTCTGCTAGGTGGAGTGGAGTGCACGGAGACGATAAAGCTAATAATGCGCTTCTTCTTCGCCAAATTGAGGATATTCCAGATCGATTCCGCACCGCGCGTTTCCGTTGTGCTGCAGCTCTTGCTATTCCTAACGATTGCAGCGAAGTTCCAGAAGGTAGCGTGATGTCGCATGCGCACGGATTCGAAACTGTGCGCGTTGGTGAGATGATTGGGCGTTTGATTCGTCAAGAGCGTGGAAATAACGGTTTTGGTTACGATCCGCTTTTTGTGCCAGATGAGCAGCCGATTCGCGACGGTGTGCAAATGGAAGGTTTGACTAGCGCTGAATTAACTAAAGAAGAAAAGGACGCTATTTCTCACCGTGGGCATGCTTTACGCGCGCTTTTGCCGGAATTGCAAGCGCTGTTTATTACGGAATAAGCGAATAAGCGCAAAGAAATAAGCGCAACGAAATAAGCGCAACAGAATAATCAAAATTTCGTGCGCGAGATGGGACTTGAACCCACACGTCGTAAGACACAGGAACCTAAATCCTGCGCGTCTACCATTCCGCCACTCGCGCATACGACTTATACAAAATAATTTATATATTATATAAAATAATCGAGCGTGTAATAAAAGAGGAATTAGCACGCTCGAATAAGTCGAGAGCCGCTTGACAGAATCGAACTGTCGACCTTCTCATTACGAGGGAGACGCTCTACCGACTGAGCTAAAGCGGCATGTTGCCCGAGACGCATTCGCGACTCGCGCACAAATCAATAACTATATATCATATTCTTGAATTTGTCCAATGGGCGTGCCGTGAATCATCAGTGTTTTTGTGTTCGTTTTTGTGTTCGGCTTCGCGTGTTTCTGTCTGCTTTTGTGAGTATCTTGTGAATTGGATGATAGTGACGATTGCTGTCACGTCAGTTAGAGAAATGAAAGGACCAAAACAAATGGCCATCAATCCGCCAGTTGACGCCGTAAAAACCCCAGAATGGGCTGCATTGCAGAAGCATTACGACGAGTTGCAGGCTGAAGGCGTCTGCTTGAAGAAGTGGTTTGCAGAGGATGCAAATCGTGTGGATAAGTTGAGCTTCGAAGCTGGAGATCTCCACTTCGATCTTTCTAAGAATTTGATTAAGCCAGAAACTCTTAAACTTTTTGCCAACTTAGCAAAGGCTGTAAAGCTTGACGAGCGTACTAAGGCAATGTACACCGGCGTGCACATTAATAATACTGAGGATCGTGCAGTGTTGCACACTGCTTTGCGTCGCCCAGCTGAGGACGCAGGCAAGTTTATGGTTGACGGTCAGGACACCGTTGCCGACGTTCGCGAAGTATTAGGCCGCATTTACGATTTCGCCAACAAGGTTCGCTCCGGCGAATGGAAGGGCGTTACTGGCAAGACCATTAAGACTGTTGTTAACATTGGTATCGGCGGTTCCGACTTGGGTCCGGTTATGGTTTACGAAGCTTTGAAGCCATACGCCGACGCTGGTATTAGCGCTCGCTACGTTTCTAACATTGATCCAAACGATATGGCCGAAAAGACCAAGGATTTGGATCCAGAAACCACTTTGTTCATTATTGTTTCCAAGACTTTCACCACTTTGGAGACTTTGACCAACGCTCGTACCGCTCGTACTTGGTTGCTTAACAAGCTTCAAGAGTCCGGTGCTATTGACGGCTCCGACGCAAAGAAGTCTGAAGCTGTTGCTAAGCACTTCGTGGCTGTTTCCACCAACCTCGAGAAGGTTGAAGAGTTCGGCATTAACCCAACCAACGCCTTTGGCTTCTGGAACTGGGTTGGCGGCCGCTACTCTGTGGATTCCGCTGTTGGTACTTCTTTGGCTGTTGTTTTGGGACCAGAGCGTTTCGAAGAGTTCTTGCACGGCTTCCATGCAATCGATACTTACTTCGCTGAAACACCATTCGAGAAGAATGTTGTGGTTCTTCTTGGTATGCTCAACGTTTGGTACCGCAACTTCTACAAGGTTGCTTCCCACGCTGTGCTTCCATACGACCAGTACTTGCACCGCTTCCCAGCTTATTTGCAGCAGCTCACCATGGAATCCAACGGTAAGTCTGTGCGCTGGGATGGCACTCCTGTAACAAGCGAAACCGGCGAAATCTTCTGGGGCGAGCCAGGCACCAACGGTCAGCACGCCTTCTACCAGTTGATTCACCAGGGCACTCAGCTTATTCCAGCTGATTTCATTGCTTTCGTGAATACGCCAAATCCTACTAAGGATGGCGATCAAGACGTGCACGAGCTCTTCTTGGGCAACTATCTTGCACAGACCAAGGCTCTTGCTTTCGGTAAGACTGCTGACGAAGTTCGCGCTGAAGGCACTCCAGAAGAGATTGTTCCAGCTCGCGTATTCAAGGGCAACCGTCCAACCACTTCCATCTTTGGCGATGCTTTGACTCCATTCAGCTTGGGCGAGCTTATTGCTCTCTACGAGCACATTACTTTCGTTGAAGGTACTGTGTGGGGCTTGGATTCTTACGATCAGTGGGGTGTGGAGCTTGGCAAGCAGCTTGCAAAGCAGATTACTCCTGCAATCTCTAAGGATGATGAAGCTTTGGCAGCTCAGGATGCTTCTACCCAGAGCTTGATTCGCTTCTACCGCGCACATCGCAAGTAATTGCAAATAGCTTTATTTAGCGGTTGCTAATTTATAGCCTCTTGGCGTTAATGCGTCAAGAGGCTTTTTGTTTTTGCGCGACGACCTGCCTGAGCGTAGCACAGCGAGCGCTTAGAGCGCGAGCGTTGGGTGGTGTGTAAGTACACAAATGCGCGCACCTCGCCTCGCTTTTGTAGCTTGACACAGTATCTGCGATATTTTATAATTAGCACGAACTTAAGGAGGTGATTCGCCATGAAACATGACAGTAAAAGCCATAATTCTAGTACTCGTACTGATGAAGGCTCCGATACTAGCAGTAGTAGTTCGGACGTTCCTCCTGAATATATGAAGCCGGCAATCACCGAATTTAGGTTATAAAACTTGCGAAATAAATAGCTTACGAAATAACTTGCGAAATAACTTTAGAAGTTAAAAACGTGAGTTCTAGTTATTTGCGTCTGTAACGTAATCAATGGTGATACGGCTACGCGAGGAAAGTTACGCGAGGAAAGTTACGCAAGAATTCACAAAAATCTAAATAAAATCCGCATAAGAATCTAATAGATAGTAAATATTTGCGTAATAACTAATCAATAAAATAAATAAAAATAGCCTAAGGCGAACCAACTTATTGCCTATTCGAGGACTTATTATGACCGTATTCACAACTTCGCGCAAAGAAGGCGCAGGCGCTCAGGTCGACGAGAACACTCGCTTCTGGTCAGACATTATTGTTTGCGTTGGTATTATTGCTGTTTTTGGCATAACAGCTTTTCTTATTCAGCGCATAAACCAGCCGATTGGACCAAGCGGCATTCCTTCTAAAGTTTCAACCGACGTTATTAATCTTCCTTACTACACGCTTAGATCCGTATTTCGCATGATGCTAGCTCTTATAGCATCACTTATTTTTACGATTATTTACGGCTCTCTTGCAGCGCGTAGTCGTCGTCTTGGCAAGGTACTTATTCCACTTTTGGATATTTTGCAATCCGTGCCAATTCTAGGTTTTCTTTCTGCTACGGTTACTATTTGGCTTGTGCTTTTCCCGGGATCTATGCTTGGCGTTGAAGCAGCGTCGATTTTCGCTATTTTTACAAGCCAAGCGTGGAATATGACTTTCTCGTTCCACCGTTCGTTGCTAAGCGAGCCGAAGGAATTGGATGAAGCGGTTCGTAGCTTGCAACTTACGCATTGGCAGCGATTCTGGGTGCTGGATATGCCGAACTCAATGATTCCGCTTCTTTGGAATTGCATGATGTCTGTTGGCGGCGGCTGGTTCTTCCTTACAGCATCCGAAATGATTTCCGTAAACAATCACACTTATGCTCTTCCAGGAGTTGGTAGTTTTGTGGCACAATCCGCTGCAGAAAACAAGCTTGGAAATATTTGGTGGGCTATTGCTTCAATGGTTGTTGTTGTTCTTGCAATAGATTTCTTCCTTTGGAAGCCGCTTACGGCTTGGGCTGAGCGTTTCCGTATTACGCAAAGTGCTTCGGATGAAGAGCGACACAGTGCTATTTTGACTTTGATTCGCCATTCTCACGCAGACGAGGTTATTAGTAAGCTGTTTTCTCCGATTCGCGAATGGTTGGAGCTTGTTACTCGCCCGTTTGGACGCACGGGTGCTAGGTGGCCTCGCAAGGCAGGTCAGCGCAAGCTTGGCGATTTAGTATTTAACATCGTTATGATTGTTTTAATAGTGGCTTGCGCTGCTCAAATGCTTTACTTTGTGGCAACTAGAACCGGTTTGCAAGAGTTTGCTACTGCTGGAGCGTTGGGTGCGTTAACGTTTATTCGAGTTGCTGTGCTTATTCTTGTAAGCTCTATTATTTGGGTGCCAGTAGGCGTGTATATTGGCATGAATCCTAAGATTTCTCGCATAATGCAGCCGATTGTGCAAATACTTGCGAGCTTCCCAGCAAACTTCATATTCCCGTTTGCAATGATGTGGTTTATGGCTTGGCATATTGACCTTGGTTGGGGAAGTATTATTTTGATGGCACTTGGCACTCAATGGTACATTCTTTTCAACGTTATTGCTGGAGCTAGCGCTATTCCTGATGATTTGCGAGAAATGTCTCGTAGCTTCCGTCTAAACCGTGTATTGCGTTGGAAGACTTTGATTTTGCCTTCTATTTTTGGATCTTGGTGCACTGGCGGTCTTACTGCTGCTGGCGGCGCTTGGAATGCTTCGATTGTGTCGGAAATTGTGGAATATGGCAAAAATCACATGTCAACTCAGGGTTTGGGCGCGTATATTACGGCCGCAACTACTGAGGGAAATTCTGTGAAAACGCTTGTTGGAGTAACAGTTATGAGCTTAATAGTTGTGTTAAGCAATCGACTGTTCTGGTCACCTTTGCAACGTATTTCCGAAAAAAGATACGTTTTGGGTTAAAAAATTTTAAAAGACTTATTTGGCTAAATTAGTAGAACGGAAAAATTATGACTACGATGAACAGCGTTATGGGCGCAAATAATTCACAAAAAGCGCCAGTTTCAATCACAAGCGATATTATCGACGCAAAGCACATAAGCCAAAGCTTTACTTCCGATAGTGGCACTACTCAGCACGTGTTGCACGATATTTCCTTCACTCTTCGAGAAGGCGAAATCGTGGCAATTCTAGGCCGCTCCGGCGCTGGAAAATCAACCTTCCTTCGCACTCTGGCAGGTCTTGTGCAACCAACCGAAGGCACTGTAACGTATCGCGGACGCGAGCTTACTGGCCCAAACCCAGGTGTTGCAATCGTATTTCAAACCTTCGCGCTTATGCCATGGCTTACAGTTCAAGACAATGTGGAGCTTGGTTTGCGCGCTCGCGGAGTGAGCAAGGAAAAGCGCACTGAGCTTGCGTTGGCTGCAATTGACGCAATCGGTTTGGATGGCTTTGAAACCGCTTACCCGAAGGAGCTTTCTGGCGGTATGCGTCAGCGCGTTGGTATTGCGCGCGCACTTGTGCTTCGCCCGGATGCGCTTTTTATGGATGAGCCTTTCTCTGCTCTTGATGTGCTTACTGCTGAAAACTTGCGTCAAGAAGTGCTTAAGTTGTGGTCAAGCGATGAGCGCGATATTAAGTCGGTTCTTATTGTGACGCACAATATTGAAGAGGCTGTGCAAATGGCTGATCGCGTTGTGGTTCTTGGATCTCACCCGGGTCATTTAATTGCAGACGTTCCAGTTGATTTGCCTCGTCCTCGAGATAAGCATAGTGCTGAATTTGAGGCGATGGTTGATAACTTGTACGCAATTCTTACTGGTTCCGCTCCAGAAAGTGCGTCCGAGAAGGATAATTCTGAGTCTGAAGATTTGCAAAATCAAACTCAAGATGCAGAAGCTGAAGATGCTGAAGATACTGAAGCTGCGGCAATTGCGGATATGCTTATTCAGCGTCACCATGACGATGAAGACGAAGACAAGCAAAGTGAAGACGAAGCAGAATCTGGGGAAGCGAAAGCAGAGCCTGTGGCTGTTCGTCTGCTTCCAAACGCAACTCCTGGTGGTATGGCAGGTTTGCTTGACGTGATTTCGGAAAATCCGGATGGCATTGATTTGGCTGATTTGGCTGCCGACTTGTCATTTGAAATTGATGACTTGTTCCCACTTGTTGATGCTGGCACAATGCTTAATCTTCTTACAGCAGAAAACGGCCATATTACTATTACTCCAGCTGGAGAAGAATGGCATAACGCCGACATTTTGCACAGTAAGCAAGTTTTTGCAAGGCTTGCGATTGAGCATGCGCCGCTTGTTCACGCAATTGATCAGGCTTTGAGCCGTAATCGCAACGGTAAGCTTCGCGGAGAGTTGATTTTGGATTTGCTTCGCAGTAAGCATACGGATGCGTTGGCACGTCAGCAGTTTGATATTGCGATTAGCTGGGGTCGTTATGGTGAGTTGTTTGATTACGATGCAGATGACGATGAGCTTACGCGTACTGTTGAAACTGCTCCTTTGGATGGTGTTTTGCGCTAAGACTAGTAAAAACTAGCGAAAGTTTGCGAAAACTAGCGAAAATTTACGAAAAATAACGCGAAAATTCGCTAAAAATAATGTGCAAAAAATGTCCATTATTGTGCATAAATTGGGTATTTGTATGCTTTCGATAAAAGGATGCCGCATAGTTCTTTTATCTTTAGGTCTAGTTGCTTCTTAGTTAAGATTGCACGGATCGAAAGCCCCCAAAAAGCGAACTTTTTGGGAAAGATTACGCTAGATTAAATTCTCTAGCTAACTGTACGTCGATATGCGGCGGCGATGGAGGAATATTATGGTAAATGCTGTAGAAGCATTTGATGCTAAGCATCTTAAGGCAGCTGAGGAAATCCCAGCTTTCCGTCCTGGCGACACCGTTGATGTCAACGTTAAGATTCAGGAAGGTAACAACACTCGTATTCAGACCTTCACCGGCGTGGTGATTGCTCGTAAGGGTGCTGGCGTTCGTGAAACTTTCGTTGTTCGTAAGGTGAGCTTCGGCACTGGTGTTGAGCGTCGTTTCCCACTTCATTCTCCAGCTATTGACTCCATTAAGCTGGTTCGTAGTGGTCGTGTTCGTCGTGCTAAGCTTTACTACTTGCGCGCTTTGCGTGGCAAGGCAGCTCGTATTGCTGAGCGTCGCGATAACTCTGCTAAGTAAATTATTAGAACCATTGTGAAGGATACATATTATGGCTGATGGCACGCAAATTAGCGATACTCATATCGTTGCTGTAGCGGGTCATGGCCTTGATCCTTCACCGGTTCCGCCTGAGCCGGAAGGCTACGTTCCTTCCGGCTCTCGCATGTCTAGAAGAAAATCCGGCAAAAGCAAGCATTTTGCTCATGCTCGTCGCAATGGTAATGACCATTTTTCGTTACGAGATGTAATCACTTGGTTTGGTATTCCAGTTCTTGTAGTAATACTTGTGCGACTATTTTTGCTTGGTGCTTATACTATTCCTTCCGGATCTATGCTAGACACTATTCATATTGGCGATTATGTGATTACGTCTAAGCTTACGCCGCGCATATTTTCTCTTCAGCGTGGAGATATTGTTGTTTTTGAAGATCCTGCGCATTGGTTAAGCGGTGAGAGTAGTGCTAACGGTGTTGTTGGCAATGATTTAATTAAGCGTCTTATTGGCTTACCTGGTGATGTTGTAGAGTGCAAAGGCGCAGGCGAGCCTATTACTGTTAATGGTGTAACAGTGCACGAATCTGCTTATATTCGTCCTGGCGTGGACCCTAGCGCTTTTGCGTTTAAAGTAAAAGTTAAGCCAGATCATGTTTTTGTATTAGGCGACAATCGCGCTAATTCTGCAGATTCTCGCTATCATCGAAACGATGGTGACGATGGTTTAGTGCCAATTTCTAAAATTGAAGGCGTTGCTGTATTCCGTTCGTGGCCGCTAAATAGAATCGGCTTTTTGGAAGATCATCACGACGCTTTTGATGGCGTGCCAGATAATTACGTAAAGTAAGTTATTAAAAATCATGCCCAAAAAATTACTTACTATACCGTTAATTCCATCTTTAACGCATGAACAATCTTTACTTTCTGAAGGCTACGATTGGGTTATTGGATTAGATGAAGTTGGTCGCGGATCTTTAGCAGGGCCAGTAATGGTTGGTGCTGCTGTTATTGGTAAGTCGCAAGTAGAAGCGCAAAATTTTCCGGAAGGTTTAGCTGATTCTAAATTACTTACTGAGCATAAGCGTGAAGCACTGTATGAGCCTTTGCAAAAGTGGTGTACTTTTTGGGCTATTGGATCATGCACGAATAAAGAAATTGACGAGTGGGGCATAAGCTACGCGCTAGGGGTAGCAGCATTAAAAGCAATTGCAAAAGTAGAAACTGATCTTCTTAAAATTAAATTACAAAAAAGCACGAAAAGTGAGAAAAGCACGAAAATTGCGGCAATATTAGATGGTCCTTGCGATTATATTGATAAAGTTGCGAATACTTTTGACGCACCATCCGTGCCGATTCCTGTAAACGTACACACTTTAGTAAAAGCAGATCGTCAGTGCGCTAGCGTTGCTGCTGCTGCAGTTTTAGCAAAAGTTACAAGAGATAATCTTATGGTATCTTTGGCAAATAAACCGCAGTATTTAGCTTACGATTGGGCTAGCAATAAAGGTTACGGCTCTCTTGCTCATCGTAACGCAATCAAAGAAGTAGGTCCTAGCGATTTGCACAGACTTTCGTGGAATTTATAAGCGAGGTTTAAGTATGGCAAAAAACGAAGCAAAACGCGCGTCAATGCTCGACGTTGCGCGTGCAGCTAACGTAAGTCATCAAACTGTTTCTCGCGTTATTAACAATTCTCCGGATGTTTCTGCAAATACTCGCATGCGAGTTTTAAAAGTAATTGAGCAATTAGATTATCATCCAAGCAATTCTGCGCGCTCGCTAGCAACGCATCAATCTCGCACATTAGGTCTTATTGTAGGCGCTTTAGCCAGCTCGTCCTACAATATTATTTCCCCAATTGAGGCTCAAGCAAAAGCGCGCGGATTATTTCTTTCCGTAAGCATGGTGAACGAAACATTATGCGAACAAAGCGATATTCAAGACTTATGCGAAAACTTTGAAGAACAAAATGTAGATGCTCTTATAGTCGACGCACCAACCGACGCAATATTTACGTCACTATGCAAATCACGAATTATTAAGCCTTGCGTATGTATTACATCTACTCACGGAGCTATAAGCGCGCATGAAGGCATGAATATTTTGCGCCGTCACAATAATATTGATTATTCAATAATTGGCACAAATCATTGGCGCGCAATGAGCGATATTGTGTCTCTTATTTCTCATTATGGTCATAAAAATGCTATTTATTTTGCAGGTCCTTCTAAGTGGAGAGGATCTTCAACGCGTTTAATTGCGTGGAGGTCGCTTTCTGCATCCCAAGGCATTCATTCGCATATTATTCAATGCTCGTCGTGGAAATCTTCAGAAAGTTACGCGCGAATGAATCATATGCTGGAAAAATTTGGTATTGACGGAACTTCGCTACCAAGCGTTGTTGTTACTTCAAGCGATGAGCAAGCGGTTGGAGTTGTGCGCTCGCTGTATGAGCATGGTTTGAAAATTCCTAGCGATATTAGCGTTGTTGGTTTTGGTGATATTCCTGCAATAAGCGATTTCTTCCCACCTTTAACAACCGTAAGTATTGACGCTCAGCAATTGGGTTCGTTGGCTGTTAGGGAAGCGTTGCGTTTGATTCATCATGGCCCTGAGCCTGCGTTTACAGATATGGCTCATGGCGTTGGGCAAATACCTGCAAGTGTAAAATTGCGTTCTTCTCTTGCTGTTGTTTTGAGATAAATTTCGTTTGCGAAAGTGATAAAAGTGCTAAATAAACTGACGAATAAAGTGCTAAATTGCAAAATTTAGTCTACGTAAAACACTTTGTGAAACACTCTGTGAAACACTTTGTGGAACAATTGCGTAACGCTTTATTAAACACTTATAAAACATCTTTAAATCTTTGCTAGTTAGAGTTGCAAAAATGGCTTAAAATCAGCATAATTACGCGGTTGCCGGCGTGTTGATGGTGTGTGCACAGCGTAATCTTGAAAGCAGTTGGGACACTTTATTTTTTGAAAAATTTAGAGGATTTTTTAGATAAGGAAAAGGATTCAGGAGATGATAAATCGCTGTTTTGCGTTCGTTCCAGGCATTAAGCATTTAGTTGCTTTAAGGTCGACGTGCCTCGCGATTTCTTATCTTATGAATATCGCTTTTGTGTACGTGTGCGTTGGCATGCTTTCTCCTGTTCTTAGGCCGGTGCGTTCAGTTGGAACTTCTTTAATGAGTTCTATTGAATTAACGTCTTATATTATTGTTATTGCGGCTATTATTTTGTTTAAATATGTTGCTTTTCATGGCTCCTGCACAATAGCAACAGATATTGAATCTCGAGTTGCTATGCGTTTGCGTCCTAAAATGTTGCACGCAATGTTGTCTTTGCGCTCTGCAGATATTGAAGACGCTAGAGATTTTGCATCGCTATCCGTAAATGATGATATTGCGGCTCTTCAACGTTTTATTGCAGTTCTCGTGCCGCAAATTTTAGCTGCTATTCCAGTTCCAATAGTTATTTCTGCAGCATTATTTACAGTTAACCCAGCTATTGCCGGAATTTGCGCGTTGAGTGCAATATTTAATATTGCTTCCTTGCTTTTAGTTTTAATTTTAGGATCTAAAACTTTAAGATGCTTAAGCACGTTATGCGCATACGTTATTACTGGAATTGCTATTGTTGCAACTGTTTGGCTGTCCTCAGTTAAGGGAGTTGGGCTTGCTGCAGCATTGCTTACTATGCCTTTATTAATGCTTAGCGTGCAGCCTTTGCGAAGCGTTAGTAAATACATGCACGTTGTTAAAAACGCTGTTCACGGCATGAGTCATGTTGAATCTTTGCTTAGAATGGTGAATGATTCTTCTGCGCCAATAGCATTTAGCGATGATGGTTCAACGTTATCTTTGCCAGATGGTGTTACGAATGTTGCTTTGCGTATGCGTTGCGATATTAAAAACGATAATGCGCATAATAGCAGCCATGATGCTAATGAAGTTGAGCGCTTATCAATAGTTGCTCGTTCTGGCGATTTGCAAATCGTTCCAAGCAAATACCATGCTGCTATGCGCGAGGGTATACTTTCTGGCTCTGGTTTTAATAAATCTGCGGATGTATTACTTTCTTACAGCGACCGTTATGAAGTTAGCGAAGATGATATTTCTCCATTCGTAGTCTCGGATGCTTTCGGCGCTAATGAGAATGCTTCATATTTGCCGCTTAACGATGCAACTCCTGGAGCTTTGGCAGATATTGTAACTGTAGTAAGCGAAAGAAGTCACTTATTTGCAACGACTTTGCGAGAAAACTTACTTTTAGCAGCTCCAACTGCCACAACTACTGCAATGTGGGATGCATTGCGCGCAGTTCGAGTAGATGGCGTTGTTTATGCAGATTATGACGGCTTAGATATGCCAATAGACCGTTTATTTAATAATTCTGACTCAACGTATAATCCTGAAGATATTATGCGTCGAATTATTCTTGCGCGCGCTTTGCTTCGTCATACGCCTGTTTATATTTTTGATTATTCTGCGCAATCTATGAGTAATGCAGAAGCTGAAACAATTATTAAAATATTGCGACGCGTTTCGACTACTCTTGCAAACGTAATTGTTCTTATGCCTAACGATGCTGGCGTATCTTCAACAGATTCAAAAGTTACTGTAGAAACGTATCGTCATATTGCAAAATCTAAATCGCAACAAAATGGCGAAAATAAAGAGAATAGCGAAAGTAGCAAATCTTCTGATTCTAAAAAGAATACTTCTAAATCTTCTCTTGTAAATATTGCGTCTGAAGGTATTTCTTCTGTATCGAATTGTGCGTCGAAAGTACGTTCTGTTTCAAAGTGGAAGCGCGCACTTTTTGCAATTATTTCTATGCTTAGCACAGCATTAAATCTTGCGTGTGCAGTATTTATTCCTGTAGCGATTGTTGCTGCAATGTTTGCTGTAGCAGGGCGACCAATATTTGGTTTTGTAATGCAACAATGTGTGCTTGCTGCTGTGTGCTGTATGGCTGTTCGTGCGCTTACTTTAGTTGTGTCGTTTGCAGGTTTAGATATGCATCACGATAGATGGCATAAGGCTCATTTAAGTATGAATGTTGGTATGGTTTGTGCTGTTGTGCCGCTTATGGTTGTGCTTTACTATTTTGATGCGAATTTGTCGTATGTGGCGATTGCAGCTTGCGTTCTTATTATGTTTGTTGTGCCAAGATATTTGATTATAAGATCGAAGCATATTGTAAACAAAGTGCGCTTAGAGCAGCATGAAGTTGAGTGTGAAGTAAGTGATATTGAACTTGGCATTGATGAAGTGCTTGCTTTTAGGCAGGGTGAGCATTGCGTTAATCATATGGTTGAGTCGATGCGTAAAGTTTCGCAACAAAATATGCGTTTAGAGCGTAAAATTGCGTCAATTTCTGCGTTCGTGCTGTCACTTTCATTAGCAAGTATTGCTACTGCTGCACTTGTGGTGTCTAATACAATTCATCCAATTCCGGCAAATATTCCAGCTTGGAGCACCGTGTACGCTGTTATGGCAATGGTTTTGCTAGTAATTATGATTCAGCAGGTAGTTGATGTGGTTTTGCAACGCATACCTTCTATAGTCAAAATAAGAAAATAAGTACTTGTAAGTAATTATCTTGTGTTGCAATAAAAGTAAAAATGTATATGCATTCTAGGTTGGGGGAGTGAATATGCGTAATAAAAATTCACATGATTCGCGTTTTAATGCTTTACTGTGGCTTCTACTTCTTGCTGTGCTATGCGGTATTGTTATTGGCTTAGTATTGCCAAAAATTGATCACACAGTAGGCAAAATTACTGGCGAATATGAAGCAAGTGGGCAAGCAGCTGAAGCGCTAAAAAGGCTTCGCGTGGCGAAACCTTATCGCAGCGGTTATGAACGTCAAGTATTTGGGTACAGAACAACGGACAACGATGGTAATGGTTGCGATGTGAGAGAAGACGTTTTGTCGCGAGATTTGAAAAATGTGCGTTACAAATATGCAGGATCTTGCAAAGTCAGATCAGGCCTACTTAAAGATCCGTACACTGGGTTGAATATTCATTTCGTGCGCGGTCGCAAAACAAGTGCTTTAGTGCAAATAGATCATGTTGTTGCGCTACAGAATGCTTGGGAATCTGGAGCGTGGAAGTGGAATACTGCCAAACGCTTAAAGTTTGGTAACGATATGCTTAATTTATTAGCTGTACAAGGCAAAGCAAATCAAGAAAAAGGTTCTGCTTCTGCAGCTTATTGGCTACCTTCAAATAAGTCATTTAGATGCGATTATGTAGCGCGTCAAATTGCTGTTAAATATAAGTACGGTCTTAGTGTGACGCGCGAAGAAAAAGAAAGCATGTCAGGAATATTGCATAACTGCCATGCGCAAAAGCTACCGAAGTAAAATTCAGGCAAATGTTCCAAAAACCAGCCAATCCAGCTACAAACGTGATGAGGTGTGCGCGTGTTTGTGGACTTGCGGCTGTCTTAAGTACACAAACGTGATGAGGTGTGCGCGTGTTTGTGGACTTACACCCAACTCAAGTACACAAACACGAGGTAAAACTCCGGCAAATGTTCCATAAAACGAATGCGTGCGATTTAGTAGTGATTATGCGTGTGATCGTGCAGTACGTCTTGATGCTCTGTTGAGTGTGGAATATGCATTACGCGCATGCGATCAATAGCTCTACGTGCAAGATTATGCGCCGAACCTGCGCCTTCTCCCTTAACGCCAAAAATAACCAACAAAGCCATAATAGCCGTAATAATAGCGCTAATACGAAGCGTCCATTGCACACCAAAAATGCTTGCAGCAACGTCAGCAGCATGGCCGGTGCCGGTAACAGAACGATGCCACTCAGTTAGAACTGTCATTGTAACCACCAGCACAGGAGCGCCGATTGCGCCCCAAAGCTGCCTCATAGTATTAGTTACAGCGGATCCATCGCCAAGTTCTTCGGGTTTCAAGCAATTAAGCGACCAAGTTGTAACAGGCATAAGCAGGAAGCCCATGCCAATTTGGCGCGTGAATTGCCAAATAGAAATCCACCAAATCCACGTATTCATGTCAATAAGGCTCATCATCACAGTGCCAAAAAGCAAAATAATCGAGCCTGCCATTGCAACCGGTCTAACTCCAAAACGATCCAGCATACGGCCGCCAAAATATTGCGAAATCGCCATTCCAAAAGCGCCTGGAAGCAGAATCAAACCACTCATAGTGGCAGAAAAACCGCGGTCAGACTGAATATAAAGTGGAATTAAAACCATTATTGAGCTAAAAGCAAAGAAAGTTAAGCACGCGCAAATAGTGCCAACCATAAAATGCCTGTTTTTAAGCACGCCAATTCCAAGAAGCGGAGTATGACCGCGTTTTTCAGCTCGAAGCTGACGAAGCACAAACCAAGCAATTCCTAGTGCTCCTAAAACCATAGGAACCCAAGAAAGCGGGCTAGCAATTCCGCAACCTTCAATATTGGTAAAGCCAAACATAAGTCCGCCAAAACCAATAATTGACAGACCTACCGAGAAGAAGTCAGCGTGCGCGTTAGGATCATTCTCGCCAAAATTATGAAGGAAAAGAACCGACAAAATCACGGAAATTATGCCAATAACAGTCAGAGAGCAGAAGATTGATCGCCAGCCGTTAATATCTGTTTGCAAGCCGCCAATAGTAGGCCCAATCGCTGGAGCAATGCTCATAGCCATGCCAACGCTGCCCATTGCCATACCGCGGCGCGTAACAGGGAATACGGAGAAAACTGTTATTTGCAAAACAGGCCACATAACTCCGGTGCCAATTGCTTCAAGAGTGCGGCCAACAAGAGCCATAATAAAATCGCTACTTAGCCACGCAAAAACTGAGCCGACTGTGAAAAGTAGCATAGAAGTAATAACGATTTGGCGCGTAGAAAAGCGGCGAGTTAAGAACGCTGTAAGAGGCACCATAATTGCCATAATCAGCTGAAAAATAGAAGTAAGCCACTGGCCTGTAGTAACGCTTATGCCAAATTCTTGAACAATTGTTGGAAGAGCTGCCGTAAGTTGCAACTGCGCAAAATTTCCAATAAACGTAATAAACGTAAGAATTGCAAGCGAAATTAATGCAGGACGCGTAAGGCGATTATTGAAGTACGCTTCATCGCCAGTCAAAGCATGACTGAGATTACGGCTTGTGTTTAAAAGCCATTTTGAGTGTGCCAAAATAACATCCTTTTAAAATAGCATTAAGCGCTAATTGCTAGCTAAATTCGCATATTCGCCAAATTTTTCGCAATTAGTTTATAGTTTATCTACTGCATTGCTAGTAGCATACGTAAATATTGTTACAAATACTTTTAGATTACGAATACTGCTATAAATCTGCTATAAATACTGTACTTCCACAAATACTGTACTGCCACAAATATCGTTACAAATATCGTTACAAATATTTAGTAATTGTGGTGTGTACGCCAATAATTGTAAGCGCCTTGAATTGATCCGTAACGGCCGTTGCAATAGTTCCAGAACCAACGAAGCTGAGTCTGATAGTTAGTAGCCCAATCAGCACCAGCAGAAGACATCTTGCGTCCAGGCAACGCTTGAGGCAAACCGTAAGCGCCAGAAGGGTTCATAGCATTTACGCGCCAACCGGATTCGTGAGAAATAATAAACACTGTGGCGGTAAAATCAGCCTCGCTATATCCGTTGGAAAGCAGCCAATCGTGAGCCCACTGTTGCATTTCGCCGGCAGGAACCGTGGTCCCAATCGAAGCTGCAAAACCGAGTCCTGCGGAAGAGCCGCCTGTACCAACAAGAATAACCTTATCTTTTGGAGCCTGCTTCACGTAAGAAGTGAAAATGTTTGAAGAAACAACCTTGCCATTAGTGCGCGTAACTATTTTTGATGTTTCCATAACGCCTTCAGCGCCTTCACTTTGCACCTTTTCAGTACCTTTTGGAAGTGCGGCAGTCTCTTTTTTCACAACGTTAAAAGCAATAGGGTCGTCGGAAGTTTCCAACTTCGCGCCAGCACGATTAATAGTAATAACAGTCGATTCGTCAACTTTAGTAGTTAAAGAAGGCGTAACAACGTCATGCGGCTCAAGAGTAACATCTCCAGCATCAAGAACAGACTTTACGTCGGTAAAATGAGTTCCCAAAATAGTGCGATGATGTCCGTTAATAACAACGTTTACGTACGAAGTATTGCCTTTAGTTAGCGCGTCTCGAGATGCGCCACGAGAAACTTGCGTGCTATCAGTCGCAGAATAAGAAGTAACAGGAGCTGCGTGACCTTGAGATGAAGTATAAAAACCGCGCGAGGCAAAGCCAAGCGTCACCAAAGCAACAAAGCCTGCAACAATCACACCAAACTTAGCCCATTGACGCAAACTCAGTGAACTAAGTGTAACAGTATGCTTACGGTGACTGGCCATATCCCTCCCTATTTGCGATTACGCAATTACTTAATTTTGCAATGCTTAACTTATAAACCTACTTACTTTTGCAAGTCTGCTTAAAAGTACAAATTGTAAAAATAATTTGCGCGTAAAAACATCCGTGCAGAATTATACCTCTTGGTCTGGTCCTTGGTATTATTCTTGGCTTGATCCGTTATTATTTTCTTCGTTATTATTTTCTTCGCTTTTATGCTCAAAATTTTGTGCTTGCTTAATCAAATCTTCTAAATCTGTAGCAAGTAATGAACCTGCTTGACGATAAATAACCTCGCCGCGCTTAATAATCATAACTGTTGGAACTGCACGAATTTGAGCAGCTTCAGCAATCTCGGAACTTTCGTCAACATCAACCTTAACAAAAGGAATGTCAGGATATTTTTCGCTTACTTGCTCAAAAATAGGACCGAACGCGCGGCACGGACCGCACCAAGTCGCCCAAAAATCAACAACAACAATCTCATTAGTTGAAGCAATTCGCTCAAAATTTTGCGTATTTGCATGTATTGCTGGCATATCATCCCCCTTATTGTGCGTAGTTTGTCTATTATACGTTTTGGCGTGCATAATTTGGCGTGCATAATTTGGCGTGCGTGCGTAGGTTATCTGTCGCCTTGCGGCACTAGGCTAGGTTGCATGCTTGATATTCAATTTATTCGTGAACATGCCGACGTAGTTAAGGAATCGCAGCGTAAGCGTGGCGAGTCCGTTGAGCTCGTCGATGAAGTTTTGCGCAATGACGATTTGCGCCGTGATGCGCTTAAGGCTTTTGAGGCCGCTCGCGCTGAGCAGAAGGCGATTGGCAAGAAGGTTGCGTCTGCTCCTGCGGAAGAAAAAGCCGCGCTTATTGCAGAAACTAAGGAATTAGCTTCGAAGGTGGCTGAGTACAAAGCCGAATCCGAAAAAGCTACTGCCGACTACACAACCGCAATGTGGAAGCTTTCCAATATCGTTGAAGATGAGGCTCCAGAAGGCGGCGAAGACGACTACGTGGTCGTTAAGAAAGTTGGAACTCCACGCGATTTTGCGGCTGAAGGCTTTGAACCAAAGGATCATTTGACGCTTGGTACTGGCGTTGCTGGAATTGATATGCGTCGTGGCGTGAAGGTTGCTGGCTCTCGCTTCTACTTCTTGCGTGGTGCTGTGGCGCGCTTGCAAATTGCAATGCTGACTATGGCTGTGGATCAGGCAGAAGAGCACGGCTTTACGCTTGCTATTACGCCAACTTTGGTGCGTCCAGAAGTAATGCGAGGCACTGGCTTCTTGAATTCTCACGCAGATGAGATTTACCGTTTGCGCGAGCCGGATGACCAGTATTTGGTTGGTACTTCCGAAGTTGCTTTGGCTGGTATGCATGAGGATGAGATTCTTGACTTGAGCAATGGCGCTTTGCGTTATTGCGGTTGGTCTAGCTGCTACCGTCGTGAGGCTGGTGCTGCTGGTAAGGATACTTCCGGAATTATTCGCGTGCATCAGTTTGACAAGGTTGAGATGTTCGTTTACTGCAAGCAGGAAGATTCTCGCGCTGAGCATCAGAAGTTGCTTGGAATGGAGCAGGAAATGCTTGCGAAGGTGGAAGTGCCTTACCGCATTATTGATACTGCTGCAGGCGATCTTGGTTCTTCTGCGGCGCGCAAGTTTGATTGTGAAGCTTGGGTGCCAACGCAGGGACGCTACCGTGAGTTGACTTCTACTTCTAACTGCACTGAGTATCAGGCTCGCCGATTGAATGTGCGCGAACGCATGGAAGATGGCGGAACCCGACCAGTAAGCACTTTGAACGGCACTTTGGCTACTACGCGCTGGCTTGTGGCTATTTTGGAAAATCATCAACATGAAGATGGTTCGATTGATATTCCAAAGGCAATGCAGGCTTATATGGGCGGCAAGGAAGTCATTGAGCCAACGAAGTGGGAAGCGTGAGCGTCGCGTTCCAAGCGTGATGATATGCTTAACCCCTGTGCGTTGAAGCGTGTTAATTGTTAATTATGCTTCTTCGCAAATTGGATGGGTGTCCGAGCGGTCTAAGGAGACGGTCTTGAAAACCGTTGTAGGGAAACCTACCGCGAGTTCGAATCTCGCCTCATCCGCAGAATAACAAGCTTCAAGCGTATTTCGCGCTTGAAGCTTTTTTATTCTGCCGAGCTTTCACTGAAAGTGCAGTGCACTTTCAGTGAAAGCTCGGTCTGACTGCGTCAATAAAGACGCAGTCAGGGCAGATTAGTTTGGTTGTTTTTGCTTTAGGCTTTTTTAATTCGCCGAGCTTGCTGAAAACTGGGGTTATAGGGTTATAGGCCAAAAAAGTGTGTAAA
>CAMXYK010000016.1 GCA_947253155.1 uncultured Bifidobacteriaceae bacterium
AGTTTTTAACAGTGCTGAGCTTATTACCGTTATTTTCTCAGTTCGCTGACTGAGTTTTTAACAGTGCTGAGGCTGCGGCTTATACCTGCAGAATATTCATCAGCTTAGCTTTACACACTTTTTGACCTATAACCCCGCAAATGTTCCATCGAAAACAATGAATAAATAAAAAAGCCCTGCGAGCGAGTTGCGGGAAAACCGCAACAACGCCACGCAGAGCCAATGCTTAAGTTCAATCAACGCGCATCACAAGCGGAAACCACCAGAGCGGCAATCCGCCTGTTTACGCATTTTATAAAAGTGTACAGAGCGCCAAAAGCCAGCCTCAGCCAGCCCCTAGCCTCTACTACTCCGCCACAACCTTCACAGTGAAGGAAGCAGTGATTTCCGGATGCAACGTCACGGTTGCTGGGAACTCACCGGTGGTCTTAATAGCAGCGACCTTGATTGCGCGAGCTTCCACAGCGGCCTTTGGAGCCAAAGCAGCAGCAATCTTGTCGGCAGAAATGCCGCCGAAGAGCTTGCCGGACTCGGAAACCTTGGCAGCGAGCTCCACAACGGTGCCCTCAATCTGAGCCTTAGCAGCAACAGCCTCTTCGCGAGTGGCAACAGCCTTGGCCAAACGAGCGCGGCGCATTGCCTCAATCTGGGAAGCGGCGCCCTTGTTCCACGCGAAAGCGAGTCCCTGTGGAATCAGGTAGTTGCGAGCATAGCCAGCCTTCACTTCAACAACGTCACCAGAGTGACCGAGGTTGGCAACAGTCTTGGTAAGAATAACTTTAGTTTCAGCCATTGTTACAACCTCTCAATCAGCGACCGGTAGTGGCGTAAGGAAGCAAAGCCATTTCGCGAGCGTTCTTCACGGCCTTCGCAATCTTGCGCTGTTCCTGCACGGTTACGCCGGTAATACGACGGGAACGAATCTTGCCGCGGTCGGAAACGAACTTGCGCAGCAAAGCGACGTCTTTGTAATCAATTTCGGTAATTTTGGCAGCCTTCAGAGGATTTGGCTTCTTCTTGAAAGGCTTGACCGGTGGTTGCGGCCTTTTGCGTGACATAAGATGTCCTCTCTTAAATGAGCTATGGTTTTCATAACGCGTAACTGATGATTTTATAAGAAGTAGTTTAAGCAGTAAAAGCAACTTCCAGCATTAAATTTTTAGCATTTAGCACTATTTGCGATTAGAATTCCGGCTCTTCTGCGTCTGTTCCAAAATCGGAGCTTGTGCCGAAATCAGCACCAGCACCGAAGGTTGTGAACGCGTCGTTTGTTGGCGCGGCAGCACTCCACGGATCCGCGGCAGTTGCGTTTGCAGACTGCGCGCGCGAAGCGGACTGCCCAGCTTGGTTTGCAGCTTGGTTTGCGGCTTGATTTGCAGCGTAATTTGCGCCGCCAGCATAGCCGCCACCTTGATACGCGCCAGCACCCATCGCGCCAGCACCAGCACCCATAGCACCAGCACCAGCACCCATCGCTCGCGCTCCCCCAGCAAACCCGGTTGCCGAGCTTTGGCGAGTAACTTGCGCGGTTGCGTAGCGCAGCGATGGCCCAATCTCGTCGACGGTAAGTTCCACCACCGTGCGATTAGAACCGTCTTGCGCCTGATACGAGCGCTGCGACAATCGGCCTTGCGCAATCACGCGCATGCCTTTAGAAAGACTGTTCGCGCAATGTTCCGCAAGGTCTCGCCACGCGGAACAACGCATGAACAATGCAGCACCATCCTCGAACTGATTCGTATTGCGATTGAACGTACGAGGCGTGGACGCAATGGTGAAGCTTGCAACAGCAGAACCATTTGAAAGCGTCCTAACTTCAGGATCAGCAGTGAGATTTCCCACCACAGTAATAATAGTTTCACCTGCCATAGCGTGCCTTTTCTTTCCCGCTTACTAGATACTAGTTTTGATTAATGCTTTGCTTAGCTTAATTAATACTTTTACTTGGCGTCCTTGCGAAGAATCTTCGTGCGGATTACAGATTCGTTAAGGTTCAAAACACGGTCAAGTTCGTCGCTTACGGCTGGCTCGGCAGTGTAGTTCACCACAACGTAGTTACCTTCGGTTTTGCCTTCAATTTCGTAGGCAAACTTGCGGCGACCCCAGTAGTCGGTACCGTCAACGGAACCGCCCTCGTTGGTGACAAGCTCAAGATACTGCTCGGTCAACTTCTTAAGACCGTGCTCATCCAGCTCAGGATTTGCAATGAACATCAGTTCATACTTATGTGCAGACATCACCCACCTCCTTCGGACTATCGGCTGTGGCCCTTCCACAGCAGGAGTGTGTTTGCAATTTATGTGCGATTGTGATTTGCCGAGTTTTCAGCAATAAATTCACACATAACTTTCATATTCTACCCCATGCTCGTGACGACGAACTCGCGCGATTAGAGGTGATAATTATTGGGAGATAATTACGATTGCGTAAAAAAAAAACGGGGACTGATTAAATCAGTCCCCGAAGGTTTTAGCTTAAGCGTATTGCTTTAGCTTTTTAACCTTTAGCTTTAAGCTTTTAGCTTTAGCTTAGTGGCGGATCTTGCGAAGAGCAGCACCCATACCAGCAAGCACGGAAGCAGCAACAGCAACCAAAGCTACAGTTGCGCCGGTCTTGCCGAGCTTGTGGCTACCAGCAGAAGCACCACCATTTGGCTTATGAGCGTTTGGCTTCTGAGCATCATGCTTCTGACCATGCTTCTTGAATGGGGAGTTTGGCTCCTTATCCATAGCAGCGCGAACTTCCTTAGCAGCAGTATCGCAGCTGAAATCCTTAGCGTGATCGTTAGCAGAGTTCAACAAAGCAGCAGCACGAGTACGGTTGTTATCAGCAACCTTAAGCAAGCCGTTAGCCAAAGCAAGCTTCTCCTTGATTGCATTAGCTGCAACATAATTCTCGGAAGCCAAAGCATCCTTCTTATCCTCGTTAAGCTCTGCAATCATATCCTTAACAGCAGCCTCAACATGCTCATAATGCTTCACAGCCTTGGTCAAATGACGACGCAAACCAGCCAAGAAATCGCAAAGATTATGCTCAGTGTGCTCTGGGAAGTTCTTAATGATATTCTCCCAGCCGAAACGCTTCAAACCAAACTCAAGCTTGTCAAGAAGAGCATCGTAAGCACCAATGTTGGTGATACCACGCTTAAGCAAGTCAACAGTCAAGCCCTTGTAGTTGGTGTAAAGAACATCAGAGCCGAAGACAGACTCCAAAGCTGGACCATCATCCTTAGGAGTTGGTGGAACCTTCTTCATCAAAGGCTCAACAAGCTTTGCCAATTCCTTAAGAGCAGCAAGCTTAGCATCCTTATCCTTAGCAGCCTTAACCTTAGCCAAAGCAGCCTTAACAGCCTTCACAGTCTTAGCATCGGACTTAGCATCCTTAACATACTTCACAGCGAAAGCAACAATAGCCTTGTAATCAACCTTTGGAGTTGGAGTTGGGGTTGGAGTTGGGGTTGGGGTCTTACCCTCTAACTTAGCAAGCTCAGCCTTAAGCTTCTTGTACTCACCAGCAACCTCTTGGTACCTTGCATTGAAAGCATCACGCTTAGCAGTTGCCTTCGAAAGAGCATCCTGAGCCTCAGAATACTTTGTCTGAGCATCTTCCAAAGCCTTATTAAGAGATTTTCCAGTAAGAGCACCAGCGGCATCCTTCTTAATAGTTCCATTATCAAGCTTAAACTTTACAGTTTCATCCTTTGTAAAGTCCTTAGAAGCATTTGCTTCATCAGCATCGAACAATGCTTTCGCAGCGTCATAATTAGCAGAAGCAGAATTTACGGCAGCGTTACCAGCTTGAACAGCATCTTCAGCCTTACCTAATTCCTCAGCTACCTTGCCGGCGTACAAAGTTTCCGTGCCGTAAGCAACGCCCTCATCACCGTTTTCGAGAGCATTCACTTCCTTTTCAAGCATAGGAACCTGTTCTTTAAGCTCTTTAATGCGAACAGACTTAGGAGTGGAATCAGCTGCAGCAGTGTTGGCATTGTTCTCACCAGCAGCGAAAGATGGAGCGGCGAATGCCAAACCGGAAAGCAAGGTGGCGCCAGCAGCGAATGCGGCGATAGCCTTCTTATTCAACATAATATTTTCCTTTCTTCTTCTCCTTCGTGCTAGGTACACGAAGAAAAATTTGCCAATCACGGTTTCCCGTGCGTACCGGTGGAACTAGGTATTCCTCCGGCAACTGACTTATAACTTACCGCATGCTCTCAGAAAACTCAATACCAAAATTCAGAGTTGAACATGCGAAAAATAGGAAAATATTGATAAATTTTGCGTTTTTTATTTAAAAAAGAATAATATTTACGGTTATTTTCGTGGATTATCGTAAAAATTATGCGACACGCCATAAACAGAAGTTTTTAATAGTTTTTTCAGGTTTCTTTAAGGTTCGGCTTCATTGCAAAAGAATTAACAAACCCCAAAAAGCTAAAACACAAGGCCTGGGCAAATGCTCACTCAGGCCTTGAACCTTGCGCCACTGCTACCCGTACCTAGCGGTAAGCAGCACGCAAATGCGCTTGAGTCACAGCCAATTTACGAATTTGCATCAACGATAAAAAAGGAAAATTTTTGGCAAACCGCATCAACAAGTCCATAAAACTGACTGATTTGCAACACATATTAAATTATTTGCGCCGCGTCAAGCACAAAATTTTTAAGAAAACACTTAGCCTAGCGCACCGTTTAGCACGCTAGACTAAGTGATTTACGCATTTATTCGGGAGAAGAAGGTACCCGAATAATTAATGCTTAGTGGCGGATCTTGCGAAGAGCAGCACCCATACCAGCAAGCACGGAAGCAGCAACAGCAACCAAAGCTACAGTTGCGCCGGTCTTGCCGAGCTTGTGGCTACCAGCAGAAGCACCACCATTTGGCTTATGAGCGTTTGGCTTCTGAGCATCATGCTTCTGACCATGCTTCTTGAATGGGGAGTTTGGCTCCTTATCCATAGCAGCGCGAACTTCCTTAGCAGCAGTATCGCAGCTGAAATCCTTAGCGTGATCGTTAGCAGAGTTCAACAAAGCAGCAGCACGAGTACGGTTGTTATCAGCAACCTTAAGCAAGCCGTTAGCCAAAGCAAGCTTCTCCTTGATTGCATTAGCTGCAACATAATTCTCGGAAGCCAAAGCATCCTTCTTATCCTCGTTAAGCTCTGCAATCATATCCTTAACAGCAGCCTCAACATGCTCATAATGCTTCACAGCCTTGGTCAAATGACGACGCAAACCAGCCAAGAAATCGCAGTTGTTCTTAGGACCGTGCTCTGGGAAGTTCTTAACAACGTTATCCCAGCCACCGTTGTGCAAACCAAACTCAAGCTTGTCAAGAAGAGCATCGTAAGCACCAATGTTGGTGACACCACGCTTAATCAACTCAGCAGTCAAGCCCTTGTAGTTGGTGTAAAGAACCTTGGAACCAAACACAGACTCCAAAGCTGGACCATCATCCTTAGGAGTTGGGGTTGGTGGAACCTGCTTGTTCCTCAAAGCCTCAGCAAGAGCATGAATCTCCTTAAGAGCAGCCTTCATAGCAGCCTTATCATTAGCCTTCTTAGCAGCAGCAAGCTTAGCCAAAGCTTCATTAGCAGCCTTCACATCAGCAGCAGCAGACTTAGGGTTCTTACGGAAATCATTAAGGAACTTAACATCAGCCTTGTAATCAACCTTTGGAGCTGGGGTTGGGGTAGTATTACCACCAAATACTGCTACCCAACCTTCCTTAGCATCATACTTAAACTTGACAGTTGTATCATTCTCAAAAGTCTTCTTTGCGTTATCCTTGTAACCATAGAACAATGCACGAAGAGTATCATACTTGCTAGAAGCAGCGCTGACCTTGGCATTAGCAGCATTAAGAGCATCCTGAGCAGCAAAAACTTCCTTCGCAACAGCGCTCATGTACAAATCGCCATCGGCGCTATGAACAGGCTCTTTATCACTCTCAAGAGCAACAAGCTCGTTATCAATCATAGTAAGCTGGGACTCAATCTCAGCTTTACGATCAGCGGTAGTATCCTTCTCATTCTTCTCTTCTTCAAGACTCTTCTTATTTTCGCGAAGAGCATTATACTTTGCGTTGAACGCATCTTGCTTAGCTGTAGCCTTTTCTACTGCATCCTGAGCCTTAGAATATGCATCCTGAGCATCAGTCAACTCTTTGTACAAAGATTTTCCAGTAACATTAGAATCAGCCTTAGCCTGAGTCTCAGCGAATGCTGGAGCAGACACGAATGCTGGAGCAGCAAAAGCCATGCCGGAAAGCAAGGTGGCGCCAGCAGCGAATGCGGCGATAGCCTTCTTATTCAACATAATATTATCCTTTCTTCTTCTCCTTCGTGCAGGTACACGAAGAAAAATTCGCTTGCACAGCTTCTAGGTGAACTGTGCAACACTAGCCAAACTAGGAATAGCTAGCGTTTGCTATTTAACATACCCCCCCCCGTTCGCAAAAGTCAAGCCACAACACGCGAATAGAGAAAGGAAAAATAGAAAATTTTATGGGAAGTATTACAGAAATTGCATAAATAAGCGTAAATTCTACGAAAATAGTGCGCACTTACCGTAAAAAATACCAATTTCAAGAATTTTAAAGATTTTTCTCAGAAAATTCTCAGGAAACGCGCGCATACTACCCAACTCACCCCAAAACCCTTGCAAAATCAGCCTTTCGCTCCCCCATCCCGCACGACACACCGTTGTATCACACCCTCCAAATGCGAGACAACGCTCGCACTATAAGCGCTCGCTTACGAAACTCGCGTTGGAAGTCCACTGGACTTCCAACTTAAGCGAGTTTCCGCTCCGAGTTGCCTTCGCGCGCTAAATCGCAGCGCTCAGGCAGGTCGTCGCGCACGTCGTCACGCGTCACGCGTCACATATCGTCGTCGTCACTTGCGTCGCCATCGCCAGCGTCTCCGCTTTCCTCACTCACAGGCGCCAAAACCAAATCCTTCACAAGCTCGCGCGTACGAAGCTGCGAATCCGCATCCAAACCATCGTCAGTAATAACAGTGTCAACCTGATCAAAACGCGCAAACAACGAAAGCGACGTGCAACTCCACTTTGTGTGATCCGTCAAAATAATAGTGCGGTCCGCAATATCCATTAACGCCATATCCGTTGCAGCTTCCAAAGAGTTCGGCATAAGGAATCCGCGAGGAAGCGACACAGAATGCGTGCCAAGAAACACAGTATTCACTCGAAGTGAAGCCACAACTTTATCCGCAATAGGCCCAACAAGTGAATTCGAGCGCGTAATTACGCCGCCGGTTACAATAACTTCCACATCCTTGGACTCCAACGCTTGCACAAGCTCGGCAACAGGAATCGAATTAGTCAAAATCGTAATTCCGGAAGCCCTGCGCGACTCCAGCAAATGCTGCGCAAACACGTAAGCTGTTGTGCCGCCGCCAATAGCAATCACATCCCCCGGAGAAACGTAGTCCACAGCCAAGCGAGCAATAGCGTCCTTTAAACCGATGTCCATTTGCGACTTTACAGAAAACAGCGGTTCGGAAAGCAAAGTGTTGGTTGTTACAGCGCCGCCGTGAACACGCTTTAAAAGACCGCGATCCGAAAGCTCAGCAATATCCCTTCGAACAGTCATTGCAGAAACGTTTAGTTCTTTAGAAAGTGCGGTTATGCGCACGGCACCGCGCGTGCGGAGTCGGCTTAGAATCAAGTGCTGACGCTGTGAAGAAATCATACGAACATTATCGCACACGTATACGCAAAAAACAAACGCGATTGAGCGTTTTAAGGCGTAAAATCGCGCAGAACGCACATTTTTATGTAAAAATCGGCAAATCTTCGAGCTAATCGCACAAAAACGAACGCGCGTTAAGGTGGCAAACGCACAAATAATGCCCTACTATATAAATATGTATTACGTTTCTGAAAATTCATTGCACAACGTCGTCAATAAAGCCACGACGGATCTTTTTACTTTTTCCTACAAGCACATAATCAAACCGCATTTTGTGTTCAACATTCCGCCGGACGAAGCGCACGAGCGAATGATTGACTTCTGCAAATTTAGCGAAAGCACGCCGGGACTTATGTGGCTTCTTCGCACAATGCTCAACTACACGGATCCAGTTCTTGAAACGAATGTTATGGGACTGGATTTTGCAAACCCGTTCGGCTTAAGCGCAGGCTTGGATAAAAACTGCCAAATGGCAACCGTGCTCGACAACGCAGGCTTTGGCTTCGAAACAGTTGGCTCCACTACAAGCCGTCCTTGCGAAGGAAACCAAAAGCCTTGGTACCATCGCCTTCCGGAATATGATTCGATTTTAGTGCATGCCGGCTTAGCAAACGACGGCAGCGAGGCGGTTGTTGCGCGCGCAGAAAAAGCGTGGACTAAAGCTAAGTCTATGAATCTTTCTATTTCTATTGCGCGCACAAACGACGATTTAGTTGGCGACTTAAATGAAGGCATTGAGGATTATCACATTTCTATGGAGCGCGCTGCTGGGCGCAGCTCGATTATTGAAGTGAATATTTCCTGCCCGAATACTCGCGTTGGCGAACCTTTTAGAGAGCCGGAAGCGCTAGATAAGCTATTTAGCGACCTTGACACTATTAAGAGGCCGCAGCCAACGCTTGTTAAGATGCCGCTTAATTTGCCGGGAGGCTGGGAGCAGTTTAAGTCGCTTCTTGACGTGCTTGCTGAGCATAAAGTTGACGGCGTAAGCATTGCGAATTTGCAAAAGAATCGCGCAGGATTAGACGTGCCGGAAGATTGGCAGGGAGCGCTTTCGGGAGGTCCTACTTACAGCGCAAGTAACGATTTAATCAGGCGCACGCGCAAAGCTTTTGGAAATCGTTTCGCTATTGCTGGAATCGGCGGCGTTTTTACACCAAAGCAAGCTTACGAGAAGATTCGCTCCGGCGCGGACTTGGTTATGTTTATTACGTCGCTTATGTATAGAGGACCGCAGCAGATTACGACGCTAAAGCGCGGGCTTGCGGATCTTTTGAAGCGCGACGGCTTTGAGCACGTTGCGGACGCCGTTGGCGTTGACGTGGAGTAGCAATCAGAAATCAGTAATTATCGCTTCCTGAAGTGCTATATTCGTCACGACGAGCAGTTCCGTACTGGTCTTGCGTCTGCTGCTGACGGTTCGCCTCCTTATTAGCTTCCTCCTGCTGTTCTCGCGCAGCTTGCTTTCGAGCGTCTTCGTCGCGCTTTTGCTGATCCGTCTTCGGCAGGTTTGCATTCAAATCGTCCAAAGGCGAGCTTGAGCTAGGCAGGTTGCCGCCAGCAGTATACTTCGGATCCGGCTCACCGTAATCATTGTCAATCGGAATATTCGCATCCTTCAAGTAAGTATTCATAAACTCCTTCCAAGCAGGAGTTGCAATATACATACCGTACCAAGTGCCTCTAGTCTGGCCGTTAATCGTCATGCCAGTAAACTTCTTTTGCGTTTCCGCATTACCAACAGCCACGAATGCCGAAACTTGATGAGGCACAAAACCTGCAGTCGTCATGTAGAACTGCTCGTTAGTACCAGTTTTTGCGAAAGTCTTACGTCCGCCGTCAAGCTGCGTCACAGCAGCCTCACCACCGCGTTGCACAACACCTTGATTTAGTGCGTACGCAACTGTTTGCGCAACTCCCTTTGGAATAGCTTGATGGCAGTGCGCGCTCGGAACCTTTAAACGCTTGCCGTTTTTATCTACAACGCGCTTAATTGCAATCGGGTCGCAAGATACGCCGTCCGCACCCAAGGTTGCGTATACGTTAGCAACAGTAAGCGGGGAAGCTTGCACAGCACCAATCGTCATAGGCGGGTTCAAAGAGTTGGAAGAATATACGCTTTCCTGGCCGATTGGCGAATTATGATACCCAAGCACGCGAGCAGCATCCGCAATAGAACACAACTTAATTTGCTGAGCCATAGCAGCCTGAGTGGTGTTATGCGAGCGCACAAGACCTTGCAAAGGCGTTTCTGGATTTACAGTGCCACCGCCTGCGTTTCTAACGGCCCAAGTGCCAATACCTCGGAACTTAGAGCAACTAAAGTCCGCATTATTGTAGTGCATAGATGTGCGAAGCGGCTGATTAATTGACTTTCCAGCAAGCAGCCACGCAACCATGTTAATCGGCTTCCACGTAGAACCAATCTGCCAGCCAAGACCGCCGCCGTCGCGCTCGTCAACAGCGTAGTTAAGAGCAGTATGCGTTGGATCCGACTTAGCAGCATCCGTTGCGTCGTAAATACGGTTGCTTCCGAAAGCCAAAACCTCGCCCGTGCCAGGCTTAATAGCGGCGATTGAAACTTCAAAACCGCTCTTGTCGTTTACTGGAATTGTGTCTCGAGCAGCCTTCATTGCAGCTTTACTTGCGCGCAAATCCATTGTTGTGTAAATATCGAGGCCGCCTTCTGTAAGAAGCTTTTCGCGAGCCATAGCAGTTTTGCCGAATTCGCGAGAGTGCAAAATTTTCTTCGTAACGTAATCGCAGAAGAATGCTGCATCTCCAGCAGCTTGGCAACCAATATGCGAAACTTCGGGCTGAATATTTAATGTATCTTTTATTGGCACGCTAACTGCGGAATCGTGCTGCTGCTTGTCAATAAAGCCTTGTCGAAGCATTAAATCAAGAACAATATTGCGCTGTTTTTGAGCTTCTTTTTGATTGCTTTCAATAGAAGGATCGTAATGCGAAGGATTTTTTGTAATAGCAGCAATAGTTGCGGCTTGTATAAGATTTAGCTTAGCTGCGCTCGTATTAAAGTAGCGGCGTGCGGCTGTTTCTACGCCGTACAAATTATTGCTACCAAATTGCGCAATGTTAAGGTATCCTTGCAAAATCTCAAGTTTGGAATACTTTTTTTCCATTTGAATTGCAATAAGCATTTCGCGCAATTTACGCGCGATTGTGCCTTCAGAAGCGTGATATTCCGCCAGAGGATCGTTATTTTCGCGCGCTTTAATCATAAGAACGTTTTTTACGTACTGCTGAGTTAAGGAAGAGCCGCCTTGCATATCGCCCTTTTTAACGAATGTTTGCACAAAAGCTCGCATAACGCCTTGCATATCTACGCCGGAATGTTCAAAGAATCTTCGGTCTTCTCGAGCAACCATTGCCTGTTGCATGTATTGCGAGATTCGTCGAAGCGGCACAACTGTGCGGTTTTGTGCATAAAAAGTTGCGATAATAGTTTTGCCGTCAGATGCGTAAAGTCGCGATTTTTGCGGCAAAGCAGTTACGTCAAAATCGATGCCGTCAACGCGAAGTGAAGGAACAACTGTTTTCACAACGCTATTCACACTCATTACGCCTGGTACGAATAAAATACTTGCAGCCACGCCACCTGCAACACAAAGTGTAACGTATGTAAGGAAAAGCGCGAGCACACGGCGAACAGTTAGTGAATTCTTTTTCGGCATGCGTACTATTCTAAAGGTTTGCCTCTACTTGGAAGTTTGGGCGAAAAACAGCAGAGCTAACAGCACTAACGTAACTAACTCAACTAACGCAACTAACGCTCAGCGCGGCGAATCAACATACCAGGCTTGTAAATAATAATCGAACGGCCTCGGCGCATAATCCAACCACGATTAGCAAAATCCATCAAAGCTTTATTCACAGTTTCGCGAGAAGACCCAACAAGCTGAGCCAACTCCTCTTGCGTTAAATTGTGTTCCACGCGCAAACCCTCGCTATTTGGCTCACCAAAGCGAGAAGCCAAATTAAGCAAAGTTTTTGCCAAACGCGCAGGCACATCCATAAAAACTAAGTCAGAAATACGCTCATTATTTGCGCGCATTCTTGCAGCCAGCACTTGAAGCATATCTACAGCAACGCGCGGATTTTCGTTAATCCAATGGAAAAGAACGTCATTTTCCAGCCACAAAACTTGCGTATTATTAGTAAGCGAAATTGCGGAAGCTGTACGAGGACCGCCGCTTGGATCGAACACAGGAATTTCGCCCAAAATCTCGCCAGGAGTGTGAATGCTAAGCAATTGCACGCGATCATCATGAGAATGACGAACCAATTTCACTCTACCGCTTTCAAGCAAGTACATTCGATGATCAGTATCGCCCTCGTTAAAAATCGAATCGCCTTTATTAAAAACTGACTTTTGCAAATGAACAAGCAAATCTTTCATTTGGCTAGGCGGAACCTGCTTGAATAATGCGGTGCTTTGCAGTGAAAATTCATCACGCTGAGTGTTGCTTTCCGACATTGCACGCCCCTTCATTAAGCAATAAGTAGATGCATCGTTGAACTACCTGCGGATTATGCGTAATCGCGAAAAATCCTTTAACTATATTAACACGGATAATTTAAGCGGTAAATTAGGTTTAAATTAGTTGCGCTTTCTTAATTTTTCTTCGCAATTGCTTCTTTTATAAACGGAAGCATAGCTTTAGACAAGCCTTCGCCAAAAGGCGCTGCAAAAAATGGCACGCCTTGAAGAGTTCCAACAGCATCTTCTGCTTCAACTACGCGCATTTGATTGGCAGAATCCGAAATATTTTCTTGCAAATCTGCAGAGTCCGCAATATTTTCAACATTCTCCATATTTTCAAAAATATACGCACGCTTAGAAGCGCTAAGAGCAACCGCAAAGTCACGCGATAATTTACGTCGAAAATCGTCTACAGTATCTTTTTTATGAAGCTGACGAATCCCAACAGCAAGCACGCGACCAGGATGCTTACGAATAATATTCGCGTACGTGCTTGGATCTTTTTGACCGTCGTCGCCAATTAAAACAAAACGCATTCCCGGAAAATCATCCATAAGCTGAGTTGCAAATTCCAACTTATGCTGCGGACCGTTTGGAATAAAAGTTTTTGGACGCGGATCAAAATCGCGAAGAAGCAAAGGTCCCTCCGGGAACTTTTCGCGCTCAATAAAGTGACGAATCGAAGCTTCAACATTCCAAGGCGAAGTAGAAAGATAGAAAACAGGAATATCGTTACGCAATCCAGCTAAAGAATTAAAGAAATTCGCCATACCTGGCACAGGCGAACGATGAGCCGGGTTCATAATAAGCAGATTATAAGCAGCGCGAACCGGAGAAGGAGCTTCGGTTACCATAATCGTGTCGTCAACGTCGGAAATAATGCCGATTGGCACATTTGCGTCGATTGCAAACAAATTCGACTTCACAGGCTCACGATTATTAACCGCATACGAAACTACGTGACGGCCCGGGCTAAGAGCGCGCTCGGTAATTAAATCCAAGTAGCCGGCGCGATCCGAAATGCAATATTCTGCACTTCCGCCACGAGATTCTTCCGGCCTGTCATAAACATCAGAATCGCCAACTTGAGCAGTTTCCACAGGAATATTGTCAATCGACAAAGAAACTTTAACTCTAACGGAAGGAATAACAAGCATGGCATAAATGCCGCGCTTTAAAGCAGAATGGTGGCCGCGCGCAGGAGCGTACACGGTTCTGCAAATTAAGCGAGCGTAACGATGCGTTCCGTAGCCAATATACGGCTCAACACTTGGAAACCAGCCAGCTTTACGAGCAACGCGTCCAGCAACGCGCATCCAAGCTCCAAAAATGGACGTAACAACACGGCGGCCAAATCGAACTAGCCATGGCTTATTATCAATTTGCTCAGACTCGGAAGGCGCGTCAAACAATGTTTCGGTAACATGCACTGGAATTGGCATGCTACTAACGCGGCGAGATGTGGAGCCGCTTTCCTGCTCTACATTCTCACGTTCACTCATTGTTGATGCACCGGACCGTCCGGAGTAGTGCCCACAACTTGCACGATTGTGCCGCGAGGGCAATTGTCGTATATCCAGCGAGCATCCTGCTCGTACATGTTAATGCAGCCGTGAGAGCCGTGATTTGCAGGGTCTCCAGCAGCAATGCCGTTGTAATTCCACAAAGCAGTGTGGAAGCCTTCGCCGCCGTGGTAGTAACTAATCCAACGAACGTTTGGAGAAACGTAAGTTGAACCGTCAAAATTGTGACCGCGCATATCTTGTGTAGCGTAACGCAAGTAAATAAAGAATGTGCCAGAAGTAGACTCACCCATGCCGGTTCTACCAGTGCAAACCGGGAATGTTTTAATCAGCTCATCATTCTTGTAAACAGAAGCAGTCTGAGTTGATTTATCAACCACAATTCGCATTTCCACAAGCTTTTGCTCAACAGTAAACTTGGTTACTTTTGCAGGAATTGTAATATTAAAATCTTCACCGTTTTGCAAAGCATCGCAAGCTTTTTCAGCAATAGAACGATTGTAAGTTATTTCAACACCATTAGAACCCTTCATGGTTGTGAAAATAACTTTTCCTTCTTTATTAATTGCGTCCTCTTGATTAACTTTTTGCTTATTCAGCGCTTTTGGAAGCACTTGAGATAAGTAAGAATCGGCTTTATCTACGTCAATATCGTAGGAAAGCTTACGACGAGTGGTATCTGCTTTTACGTTAATCCAAGAAGCAAGCTCTTTCTTTGGAACCGTAAAATCATCGCCATCCCCGTTGCTAAACTTTAATTTTTTCTCAAGGACTTTATTAAGATCGTTGGCAAGTTTCTGTGCAGCGTCGCGCTTAATAGGGGCATCCGTGCGCCTTGAAGAAACAGAAACTTTTACGGTTTTGCCAGGATTTGCAATTAATTTTTTCACAGCTTCGCGCACTGGCATAGTTTCAATTGTGCGTCCAGGAACACCGTCTTGCACGCCGAAAGACTCAGATTCTTTATTGAAAACTGCAGTGTACGGCACAGCGCGATCGTGCTTCAAAACAAACTTATGCAATAAATACACGTCCATTTTGGAATCGTCGCGCTTAGCATTCAAAGAAACATTTTTTTGAACCCAAGGCATAATGCGAGTAAATAAATTATCTCGCTTAGCATTAAGAATTGCGCTAACCGTAGCCTTTGTGTTTACCTTAACGCCAAGTTGCTTCAAACTTGCGGTTGTTGTGTTTCCGCGATCGTCCTTAATAACTAATTCCGTGCGATTAACAGCATTTTGCACTGCTTTATATACAGCCGATTCTTGCGCGCCCGTAAGATTTTGAGAAATTACAGAATCGCCAAAATTCACGCCTGGAGCAACGCGATCGTGGAAGTACCAATGCACAGCAAAAAATGCTGCAGCAAGAATAATCACAAAAATAAAAAGCGAGTAGAAAAGTGCGAGCGCAGAATGAGCACTGCTATTCTTAGATTTTTGCTTAACGACTTGGAATGTGTCTGTAGCTGTGTTATCTGCAGAAGTAGAAACGTAATTTGAAGCGTAAGATGAAGCGGATTTTCGGTCGGCTTTTCGATCTGCCTTTCGGTCAGCATAGCGAGCAACTGCAGCTTCAACATCGTCAACAATATCGTATTGATTGTCAGCTTCGTCAGAAACTTCACCCAAGTTTTCAACAAGGCTTTCTTCTTCACCATAAGCAGATTGATTATCTACCTGATTTTGAGCAAAGGAATCTTCGGCAACCGCGTCTTGCACAAGAGAATCTTGCGCAACTGACTCTTGTGCAACGGACTCTTGCGCAAACTGATTCTGAGAATTCTGCTGCTCAACTTGCTCGAAAGCAACAGTATCGTCATTCTCGACATCAGGCACATAATCTGGAGTTGCGTTGAAGGAGTCACCGCCTTCAGGATTTTGCTGCATTTCAGCCATATTCATAACCTCTGCTTAACAGTTACATGAAAAGACACGCTTGCATAGTTTAGCACTAGCGTCGCACGAAACTATATTTTGAGCCGCTAATAGCCTAAGTGCGACTTAAGTAGAACTTAAGTTTCGACTTAAGCTCTACTTAAAATCTACTTAATATTTACTTAGGCTCGCTAATTTAATTGCGCTGTACTTGCAACAACAAATCAACCAAAGAAGAAGCAACTTCATACGGATGCTCAGTAGCGCTAAAATGACCACAATCTTCAATAACTGTAAAATCAACATGCTTTGAAGAAGTCATTGCATCTGCCATTGGTCGCATAATTTCAGGCGCGCTAGACGGATCCAAAGTGCCGCTAATAATCGCAGCAGGAGCTGTAATCAAAGGCAACTGATCTTCCATATCCGGGCGGCAAGCAGCCATGCGCTGGCGCCAAGCCAAGCCTTCAGGCTTTTGGTCATGAATCCAATTTTCAAAAGTTTGAATGAACTCAGGCGACTTTTTAATTGTAGAATCCTTTTCGGTTGCGTGAGCAAAATGCATAACAGGCTCAACAGTGTGGTCGCGCTCGCAAACTGAAGCAATTTCAAGACGCTTAGCGCGAGCTTGAGGAGCGTCGACGCAAGCGCGAGTATCGCATAAAGCAATGCCAGCAACAGCTTTAGGCAGAAGGCGCTGAACATCCAAAGCAACGTAGCCGCCCATAGAAAGACCAACCCACACGGCGCGCTCGTAACCCAAATCATTAATAAGCTTTACATAAGATGCGCAAAGAGCGTCAAGAGCGTGAGCGTAATCAGCCTCGCTAAACTCGCCCTCGGCTTTTGGAACTTCACTTAAGCCGGCACCAACCATATCTGGAGCAAAAATCGGAACGTCATGCTTCAACGCGCCTTCGCTAAGAGCAGCGTCAATTTGAGCATTCAAAGAATCGGCGCAAGCGTCCCACATGCGGTGATCTACCGGAAAACCGTGGATGAGGACGATTGGAGTAATGCTGGAATTGCTTGAATCGTCAGCATTTTTTACATCGCGATAAATCGTATTGTGCAACTTAAAAAGCGAGCAATCCTTAAAAGAATCGCACTTAGCAGCTGAATTATTTAAATTAATAGAACCTTCACTCATAAGCAACAATAATAGTCTTAGCCATATAAGAAGCCGCATAAGAAATATAAGAAATGTGTAAAAACAGTAAATATTCGTGCAATACTGCAAAATTTAGCGTAGTAGAGAAAATAATGTGCAAGAATAGAAGGTATGCCAACTATGCCTATTCAAGCAACTATTGCACTTATGGTGATCGTTTTTGCGCTGGTACTTGCGCCATTCGTCATCATGATAGTTACGCGTACCATGAAACGACATCATTTGGCAATAAAACTCGCCAAACGACACGGCGATTCAGTGCATTACGCTTTTATTCTTAACCCTTCAAAACCGCAAGCGGAAGCGTATCGCGAAAGTATTAAAAATTATTGTAACAAGCGCAAATTAACTTACGAAATTATTGATACGCAACTGGATAAAGACGGGCGCGAGTGCGCTTTAGAGGCGCTTTCAAACGGCGCGAATGTTGTGGTGGCTGTTGGCGGCGACGGCACTGTGAGGACTGTTGCGAGCGCAGTAAGCGGCAAAGGGCATGCGATGGGAATTATTCCTATTGGCACAGGAAATCTTTTTGCAAGAAACATGGGCATACCTGTGAACGACGTGGATGCGGCGTTGCGCGTGGCCACTTCGCACGGATCTAGGCAGGTTGACGTTGGGCGCGTGACGATTCTCGACAAGCCGAATGAGAATCATGGGCACGCGTTTTTGATTATTGCAGGCATCGGTTTTGACGCGCTTATGATTGACGACACGGATCCGAAGCTGAAGAAAAATATTAGTTGGCTTGCTTATTTTGTGGCCGGAGTTAAACATTTGTTTATGCCGAAGTATCGTGCAACCGTTACTTTAATGCGATCCGACGGAAGCGAAAGCGTACTAAAAGGACTTACGTTCCGCACACTTATGGCTGGAAATTGCGGGCAAATTCCTATGTTTTCGCTTATGCCGGAAGCTTCTTACGACGACGGCGTGCTTGATTTTGAGATTATTGACACTTCGGGTGGATTAATTGGTTGGGCTAATTTATTCCGCGGAGTTGTGCACCAAACCGTAACAGGACACGCACTTCAGCAGGATTCGCTATCTGCCGGCTCAAGAATTGACCAAACGCAAGGATTTAGCGCGGAAGTAAAATTGGAAAAGTCGGCGCCGGTGCAGGTGGACGGCGACATTTTGGGTTACACAAAGCATTTGCGCTTCACCGTTGACAAGCAAGCACTGTGCGTGCGCGTGCCGGCAAGCGTAAAAACCAGCGTTCCTGTGGGTGAATAAGTAATAGTTCGTGTAATTCCTACTTAATGTGGCGCGAGTTTCGGTGGATTTCTCTCCTCGCAAGTTCCCGTCCTTCGTCGCTCTAGCTGTTAAAGACTTTATTGTCTGCTTTGTTCTTGAAAGAACGTTGCTTCCTCAGTCCTCTTTTATTGCTCGTAGAGAAATCCCCCAAACTCTGCGTGCTTAATGTTTAATAACCTCGTTTTATCGCAGAGATTTTTCGATTTTTCTTCTTCGCTTGGCGAATCAGCAGCCTTCGGCTCTGACGTTCGCCGCGCTCAGTGCGAAAAATCTCAAATCTCTACCACACGAATATCCACGCTAATGTGAAACCAAAATGCGTATGAAAATATAGAAAAATACAAGCGCCGTGGCAAAATAAAAAATTATGGTAGCAAAAAATGCGGGAATGCCCGCCACCCCAGAAGATCTAGTCGATGTCGACGCTTTGGTCGGCGCGTACTACGATGAAGTTCCAAATTCCAATATTCCAGAACAGCGCGTGATTTTCGGCACGTCCGGCCACCGTGGTTCCGCTTTAAAAACTTCGTTTAACGAAGCTCATATTGTGGCAATCACTCAAGCCATCGCCGAGTACCGCAAGAAAGCTGGCGTAACCGGCCCACTTTACATCGGTCGCGACACGCACGCACTTTCTGAGCCTGCTCAAAAAACCGCAATCGAAGTTTTGGTTGCTAACGGCGTTCACGTTCGCGTGGATTCTCGCGGCGACTTCGTGCCAACTCCTGTTGTATCCCAAGCTATTTTGACGCATAACCGCGCAGCCGACGGCACTCAACGCTTTAGCGGCGACGGCTTGGCTGACGGCATCGTCGTCACCCCATCGCACAATCCACCAACCGACGGCGGATTTAAGTACGATCCTGTAACTGGCGGCCCTGCCCCAGCAGACGTAACTAACGCAATCGCAGCTCGCGCAAACGAATTACTCGACAACTACAAGTCCGTAAAGCGCGTGCCATTCGAAGAAGCAATCAAATCTGACTTAGTAGAAGGCTTCGATTATCGCGAACATTACGTAAGCGATTTGGCAAACGTAATCGACTTCGACGTGATTCGCTCCAGCGGTGTGCGCTTAGGAATCGATCCTTTGGGCGGCGCAAGCGTAAACTACTGGCCACTTATGAACGAAAAGTACGGCCTGAATATTGGCGTTGTGCGTCCAGAAGTTGACCCAACTTGGCGATTCATGACGATTGATCACGACGGTAAGATTCGTATGGATCCAAGCTCCCCTTACGCAATGAAGGGCTTGGTTGACCAGCTTAACGCCGGTGCTTGGGATAAGTACGATTTGGTTGGCGGCACCGATCCAGATGCCGACCGCCATGGAATTGTGTGCCCGAACTGGGGCGTTATGAACCCGAACCACTACATTGCAGTGTGCGTGGAGTACTTGTTCGGCGGCGCTCGCCCAGATTGGCCAAAGAACACGGCAATCGGCAAGACACTCGTGTCTTCTTCCCTGATTGATCGCGTGGCTGCTTCTATTAATGCAAAGCTTGTGGAAGTGCCAGTTGGCTTCAAGTGGTTCGTTGACCCACTCTTTAGCGGCGAAGTTGCTTTCGGCGGCGAGGAAAGCTCCGGCATGAGCTTCTTGCGCAAGGACGGACGCGTGTGGACCACCGATAAGGACGGCCTTATTCCAGACTTGCTCGCGGCTGAAATTACTGCAAAGACTGGCAAGAATCCAGCTCAGCTTCACCAAGACCAGGTTGCTCGCTTTGGCGAAAGCTGGTACAAGCGCGTTGATACCCCAACCACGCTTGAGCAGAAGCAGAAGTTCGCAGCTTTGAGCGGCGACGACGTTGAGGCAACAAAGCTTGCCGGCGAAGATATTACCGCAAAGCTTACGGAAGCTCCTGGAAACGGCGCAAAGATTGGCGGCTTGAAGGTGACGACTAAGAACAACTGGTTCGCCGCTCGCCCATCCGGCACCGAAAATATTTACAAAGTTTACGCAGAATCCTTTGTTTCTCCAGAAGCACTTGATAAAGTACTTGAAGAAGCTACTGCTGTAGTTGACAAGGCTTTAGCGTAAAATAGTAGTCTTCCTATGCAAAAGCTAACTGCGCTGGTTGCAATTCGCAACCAGCGCATTTTTTGAAAGGTTTGCCATGATAGTTGTTTCCACAGACGGTTCCGCATTGGGAAATCCAAACGGTTCAATGGGTTGGGCTTGGGCAGACCACACCAATGAAGCCGGAAACGCTAGCGAGCACCATCACGCAGGCAACGCGGATGCAGGCGGCGCTACTAACGGCACAAATCAAATCGGCGAATTATGCGCAGTTTTAGAAGCTTTACGCGCGCATCCAGGAAGCGAGCCGCTCACAATCGAAAGCGATTCGCAATACGCAATTAATTGCTCAACTACTTGGATTCACGGATGGAAAAAGAACGGTTGGAAGAATTCCAAAAAAGAGCCTGTAAAAAATGCCGATTTGATTCGCGCAATTGACGCGGAAATTACTAAGCGCGAGGGTGCTGTAAAGTTCGTGTGGGTTAAAGGACACGCTGGAAACGCTGGAAACGAGAAGGTTGATACTTTAGCGCGCGGTTATGCGGAAGATTGCCGAAGCGGCGTGAAGAGCGGTTATTTGCCTTTGGAAGGGTGGAAATCGCTACTTTCTTCGGAATATGCGGAAGGTACGGATGTGCCAAGTGACGCGAAAATGCTTTTGGAAGGGAAGATTTCCGCGGCTGAATATCATATTGATCGCGCAGTTGGAGAAGATACGAATCCCGATTTTGCGAAAGATGCGAATACGGATATTGCGGAAACTAACGATATTGCGGAAACTCGCGAAGAAGCAGAAACTAGCGACGCGTCTAAAATTACCGAAAATAATGAAGACGATGCGCAAAAATCGCAAGATACTAATGAATCGCACGAAATAAACGAGGCGAACGATACGAAGGAAGCGAACGATGCGCGCGAGTCAGAAAAGAAGCCGAAACCCGTTCCCGGCCTAAGCGTTTCTGGCGTGCTGCAGTTCACTCCCCCGCCAAACACAAGCCCAACTTTTACGGGCGAGCCGCGCTTTATTTCCGGCACAATCAACGTAAGCGGATACGTCGAGCCCGACGGCACTCTGCGTCTAT
Organism: uncultured Bifidobacteriaceae bacterium; assembly: GCA_947253155.1. Lineage (GTDB taxonomy): Bacteria > Actinomycetota > Actinomycetes > Actinomycetales > Bifidobacteriaceae > Bifidobacterium. Next base: position 21,154 of record CAMXYK010000016.1, read on the forward strand.
CTCCAACCGCCTTCTACCTTTCATAGGCTATTTTTTAATGTGGCGCGAGTTTTGAGTAATCCTACTTAATGTGGCGCTCCAAACGTTCGCAACTTTCCCCGCATTTGGAGGGTTTAACGTCACAAATCGCTCCAAACGTGAGGAATTTATCTCGCGTTTGGAGGGTTTGGACTGGCGTGACGCTCCAAACGCGGGAAATTTATCTCGCATTTGGAGGGTTTTGGTGTATCTGGCGCTCCAAACGCGGGGAATTTATCTCGCGTTTGGAGGGTTTAACGTCACAAATCGCTCCAAACGTGCGCAACTTATCTCGCATTTGGAGAGTGTGAGCATTCTAGCTCAGTTCAAAAAATCTACACGCAGACTAATATGGAAATGTAATAAAATGAGGCACGCATAAAAGCGAAAAAGTCTCTCCCGCAAATGCGATGGAAGTTCATCGGCGAACTCGGGAATAACAAAATATAAGAAAGCAGGAATAATGGATAAAGCACAGCAAGATGCGCTTAAAAAAGCAGCTGGCATTGAAGCCGCAAAAATCGTAAAGAATGGCATGATGGTTGGCCTCGGCACCGGCTCCACCGTTCGTTTTTTGGTAGACGAGCTCGGCCGCAGAGTTAAGGAAGAAGGCTTAAGCTTTACAGGCGTCACAACTTCCCGCCGCACGCAAGAGCAGGCTGAAGGCTACGGAATTAAGATCCTCGACATTAACGAAGTCGATCATATTGACGTCACCATCGACGGCTCCGACGAAGTCGATAAGAACTTCAACGGCATTAAAGGCGGCGGCGCAGCTCTGCTTTGGGAAAAGATTGTTGCTATTAACTCCGATCGCATTGTGTGGATTGTGGACGCAAGCAAGGTTGTTGACACAATCGGCAAGTTCCCACTTCCAGTTGAGGTGATTCCATTCGGATCCGCGCAAGTGATTCGTAAGTTCGAAAAGCGCGGATACAAGCCAGTTTTGCGCCTTGACGCAGACGGCAAGGAAGTGCGCACCGACGAAAACAACTTCGTGGTTGACTTGCATATGGAGCGCATTGAGCATCCGCAAGAGCTTGCGAAGGATTTGATTGAGACCGTCGGCGTCGTAGAACACGGCTTGTTCTTGAACATGGTTGACACGGTGATCGTAGGCGACCCTAACGGCCCTCGCACCCTTACCAACCCAAATAAGTAACGAAACTAATCGCAAAATAGAGTCAGCTTTTGCTGACTCTATTTTTCTATTGTGGCGCGAGTTCTTTTTAATGTGGCGCGAGTTTTGGGGGATTTCTCTCCTCGCACGTCCCGTCCTTCGT
>CAMXYK010000017.1 GCA_947253155.1 uncultured Bifidobacteriaceae bacterium
CACGCTCCGAGTTGCTTTCGCGCGCGCAATGCTGCGCGAAAGCAGGTCGTCGCGCGTGCGAGGAGAGAAATCTCCCGAAACTCGCGCCACAGTAACGAGAACTCGCGCCACACCAAATAAGAACCCGCACCAAATTCGCATTACATTACCGCAGGTTGCGCTTATAAATTTCCGCCATACCTTTGAAAATCAAGTCGGGATCGTAATAGTCAATCGCCTTCACGTCTTTTTCAAACAATCTTCCCAATCCGCCGGTTGCAATCACCTTAAACGGCTCACCAATTTCTGTCTTAAACTGTTCGATCGTGCGCTCAATTCCGCCAAGGAAGCTGTAGTATAAGCCAGCTTGCATAGCAGGTCTAGTTGATTTTGCAAGAACAGACTTCGGTCGCGCAATTTCAACTTCCGGAAGCTGAGCCGTGTTATCCCACAATGCTGCAGCCGCAGTACGAATACCTGTGCAAATCAAACCGCATGTAATAGCCCCACTTTTATCAACATAGTTGTAAGTGGTTGCAGTTCCAAAATCTATTACAAGCGCTGGCCCACCGTACTCATTAAACGCACCAACGCAATCAGCCAAACAATCAGCTCCAAGAGAACGCGGCTCGTCAATGCGAATATTCATGCCTGTTTTAACACCAGGTCCAACAATCATAGGATCAACATGCAAAAACTTTATAATACTTGCGCGGAATGAGTGCATAACTTTCGGCACTACGGACGCAACAATAACGTCCTCAACATCGCTTACGCTAAATCCGCTTAAATTAAGGAATTGCGTAATCATAATTCCGTATTCGTCGGAAGTGCGGTTTGATTTAGTTGTCATGCGATATGTGCCAACAATGCGATTGTTTTCCAAAAAACCGAGCACAATATTCGTGTTGCCAATGTCGACTGCTAGCAGCATAAGAACTCTCTTTCTACTCTTCTCATTACGTAAGTTTTCGCATTACTAAAGTTTCGCGCTACGCAAGTTTTCGCATTACGTAAGTTTTCGCGCGCAATTATCGCACTACAAAACCTTGATTATACCCGTATTCTTGCAAATCCTTACTCCACAGTTTAAGCCCGTCTTTTAAAGAAATTCTAGGACCCGGATCGTCCGGAAGCCACAACTGACTGCCATCATCTTGCGTAATCCCGGCATCAATCATCGCTTGAACATTCAAACGCGCACGCGATTTTCTACTCCAATCGTACGCTTGACCCATAGTTGCTCGAAAATCACTACGAGAATACACTTCAAACGGCAAATACCTATATCCGGTATCAACTCGATTTGCAGCATCAGCAAATACGCGATTAAACTTTTGCCCACCAAAATACGGTATGTCAATTCCTCTAGAATCACGAACTGTTGTGCGGTTCAAAAATGCCGAATCTCTAAGCGTCACAACATCTGCAGGAAAAGCTCCACCATGCACTCGCGCGTTAATTCCATCCATATCGTGACACACAAAATTCACAAAACGTAATGCAGCTTCTGGTTTTCTACTTGATTTAAGAACAGATAGAGCAGATCCGCCCATTTCTGCGTTACGTTTTTCGCCATGTAAAGTTGGCACATTCGTAACTTTCCATAATCCTGCCGTACCTGGCACATTCTCAAGTAGCAGCGAAGGCATCCAAGCTCCCGCAAAAACAGAAGCAATTTTACCGGAGCCAACGCCGTTCTTCCAACGTTGAGTCCAAGTTGTAGTGCGAGTATCAATCAACCCTTCGTCAATCATTGACTGCCAAAACTTAGTAAAAGCTCTTGTTCCTTTATCGTATTCCAATCGCACAGTAACGGTTTTTCCATCATGCGATGTAATAAAAGGCCTGCCACCTGCAAGCCAAATCATAGCGTTATAAAAGCTCGCATCCCCCGAATCTGCCGCAATATACACTCCAATATCTTTAAGCTTTCTTGCAGCGTGACGGTAGTCTTCCCAAGTGTGTATTTGTGTTGCGTCCACACCAGCTTGCTTAAAAACGTCGTCATTGTAGAACCAAGCCATTGGCCCTGAATCCATTGGCAATCCGTACACTCGCCCACCCAACTGCACAGAAGACCATGTGCCAGGAGTGTAGAAAGTTCGCGTATCTTGCACACGATTTGTAATATCCAATAGTTGGCCGCTTACAGCGTATTGAGGTAGCGCAAAATACTCAAGTTGAGCCACATCCGGCATTCCGTAGCCATCTTGTATAGCGCTATTTAGATTGCTGTATCCGCTAGTATCTTTTACCGTTACGCGAACGTCCGGATTGCGTTTTTCAAATTCTTCCGCAATACGTTTCATGCTTGGTTCCCAAGACCACACAGTTATATGCGTTCTAGCATCCGCATTAGTGCATCCGGAAAATAGCAATAAAGCAAAAACGCACAATATTGACATCACTAATTGCTTCAAACGATTGCGCGTATGCAATATTTTCGCTAATGCAAGCATGATATGTCTGTCCACTACTATTTACGATATTCCGCAAGCATTCCGCTATTCCACGGTTACGGATTTTGCAAGATTTCGCGGCTTGTCAACATCGTAGCCTTTTAGCTTCGCCATATCCATTGCAAATAATTGCAACGCAACTACGTCAACAAGCGGACTTAAAAGCGTTGGACACTCAGGCCTCCAGAACACAATATCTGCGTATCTTGAGGCATCCGGATCCCCTTCTTCCGCAACAGCTATAGTAAAAGCTCCGCGCGCTTTTACTTCTTCAATTCCAGAAATTACTTTCGCATGCAAAACGTCTCGTCCGCGAGAAGACGGCACAATTACAACCACCGGCTCACCTGCGTCAACAAGCGCAATCGGACCATGCTTAAGCTCGCCAGCTGCGAAACCTTCCGTAAAAGTATACGCAATTTCCTTAAGTTTAAGCGCACCTTCTAGCGCAACAGGGTATCCTACGTGGCGTCCTAAGAATAGGAAAGATTTGGCTTCAAGAGTATGCTCAGCCGCTTTCATAATTGTTTCAGATTGAGTATCCAGAACATTTTGAATTTTATTCGGCATAGCTTTTAATTGCGATACGATTTGTTGAATTTCGTCGCGATACATTGTGCCTTTTACTTGCGCTAAATAAAGACCAAGCATATAAGCTGCCACGATTTGCGCTACAAAAGCTTTCGTAGAAGCAACAGCAATTTCCGGGCCTGCGTGCGTGTAAAGCACTGCGTCAGATTCTCTAGGAATACTAGATCCTTGCGTATTGCATATTGCAAGAACGCGACTACCCTGCTCGCGCGCGTGACGCAAAGCCATAAGCGTATCCATTGTTTCGCCAGATTGTGAAATAGCAACAACCAGCGTGCGATGCGTCAAAATAGGGTCGCGATATCTAAACTCGTGCGCAAGCTCCACTTCTACAGGAACGCGCACCCAATGTTCAATCGCATATTTTGCAACCAAGCCTGCGTAGCTTGCAGTGCCGCAAGCAACAACAATAATCTTGTCAATTGCGCGCAAAACATCCTGACCAATATGCACTTCGTCAAGAACAATATTTCCTTGCGAGTCGAAGCGTCCGCGCAACGTGTCTGCAACAGCGTGCGGATCCTCATGAATTTCCTTATCCATGAAGGAATCCCAGCCGCCTTTTTCTACGGCAGACGCATCCCAATCAACTGTAAAGCAAGTAGGATTTTCAACAATATTGCCGTCAAAATCAGTAAGAAGCAAGCTAGCTTTGCCACTTTCGTCAACATTTCCAATGCAAACAGCTTGATCTTGACCAACTTCTAAAACGCGATCCGTATAAGCCACAAAAGCTGCAACATCCGAACCCAAGAAATATTCGCCTTCGCCAAGACCAACAACAAGAGGCGAATCGTGGCGAACAGCAGCAACAATACCCGGCTGGCGAACGTCTACTGCAAGAAGCGTAAAAGCACCCTTAAGCATTTTTGCAGTTTTACGAAGAGCTGCAAACAAGTCCGGCTTACCAGTTTCTTCTACAATTTCGTTTGCGATTTTACCAAGTAATTTTGCTGCAACTTCCGTGTCGGTCTGGGAATAAAATTCGTAGCCTTCTTCGTGAAGTTGCTCTTTTAGCAAAACAGCGTTTTCAATAATTCCGTTGTGAATAAGGGCGATTTTTCCGTCTGCACTCGTGTGAGGATGCGCGTTTACATCACAAGGAGCACCGTTAGTTGCCCAACGCGTATGCCCGATTGCAGCACTCGCTTCCGGCATAGGATTCGCTTTAATATCATCGCGCAATACTGCAAGACGACCTGCTTTTTTGCGCACAGCAGCGCAATCCATTCCAGGTGCCACCAGCGCCACGCCTGAAGAATCATATCCGCGATACTCTAAACGCTCTAATCCGCCTAAACAAACTTCCAAAGGTTTTGCGCAAACTTTTCCAAAACCTGCGTATCCCACAATTCCACACATAATCTTCTATTATACGTCAACCTCAAGGCTTGTGTGGTTTGCGTAGTGTTTGCGTATTACTTGCGCGCCACTTTTAGCATTGAAGAAAATAAAATACTAAAAACAGTAATATTAATTAAAAAAGATTATCTGCTTTTTTCTTGATATTGCGTCAAATTTCTTGCTTCGAAGCCTTTGCCGAAATGCTTTTCCAACATAGACTGCAACACCATCAACACAGAAGTAATAACCAAATACCAAATACTAGCAACAAGAAGAAGCGGAATCGGCTTATAAATACGATTCGCAATAGCATTCGTAGCAAACTGAAGCTCAAGAGTAAAAGGCACAGCCAAAACCAAAGAAGTAGTCTTCAACATACCAATAGTCTCATTACCCAAAGGAGGAACAATAATACGCATAGCCTGAGGAAGAACCACACGACGCATCATCAAAGACCTACCCATACCCAAAGCCTGAGCAGCCTCAACCTGGCCAACATCCACAGCCTCCAAGCCAGCACGAACAATCTCCGACAAATACGCAGCCTCATTAAGAGACAAACCAACAACAGCAGCCGTAAGAGAAGTCATAACAACATTAGAATCAATAGACCAAAACTCTACAGAAGTAAAAGGAATACCAACACTAATCTTCGGCACAAGAACAGCAAACATACCCCAAAACACAAGCTGCGTATAAACAGGAGTGCCCCTAAAAAACCAAATAAAGAACCAACTCACACCACGCAAAACCGGATTAACACTCTTACGCATCATCGCCAAACCAACAGCCAACACAATCGCAATAACCATAGCAAGCAAAGTCAGCCACAAAGTCCAGCCAATACCTGTAAGAACATTCTCGTCAATAATATATTTTGCGACTATATTCCATTCGAATCTGCGATTTGTTGCTATGGAATACAGCAAAGAGCAGGCCACTAGCGCAACTATTATTCCCGCAACAATAGGCCCCGGCTTTTTAACAGGCAAAATACGTTCGTCGTCGTTCTTTTTAGAAAACATATTCACAATACTACTCTAAACTCAATCAAAATAAGAAGATACCGAAAGTTCCACTGCAAAACTCAACAGAATGCTCAACAGAAGGCTCAATAGAAAGCTCAGACAAAAGCTCACACTTTTGGATTTATTTCAGGATGCTGAATCATAATATCTTCCACACCCCAAGCTTTCATAATTTTTTCATACGCGCCTGTTTGTATAAGCTTTTCAATACCAGCTTTAATAGCTTCAACAAGCTGCTTATCGCCTTTTTGCATAATAATGCCCATAAGAGCCTTATCTTTGCTCACACCCAACGGCTCAAGCTGCTTATCAGTTTGCTCAATTGCAAAGCTAGAAACTGGAGTATCAGCATACATAACATCCGCGCGCCCTGCTACAACAGCAGTCGTAGCGTCGGTTTGTTCTTTAAAAGCTAGAACGTCTAAAGGCTGATCGTTTTGCGCTTTACACAAATCTCTAGCGCTATACATTTGCGATTCGCTTGTTGTTCCAACTTGAACGGATACTTTTTTGCCGCACAAATTATTAAGACTTACGTTAGTTGGGTTTCCTTTACGCACTACAAAAAGCAAGCCGGCATTTGCGTAAGTTACGAAATCAACTGCCTTTTCACGTTCTTGATTTACTGTAAAACCAGAAACGCCTATGTCGAACTTGCTTCCTACAGAAGGCAAAATAGCATCAAACGGAGCGTTAACAATATTAAGTTTTAATCCCATTAATTTTGCTAACGCTTTATTTAGATCAATTTCGTAGCCAACTACTGTTCTTCCGTCTCTTGCGTAGAATCCAGCCGGAGCGTAGCCAACATTCGTTCCCATAACTATTTCGCCTTTTTCCAGCAACTTTTTTGGAAGAAGCGAAGCAATTTTTTCGTCTTTTTTAATGCTATTAATATTGTAGCTACGATCAAGCAACGGGTCGCGCCCTACTGCATCAGTTGTGCCGCAAGCTCCGGAAATTCCTATGAGAGTTGCAGAAACAAGAGCTGCAATAGAACGCATCCACCTAGGAGATCCTAAAAAAGTCCACTTGTTTTTGCATCTCTTATGATACACATCAGCCTTCGCAATATCCTGGCATGCTTGAATCATAGAATCCCTTAATAACTAGCTATTAGAACAAGCACAACTGTACCACTAATACTCAAGCAATACGAAATCTTGTTTCTAATAATTTTTAATAATTTTCGACAATTTTTTACGATATTCATAAATTTTTTAGTATATTCGTAAAAATTTGGCAAAAAATATTTTTATAGCACGTGATGCAGGAAATCTTGGAAACGCTCAGTTTGCGGATTGTCAATAATATCAGCCTCTCCGCACTCCACAACTTTGCCATCATCCATAAAAACAACCTGATCCGCAACTTCTTTAGCGAAACCAATTTCGTGCGTTACTACAATCATTGTCATTCCGTCTTTTGCAAGATCGCGCATAACATTTAACACTTCCCCAACAAGTTCTGGATCAAGCGCAGAAGTTGGCTCATCAAACAGCATAATTTCCGGCTTCATTGCAAGAGCGCGCGCAATTGCCACACGCTGCTGCTGACCGCCAGAAAGCTCAGCAGGATAATGACTCATGCGCTCAGCCATACCAACTCTCTTAAGCTCTTCAACCGCCAACTTGCGCGCTTCTTGAACGTTCATATGCAAAACGTGAACAGGCGCTTCCATAACGTTTTCTAACGCTGTCATATGAGGGAATAAATTGAAGCGCTGAAATACCATGCCAAGTTTTGCACGCTGCTGCGCTATTTCTTTATCCGTAAGAGCTTGTAAGCATTTTTCGCCTTTACGCGTTACTGGTTTTACGCCAATGCGCTCGCCATAAATGCTTATGCTTCCAGCGCTAAGAGTTTCAAGCTGGTTAATTAAACGCAATAATGTTGATTTTCCAGATCCGGAAGGACCTAAAATAACAGTTACGGTACCAGGATTAACAGTAATATTAATATCTTTTAAAACAGTAAGATTGCCGAAAGATTTCTGCACGTTTGTTAAGCTTACTGCAGGAAGATTGCTTTCATCGTTCTGAATAGTCATATTCACGCCCTCATTGTAAATATTTTCCAAAGTATTACTCATATTATTAAGTTACGTATATAGCAATGTTACAACGCTACAATGCTACCACTAGGCATTAAAGCCTAACATAGCTGCATCGTTACGCCCTTTGACATTCTTCTGCTGAGCATGCAAAGAGTTGTCTCCGCGCTGATCTGAATCAGTATTCAGCTGAGCATGCTTCACAATATCTCTTGCTTCGAAGCCTTTGCCAAAATGCTTTTCCAACATAGACTGCAACACCATCAACACAGAAGTAATAACCAAATACCAAATACTAGCAACAAGAAGAAGCGGAATCGGCTTATAAATACGATTCGCAATAGCATTCGTAGCAAACTGAAGCTCAAGAGTAAAAGGCACAGCCAAAACCAAAGAAGTAGTCTTCAACATACCAATAGTCTCATTACCCAAAGGAGGAACAATAATACGCATAGCCTGAGGAAGAACCACACGACGCATCATCAAAGACCTACCCATACCCAAAGCCTGAGCAGCCTCAACCTGGCCAACATCCACAGCCTCCAAGCCAGCACGAACAATCTCCGACAAATACGCAGCCTCATTAAGAGACAAACCAACAACAGCAGCCGTAAGAGAAGTCATAACAACATTAGAATCAATAGACCAAAACTCTACAGAAGTAAAAGGAATACCAACACTAATCTTCGGCACAAGAACAGCAAACATACCCCAAAACACAAGCTGCGTATAAACAGGAGTGCCCCTAAAAAACCAAATAAAGAACCAACTCACACCACGCAAAACCGGATTAACACTCTTACGCATCATCGCCAAACCAACAGCCAACACAATCGCAATAACCATAGCAAGCAAAGTCAAAAGTAACGTCCAACCGATTCCAGCAAGAACATTATTACTAATAAGATATACGCCAACTACGTCCCACTCAAAGCGAGGGTTAGTAACAATTCCGTAAATAAGCGAGAGTGCGACTATTGCTACGATTACTCCTGCAACAATAGGCCCCGGCTTTTTAACAGGCAAAATGCGCTCGGATTGAACTGCATTAGCGTTAGTTTTTGAAGAATGTGAGATTGTAGAATTCAACTTATTCTCCCTAAAAGTTGCGTGTACAAGTTGCGTGTACAAATTACGTTTATAAATTGCGTTTATTTGAATATTTATAAAGTAATGCAAATTTACCATTTAATGCCATAAACAGTAAATTTGCATATAAAAAGCTAGATAAAGCTACTCAATTTAAGAGGCATTTTAAGCAAGATTAAAGCTTTGGATTAACTACAGCTTGCTTAATAGCAACGTCCTCAACGCCCCACTTCTTTAGAATATCCTTGTAAATTCCGGACTTCATAAGCTTATCGATACCAGCTTTAACAGCCTTAAGCATTGCAGCATCGCCCTTCTTAACTGCAGCACCCATAGGCTCAGCGTCCTGGCTTTCTCCAATAATCTCAAGCTTTCCAGGATTCTTAACTGCAGCATAACCAGCTACAGGAGTATCTGCATACATAACGTCTGCGCGTCCGGAAAGAAGTGCGGTTGTGGCATCAGTTTGCTCTTTGAAGCTCATGATTTCAAGTGGCTTATCGTTATTTGCAGCGCACTGCTTCTTGGCTTCTTCCATAATTGGTTCGCCAACGGTGCCGGTTTCTAACGTTACCTTTTTGCCGCAAAGATTCTTTGTGTCTACCTTAGTTGGGTTTCCCTTACGCACTTCAAAAGACAAGCCAGCATTTGCGTAAGTTACGAAATCAACGGACTTCATGCGCTCTGCGTTTACAGTAAAGCCAGAAATACCAACGTTATACTTGCTTCCGATTGCTGGAATAATCGAATCGAACTGTGCGTGAACGATTTTTGCATTCAAGCCCATAACTTTCGCAAGTGCCTTCGAGAAGTCGATTTCATAGCCTACTGGAGTTTTGCCATCTGCAGCAAAGAATTCTGCAGGAGCGTAGCTAACATTTACGCCAACAACAAGCTCGCCTGTTTTAGCAACTTTTTCTGGAACAAGTGACGCAACGGAATCATCTTTTTGAACGTGGCTCACATCGTAGCTGCGAGCAACATCCGGATCAGCGTTCTGCTGAGAATCGGCAGGTCCGCAAGCTGCAAGAGTTGCAAGCAATGCTAATGAAGCAACAGCAGCAGTTGACTTAATAGCATTAATCGACTTAATTGACTTGAGTGACTTAAACATTTTCTTCTCCTAAAGTTAAGTATTCAAAAACAATAATTTGCATTGATGTGTATAACTATACATGACATCCCTACTATTTCAACAGCGCTTTATGCAGATTATTGAATATATCAAAATACTCATACAGCATATTTGCGTAATATTTGCACTTTTTATAAATAAGTACTGTATATTATTCGCAATATTGTATATTATGCGGCGTGTCGCATTTTTGCTTTTTAGTCAATACTTCTGGAACGCAGGTTTCTGTAACGCATTTCTCGCAAAGCTTCGCGCTTATCCTGCTCCTCACGCAAAGCTTGACGCTTATCAAACTCTTTTTTACCTCGAGCTAAAGCAATTTCGACTTTTACGTAACTTCCCTTAAAATACAAGCGCAACGGAACTACAGTATACCCTTTTGCTTCAGTTTGCCTAGAAAGTTTAGCAATTTGAATAGCGTGCAGAAGAAGCTTGCGCTTGCGCTTAGGAGCGTGATTATTCCACGTGCCATTTAAGTATTCAGGAATATTAGCTCCCTCAAGCCACATTTCACCGCGTCGATCAATACTTACGAAAGATTCAGCTAAAGACGCGCGCCCTTCGCGCAAAGACTTAACTTCCGTTCCAGTAAGAGCCAGACCAGCCTCGTAGCAATCTTCAATAACATAGTCATGATGCGCTTTACGGTTTTGAGCTACCGTAACTGTACCATCTTGTGCAGGTTTATTCGCCATAAATCCTCTCCAATACGCATCACTTAAAAACAAAACTTGCCATAAAACATTACTATTTTATGGCAAGTGTGCGAGTTAGCAAACTCAAAGCGTCACAAAATTAATTCGCAACCTAAATATTTAATATTATTCGATAATATTTAATAAATCAGTTTAACAAATTAGTAGTGTATGTACTCATAGTTTGCAGCATTTTGAATAGTTTCGTAAGCAGGGAACGTTGCGAAACCGGTTCCACCTTCAGAAATAAGCACGGAACCGTCCGAATTTACTCGTTCAACAACAGCAACGTGACCGTATTGAGCGCTTGCATTCCAAGTATTCACACGCTGACCTCTAGCAAACACCATTACAGCACCAACGTGCGGAGTACGATTCACAAGATACCCCAAACGCCTTGCGGTATTTGCCCAATCTCCACCGTTGCCCATAAATGATCCAACTGGAAGTCCCAGCTGCGAGCGCCTCAAATATGCCCACAAAGTGCATTGGCGAGGAGGATACGTAGATCCGCCAGCAGTATTTCCAGTATCATGGCCGTAGCAGTTACGAGATCCTTCAGCACAATTACCTGGAACCTCATAATTCATGCCACTAGCCGAGCCGCTAGATAGTTTCATTGGAGGAAGCTCAACCCTAGCATAAGCATGCTTGCCGCTTACTTGCTGTCGGTTTCCGGCTCTAGGATCCGCTCGTGCAACCGCTTTATTTGCAAGAGCGCGAGCTTGAGCGTCGATTGCAGACTTCATTGCAACAATTTCTGCAGCTTCACGTGCAGTTTGAGAAGTTAATTCATTCTTTTGCGATTCGAGCTGCTTGCGAATATCTTCGCCTTGGTTGCGCAAATCTTGTAAAGCTTGACGCTTGTCGTTAGCGGCTTTAGCAGCAGCTTGTGCGCTTTGAGATTGAATATCTGCCTGCTGCTTTAGCTTAGCAATTTCTTCTTCAATAGCAGCCAAACGTTGGCGGCGATTCATAGAAGTATTAAGTTTTACAGCAGCATCGTTAGCAGCATTCGCTTCACTTCTAGCAACAGCAGCTTCAGATTGCAATTTGCCAACAAATTGTTCTGTAGTTGTTGACTTCATAACAATATTCATTACGTCGGATGCTTGAGATCCATGGAAACTCTTACGTGCAATTTGCGCTACAGCAGCCTTGGCATCATCAAAATCAATACCTGTTTTTTTAATTTTTTCTTCCAACTCTTGCTTATCTTTTTGAGCAGATTGCAAACGCTGCTGTGTTGATTCCACGAGACTTTTTGCTTGAGAAGCTTGATCGTCTGCTTGCTGAGCTGCACGCACCTGATTTGGAATTTGATGCTCAGTTAAATCATTTAATTCAAGAATTTTATTTGCAAGCTGCTTATTAACACCCGCAAGTTTACGCTTCAAAGTTTCGTTGTGCTTTATTTTTTGCTTGTACTCTTTCATGCTGACTGCGTTAGCTGTAGAAACAGTTATTAACGACCCAACAGTGCCAGCAACAAGCATTGAAAAAGCAACAATTAAGCTCACTATTATATGAGTGCGTCGAATGGTAAGAATTCTACGTCGATCCTCGCTCATATCACTTCCCTTTCCACATAACTACTGCGAATTATAGCGTGATACAAGGAATCACGCGAGCTATTGTTATAAATCTTACATTTATTATTAAATTTAGTATTAAATTTAATATTACTTTTAGTATTCATTTAACTAAACGTAACGCTAAAATTTAAGCCTTTAAGTAGCGTCTCAAAGCAATTGCAGAAGCGATTACGGATAACACTACAGCACCAGCAACAAGCATTGGCACACACAACCAAACCGTTGATTGCGTCACAAACGGCATCCAACGCACATTTTGCGCAAGCCAATCTGTTACGAAGAACTTAACAACTAAGCTTAAAGCTCCGCCTGCAAGTAAAGATCCTGCGAATGAAGCAAACGCTCCTTCTAGAATAAACGGCATGCGAATAGTCCAGTTAGATGCGCCAACTAAACGCATAATTTCGGTTTCTTGACGTCTACTTGCTGCAGACATGCGAATTGTAGTTCCAGTAAGCATGATTGCAACCACTACCATAACGGCAGCAAGCACAATCGTAACTACTGTTGCACGATTAAGCACGTTGAAAACTGGGTCAAATATTTGACGCTGATCAACAACCTCTTCAACGCCGTCGCGTCCGGAAAGAACTTCCGAAACCACCTGGTATTTCATAGGATTCGTAAGTTTTAATCTAAGTGAATCCTGCATATCTGCGGCAGTTAGCGTACGGCCTTGATACATTCCATTAGGATACTGTTTTAAGAAAGTATTTTTGTAGAACTCGTTACGACTTACGTAAGTAATATTTGAAACATCGTCTCCAAGCTCTTGGTAAATAACATGCTCTAATTTAACGATTTCGGAGTTAGTTGGCGCTTTACCAGAAGCACATGAAGGAGCTTGGCTTGTGCCATCCGGGCAAAGCCACGCAACCACTTCCACTTTGTCGTACCAGTCACCTTTTGCTTTAGTAATCTGCGCTTGCATAAGCACGGATGCACCAATAAATAGGAAGGAAATGAACGTTACTAGCATTACTGAAAGAATCATAGAAACGTTACGGCGTAAACTAATGCAAGTTTCGGAAAAAATAAATCTCAAACGCATTATTTCACTCCTTCATTTGAATTTTTATCGTCACTACGATTATTTGAGGCGAAAATTGGCGGCTTAGGAGGAGCCGGAGGCATTGAGGAAATCGCGGATGCGTGATTATTCTCTTCAGATTCTGCAGATTCAGTTGATTCTGAATTTTCTTCAGATTCTTCAGATTCTGCAGATTCTTCAGCTTCTTCAGATTCAGAATTTTCGGCATTTTCGGAATTTTCTGCTTTTTCTTCAGATTTATTAGCTTCGTCTTCTGAATTATTTTCGGTATCTGCATTCTCAGCTACATCATTTTCAGAATCCGCATTCTCAGCTTCAGTATTCTCAGCTTCATTAGCAGTTTCGTCAACTTCAAGATTTTCTAAATCTTTAGAAACTTTCGAAACAGAAGCATCTTCCAAAGCAACATCGTCGTCTGAAGCAACATCATCAATCGAATCAACAGAATCAACCGAATCTTCCGAAGCAGCAGAAACCAGTCCACGACCCCACGTCATAGTTGTTTCCAAAGACTGGAACACTTCTCCGTATCTACCAGTTCGACCCGAATGCACGGATTGAGCAAGTCTAGCAATTCCCTCATTAGCAGCACTGTCACTTTGCAAAGACTTAGTTACAATATCAACTGCTTCGCGAGCTTGTGCTGCGCGCTGAGCTTTTTTAGAAAGTCTCCTATGGCGTTCAGTGTGCTCAAGATCGGAAGATTCAGACAAAACAGAATCAGCACTTTGATTATTTGCATTTTCAACAGTTTGCTGAGCTTTAGACTTTTGCTCAACGTCAGAATCCGGGAAGTAAAGCGCAGAATCGTAAGAACCTTCACGCTCATCTCGCACAATCTTTCCAGCATGAAGTTCAACTACACGCTTACGCATTGAGTTCACGATTTCCTCATTATGCGTAGCCATAACAATAGTTGTGCCTGTGCGGTTAATAGCATCCAAAACTTCCATAATTCCAAGAGAAGTTGTAGGGTCCAAGTTACCAGTAGGCTCGTCAGCAAGAAGAATTTGCGGATGGTTCACATACGCGCGAGCAATAGCCACACGCTGAGCTTCACCACCAGAAAGCTCATGAGGATAATTATGCTCTTTGCCAGTTAAACCAACTGTTTCCAAAACGCGCGGCACAAGCGAACGAATAGTTGCTCTGCTCGTACCAATCACTTCCAAAGCAAAAGCAACATTTTGGTACACAGTTTTGTTATTAAGTAACTTATAATCCTGGAAAATAAAGCCAAGAGATCTACGATACTGCGGCACCTGACGGTTAGAAAGTCTGCGCAAATCGTTGCCAGCAACGTGAATTTCGCCACTATTAGCTTCTTCTTCGCGAAGCAGCAAACTTAGCAATGTAGTTTTTCCAGATCCGGAAGCACCAACAAGAAACACAAAATCGCCGCGATTAACTTGCAATGATACATTATCCAATGCTGGTCGCGTGCCTCGCGGATATATTTTCGACACATGCTCTAATGAAATCAGCGACATTGTTTTCCTGTTTCCTTCCAGAGGATTTATTTAATATTTACTTTTAAGATTACTTAAGAGTTATCTTACTTTTTAAGCTTCCGCCTCAGCTTCTTTTTGAGCCGCAACTCGCTGCTCGTGACGCCAACGAATACCAGCTTCAATAAAACCGTCAATATCGCCGTCAAAAACAGCTTGAGTTTGCGAAGTTTCGTAGCCAGTGCGCAAATCCTTTACCATTTGGTATGGGTGAAGCACGTAGGAGCGCATTTGGTCTCCCCAACTTGCCTTAATATCTCCAGCAAGCTCCTTCTTTTTCGCTGCTTCCTCCGCATGCTTAAGCACAAGCAAACGCGATTGCAAAACAGCCATTGCAGCTGCACGATTCTGAATCTGGCTGCGCTCATCTTGCATAGAAACAACCAAGCCGGTTGGCAAATGCGTAATACGAACAGCAGAATACGTAGTGTTCACACCCTGACCACCCGGGCCTGAAGCTTGGAAAGTATCCACACGAATGTCGGAATCTGGAATATCAATATGATCCGTAGCTTCAACCAAAGGGATTACTTCCACTGCACTAAAGCCAGTCTGGCGACGGCCTTGATTGTCAAATGGCGAAATACGAACCATTCTGTGAGTGCCACCTTCTACAGAAAGGCGACCATACGCGTACGGGGCATCCACTTGGAAAGTAGCGGATTTAATACCAGCTTCTTCCGCATAAGACGTGTCCATCATCTTAGTTTTGTAGCCGTTTCGCTCAGCCCAACGCAAGTACATACGAAGAAGCATTTGAGCAAAATCAGCAGCATCAACACCACCTGCACCAGAGCGGATCGTAACAACTGCGGAACGAGCATCGTATTCGCCGTCAAGAAGAGTCTGAACTTCCATGTCGTCAAGCTCGTGAGCAATAGATGAAAGCTCCTCTTGAGCCTCGCTCATAGAATCAGCATCGCCTTCTTCTTGACCAAGCTCAATTAAAGTCTTAGTATCCTCAATGCTCTGATTTACAGCTTGCAAACGCTTCAATTGAGACTGAGCCGCAGAAAGCTTACTAGTAACCTGCTGAGCATGCTCAGAATCATCCCAAAGCCCAGGCTCAGCAGCCTGCTTTTCCAAATCCGCAATCGTAGACTTCAACGAATCAACGTCTAAAGCCTTCACAATCGAAGCATACTTTGATTCAACATCGCGTAACGCCTGTGCAAAATCAAATTCCGCCATTTACCTAAAGTACCTCTTTATATACTTGTCTTACGTCTTACGCAATTACTACTCGCAAAACTTTTACCAAATAAACTATTTATAAACTATTTATAAACTATCTATGAGTTTAGCGTACAGTCAAAATTTCCGGACCATTCTCAGTAATTGCAATCGTATGCTCGCTGTGAGCACCGCGAGAACCGTCGGAAGAACGAAGAGTCCAACCGTCTTTTGGATCCTGATAAATCTCATCAGTAGTCTTTAAGAACCACGGCTCAATTGCAATAACCAAGCCTGGGCGAAGCTTGTAGCCGTGGTGAGCTGTGCCATCGTTAGGAACGTGAGGATCGCCGTGCATAATATGGCCAACTCCGTGACCACCAAACTCAAGATTTACGCTGTAACCATACTCGTGAGCGACGCAACCAACAGCTGCAGAAATATCGCCAAGACGGTTTCCAGGCTGAGCCATGTTAATGCCAGCCTCCAGCGCTTCCTCAGTGCACTTAATTAAGCGCAAATCCTCAGGATCAGCATGCTCTCCAACCACGAAACTAATAGCAGAATCACCAACCCAGCCGTCGACGTTAATAGCCAAATCAAGAGTTAGCAAATCGCCGTCCTTAAGGTTGTAATCGTAAGGAACGCCGTGAAGAACAGCATCGTTTACAGAAGTGCAAATGTAGTGCGCAAAAGGACCAGTTCCAAAATCAGGAGCATAGTCAACATAGCAAGAAGACGCACCTTTACGGCTCACAATACGCTGGCGAACGAAGTCATCAATTTCAAGAAGATTCGTACCAACTTTGGTCATTGCTTTCAAATCTTTAAGAATACTACCTACGAAGCGACCTGCAGGTTTCATCGCTTCAATTTCAGCTGGAGTTTTCAGTTCAATCATGCTTCAAGACTAACGCGCAGGCACGAAAATAGCGCAAAATATTGCGAAAATATGACGAAAATACTAACTAATAGTGTCGCTTAATACTTGTAAGCTAAGTTCATGCTTAATAACAATGAAAATAATAATAAGGAATCACAGAAAGAAATTTCTGCTGTAGATTTCGACCCTGCCTCCTTCTCGTCAGTTACTCGTCCACAAGACGACTTGTTCCGTTACGTGAACGGTCCTTGGATTGACACTTACACTCTTCCAGACGACCGCCCAATGTACGGCGCTTTCCACAAGCTTGCAGAAGATGCAGAAAAGCAAATTCGAGATATTTTAGAAAGCGAAGATTGCTCAGCTAAAAAATCTCAAGCTTTATACCGTAACTATTTGGATACTGCAGCTATTGAAAAAGCTGGAATTACGCCAATTAAAAGCGATTTAGACGCTGTAGATAAAGCTTGCAGCAAGGAAGATTTAGTTCGCACTATCGGCACGCTTAACCCTTACGGCGGGCCGGACGCAATGTTCTATTTTGGCGTTTACGGAGACCCTAAAGATCCTAAGACGAATATTATGCATATTGAGCAGTCGGGATTGGGCTTGCCAGACGAAGCGTACTATCGCGAAGACAATTACGCTCCAATTCGCGATGAATACGTGAAAATGGTAGCTTCTTTGCTGCGCTTAGCAGGTTACGGAGACGCAACTACTACACAAGCGCAAGCCGAGCGTTTCTTGAATGTTGAAACTAAAATCGCGAAGCACCATTGGGATAACGTAGCAACTCGCGATTCTCAAAAAACCTATAATCCTTACGACTATGCTGATTTAGAAAAAACTCTTGAAGCGCTTAATCTCGACGCTTTCTTAGACGCTACTCAAAAAGCGTACGACAATTGCGAAGAAGCAACAAATCAGCCAATCAACCTTCGTGAAGCTTTTAGCAAAGTAGTAGTTCACGAGCCAAGCTTTATGGAAGGTTTGAATAAGATTTGGCAAGAAGCTGATTTAGAAGATTTAAAGCTTTGGGCGCGCGTGCACGTGATTTTGAGCTGGGCAAGCTTGCTTAGTGAAGATTTTGCACAAGCACGATTCGACTTCTACGGCAAAGTGCTTTCTGGTGCAACAAAACAGCGCGACCGTTGGAAGCGCGCAGTAGGAGTTGTTGACGATTCTTGCGGTGAGGAAGTTGGCCGCGAATACGTGCGCTTGCACTTCCCTGAGTCTTCTAAAAAGTATATGCAAGAATTAGTTAACAATCTTATTAACGCTTACCGCGAGTCGATTTCGCACAGCAGCTGGCTTGGCGAGGAGACTAAAGCGAAGGCTTTGGAAAAGCTTAGCAAGTTTGAGCCGAATATTGGTTACACGAATCATTGGGTTGACTATTCTGCGTTAAATATTAAGGAAAACGCTGGTTTAGTTGAGAATATGCGCGAAGTTTATCGATTTGGCTTTGGTAAGAATACTGCGAAAGCTGGAAAGCCTGTGGACCGCGAAGAATGGCAGATGACTCCGCAAACTGTGAACGCTTACTACGATCCACTGCTTAACGTAATCGTGTTCCCGGCTGCAATTTTGCAACCACCATTCTTTAACCCAAGCGCTCCAGACGCAGCAAATTATGGCGCTATTGGTGCCGTGATTGGCCACGAAATCGGCCACGGTTTTGACGACCAAGGTTGCGAATACGACGGCGACGGCATGCTTAACAATTGGTGGACTGAAGAAGACAAAGCCAACTTTGCTGAGCGCACTAAGAAGCTTATTGAGCAATACAATGCTTTTACGCCAACGCAACTCATTGTTAAATACTCTCATTTAAAGAGCAAAGCTGAGCGAGACGCAATGCCTCACGTAAACGGCGCTTTAACAATCGGCGAGAATATTGGCGATTTAAGCGGCGTAACTATTGCGCTTAAAGCTTACGCTTTCGCTTTGCAAAAGAGCGAAGGACGAGAGATTGACGGAAGCGACGACGCAATTCGCGAAACTTTGCGTAACGCTCCTGAAGTAGAAGGTTTCACTGCTTTGCAACGATTCTTCTTAAGCTACGCGTTGGTATGGCGTTCCAAAGCTCGTAACGAGATTGCGGAGCAGCTGCTTCAAATCGACCCGCACTCCCCAGCCGAATGCCGCACTAACGGAATCGCTCGAAACGTGGACTTGTTCTACGATGCTTTCGGCGTTAAAGAAGGCGACGAAATGTGGCTCGACCCTGCAGAGCGCGTACACATTTGGTAAAGCATAATAACCGCATATAAATAAGCCTGCACGCGTTTTATTAAACGTTTGCAGGCTTATTTTGTGTGCGTATACTTTACCACACTGGAAATAAGTATTTTTTCTTCTTTAAATATTTAAATATCTGCATCACCTCCGTATTCATCGTCCGTATCGTTTGAATCACTCTCAGTATGTTCCGTTTGCGATTGATTACTATTTTTTGCGCGCTCATTTTTAGCAGAATCAGCATTTCGCTTTGTAAATTGCGTAGTTCCACGGTTTAAATCGTGACCAATAGCAGAGGCTTCCAAAATTATGCGATTATAATCATTCCCGTCTTTCGTCCAACTTTCGGTACTTAAATTGCCGTATACCATAATCGCATCGCCTTTATGGACACTTTTTAACACGTTTGAAGCCAATGTGCGATACGCTTTTACTGTCATCCAAGTAGTAGGACGCTCATGCCATTGCTGCTCGTCGTTTCGGTAATAAGATTGTGTGCTTGCAATTCGAAGAGAGCATGCCGGAGAGTTTTCGTTACGACCAAAACTCACTGGTTCTGCGCCTACATATCCGTTTATTGTCACGGTTGACTGTTGTTGTGCCATTTTCTATCCTTTCACAAATTGGACTGCAGCCATTTCAGCCCCGAAATCAGAGCCACCATTGCCCCTGAGCTTCGCAGCCGCGAGGAAATGCCGCAGTAGTATCAACTATGAACTCAGCGCAACTTTTTTGCTAGAAAATTCTTCCATTGTGGTTAAAACCTATGTTTTATCCACAATATGTAAAAACTGTTGATTATTAAATAAAACTGTTGTAATGATGCGTGATGCTACCTGTATTTATTAACAATTCCTCATAGCAATGTATTATTAAGCAATCGTATTGTGAAAAAGAAATGCTTTTATAGTAGTGAAGAAGAGATTTATGTTGCAAAAGAATTCTCGCAGTATAGTATGTGTTTTTATTGTAGCGGCGTTTTTATGCGGCTTATCGTGCGCATTTTTGCATACTTCTTTGCATAATTTTTCGCATACTTACTCGCAAGATAATTCAGTATCTTCAAATTTTGGCTACAAAAATCGTATTAAAAATCGTATTAAAAATCCTATTCTTCCGCAAAAAAATACAGCGGTTCGCACTTCTTGGATTAAGTCGGATAGCATTGCAAGTTATGTTATGTCGGAGATAAGAAACGCTAGGTCGCGTCTTTACGATGATCGAAGCATGTATTTTGAGGGCGTTCCTTTGCAAGATTATGTGCGACGTTTTGGTCTTACGAAACAAGCGTATGTGAATAATATTCAATATGATTCAGAAAATGAAGAGGATGCGTATCGCCGTGCGCAAGAAACGGCTCAGCATGGTAAGATTGGTCACTTTGGTCCAGATGGCGTGAGCGATCCTGATTACTCAGGTCGCAAGGCTTGGGGTGAAAATTTAAGTTGGGGTCTTGATTTATATGGCTCTATGAAAGGCTGGATTGGCGACGAGGAAGCTCCGTTGCGTTCTGCTCGCGGATACTTTACTGAAGAAGACAGCCATTTGTATCAAATTTTGAATCCAAGTAATTTGTCTTTTGCTTACGGAGAAGCTCCAGGCGGTCCATATGGCATTGTTGGCGTGATGACTTTGTCGGAGTATCACGGAAATATTGACTATTCTGTTGGAAAGATTGGTCCTTCTGGTCCTTCTGAGGACGAAAAGCATCGTGCTGCAGAAGAGGAAGAACGAAAGAAGAAGGAAGAGGAAGAGCGTAAGGCTCGCAAAGAAGAGGAAGAAAGGCTTCGTCTGGCGCGTAAAGCTCATAAAGCGCATAAGAAGCATCACAAAGTTGTTAAAGCTTTGAAAAAAATTAGTGCGTTTAATTGGATTTTGGCTACTACTATTGCGTCTGTTGTGATTGTTGTGATTGCGGCGGTAGCATGCGGTATTTGGTACTTTTTGTTGCGTAAGAAGAAGCGAGCTGAGCTTGGAGCTTCGGAAGATGTTGCAAAAGAACTTTCCGAAAAACTTTCTGAAGATAGTACTGAAGAAAAATCTGAAGAAAATACCGAAGAAACTTCTGAGGATACTTCTGAAAAACTTTCCGAAGAAAAGTCGGAAGAAAGTTCTGAAAAACCAACAGAAGATAGCGCTGAATCTGATTCTTCTGAAGATAGTACTGAAGCAAATACCGAAGAACTTTCCGAAGAATAAGAATTTTAGGCTATTTTACGATTTGTTTACTGTGTCGCGAGTTTTTCTACGGCGTTTGTTGTCAGTTTCGCTGGTTTTGGAAACATTTGCGGGAGTTTTACCACGCGTTTGTGGACTTGGGTTGGGTGTAAGTACACAAATGCGCGCACCTGGTCTCGTGTTTGTGGACTTGGGTGGTGCGTAACGCTCGCGCGTGTAACGCGCTCGCTGCTGAGCTTGCGTTGAAAGCACACTGTGCTTTCAACGCAAGCTCACGCTCCGAATTGCTTTCGCGCGCGCTGTGCTGCGCTCAAGCAGGTCGTCGCGCATTTGCCGGAAAATTCCCGGCATTTGTTACATCGTGTGATTGTTACTTTCTCAGTAAGCTGACTGAGTTTTTAACAGTGTTTAGGCAATCACCGTTACTTTCTCAGTTCGTTAGCTGAGATATTAACAGTGTTTAGGCA
>CAMXYK010000018.1 GCA_947253155.1 uncultured Bifidobacteriaceae bacterium
TCTGACGTCCGCCTTCGTTCAGTGCGAAAAATCTCAAATCTCTACCACACTAATACTCCTAATTTGAAGTATTATAACCACTCCGGGTTTTGTGTTTTAATGGTGAATTGGTTTGGTGTGATGGCAGCAGAGCTTAACTGCGAAAATACTGACTCAACTACTCCTGAGTGTCAGTAGCAGCGTCTTCAGGAGAAGCTTCGCCATTAAACTTTGCCAAGCAAGCGTCTTTATCTGCCATAATCGCGCTTAGAAGTCCGTGAATAAACGCAATAGCTTCCTCATCGCTATACATTTTGGCAAGCGCAATAGCCTCATCAATCGCAACCTTGTCTGGAATTTCCTCGTTAAGAAGCATTTCCCAAACTGCAATGCGCAAAATATTACGATCAATAACAGCCATTCTTCCAACTTTCCAGCCGGTTGAATAACGGTTAAGCGTCTTGTCAATTCTGTTGCGTCGCTCTCCCACGCCTCTAACAATCTCAATAGCGTACTCTGGGAGCGGAGTTTGAGCACCAGGCTCTTTAACGCGCTCCTCCAGCAAGGAAAGAATAGGCTGATTCTTTTCATCCGCCTCATAAAGCGTATTCAAAGCCCTCTTACGAGCAGTGGAACGTGCCATAATAGTGCCCTTCTGTGCAAAGTATTAAAAATACGCGACCCAGCAACGAATAATCGCCACCGGGTCACACTATAAAAATTATTTAGAAATAAATAGCTAATTTAATTAGATAACTAAATTAATTAGATAATTAATTTACTAACTTAATTAGATAACTACTTCTTTAGTTTTCGCGACCAAGGTAAGAGCCGTCACGAGTGTCGACCTTCACCTTTTCGCCTTCACCCACGAAGAGTGGAACCTGGATTTCAGCGCCGGTTTCCACGGTTGCAGGCTTAGTGCCAGCGTTAGAACGGTTGCCCTGCAAGCCTGGCTCAGTATGCGTAATAGTCAAAATTACGGAAGCTGGAAGCTCAACGCTCAAAGGAGTACCGTCATGGAAGCTTACGATGCAGTCGGTGCCTTCAAGCAAATACTTGCTCTGATCGCCAACCAAAACCTTAGGAATATAAACCTGGTCGTAAGTGGTCATATCCATGAAGACGAAGTTGTCGCCATCTTCGTAGGAGTATTGCAAAGTACGATTATCAACGGTCTCGAACTCCATCTTCATGCCGGCATTAAAAGTCTTGTCGACAATCTTGCCCGAGAGCACGTTCTTAATGGTGGTGCGCACAAAAGCAGGACCCTTGCCTGGCTTCACGTGCTGGAACTTAACAACGGTCCAAAGCTGACCGTCAAGATTCAAAACCGAACCATTCTTAATATCATTGGTAGTCTGTGCCACGAGTTACCCGTTTCTTTCGCTAATAAAGCTGCAATTTTAACAGCTTAAGAAATAAACCTTGCCTATTATGCCACAAAGCGTCAACTTAATGGATTTATAAATCATTTTTCAACGAATCCAACAGCTTTGACACTAATTCAGCAACATCAGATTTAGGCGCAGAACTTGTCAAAACCGACATGCCAAGCATTTTATCGCCGCTTTTAATAATCATGAAATAGTTGTACGCGTTCTTAATTCCCTGACCTCGATGAGCCATAATAGTTATGCCGCTTGGAATTCTAACGCCATCAGCGGCAACATTATAACCTGTTGGATTAGTAATAAACGAATTTCCCATTGCTTTCGAAAGCATCATTGCAGCATCATGAGCGGAAGTGTAATTATCGTTACCCGCTTTCGCCGCATTAACATCGCCAAATTTGCGCGCAAAAGAAGTGTCCGAGTAGCCGTTAGTAGACAACCAATTATTTAATCCATCTAATCCGCCTTGAGCATCTATAAGCTCGTTAGCGGAAGCATTGCTCATCGTTTTAATAACGTTTTCGTACTGTTTCTCATAGTTATAATCTGCCACTTCCTGAGCATGCAAGATTACAGGGAAATAAAAACCAACAGCCGGGAATTGAGTGTGCGAATCAGTAGTCTCATACACAATCTTGTTTCTATCTGAAATAGCAACAGATACGGAATGAGTTTGCGCAAAATCTTTTATTAAATTATCGATTTTTGCACTATTCAGTTTTTTGCCTGCAGAAATAGCGCTGTCACTATTGTCTTCATTTTCACTATCGTCGCTGCTGTCGCTATCTTCGTCTGAATCCAAGTCATCATCTTCTTTAACATGCTTCTTTGGTTTCTTCTTCGTTTGCTCTAACTTAGCTTGATTACGCGCTTTAGCAGATTGCTCATTATTGACGTACCACCATACGCCGCCGCCTATTACTAAAACGCAAGCAACAATAGCGCTGATTACAGTAATAATGATTCGCTTCTTATTTTTATCCGCGTTCGCATCGTAATTTGCAACATCAGCTTGAAAATATTGCGCATCATTTGCGTAAGGCTGATTCGTTGGATAAGAATTTTGGTAAGAAATCGCTTGCGTTGGAGCCTCTTGCAATTCATTTTGCGCGCCAGCATTATCTTGTTGCGTATTTTCTAATGGAGCGCCACAAGTATCGCAGAATTTGCTATTCTCCTCATTTTGACTGCCGCATTGTGTACAGAACATATTCTTCCCCCGACTAAATTAAATTAACGAATCGTAATAAATTAACGAATCTTGTTGATTTTACAATAGTATTACAACAAAGTTTTACGCAACGGAACGTAAAAAATTACCTGCTTCGTCTTAGTTACGAAATCGTAGTTACGAAATCTTAGTTACGAAATTGCAAAAACAGTTACGCACCGTATTCACGCAAGTAATTTGCAGCGCGCGCAGCTAATTCCTCATCCATAACTGGCTTTCCGTCGTCGCCTTTAATGCGCTCGGCTGCTGCGAAAATTTCGCGCACGTTTGCAATCGGCAAAACCGGGAATCCAAATTCTTGCTCGACTGCTTTTACTGCGGAAAGCTCACTGTCTTTTGTGCGCTCCATTCTGTCTACCGCCAAAATCAAGCCAACAACTTCCACATTTGCTTCCGCTTTAAGCTTCGGCAAAGTTTCGCGAACTGCAGTTCCAGCTGTCATAACGTCGTCAACAAGCAGCACTTTCATGCCGTCTTTTAGCGGCTTTCCAACCATAATTCCGCCGTCGCCGTGATCCTTGCGCTCTTTGCGGTCGAAAGTAAAGCCGACTGGCATATTGTGATTATTTGTTAAAGCCATAGCTGTCGAAACAGCCAGTGGAATTCCCTTATAAGCAGGGCCGAAAACAGTATCTATATCTTGCGGGAGTTTTCCGTCTTCGATTCCTGCAATTACGCGCTGAGCGTAGTATGCGCCTAGATTTGCGATTTTCATGCCGTCGTCAAAAGCGCCCGCGTTAATAAAATAAGGCGATTTGCGGCCAGATTTCAGCGTAAAGTCGCCAAATTTAAGCGCGCCTGAATCAAGCAAAAACTTTGTAAAACGTTCGTCTAATTCTGCCATTTTCTTCTCTCTTTCTTTTGAGTATTTTTATTTTGATTGATATTTTAAGATTTTATTTGCGATTTTATTTGCGATTTTGCTTGCGCATTATTCGCGCTTTTTTCTCGCTTCAGCGCCAAGTTTTGCCTTCAGCAAGCAAAGACGCAAGCTTTGGGCGAGAATCAAGCAAATCGTCAAGCTCGCGCGCAATTCGAATCGGAGCAGTAGGATCCACCAGTGCCGCCGCACCAACTTCTACAGCATTCGCGCCAGCATACAAGTATTCCAAAGCTTTTTCACCAGAATCAATGCCACCAATGCCAATAATTGGAATATCTGGCATAGCTTGACGAACTCGCCACACGAATCCAAGTCCAATCGGGAAAATCGCAGGGCCGGAAACGCCACCCGTACGGTTTGCAATAATCGGCTCGCCTGTTCGAATATCAATTCGCAAACCAACCAGCGTATTAATCATGCTTAAAGCGTCCGCTCCAGCATCAACCGCAGCTTTGCAAATCGACACAATATCCGTCACATTTGGCGTCATTTTTACAATCATTGGCTTATCTGTCATTGCGCGAAGTCGCTTAATTAAGCGGTGCAATGCCACAGGATCCGTACCAACGCTCATTCCGCCGTGAGTTACGTTTGGGCAGCTTACGTTAATTTCAAGCATGTCTGCAGAAGAATCAGCAAGCTTTTCAACAACTTGCGCATAATCGTCGTCGCTGTGGCCAGCAACATTAGTAATAACAAGCGCTCCCATGGATTTTAATTTCGGCAGCTCGTCTACTAAATAGTGGTCGACTCCAGGATTTTGCAAGCCGACTGCGTTTACCATTCCGGAAGGTGATTCTGCAGTGCGCGGAGAAGGATTTCCTTCCCAAGGAACAGGAGAAACGCCTTTTGTGCAGATTGCGCCGAGCTGACTTACGTCGTAAAAGCGTCGGCATGCTGCGAGCTGGAAAGTTCCGGAAGCGGTTCCAACCATGTTCTTCCACTTAACTCCTGCAACTTGAGTTGGGTGCTTCCATACGTGGCTTTTATCGAAACCGAAAGTTTCAGCGGAATTTGTTGCGGAATTTGCGCTATTTTCAGCATTATTTACAGCACTCATATTTTTTACTCCCAACCCAAACGATTCGCATCAAAAACTGGACCGTCGTTACAAACTTTTAGTCTGCCTTCCAAAGTATCAACCACGCAAGCAACGCAAGTTCCATAACCGCATCCCATGCGCGCCTCAAGACTTAGCTGGCATTTAACACCGCGCTCATGCGCCCAATGCGCCACAGCTTTCATCATCGGCAATGGTCCGCAAGACAAAATAACAGTTGGCAAATCGTCGCCAAAATCAAAATGATGACTCTGCTCAAGCTCGTCAAGCAGCGTAATAACAGTGCCTTCAGCATTCGTAATACTGTGTACGTCTGAAATATATTCCTTCATTAAGTCGTCTGCAAAACGCTTACTACGGTAGCCGAGAACTGCTGTTACGCTAGAATCCTTGCGATTGCTTAAAGCTTGAGCTGCGCAAATAATAGGCGGCACGCCCAATCCTCCGCTTACAAGCACATAATGCGCAGCATCATCAATATTAAATCCCAAACCCAAAGGTCCTAAAGCATCAACCGTACTTCCCGGCTTAAGCTTTGCAAATTCTGCTGTGCCTTTGCCAATCACAGCAAAAATAAGCGTAAAAGTATCCCCTTCTACGCTCGCAACTCCAAAAGGACGCGGAAGCATAGCAGTTGGGTCAGGAGAATACAAATTCACGAATTGCGCAGGAGTAGCTTTTTTCGCAATCTCAGAATCTCGCAAAGTTAAACGGTACACGCCTTCGTCAAGCTTCTCATTATTAAGCACTTCTACAGCTCTACGCCCCCAAAGACGCGAATATTTTGCGCTGTTGCTTTCGTCTGCAGAACTTGATCCGGAAGAGTCAAAAGCGTCTTCACGTAACGTAATTATGGCGTTTCCATTTGCTTTTCGCGTTGGAATAAACATGCCATCACTCATGTGGTTTCCCCTACCCTTGTATGTGTTGTACCGTTGCGTTTTGATTTATTTAGTTTTTAGTTTTTAAGTTTTGATTTATTAAGTTTTTATTTTTAGTTATACATTTTAGCGTTGCGTTGCTTTTAGCGATATACCGCATTTATCGATACACCACATTTATCTATACACTGCATTTCTTAAATCGTCGCGCATATTTCGCGCAGCTTCCTCTGCAGAATCTTGCACAATATCAAGAATATTATCAAGAGACATATTTCCTTGATTTTTCGCATAATCTTTAGACTTTCGCCACGCGCCAATAATACCGCGAGAAGAGTTCACAATAGCGCCATCACCATTTTTATCGAACATTCCAGCAACATCTTGAGCGGTGCCGCCTTGAGCGCCGTAGCCTGGAACTAGGAAGAAAGTGTGCGGCATAAGCTCGCGCAAACGCTTTCCTTCTTCCGGATGCGTGGCTCCAACCACAGCTCCAACATTCGAATAACCGTGCTTTCCAACGTGCTGCGCACCCCAGTTTTCAATCAAATCTGCCATATGCTCGTACACAGGCTTGCCGTCTTGCAAAATAAGCTCCTGAAGCTCCCTGCTAGAAGGATTTGAAGTGCGAAGTAGCACAAAAATGCTTTTATTATGCGAAACTGCTTCGTCAATAAAAGGCTTCACGCCATCCGAACCCATATAAGGGTTTACTGTAAGCGAATCTTCATGCCAAACGTCCAGATTTTCGTAATTTTTAAGAAGATTTTCAAGAGATTTAGAAAGCGCGTTGCTATTAGTTTTACTAGTTTCGTCTTCAAAATATGCGGAAAGATTAGCAAAACCGCTTAAATGAGCCGCGTACTGGCCTGCGGTAGATCCAATATCTCCTCGCTTTGCGTCTCCAATTACAACTAAGCCTTGCGATTTTGCGTATTCGCAAGTCATTGCGTACGTGTCCATTCCAGCAGGGCCTAGAGCTTCATACATTGCGATTTGCGGCTTTACAGCAGGCACAATATCTGCAACTGCGTCAATAATCGCGCGATTAAACTCAAAATAAGCCGTAGCTAAAAGCGTTGGCAGCGCATCTTCGCCTTCTACTTCTTGCAAAACTTCGTCTGCAAGAGCGCTAATAACTTCTGCAGGCAAAATTCCTGGCTTAGGATCCAATCCCACAACGCTAGGATTTTGCTTTGCTGCAATCGCTTCAATTAATTCGTCCATTTGCTACCAACCTAAATTATTTATTTCAATCACATTCTTTAAAAACTTAAATCACATTCTTGAGAACGCAATTTCCGAACCAATAATCGTCGCAACCGGCCTGCCTGTAAGCTGCCAGCCGTCAAAAGGAGTGTTTCGAGCTTTAGAATGGAAGGAATTTGCGTCAACCGTCCACTTTTCTCGCATATTAATCAGCACTAAATCAACGTTTTCAGGATGCTCAGTAATATTTAAGCGCAACGTTCGCTTGTTTGCACAGCGCGAAGAAACGTTAAGCAAAGCCGCAATATCCGTAGGTCTTCTGCTCA
Organism: uncultured Bifidobacteriaceae bacterium; assembly: GCA_947253155.1. GTDB lineage: Bacteria > Actinomycetota > Actinomycetes > Actinomycetales > Bifidobacteriaceae > Bifidobacterium. The sequence continues at coordinate 6,964 of CAMXYK010000018.1, forward strand.
TTAATTGCATTGGATTTACTGCCATTAATTCGATTAAATGCTTGTCATCCGTGTATCCTGCGTCAACCAAGACTTTGCGGCACACTCCGTACGCGCATTCAAGACCGATAATTCCGTTAGGTGTTTTTGTGAAATCTCCCGACTTTTCTTCCGCAGTGTGAGGCGCATGATCTGTTGCAATCATGTCGATTGTACCGTCTGCAATAGCTGCGAGAGTTGCTTGACGATCCGCTTTAGAACGAAGAGGAGGATTCATTTTTGCCATCGCACCATACTTCAACACATCCTCGTCGCACAAAGCAACGTAGTGAGGAGCTGTTTCGCAAGTAATTGGTAAGCCTTCTTTTTTAGCTTTACGAATCGCCTCAAAAGCTGCAGCCGTGCTCACATGCTGGAAATGCACGTGCACGCCGGTTTCGCGGGAAGCGTCAATATCTCGCTGAACGATTGCAAGCTCTGTTGAAGCTGGAATTCCACCAACTCCAAGCATTTTAGCAACCGGCCCATCGTTCACAGCTCCCGTAGTATGATGCTCGCAATGCTCAACAAAAGGCAAACCAGTTTGCTTTGCCATAGCTAAAACATCTCGCAAAATTGGTTCCGGAACTGCAGCACCGTCGTCGCTTATGGCAGTGATTGGATGCTTTTTCATAGGAGACGTTTTTTCTTCGTCGCCAATTCCTGCAACATACTTTTTCCAAAGCTCAATATTGCTTGGAGCCAAGCCTTCGCGCCCCAAAGATGCGCACACGCTTAAATCGTAGCGAACCGGCAGTTTTACGCCGTAAATGCAACCGTATCGCTGCAAATAGTCGATTACGTTTTCTACATCAAAAGGAGCATCATTCCAAGGCTCGCCGTCAAGAGCTGGAATTGTGTTTGGCATAATCAAAACTTGCGTGTAGCCGCCGGCAGCCGCAGCCTCGCTGCCTGTCATCATAGTTTCTTTTGCCGTTTGACCCGGATCCCTAAAATGCACGTGCGGATCTGCAAAACCAGGAGCAACAACTAGGTCGCTTGCATCAATATCGCCTGTAACGCGCGCATTCGGCTCTATAAGAGCATCCTGGCGAATTGAATCCACAACAAGGTCGATTCTTTCTCCAGTATCCCACACAGAGATATTGTGCAAAGTTAAGCTGCCAGCTTTGTTCATATCACTCCTAATTTTGCGAATTTTTACAGTTATACAATAATATTATTAAATTTTTTAATTAGCTTCTGCTTCTTCATCGCAATACATGCAACGATACTCGTGCCTTACGGAATCAGACTTGTAGAATTTGCGCTTAAGAGTTAGCTCACTGTTTGTTATGCAGCGAGGATTCGGGCACTTAAGATTTTCAGGCGCAGTTTCGTCTGTTTTATGCACGCGAGGATCCGCCAAAGAAATGCCGTTCGCATCAACTGCTTTCAATTCTTCTTCCGGCACGTTCACAAGATCAGTCGGCTCGTAGCCACAAAGCTCGTCGCCAAGAACGGAACTTTCCAAAGCCATGCGCATAAGCATACCGTTTTTTACCTGCTCAAAGTATGCTGCGCGAGGATCCGCGTCAACATCAACCGCAATCTCGTTAATTCGAGGAAGCGGATGCAGCACAGGCATATGCGACTTAGCTTTCTGCAATTTTTCTTCCGTCAAAATATACGTGTCACGAAGTCGCAAGTATTGCTCGCGATCCGTAAAACGCTCCTCTTGCACGCGAGTCATGTAAAGCACGTCAAGTTTGCCAATAACTTCCATCAAGTCGCGAGTTTCTTCGTAAGTGCAAGAAGGAGTGTCTTCAATTCGGTCGATTACATACTGCGGAGTTTTAAGCTCATCTGGGCTAATCAGCACAAAATGAACGTTTCCAAAGCGGCACAAAGTTTCAATAAGCGAATGAACAGTGCGTCCGTAAGTTAAATCGCCGCACAATCCAACAGTAAGATTATTGACGCGACCAAATCGCGCAAAAATCGTCGCCAAGTCTGCAAGAGTTTGAGTTGGGTGCATGTGACCGCCGTCGCCCGCGTTAATAATAGGCGTGCTCACAGCTTGCGTTGCTACGAAAGCAGCACCCTCCTTTGGATGACGCATAGCAACAACATCAACATAATTTGAAACGACTTTTAAAGTATCGTTTACAGTTTCGCCCTTGCTTGCGCTAGAAAGTTGCGCGCCCGCAAAGCCGATTACTTTTCCACCCAAACGCAACATTGCTGTTTCGAAGCTTAAGCGCGTGCGCGTGCTCGGCTCATAAAAAAGAGTGGCCAACACTCTGCCATCGCAAGTGTGGGCCACTTCTTTACGGTGCGAATCAATGTATCGCGCTTTGTCTAAAAGCATTCGTATTTGAGCTGTGGAAATATCGTCCAAAGTCACAACGCTTTTGCCTGCTAACGATTGGGCAATTTCGTCACGAGAAAAAGTTTGATGTGAGGAATTAGAAGAATTAGAAACGTTGAAATTGGAGGCGTTAATTGCGTTCGTCATAATAAATATCGCTTACCTTTCGTCAGTTGGCAAGACGGCCGCGACCACACGCGACCTACGCAATTTTACTGATTAGCGTTGACGAATCTATATACGGAGTGGCGATATACTAGCAGTTTCTGCATCTTGAGTAACAAGAATATTAAAAGAACTCATTACAAGCCCTTTTCTAACTCAGCAAAAACATCAGCATACGGGCGTGCTAAACCGGAAACTGACTGCTTATAACTATGCATAAGTTTTGCAGCAAAATCAGTAGATAATAATTCGTCATTTTCTTCTAAATTTTCACTACTGACTGCTTGTTTTATAGGCGCAGAAACATCAGCATAAAAAACTGAAGAATTAGCTCTTTCTTTTACATCATTACTCATTACTGCATTTTTCATTAAAATCACCTCCCGTCCTGTAATTATAACCTAGAGAAAAGAATGCAACAATAAATGTAAAGTGACAAAAGATAACAAGACTAACTACAGCAAAATTAGCGAGCGTAGAAAAGACGAGACATGATTTCGCGGCACTGGCGCATGGTTGCTAAAAGATCATTTTCAAAAACGCGACCCTGGTTCGGCTCGTAGCCAAGATAAGTTGCGATTCCTCCCAAAGAATACGAGTCGGTTGGAATCACATCCGCGCGAGACATTGACCCTGACCACAAGAAGTTCGCGTTGCGCACCGCAGAACACATATGCCAGCAGCGCTCCAAAATTTGCGCATACTCATTATCAATTAAATGCTCAGATTGCAAAGCTTTCAAAGCTTGCATTGTGCCAACAACGCGCAAAGACTCGTAAGATCCAGCGTATTGCAATTGCAAAAGCTGAACAGTCCACTCAACGTCGCTTAAACCGCCGCGGCCAAGCTTCAAATGCCTGTCTCGACTTACTCCCCTAGGCAAACGCTCCGCTTCCATACGCGCTTTAAGCTTACGAATTTCAGCAAGCTGAGATTCACTAAGAGGATTTTTTGCGTAACGCAAGTCGTTCACAACGCCATCAAGCAGCGCATCCGCCAAATCTTTAGAACCTGCAGCAAAACGAGCGCGAAGTAACGCTTGATGCTCCCAAGTGCTAGCCCAATTACGATAATAATTTTCGCAAGATTCAAGACTGCGCACCAAAGGGCCGTCTTTCCCTTCCGGACGCAAATCCAAATCAACCATAATTTTTGGCTCAAGAGTAAGAGGACCTTGCAAAATATTTCGCAAAATATCTACAGTTGTTTGCGCAAAATGGTGAGCTGCATTCAAATCGCAATCTTCACCAACCGGCTTATAAATCACCATTATGTCCGCATCCGAGCAGAAGTTTACTTCCCTACCGCCGTAGCGTCCAAGAGCAATAATCGCGATTTCGGCTTGAGGAGCGCTTGAATTCATGCGCAAAGCAGCCTCGCGCATAGACCAGCACAAAGCCGCGTCTAAAACAGCGTCAAAAACGTCACTCATAGCTCGCATAGAAGTATCGTCGTCAATAAGACCACACATCCAAGCTAAAGCAACGCGCTCAATTTCCTGCCGGCGAAGCGCGCGCAAAGACTGCGCAAAATCCGCAATATTACTAGCATAACGGGCAACCATTGCGCTAGTTTGCATATCAAGACTTGCTCTATCGCGCGCTGATAGCGCTTCGTCGTCGCCAAGCCAAGTAATAGACTGCATCGACTGCATCATAGCGTCACCAAGATAGCGCGAATCCGCCAAAACGTGGCAAAGACGCTGAGCTGCAGAAGGAGAATCACGCAAAAAACCAAGATACGTATTCTTACCGCCAAAACGCTCCGCAAGACGCCGCCACGCAAGCAAACCCATATCCGGATTCTGGCCGTCACCAAGCCACTTCAACACTGCAGGAAGCAGAATCCTATGAATTTTAGCAGCCCTAGAAAGCCCCTCAGTAAGCGCTTCAACATGCAATTGTGCAGCGCGAGCATCCGCAAAACCAATAGACGCAAAGCGCGCACGAGCAGCCTCCGGCGAAAGCACAATAGGATCCGCATCCGTTTGCGCATTAATCGGAAGCATAGGACGATAGTAAATATCCTTATGCAAATTGCGTATTTCGCGGCGAGCTTTATCAAAACGCTCAACCAACTCCTCCGGGCGCAGACGCACAGCACGCGCAAGACGACGAATCTGATCATTATTATTAAGCTGCTCTGCAGAAATTGTGCGCGCACGATCCAAACCGCCATTACCCTGCGCACCCAAATCTGGGAACAAATGCGTGCGATGCATGCTCCACATTTGCTGACGATGCTCAAGCACACGCTCAAAACGGTAGTGCTCCGCCAAAATAGCCGCCTGAGACCTAGAAACGTAGCCGCCCTGAGCCAACGCATTCAAAGCAGAAATAGTATCCCTTACACGAAGAGACTCATCCTCACTCCCGTGCACAAGCTGCAGCATTTGTACAGTAAACTCAACGTCACGCAAACCACCGCGGCCAAGCTTCATGTCCAAATCGCGCTGCGAAGCAGGAATAAGCGACTCCACTCGCTGACGCATATGCTGGCAGTCCGCCACAAAATGCTCACGGCCCGAAGCCTTCCAAATAAGCGGCTCAACCATAGCGCGGTAAGCTTTTCCAAGATCCGCATCCCCAGCCGCAAGCCTCGACTTCAAAAGCGCCTGAAACTCCCAGCTACTCGCCCACTTCTCGTAATATTCACGATGCGATTCAAGACTGCGCACAAGCGGACCGTCCTTACCCTCCGGACGAAGCGCAGTATCAATCTGCCAAAGCGGAGGCTCCGCAGAACCAATAACAACAGACTGGCACACTTTTTGCAAAACCATCGCAATAGACGCGCCAACGCGCAAAGAAGCATCCTGATTCTGCTTATTGCTAGAATCCGCCGGCTCCACAACATAAATCAAATCAATATCCGAAACGTAATTAATTTCCTGCGCACCAAGCTTACCCATAGCAATAATCGCAAACCTACACGCGGAAGAACCAGTAACCTGGCCGCGCGCAATAGTCAAAGCCGCCTCCAAAGCAGCATCAGCCGCGTCAGAAAGCTTAAGACTAATATCAGGCTGCACTTCAACAGGATCGGCGCTCGCTAAATCAGCCGCCATAATCGCAGCAACATGCTCACGGTAGCGCGCGCGAAGAGCCGAAACTGCTTGCGCAAAGCCAAGAGAAGTTAAATGAATCGTGTTAGAAGCGTTATTTTCGGAAGAAACAACCGTAGCTTCGTAAGCTTGAATTGCGCAAAGCAAATCAGCACAACGCTCATCGCGCGTCATAGAAAAAAGATGATCCGGGTCACTTGCCGCAGCCATAATAAGATTCGGGTGCATGCGCATCCAATTTCCCATCGCGTTAGAAGCGCCCAAAACTTGCATAAGCGAAGTAAGCGGATTACTCATAGAAGAATTACGCGATTTTTCTGCAAGCTCAGCAATAATTTTCGGCTGCGACTGCGAAATATCGCGCAAAGCAGCAACAGCAGCATCCGGATCTTCCGCGCGGCCAACATAGTCCAAAATTTGCTGCGGATTGATTAAAATTTGAGAACAGTTTTTGAAAATATCACTTATTGCTTCGCGAGCAAAATCTGGGCGCGCGAAGCCGGCTTTAATAAGGATTCTTGAGGTGAGTGCGAAAGAGTTTGTGCTGCTTTCGTTGCAGTTGGTTTCAGCAGTTGCAATATCTGTTTTATTCGCACTTTCCATACCGCAACTCTACACTGTGGTGACGTACAAGGCGAATTGTGTGGTAGGAGTGCCCGGTGTGACGTGTGCAGCAGCATTAAAAAATCCCTCGCTATTGTCGCGAGGATAATAGCGAGGGATCTGTTAATTATGCGTAAGGTTAGTCGTTAGAGTGCTTGCGGCGGCGAGAAGCAACGCCAGCAGCGCCGAAGCCAGCGAAGATTGCGGCAAGACCCGCAAACAAGCCAGTAGCAGCACCAGTCTTAGCAATCTTGTGATTAGAGCCACCAAAGCCCTTAAACGCAGACTTAGCATCACGCAACTGATTCACAGCCGCATCCACCTGAGCCTGAGTTGCGTTAGCATCCGCAAGAACACGCTTAGCATCAGCAAGAGCCTTCCTATAAGCTTGAGCTGCAGCCGAATTACCACGCACATTCAACGCACTATTAACTTCCGCCTGCAAACCAGACTTATCAACAGCATTAGCGTTAGCGCTAGCATTATTCACGTAACCGTCACCCTCGTGACCACCCACGTTAGGAACGTAACCGTCAAAACCATTGCCACGCGCATTGAACTTGTCAATAATACGCTGCTTAGCATCACGAAGCTTCCTCAAAGCCGCATCAACCTGATCCTGAGTTGCATTCGGATCACTAAGAACGCGACGAGCCTCATCCAAAGCACGATTATAATCATCAACCTCCGGAGAGCCAGCAACCAAATATGATACGCCCTTACGGAAGGCTGGATCATCATCCGCCTCATTTTGCAAATCAGCTTTATTCGTCTTATGACCGTTAACCAAAGCATTCTTAGCATCACGAAGCTTCTTCAAAGCCTCATCAACCTGAGCCTGGGTAGCATTCGGATCATCAAGAACCTTCTTAGCATCCTCCAAAGCCTTCTTATAAGCATCAGCTTCCGGAGTACCAACAGCATTCTGGAATTCAGGCGAATTCTCAAAACCACCATCAGAATCATGCTCATCCTTCAGATTCTTCTTATCCGTCGCATACTTTTGAGTAATAGCATGCTTCGCATCACGAAGCCTACTCAAAGCAGCATCAACTTGAGCCTGAGTTGCGTTTGGATCATCAAGAACGCTCTTAGCATACTCAAGAGCCTTCTTATAATTATCAATCGCAGACTTAGCAGACTCATCATCAGGATTTGCATTCAGATTACTAATAGCATTAATGAATTCAGGGGAAGCTTCAAAGCTACTATACTCACTATGCTCCTCGCGCAAAATATGCTTGCTCGTACCATAGCCGTCAGTAATCTTCTTCTTAGCTTCCTGAAGCTTCTTCAAAGCCTCATCAACCTGAGCCTGGGTAGCATTAGCGTCACCAAGAACCTTCTTAGCATCCTCCAAAGCCTTCTTATAAGCCTCAGCATCCGGAGTGCCAGTAGCATTCTGATACTCAGGAGACTTAGTGAAGTCGGCGTCTTTATCAGATTCAGACTGCAACTCTTCTTTCTTAGTTGCATAGTCATTTTCTATCTTCGACTTGGCGTCTTGCAAGGCCTTTAGAGCAGCGTCAAGCTCTTTTTGAGTTGGAACCGTAGTGCCTGCTGGAAGAGGCGTTACTGGTTTACCAGTAGTACGATCGAAAGCTTTAAGAAGCTTTCTTGCATTCTCCAAGGCATCCTTGTATGCCTTCATGTCGGCATTGTCGTCGCTACCATCCTTCTTAGCATCAGCGTTCTTGAACGCAGGAGTGTTCTCAAACACGTCGGTGCTTGTATCAGTATCGCCGTCCTTAGACTTATCAACTTCTTGTTGCAAGTCATGTGGGCTAGTGACGTAGTTCTTAGTAATCTTATCCTTAATTTCCTTCAGATTCTTAAGAGCCTCGTCAACTTCTTTCTGAGATGGAATATCCTTTTCAGTCGACTTTGGATTACCTTTATCGTCGAACTTATTAAGCAAATTCCTAGCTTTCTTCAACGCTTCTTTATAAGCAGTAACGTCAGCATTATCCTTGCCGTCATCAGTCTTCTTAGCAAGCGCATTCTGATACTCAGTAGTACTCTCAAATGACCCAGCAGTTGGCTGAGCAGTAGGATCTGTCGTATCGGCAGTAGACTTCTCAGCTTCAGTCTTCAAATCATCAACTTTGGTCTTGAAGGCATTGTCGATAGCTGTCTTTGCATCTTTAAGGTCTTGCAATGCCTTATCTACCTGCGCTTGCGTTGGCTTTGAGTCAGCTGCAGCATTTGGATCTGGTTTATTCACCTGATCGATAATCTTCTGCGCAGCAGCAAGCTTATCGTTGTAATCCTTCAGCTTTGAGGTCGCATCAGTGTCGCCAGCGTTCTTCTTTGCAAGAGCGTTCTTGTACGGAATCGACTCTTCAAACTTAGGAGTTACAGGCTTGCCGTCTTGATCCTTATCACCGACTTCACGTTCAAGCTTAATTGCATTAGTCTTATAATCCTTTGCAATCTTGTCTTGAGCGTCTTGGAGCTGTTTAAGCAGAGCGTTTACTTGCTTTTGAGTTGCTTTTTTCTTCCAATCTTCGTCATTAAGCTTTTCTGTAACTTTCTGCAGAACATTATCGAAGCCAGTTTGCTCACCGTCTTTACCCAAGTCATTTGTAGCACCTTGGTCGCCAGCAGCCTTCTTAGCAACAGCATTCTTGTACTCAGGAGTCTTCTTGAAGTCGACATCTGCAACGTCTTTAGCAGAAGTCAACGGCTCAAGATTCGTCTTGTAGTTATCAGTAATTTGCTTCTTAGCTGCTTTAAGAGCATCAAGTGCATCGTTAATCTGCTGCTGCGTTGGGCGTTCGCTGTTCTTCTTGCCTTGATCTGCTGCATCCTTTACAAGATTACGCGCTTTCTTGAGAGCATTCTTGTAAGCAGTAACATCTGCATTTTCTGCACCGTTACTTGTCTTAGCTTTAGCATTCTTGAACTCTGGAGTGTCCTCGAACTTGCCAGTTGCAGCTGAGCCTTCAGCATCAGACTGAGACTTCTCAGCTTCTGTGTTCAAGGCTGTTGTGTCAGTCTTGTACTTCTCAATCTCAGTGCGAGCTTTGTCGAGCTCTGTCAAAGCCTCGTCAATCTGCTTTTGAATTGGCTTTGCGTCTTGCGGCGTATTTTCATCACCATGCTTCTTCAAAAGCTCCTGAGCTTTTGTCAAAGCTTCATCATACGCCTTCTTGGCTGCGGCGGCCTTAGTGTTCTTCTCCGTATCAGGAACAAGCTTGCCGCCCTCTTCCTTCATGAAGTGAGGATCAGACGCATTGCGATACGCATCAGAGGTAAGCGTTCCTTCTTCTGGAGCAGGAACGTCTGCCTTGGTACCATGCTTCTTTACGCTTTCTTTGAGCTTGGCGACGTCGGTGTTGTATGCGTCAAGAGCCTTGCGAGCATTGTCGAGAGCGGTCTTGGCGTCGTTGACTTCCTTCTGAGTTGCATCAGGCTTCTTGAGCAATTCCTTTGCCTTGTTGAGAGCAGCACCATAATCGTCTACAGCCTTAGAAGCTTTACCGTTCTTATCAGTATCATCTTGGCCACTTTCATTCTTATAGTCTGGGTGCGAGGCGTTCTTAAACGCAGGGTTTTGATGCGTGGCCGCGTCCTCGTTAACAGACTTAAGCAAATCATCGGTCTTCGTCGCGAACTTATCCAGGCCTTTAACAGCATCATTAAGCTTTGCAAGGAGCTTTGTCACATCCCTATTCAGAGGCTGGCCCTTAGCGTGCTGCTGCAACTTCTTAAGCGCATCTGCGTTGGTCATGTCAATATTTTTATCTGGAATAACAGACTCTGGGATTTCGCTACCGTCGTCACCCTTGTCCTTATCCATTTGATCATTGAACGCCTTTTGCAACTCCTTAAGCGCATCGTCGTACGCTTTCTTTGCCTTAGCTTCGTCAGAACCTTCAGCACCAGCGGACGCATTTATATATGCCGGGCTCTTAGTAATAGCCAAGCTGTGAAGCAACGCCGCCGAAATCTTGCTCGTGTCGGTTGCGTACTTGTCGATTACCTTACGAGCTCCAATAAGCTGATTTTTAACCTTATCAGCCTGCTCCTGCGTTACTGTGCTACTTTGCTTCTTAAGATCCTTAAGCAAGTCCTTTGCAGCATGGTAAGCGTCGTTATAGGCTTTGAAGTCCTTTGCAGCTTGTTCAGCTTTCGTAGCATCAGCAGGTTCTTTGCTTTGTGACAAATCAAAGGCGTTGAAGTACGCTGGCATCAGGTAGCCGCTTACATTATCTGCAATAGCTTCAGCTAAATCAGTTGCTTTTGTCTGATAAGTTTCAGCATGAAGTGCTGCTTCAGCAGCTTCAAGTGCTTTCTTAGCGTCCTCAACGTCTTTCTTGGTTGCGTTTTTGTCCGCAAGAACATCCTTGGCTTTCTGCAAAGCGTTGTCGTAGTCCTCAACAGCCTTTTTAGCGTTAGCGTCTGAGTCTTTCTTCGCGGCGGCGTTCTTATAGAACACACTTTGCTTGCTGGTGTCACCTGGCTTCGGATTATCAAAGCTCTTCTGCACAGCAGCATCCAAAGGAGCTTTGTCGGTTGCGTTAGCGTCGAGAACCGCTTTAGCCTTCTTAAGATCATCAATAGCCTTGTTTACTTCTTTTTGAGAAGCGTTTGGATCCTTGGAAACCTTGTCTGCCTGCGCTACAGCGTCGTCGTAAGCTTTGCGCTCTTCCTCCTTCGAGTTCTGGTAGGTTGGGTCGGCTTTTTTCAGCGTTTGAGTGCCTTGAGCATCCCTACCCGTGTTCACATGACCATGCTGAGCGATGGCATTATTCAACTCATCTTTGTTGGTAGTAAATTCGTTAAGCTTTGCGCGTGCCTCGTCCAGCTTAGCCTTGGCGTCGTCAACAGCCTTTTGCGTGGCGTTTTCGTCGTCATTTAACGTCTTAGCGTCTTCAAGAGCCTTATCGTAAGCTTTTTTAGCCTCTTTAGCTGCATTGTTTCTGGCTTCGTCAGCCTTGCCATCAGGTGTCTTAAAGTCTGGTTCAGTAACGTTCTTATATCTGTCAGTTGTTTTGGTTCCAGACGCAGGTGTTTGACCTTGAGCAGGTGTGTTATCTTCAGCTATAGACTGATCCAGACCATCCTTATTGGTCTTAGCACCATCAAGAGCTTCACGCGCCTTATCCAGCTTAATAGTTGCGTTATCAACTTCAGCCTTAAGCTGTTCAGATAACTTATCGTCTGTAGTAGTTCCAACTTTTTCAAGCGTTTGTTTAGCAACCTTCAACGCATCCTCGTAGTCTTTCTTCACCTTGTCAGAAGCGTTGTAATAGGCTGACTGCGTTGGAACGTCATTGCCTTCAATCTGGGTTGTCTTGTGTTCCTCAACCGACTTCTTCAAATCATTCGTCTTGTGATTCGTTTGCGGCACAAAGATAACGTTAATTGCCTTAGGCGTATTCCAAGGTTGATTGCCGTTTTCCATGTAAACATTTCTATACATCGTCAATCCATACGGCAAAACAAACAGGCGCGCCTTATATACCTTGCCTTTTTTGGCAGCAACAAATACCGGCTTAGCTTCATTATCCCAGGAATACGAACCAGCTTCCGATAAATTATCGCCGAGGTCCACACCAGAATTATCAACCTTCTGACTATATTGCCAATAAGCACCGCTCATATTGCCAAGCGACAACTCAGTTGTAGGTTGGCCGTTCTTGTCAATCACGTAGCCTACATGCGACTTCGTGTCTTTTCCATCCACGCCCTCGTGATCAAGCTTCTCATTGCCAGTGAGGTCGCGCAAGCCAGAGTTTGGATCCTTTGCCGTAGCTTTCAACAAATCAAGAATCTTATTTGTATCAAACTCCTTCGCGGCCGTTGAATCGTAGCGGTAGATAATAGTCTTCCCATCTTCGCTCCACGAGAGACCCTCGTCGGTGTCGCGGCCGGCAATCTTATTTTGCTTCCACGAAACGTTGTAATCCTTGCGAATATCCGCCAAACGCGTCAGCCTGTGCGCCTTTACGTCAGAAGTAAACTCGGCAACAGCCTTATCGGTCTTGATCTTAACGGTAATCGTGTTTTCCGCCTGACCATTCGAGATTCCCTGATTTGCATGACCAGTCGCAGTAAGATTGCCCTTAAGATATTCAAGCGAAATCTGGTTCTCGTAGTCGGTAGCGCTTAAACCAAGTTCTGGATTATCTTTATTAGCTTCGTAAATAGCCTTCTTAATGCTCTTAATCTCAGCATCAGAGTAAGCGAGTGGATTGTAGATAACAGTTGCAGTACTTTCTGCAGGAACCTTAATCTGATCTTCGGTAAACTTCTTCAACACAAGATCGCGCAGAGCAATCTTAGGAGCATCTTTTTCATCCACGCCGTCAAAATGGATTACAGCATTATCGCCATCAAACGTGATTTTATCGGTAGATACGCCGTTAATCTTTGCAAGCTTCTTTTTAATCTCGGTTTTTACATCTTCCGAAACCTTAGTCGGATCTTCCACAATCGGCTTGTCAATGCGATCATCGTAGCGCGCAACGGTAAGCGGAA
>CAMXYK010000019.1 GCA_947253155.1 uncultured Bifidobacteriaceae bacterium
ACGCTAACAAGCACAACACTGTTAAAAACTCAGTCAACCAACTGAGAAAATAACGGTGATTACTTGCCAGAAAGAGTTTGCCAGCGAGATTTGGTCAAAACGTTACGATGGCGCACGCGAGTTTCGTGCATAAGTGGCACGTCAACGGAAGAATCCACGCAATATGCTTCAAAACCACATTTTTCTTGGACGCGCTTCGACTTATTGTTGCCATCATAATATCCGCACCAAATAGTCGTCATGTTAAGCCCGTCAAAACCGTACTGAATCAAAGCTTTAGCCGCCTCCGGAATATAACCGTTACCCCAAAAAGGCTTGCCAACCCAATATCCAAGCTCACACTCATCATCTCTAGTAGTCATATCCGTATGACCGTTAAGCTTTAGCTCAATACATCCAATCGCCTTGTTACTCGACTTTAAGCACACAGCATAACATTCTTTTGCGTTAAGAAAAACATTCTTAATAGTAGATTTGCTATCCTCAATACTTTTATGAACAGGCCAGCCTGCAATAGGACCAACATCTGGATCCATGGCATACTTAAATAAATCTTCAGCGTCATCTTGAGTCCAAGCGCGCAAAATTAATCTTTCTGTTTCGATTATTTGCTTACTCATTTTTACTCACAATCTAGTAAAAAGGGTTGAATGAAGCCAGTTGGCAACGCCATCGTCGTTGTTGGAAGCGCAAACTTCGTCCGCAATCGCAAGCAAACGCGGGTTGCTATTCGCCACAGCCACGCCGTAACCGCCTGCACGGAACATATCGATATCAATAACATCGTCGCCAAAAACAACTGTGCGGCTCGCCTTTACGCCCAAACGATTGCAAATAACGTTCAGCGCGTGCCCTTTGTTTGCAAGAGGATTCGTGAGCATCCACAACACGTCTTCGCTAATATGCAAGGAAAAATTATCCGGAATAATACGCTGAAGCTGCTCCTTCTCGCTATCTCTAGGCACAATAATAATTTTGTCTGCAATGCCGTGCGGAACGTTAGAAAAGTCGGTAATAACAAAATCTTGCTCATTCCAAAGCATACGCACGTCAAAATTCGTGTAACGAACGTCGTTCATAACAATACCAAGACGAAGCGTAGGAATTTTATCAAGCAATCGCAAGCAAACATCACTCGCAAGATTAGAGTCAAAACCAAAACGCGTAAGAGTATCAATGTTTCGTTGTGAAGTAAGTTCAGAAACAGTGCTGTGAGCGCAATCAAAATCAATAAGAGCACCGTTTAGATACGCGCAAACTTGAGCTTTTAAATCGTGAACAAAATCAAAAGCGCTACCAACAGGACGAGCCGTAATAATAGCAAGCGGAATACCGGATTCGTGCAAACGCTCAGCTGCTTGCACAGTTTCGCTGCTTAAATAGCGACCCTCAAAAGTATCGGAATCGTGAAGCATAGTGCCGTCAAGATCAGCAATTACTAAAGAAGGAGAAAAACGAAGCATTGTAAGAACCTAAATAAATAAGAGTAGATAAATAAATAAGACTAAATAAATAAGACTAAATCAGCAAACCTAAATAAACGCTACTAAATAAACAAAAAGCGCACAATCTGCTGACTATGCGCTTTTTACAAAAAGAATACTTTAGATTAGCGAGAACTTAGTCATTAAGTTCAAAATAACAATTACCGCAACCCAAATCAGTGCAATAATAACGGTCCAACGGTTCAAGTTCTTTTCTGCGACACCAGAACTACCAGCGTTCTTGGTCAAGCCGCCGCCGAACATGTCGGAAAGGCCGCCGCCCTTGCCCTTGTGCATCAAAATTAGCAGAGTAAGCAAAACGCTAGTAAGCACAAGCAATACCTGCAAAAAGATTTTCAGAGCGGACACAAGTAACCTCCTGTCTTAGAGTACTCGATTAATTTTAATAAGAACCGTTGACCTATAGACGCGCCTGAGCCGCGGTGAGTCGCACAATATTCGACAACTCCTCAGCATCCAAAGAGGCTCCACCAACCAAGAATCCGTCAACATCTGGCTCTGCAATAAGGCTCGAAGCATTAGAAGAAGTTACGGATCCGCCGTAAAGAATACGAACAGTATCCGCCACGTCACTGCCAAAAGTCGCGCGCAAATCCTCTCGAATAGCCGACGCCGCTTCCTGAGCCGACTGCGCATTAGCAACCATTCCCGTGCCAATCGCCCACACTGGCTCGTACGCAATAATCAAACGCTTGGCCTGCTTCGCATCCAAATCGCGCGTAACGTCGTGAACCTGCCCTACCGCAAAATCAAGCGCAATCCCCTGCTTACGCTCCTTAAAACTTTCGCCAACGCAAAGAATAGGCTGCATGCCAGCTGCAAGAACCGCGCGAACTTGATCAACAATATTCGCATCGTCTTCCGGATGATACTTGCGGCGCTCAGAATGGCCAACAATCACCATTGAGCATCCAAGACTTGCTAGCATATCTGCCGAAACATCGCCTGTAAAAGCGCCTTGAGCAGTTACAGAAACCGCTTGCGCTCCGTACAATATTGGCAAACGGTCAGATTCTACAAGAACTTGCACGCTTCTAATAGAAGTAAAAGAAGGCATAAGCGCTACTTCGCAATCGTGATAGTCGTAGTGAGCATCGCGCAGGAGCCACACAAATTTTTGTATAAAATGCGTAGCTTCGCGGTGATTGAAATTCATTTTCCAATTACCTGCGACTAAATAAGTGCGATTGGAACTCATGCAAACCCTTCTTAAAAAAATAATCACAAAATATATTGCAAATTACGTAGCTATATTGAGATTTACGTAACTATATTGCAGATTGCGTAACTATATTGCAGATTGCGTAACTATATTGAAAGTTACGTAACTATATTGCAAATTACATAATTACAGTGCATTATGCCGGTTCAACTGAGAAATCATAATATTAGAAATCATAATACTTTTGATATTCTCCGTTGAGCCGGCAAATACGCAATATAAAACTTGAGAGCTTTTATTACTTTAAATAATTATTTGCGATATTACTTAAGATAATTACTTAAGATAATTACTTGCGAAATAATTATTTGCGATAATTACTCAAGCACGTTCAAGCCTGGAAGAGTCTTGCCTTCCAAGAACTCGAGGGAAGCGCCACCACCAGTGGAGATGTGCGAGAAGCCATCTTCTGGGAAGCCGAGGTTGCGCACTGCAGAAGCGGAATCGCCACCGCCAACAATGGTGAAAGTGCCGTTCTTAGTGGCATCAACCAAGCCCTGAGCTACAGCGCGAGTGCCGGCTGCAAACTCTGGAACTTCGAACACGCCCATAGGGCCGTTCCACACGACGGTCTTGGAATCGACAATCTTGTCGTGGAAAAGCTTCTGAGAGTCAGGACCAATATCCAAGCCCATCTTGTCGGCAGGAACAGCGTCGGCTGGAACAACTTCTGGAGCAACAGGAGTATCGCCTGCTGGGAAGCCAGCGTTCACAACAATATCGGTTGGGAGCACAAGCTCAACACCGTTCTTCTTAGCGGTTTCAATGTAGCCCTTAACCTTTTCGAGCTGATCTTCCTCAAGCAAGGAAGTACCAACTTCGTGGCCCAAAGCCTTAAGGAAGGTGAACACCATGCCGCCGCCAATAACAAGACGATCAGCCTTAGAAAGCAAGTTTTCAATAACGCCGAGCTTGTCGGAAACCTTGGAACCGCCGAGAACAACGGTCAAAGGACGCTCTGGATTTTCGGTTGCGCGAGAAAGTGCCTTAACTTCCTTTTCAACAAGCAAACCGGCAGCTGCTGGAAGATCTGCAGCAACATCGTAATTAGAACCCTGAGCGCGGTGAACAACACCGAAGCCGTCGGAAACGAATACTTCACCAAGAGCTGCAATCTTCTTAGCGTAAGCTGCGCGCTCGGAAGCATCCTTGCTGGTCTCTTCAGCGTTGAAGCGCACGTTTTCAAGCAAAACAACGTCGCCATTATTCATGGCAGCAACCTTAGCTTCAGCATCCTCGCCGTAAGTATCTGCAGCCAAAGCAACATTCACGCCAAGAAGTTCGCCTAAACGAGCTGCTACTGGAGCCAAAGAAAGCTCTGGAACAACCTGACCCTTGGGACGACCAAGGTGAGCCATCAAAATTACCTTCGCACCCTGCTCACGCAAAGCTTTAATGGTTGGCAAAGCGGCGCGAATACGACCGTCGTCGGTGATTGTCGTACCCTTAAGAGGAACGTTAAAATCGGCGCGAACCAAAACGCGCTTTCCGCTCAAATCTCCCAAATCTTTAAGTGTCTTCATTGGTATCCTTTCCAAACCATATTGGCTTACCATATTTGACTTACATACTGGCTTACCGTGCCGGCTTACTTCGTTCAACAAGACGCAAAATCAGCCTCAAACATCAACACATTGCCGGGTGCAATTATACCGCACATCTTCAACAATCCATCGCCAACCACCAAACCATCCGCAGCAACAAAAAAGCCGGAGAAAATTCTCCGGCAAATGTTCCAAAAAACAGAATTAAAGCTGCTGCATGCGCGACTTCTCGACTTTCACCGAAAGCTGCAAAAGCCTGCGAATACGTCCTGCAATAGCATCCTTCGTAATTGGAGGATCCGCCAAATGTCCAAGTTCTTCCAAGCTCGCGTCACTATGCTCCAAGCGAAGCTTTCCAGCCATAAGCAGGTTATCTGGAATGTCGTCACCCAAAATATCGAATGCGTGACGAACTTTTTCGCAAGCTTCAGCTGCGGCTTTTGCGCTACGTCGCATATTCGCGTCGTCAAAGTTGGCAAGACGATTAGCTTTTCCGCGAGCCTCCCCATCCGAACGCTTTCCGGTCCATTCTCGCGCGGAACGAGGAGCACCGATCAGAATAAGCATGCGCTCAATCGCGTCAGAATCGCGCAAAGTTACGCGCTCCGAGCTGCGAACTTGACGAGCTTTAGCGCTAATCCCCAATCGCGCTGCCATCGTTTGCAAAGCGTTTGCAGCTTCGTGAGTTGGGCACACAACTTCCAAGTAACTTGCTTTGCCAGGATCGGAAATTGCGCCGTGAGCTAGGAATGCTCCTCGCCATGCTGCTTTAATTTGAGCAATACTTCCGCCGATAATCTCCGGAGCTAAGCCTGCAACAATACGCATGCGGCGATCAAGCAAACCGGATTGCAAAGCCAACGCCGCTGCACCATGCTCAACAACTACGTCGTAACGAGTCACAGTACCCGTAGGAGTTTGGCGCGAAACCTGGGAAATGGTCGCTTCCCTTTGAAAATGCGTCTTCAATACTTCAACAAGCCACTGTGCTGCACGCTGCGAATCTAATTGTGCACGAATAACAGCTTGGTTGTTTACTGGCCTTAAACCGCCAGCAAAACGCATCATTGCTGCCGCTTGAGCCATAATGACCGTCGGGAGCTCATTGTTGTTGGAAACGAGTTCATTTTTGACGTCGTCAAGAAGAGCCAAGGGACAACCTCCTACTTTCGTTCTTCTTAAAATATGCGTGCTTATTAGGTACTTGCATGATACGATAACACGCGACATGCCCGGCTTTCTGTGATACAGAATACGTTGGACATTTTAGCGATATTTGCATACGTTTGCACATACTTGCAGCACAAAAATTTCGTTTTTACTTTTACTTACTTTTTATTTTTACTTACGTTTTTACTTTTACTTACGATCTTCGCTGAAGTTCGCGCGCAGACACAGTAACTTGCAATCCGTGCAATCTCAAGCGTCTTGCTAATTCAATACTCACCGCCACCGAACGATGCTGGCCGCCTGTGCAACCAACAGCAATAGTTACGTAGTGCTTATCTTCTTTAGCAAATCCGTCGATTGCAGTAAGCAAAGCCTTTTCATAAGAGTCCAAAAAAGCAGCCGCTGCAGGATTCGAAAGCACGTAACCGCTTACAGCTTTATCTTTTCCAGTTAAGTCGCGCAATTGCGGCACCCAGAATGGATTAGGCAAAAATCGCATATCTGCCACAAAATCAGCGTCCATAGGAATGCCATATTTAAAGCCGAAGCTAAAAATGTGCACGGATACTGTTGAAGAGCCTTTGCCTAATAAACTTTCGTAAAGTTTTGTGGAAAGCTGGTGAATGCTCAAATTTGAAGTGTCGATAATAATATCCGCGCAATCTTTTAAATGCCCAAGCAGTTCGCGCTCTTCAAGAATGCCGTCAATAAGCCTGCCGCCGCGCTGCAAAGGATGAGGCCTTCGCACAGACTCGTAGCGCTTAATAAGCACGGAGTCTGAAGCGTCGAGGAACAAAATTCGCGTTTTTACGCCAAGCTCGTCAATATGCGCAAGAACAGCAAACAAGTCGTCGAAGTATCCACGCGAGCGCACGTCAATCACAGCCGCAAGCTTATGCACTTTTGATCCGGAAGACGTCATCATATCTACCAGCGGTATTAAAAGCTTCGGAGGAAGATTGTCAATAACGTACCAGCCCATATCCTCCAACGCGTTAGCTGCGTGCGAGCGCCCGGCTCCGCTCATGCCGGTGATTAGCATGACTTCGAATCCTCCAGCTAATTGCATGCTTATTGCGCTTTGAGCTTGAGTATTTGCGTCTAATTCGTGATGCGCGCTATTTTGCGTACCGATTTGCGCGCTATTTTGCACATCGCTATTTTGCGCACTATTTTGCGCATCATCTTGCTTTTCGGAGCTCATAATGCCTCCTGTAATGCTTTTCGCATGCAATTGCTTAAATATTCACAGTCTTTAGGATTATCGTAATCTTCGGCCTTGTCAGAATCATTCTCAAAAATATTTTCCGAACTTACTTCCGAACTTTCTTCCGAACTTTCTTCAGATTTTTCTTCAGAACTTACTTCAGATTTTTCTTCCGAATTTTCTTCCGAATTCCTGTATTCGAACGTCATCAGCTTTACTTGCTCTAATGCTTGATACAAAAGCATTTCTTCGCCGCCAATCCCCAATCCGTATTGCCTCCACGTGCTAAGCAGCATGCTCGGGCGAGGATCGTACACTACGTCAAGCAGCGCGCCCAATCTTTTTACGCAACTGTTTTGGCAGTACGCTTTTAGCGCTATTGCTAGGCCGTCTGCAACGTGCGCTGGAACTGTGCTTATTACGATATCTGCTTCTGCGATTGCGCGAATTGCGTCTAGCGAGCTTAGGGATTTCAAAATAAGAGATTCGTCACATTCCGATAATTTTTCCGCGCCTAATTTTTCCGCGCTATAGTCGGCAAATTTTTCAAGAGCTTCTTCACTAAGGGTTGGGAATTCAATACCTCTCACTGATTCGTATTTTGAATCAGCTTCACTACTTTCAGCTTCACTACTTTCAGCTTCCCCGTTTTCTAAGCACGGCTCTATGCTTCTGCTATTTGGAGAATCCGCGCAGTACGCGCGCAAAAGATTATTAAAACGTTCAACGCCTTTTACGCTACCGTCATTTTCAGTTCTTGCAACAACTTGCACTTGCTCAAGTTTCGAAGCTTGCGCAATTTCTATCAGCGCAGCCATTGCAGAGGATGCCGTGTTGCCGCTTCCAATAATAACGGCCTTTTTTACTTGGCATATGCTCTCATGCAAGGATCGAATAAAAGCTGTAATTATGCCACTTACGTCCGTGTTGCACAGTTCAATTTGCGAAGGCAAAGCTGTTGCAGGATTGCTTGTAAAAATCGCCGTATTTGCTACGTTAAGCGCTTTAGACCAGTAGTCGCAAGGAGTGCCGAGTTTCATTATGGTTTTTTTAAGCGGCATTGTAAGGCTTAAGCCTTTCCAAGAATCGTCAAGATTAGATATAAAATCCGCCAACTCGGTTTCGCTTACTTTTTTCTTGCTATATTGCCAATTTTTAAGCCCTAAAGCTTTATAAGCCGCGTTGTGCAATACGGGAGATAGCGAGTGCGAAATAGGATCTCCTAAAACTGCGCAATTGTATATTTTCTGCATATTCGCTTCTTGCATATTCGCTTCCTGCATATTCACTCCTCAGTACGCAAGTAAGTCTTTTGGATCAACACAAAAACGCAATTCTCCTGCAGAGCGCGTAGCTACGTGATACGCTACTTGCTTATACAGACGATTCACTAATTCTTGCCTAGAAGATAATGGCACTTTTACAACAGCTTTTACGCGATCATCAAGTTCGTCAAAATGCTGATAATGATCCGTTACAGGCGCGTGCATTGGCACAATTCCTAAAAGTTCAGGCTTTAGATTAGTTTCGTCACTATTTTCGGATTTTACGATTTTGTTAGATTCGCTTTTTTGATCTTCCGAGATTGCTCCAATATTATTCAAAGCTTTAATAACGGCATCGCGCGAGCCCCAAACGCATGCAGCAGTCACAAGTGGTGGCAAAACAGCTTGCTCACGCTCCGAAAGCTCATTTAGCGAAAGTTGCGTAGTATCCCACAAAGTAAGCGCTTTAGCTAAAGCCGGATAAGTTTCTCCAATTAGCAAAACGCTTCCGCCTAATGTCCTAGAAGCACATAATCCTGCGGCTTTCATCCACGCGGTAAGAGTGTCAATTCGCGCGTCAAGACCGGAAGCGTACAAGCTTACCCAAGCGTCTAATATTGCAACAATTCCGTATTCTCCATTTTGATTTCCATCTTTAGATTGGACGCGAGGCTCAGCTCCAGGAGTTGACACAATAATTACAGGCTTTTGATCAATGCACTCAATAATTCCGTGCATTTGATGCGGTGATGAAATAAAAATAGGAACGTTACGAAATAGTTTTGCTAATTCTTCTGCAGTACCAGCAGCGCCTACGCGTATAACGCGCATTTTATTGCTTCCGCAATTAGCGCAAGACCATGAGCTTGCGCTCGCTCCGCACCAAACGCAACGCGCAGCATCTTTTCCGTAAGACACGTCAATCGGACCAGTACAGCGTCTACAACGCGCCTGATGCAAGCAAGAATTGCAAACTGCAGACTGAGTAATACCATCTTGAGGAATTGAAAGAAGCACAGGCTTTCCATCTTCAAGAACTTCTTTAATAGCTCTTACAGCAGTATGCGGTATTCGCGCGCCAATGCTTGGATCAGCTAGTTTTAATAATGCTTCGCGATTAAGCCAGCGAACCCACGGCATAAGTTGATTTCGAACTTCTGGTATTGGCGTTACAGCAATACTGCTGCCGCTTACTGCAGATTCGTAAGTTTTTGCAATTTCGCTATTTTTTTCGGAAGATTTTTCTGCATACTGATTTAAATTAGCAAAATCAACTTCACTTTGACTTAACGCGCTTCGAGAATACGACATTGCCACAAACACGCCATCATGCTTTTTTGCTCGAAGTCGCATCACTCCGCGAGCTTGAGCATAAGGCATCATTCCGTCAGCATACTGGTAAGCGCAATCCTCAACAATCGCAAATAACGCATCCCCTTCAACTGGAGCATACATTGCAGCGCGCGTTCCAAGCACACACGGCACTATTCCGGAAGCTACAGCACGCCAAGCGCGGTAACGGTCAGCTGGAGCGTCAGAAGAAGAAAGCCTTGCAACATCTCCGTCAAAACCTCCAGCAGAAAAACCAGGATGCTGTTCACTAACGCGCTTATAAGGCTTCAAACCGTAGGCCATAAGCGCGCGCATAACATCATTTACTTCCCGAAGCGTTGGCAAAACAGCCACAGCCTGCTTTCCTTGACTTACTGCCGTAGCAATCATCCAAGCTAAATCTTGAGCAAGTCTTTGAGATCCAGGTAAAGCATCAACAATAAAAGATTTATAAGCGCTACTATCTTTTCTACTTAACGCTTGATTTAGAAGATCCGCGTTTTTGTATGAAGAAAGCATGCGAGCGCAAGTTGCGTAAGAAGAGTTCGCGTCAGTATTGCTAGCTAAACGTTGCTTAAGCTTATTGCACCAATCTTTTCTGCGATGCAAACGTATGCTGTCAAAAACTTCCTCATGCTCTACTCGAGCAACGCGCTGCGGCACAGCAAGTCGAAGAATATTCGCGCTAGTTCCGCCATAAGCTTTAGCAATATCGTCAATATCGTCTCGTAAAGATTGAGAAAGTAGCACGTCTGAAGGGAAAACGCGTTCAATAAACCGTAAAGCAGATTCAGGAGTGTCCGTGTGCGAAGAACGAGACCAAATAACGCCTGTTAGTCGTTGCGCACCAAAACGCACGCGCACAAACGCACCCGGCTGAGCATCTTCATCTTGATCTTTTGATACTAAATAATCAAAAGTGCGACCTAAATGAGTTGCTTGAACGTCTAGCATCACGTGGGCAATAGCACAATCGTCTGCAGGAACGCGCGAAACAGCATTACGCTTGTGTTTTGTTTTGCGCGATAATCCATCTAACGAAGGTTGCTCTGCCATTTTAAGCTTCTACTTAAGATTTAAAGCTGCACGAAGATTCTCTGTGCGATTCGTTTCTTCCCAAGGGAACGTAACGTCTGTACGCCCAAAATGACCGTAGGATGCAGTTGGTGCGTAAATTGGTCGAAGCAAATTAAGCTCGTCAATAATTGCAGCCGGACGCAAATCGAATACTTCGCGTACAGCGCGCGCAATATCGTCGCGAGTAATGCCTTCAGCTTCAGTACCAAATGTTTCAACGTTTACGCTTACAGGATCTGCAATACCAATAGCGTACGCAACTTGCACTTCTGCTTTATGAGCAAGGCCTGCTGCAACAATATTTTTTGCAACCCATCGAGCAGCATAAGCTGCTGAACGGTCAACCTTGCTAGGATCTTTTCCAGAAAATGCGCCGCCGCCATGGTGAGCTGCACCGCCATAAGTGTCAACAATAATTTTTCGTCCCGTTAAACCGGAATCTGCAGCAGGGCCGCCCAAAACGAAGGAGCCAGTAGGGTTCACAAGCATACGGTACGAATCGTGCTCAATGTTTTTGGAAAGAACTTCTTCAAGAACAGGCTTAACAACGTGCTCAACAAGCTGTGCCTTAAGCCAGTCGCTTGAGACTTCAGGATCGTGTTGAGTAGAAATTAAAACAGTATCCAAACGTTGAGGCGCGCCTTTAGAATCGTACTCAATTGTGACTTGCGTTTTACCATCCGGACGCAAATGCGCAACCGTACCGTCTTTTCTTACGCTAGCAAGCTTTTGTGCTAAACGGTGCGCGAGATAAATTGGAAGAGGCATTAAAGTGTCAGTTTCGTCACTTGCGTAACCGAACATAACGCCCTGATCTCCTGCGCCTTGAGCTGCGTAACGTTCCTCGCGAGAAGCGGCACTTTCGTGGCTTTTATCCAAGCGCGCAACACCCTGGTTAATTTCTGCGCTTTGCTCAGTTAAGGAAACCATTACGCCGCAAGAATCTGCGTCAAGACCGATCACAGAGCTCGTATACCCAACATTTCGAACTACTTTGCGCACAATACCAGGAATGTCGCTATAAACTTCACCGCGCACTTCCCCAAAAACCACAAACTGGCCGACGGAAGCGCAAACTTCCACTGCCACATGCGCATGAGGATCTTGACGGAGCATATCGTCCAAAATAGCGTCTGCGATTTGGTCGCAAAGCTTATCTGGATGACCTTCAGTAACAGATTCTGCAGAAATTAACTTACGTTCTTCCACGTTCCCCCCTAATTAATAGTCAAAAAGGCTATATAAAGCGAAAAACGCAGCCGCTCATCTGCTTTAAGCACAATAATGCGACTGCGAATACGTAAAAACGTTACAGCAATAAAATCAACTAATAAGATGATTATTTAGCTAAATTTAGTTAAATAAATTTAGTTGCCTTCGCTTAAATCGTCTTCACCAAGCGTTTCTTCAAGCAAACCTTTATTAATTTCGCGGAAAGCAATAGCTAAAGGCTTTTCTTGATTTTGATACTCAACTAATGGGCCAACATTTTGCAACAAACCTTCATTAAGCTGAGTGAAATAAGCATTAATTTGACGTGCTCGTTTTGCAGCAAATAAGGCAAGCGCATACTTGGAATCCGCATGTTGCATTAAATCATCAATTGGTGGATTCGCAAGACCCGTAGGTGTTGGCTGAGTGCCTAATGCCATAATATTCTCCAAATTCTATGGTGCTACAATAGTTCCAAATTGCCTATTATAGGCTATTGAGTGGATATTAATCGTAAGTTTTATTTATAAGTCGTATTCTCGCGCAATTACGTTCCACAATTCGTCGGCAGCTCGATCAGCATTGTCGTTAACAATAACAACATCAAACTCGTTAGCTGCAGCGATTTCAACCTTTGCTGTTTCCAAACGTTTTGCTTGCTGCTCAGGAGTTTCAGTGCCGCGTCCAATAAGACGACGCTTAAGCTCTTCGAAACTTGGAGGCGCAATAAACACGTAAACAACTTCCAAGCCAAGACGCGAAGCCTCTTGCTTCACTCTCCTAGCACCTTGCAAATCAATTTCAAGCAAAGTAGGAATATCCTGCTCAAGATGATCCAAAACCGGCTGAAGCAAAGTTCCATAATGAGCCATGCCATGAACCAAAGCAGTTTCCAAAAACTCGCCGTTGCGCTTACGACGCTCAAACTCTTCTTCATCCAAGAACCAGTATTGAATACCATTAAACTCGTCCGGACGAGGTGCGCGCGTAGTAGCAGAAACAGACAACCAAACATGAGGATGCTTCTCACGAAGTATGCCTTCTACTGTGCCTTTACCGGCTGCAGTAGGTCCAGTTAGCACGATTAATCGGCGCTTAGGCTGTGAAGATTGAGAATCTTTCACATCATCTTTGGTAGTCATTTCCTTTACCCTCTAACTTACTCATGTTCGTCAGAATCTATAAGAGCCTGACGAATATCCCATGCTATGCGTTCAGTTGCAGCCGAAAGCTCACCAATACTAGGACCGTGAGACGCAATAGAACGCGAAACAGTTACCAATACATTACCATGCGTGCCAGCAAAAACACGCTTTAAGTCGTTAGCTTCGGCACCTTGCCAGCCGTAGCCTGGGGAAAGAATAGGTCCGGTGAAACTTGTGACATCAATTCCGCCACCGTTCATCCAGTCACCAATCGTAGCTCCAACAATTAAACCAACAGAGCCTAAACCTTTAGTTTTATCGTTAAAACTTTGAGCAGTTTGAGCAATTCCGTTAGCTACAGTAGTTCCGCGGTAAGCTCCACTTTGGCGGATTGCAGTTTGTAAGCTTGCACCTTCGCGATTAGAAGTTAAGGAAGCAATAAAAACGCCTCGGCCATTATTAAGAGCTTCGTTAATTAAGCCGCCCATTGAGCGAGCTCCGTAATAAGGAAGAAGCGTAATAGCGTCGGTAAGAAGAGGAGAATCCGGCTTAAAATATGCGTCTGCAAGTGCAGAAATAGTAGTGGATAAACCGCCGTGACCGCAGTCAACGATTGTTATAACATCCATTTGACGAGCAGCATACAGCACACGTTCAAGCGCTGCGAAACCTTTAGAACCGTAGCGCTCAAACATGCTGGACTGGAATTTAACCGCTGCTGCTCTTCCGTTCATTGCTTGCAACATTCGCATTGAGAACAGCTCAGCACCGAGAGCATCCATGTTGTATCCCCAATTCAGCAACATTTTGCGATGAGGATCAATACCAACGCATAATGGACCATATTTTGCCATAGCGTTCTTCAAACGCAAACCAAAATCTGATCTTTGCGCTTGTACTTCTTGATCGTGAATGCTCTCGGTCATGTATTAAGCCCGACTTTCTTGATTTTCTGCCTGTTCAATTGCAAACAGCTGCTGAGCATGCTCTTGAATGCTCATCACCTGATAATCGTTGTTCTTAACAGCTTCAATAGCCATCAAAACTGGAGCGAACTCTGTAATTGTAGTAAATTGTGGAAGATCCGCTGCTACAGCTGCTGCACGAATTGCGTAACCGTCTGTACGAGACCCTCTCGAATTCGGTGTATTGAGTACCATATCAATCTTACCATTCTCGATAAGCTCTACAACGTTTTTACCAATTCTTTCGTGCGCTTTCTCGTTATTATGCACATCCTTCGCCGTGTCGCCGCGGCTAGAAAGCTTGTCAACAATCACAGAATCAATGCCATAACGACGAAGCACAGAAGCGGTACCTTCAGTAGCCCAAATCGTAAAACCAAGCTCTACTAAGCGCACAGCAAGAAGCGGCAATTGCCTCTTATCAGCATCACTTACAGACACAAACACGTTGCCACTGGTTGGCAAACCGCCCTTGTATGCTGCAAGCTGACTCTTAGCAAAAGCGTGCGGGAAATCACGATCAAAGCCCATAACTTCGCCAGTAGAACGCATCTCTGGGCCGAGCAAAATATCAACCGTGCGTCCAACAGGAGTGCGGAAACGCTTGAAAGGCAGCACGGAAGCTTTAATAGCAACCTGCTGACCTGGGTGAATGTCGCCGCCATCTCCCTTTGGAAGAAGAAGACCGCGCTTACGCTGCTGGGCGATTGTTTCACCAGCCATAATTCGAGCAGCCGCTTTAGCAAGAGCAACACCCGTAGCTTTAGAAGCAAACGGAACCGTGCGTGATGCGCGAGGATTTGCTTCGATTACGTACAAAGTGTTCGCCATAAAAGCGTACTGAACGTTAATAAGACCGCGAACCGAGCAGCCGCGAGCAATCGAAAGCGTGCCTTCGCGAAGGCGACGAATTTGATCGTCCGAAAGCGTGCTTGGAGGAAGAGTGCAAGCAGCGTCACCAGAGTGAACGCCAGCTTCCTCAACATGCTCCATAATGCCGCCAATATAAAGCTCGTTGCCGTCGTAAAGCGCGTCAACGTCGATTTCAATAGCGTCCTGAAGGAACTTATCAATCAAAAGCGGCGAAGGCAAGCGTCCAGAAACAACAGTGTCTGCACGAGCCTCATCCAAAGCGCGCTCAACATACTTTGCAAGCTGAGCATCATCGTACACGATTTCCATGCCGCGTCCGCCAAGCACGTAGCTTGGTCGCACAAGAACCGGGTAGCCGATTGCGTGAGCCGCATCCTTTGCTTCCTCAAGGCTTAAAGCTGTGCCGTAACGAGGAGCATTCATGCCTTCTTGACGAAGAACCTCACCAAAAAGCTCACGATTTTCCGCCAAATCAATAGCCTCAGGAGTAGTTCCCAAAATTGGAACTCCTGCAGCTTTAAGACGAGCAGCAAGCGAAAGCGGCGTTTGACCACCAAGCTGCACAATCACACCCTTAACAGGACCAAGCTTCTTTTCCGCTTCGTAAATTTCAAGCACATCTTCAAAAGTAAGAGGCTCAAAGTAAAGACGGTCAGACATGTCGTAATCTGTAGAAACTGTTTCAGGATTGCAATTAACCATAATGGTGTCGTAATCCTTACCCAATTCCTGAACAGCGTGAACGCAAGTGTAATCAAACTCAATACCCTGGCCGATTCGGTTCGGACCAGAACCAAGAATAATCACAGCTTCGCGATCGCGCTTCTTCAACTCGCTTTCGTCAGCGTAGCAAGAATAGTAGTACGGGGTTGCTGCGTCGAACTCGGCTGCGCAAGTATCAACCGTCTTATAAACAGGGCGCAAACCGTAAGCCCAACGAAGCTCACGAACCATGTTTTCGCCTTCGTCACCAAGATTACGCAAATGCGCAATCTGAACGTCCGAAAGGCCAGCAAGCTTAGCGCGCTTCAAAACTTTAGGAGTTAAAGTTTCAGCATCGCGAACTGCGAGCGCAGTCTCATTAATTTGAGCCAGCTGCTCAACAAACCAAGGGTCGATTTTTGTTGCTGCAAAAATCTGATCCGGTGTTGCCCCACCCCAAAGCGCACGCTGAATTTGCAAGTAACGGTGCTCCGTTGGCGTGTGCATTTCTTCAAGAAGCTTGACTACTTCTTCCTTACTTGGGCGCTCACCATCCCAGTTAAAGCATGCGTGACGCTTGTCGATTGAGCGCATTGCTTTTCCAAGAGATTCCTGGAAGTTTCCAGCCAAAGCCATCGCTTCACCAACAGACTTCATAGAAGTTGTAAGCGTGGTGTCTGCTCCCGGGAACTTTTCGAAAGCAAAACGAGGAATCTTCGTTACAACATAGTCGATTGTTGGCTCGAAGCTTGCAGGAGTTGAGCGAGTAATATCGTTTTGGATTTCGTCCAAAGTGTAGCCGAGAGCAAGTTTCGTTGCGATTTTTGCGATTGGGAAGCCGGTTGCTTTGGATGCGAGCGCTGAAGAGCGAGATACGCGCGGATTCATTTCAATTACGATAATGCGGCCGGTTTGAGGGTTGATTGCGAACTGAATATTGCATCCGCCGGTGTCAACGCCAACGCCTCGAATAATCGCAATACCAATATCGCGCATCTTTTGATACTCGCGGTCTGTAAGAGTAAAGCAAGGAGCTACGGTAATTGAGTCGCCGGTGTGTACGCCTACAGGATCGACGTTTTCGATTGGGCAAACAACTACGACGTTATCTTTTGCGTCGCGCATAAGCTCAAGCTCAAACTCCTTCCAGCCTTCAATGCCTTCTTCAATAAGCACTTCGTTGGTTGGAGAATAGTGAATGCCTGCTCCTGCAATTCGGTGAAGCTCTTCTTCGTTATGAGCAATACCAGAGCCGAGTCCGCCCATTGTGAAGCTTGGGCGTACTACTACCGGGTATCCTAAAGTTTCAACAATTTTGTCTACTTCTTCGATTGAGTGAGCAATAAAAGATTTTGCGCTTTCCGCTCCAGCTTTTTCAACGACTTTTTTGAAAAGCTCACGGTCTTCGCCGCGGTCGATTGCTTCCAAAGAAGCACCAATCAGCTCAACGTTATACTTTTCTAAGATTCCTGCACGGCCCAAATCCATTGCAGCGTTAAGCGCAGTTTGACCACCGAGCGTTGGAAGAAGCGCATCCGGACGTTCCTTCGCAATAATTCGCTCCAAAATCGAAGTGTCAATTGGCTCAATATAAGTTGCGTCAGCAAGCTCCGGATCTGTCATAATCGTAGCCGGGTTGGAATTAACCAAAATTACGCGAATGCCTTCTTCGCGAAGAACTCGGCAAGCTTGCGTTCCCGAATAATCAAATTCTGCAGCCTGACCAATAACAATCGGGCCGGAACCAATTACCATAACCGACTTAATATCAGTACGTTTTGGCATAGTAAATTTCTCTTTTCCGTAAATATTAAAATCTTACTTGCTTTTTCGAGTATTACTTGCTTTTTCGAGCGTTTTCGCGCATCAATTCCACAAAGCGATCAAAGAGATAGGAAGCGTCGTGCGGGCCTGCCGCAGCTTCCGGATGATATTGCACCGAGAATGCTGGAATATCAAGGCATTGCAAGCCTTCTACAACATTGTCGTTCAAGTCAATATGGGAAACTAGCACGCGACCAAAGTGGCCGTTTTCGTAAGGAGATTTAACAGGGCCGTCAAGAGGTGCATCCACTGCAAATCCGTGATTGTGAGCAGTAACTTCCACTTTTCCGGTTGTAACGTCTTTTACAGGCTGATTAATACCGCGGTGGCCAAACTTCAGCTTGTAAGTGCCAAAGCCGAGCGCGCGACCAAGCAGCTGGTTTCCAAAGCAGATTCCAAAGAACGGGTAGCCTGCGTCCAAAACTTTACGCAAAAGCTCAACTTCGCGATTTGCTTTACCAGGATCTCCAGGACCGTTCGAGAAGAATACACCGTTCGCGTTAAGCGCTTGCAACGATTCGAAGCTGATTGAGGAGCTTACAACGTGCACGCGGCAGCCGCGCTCAGCCAAACGGTGAGGAGTCATAGATTTAATACCAAAATCGACTGCTACAACAGTGTAAAGCGGATCTTTTCCTTCAAAATCACCACAAGGCTCAATCGTATACGTTTCTTTAGTACTTACTTCGTCCGTTAAACGCAAGCCCTGCATTTGAGGAGTCTGCTTAATCTCGTCAACGAAAGAAGCGACGGTACGAAAAGCCCCGGTTGACGAATCAACCAGGGCCTTATTAGAAAAAATGCCGGCACGCATAACGCCTACCGAGCGTAAATGACGTACCAGCTTTCGAGTATCAATACCACTAATGCCAACGATACCTTGCTTTTGTAAATCGTCTTCCAAGGAACCTTCAGCTCGCCAATTGCTAACTACTGGGCTTGGCTCCTTAACTACGTAACCTGCAACCCAAATGCGATTAGATTCAGGATCTTCGTGATTCATTCCCGTATTACCTATGTGTGGGAATGTTTGAACTACGATTTGTTGATCATAACTTGGATCAGTTAATGTTTCTTGATAACCAGTCATGCCCGTGGAGAACACAATCTCGGCGCGCGTAGAACCTTGCGCACCAAAAGGCTTACCAACGTAAACCTGACCATCCTCCAACACCAATACTGCATCATCACTGCCGAATCCGGCAAAGGTGTCGTTATAATCCACCTTAACCCCCTTATGGCTTTAGGATATTCGTGGCAAGTTTACTCAGGCTGGCGGACGGGCGACGCGCCGGCGGTGGTTATAGAATCTTTGCTGAGTATTTTGTTTGGTGTGGCACGAGTTTTAGTCTCGTAATTCTACGTAATTATCTCTTACTTTATGTGGCGCGAGTTTCGGGGGATTTCTCTCCTCGCACGTCCCGTCCTTCGTGCGCTCTGGCTGCTAAAAGA
>CAMXYK010000020.1 GCA_947253155.1 uncultured Bifidobacteriaceae bacterium
GAAAGTGTTCTCGCAAATGGAGCGCTGTGTAATAAATAACCCTCCAAACGTGAGAAAGTGTTCTCGCAAATGGAGCGCTGTGTAATAAATAACCCTCCAAACGTGAGAAAGTGTTCTCGCAAATGGAGCGCTGTGTAATAAATAACCCTCCAAACGTGAGAGAGTGTTCTCGCATTTGGAGTGAATACTGGCGCTAAGCCCTCAAAACGCGCGCTAGTATCCTCACGTTTGGAGCGTAACACACACCAATACGCTCCAAACGTGAGAAAGTATGCGCGCGTTTGTGGACTTACACCCAACCTAAGTACACAAAACCGAGGAAGTGTGCGCGCAAATGTTCCATTGCTATATTTGCCGAAAGGTAGTGATTAAATAAGGGTAGTCGGCGCTGAAGAAAGCAAGCTTGCAGTAAGCTATCGCAAGCTTGCAGCGTGCTTTTGGTATTGAAGTATTGCGCCGATTGCAATTGGGCCAGCAATTGAGTTGATAATTGGGCTATCAATTGAAATAAAGTTAAGTAATCAAAAATGCGGAATATTGTAACTAAAGCGTGTGCTTTTGCGATTACGCTATTAGCGATTATTCTGTAATTTTCATACAGGGAGTAGGTATGAATAAAGCCCTTATTAACATTGATTACACGAATGATTTCGTTGCAAGTGACGGCTCTCTTACAGTAGGCGAGCCTGCGCAAAAGCTCGAGAAGCGCATTACTGAGATTTCTCAGGAGTTTCTTGATGCTGGAGAGTTCGTTGTTTTTGCGATTGATACGCATCATCTGAACGACCCGTATCATCCGGAAACTAAGCTTTTCCCACCTCACAATATTGCTGGAACGCACGGCCAGCAGCTATACGGCACGCTTGGCGATTTTTACGAGGCGAATAAAGATAAAAGCAACGTGTATTACATTCACAAGACTCGCTACTCGTCGTTCAACGGCACCGATTTGCTGATTAAGCTTCGCGAACGCCACATTGAGGAGCTACATTTGGTGGGAGTTTGCACGGATATTTGTGTGCTGCACACTGCTGTTGACGCGTATAATCTTGGATTCAAGATTGTGGTTCATAAGGATGCCGTTGCAAGTTTTGATCCTGCAGGGCATGAGTGGGCGCTTCGTCACTTTAAGACTTGCCTTAATGCGGATATTGTTGAAGGCTGAAAGTTACTAACTTACTAAAGTTGCTTTAAAAATATTAACTAATAACGCTGGTTGCTTTATGCGCCAGCGTTTTTGTTTATTTGCACGTTTATTTAGCGGTTTTATTCGGAGTGTCGACTTGCTATTAATGAGAATCATTATTATTATAGATAGACGTTATCAAGATCTTCCGTAATTAGTAGTTATTTGCGAAAAGAAGAGCGCAAATACAAAAAGAAGATCGAGAAAAAAGATGAAGTGTAGAGAGCGAAATAATAATTATGACTCATGCGAAGTCTATGTTTAAGCGAGCGCTTGCTGCTGCAGGCGTAGTCGCGCTTGCGTTTGCGGTACTTACTTCCGGATTAAGTACCGCTCTTCCGGCGTATGCCGATGAAGGCGAACCTGAACATGTGTGGGTTGGTAGCGACGAAATTAAGGGCGACTTGTACTCGCCAAATAAGAGCGTAACGGTTGCGTCTGGTCACGTTGATGCTTTCTACGCATTCCAAACGAGCGCAAATAGCAATCTTAAAATGGGCTTTAGTTACGGAAACGTAATTTACAATCCAAAAAACGTAACGATGACGGTTGATAATTCGTCATTCTATACATCAAATCTTCCCTATAAAAACGCTAGTAATATTCCTTTTGACGCTTCAAAAGGTTATTGGCGTTTGAACGGATCTGGAAATAAGCAAAGTAGTGAAGTATTCCCTGGCTGGGATTCTTCTAATTCGCGTTTTTCTGTAGGAGTAAAAGATCCTGTAAATGCTTGCGCGGATATTGTAATCGACAAAATTACAGGCCCTAAAGGTGGTCGCGTTCTTGCATGGACGCAAAAAACCGACGACAGTAACGCTACTTTTGCAAAATCTTTAGAAGCGCACGATAAAGACGATGAGGATGTTGCCGGAAGTCGTTTTGTAATGCCTGGTATTATTCACCAGTCAATGGTCGGCCACGAGCATGCTGATTGGGTATTTACAAAGCCTGGCACTTATAAAATCAGCGCTTACACAATAGTAAAAAATAAGGAAAACGGCAAAACTGTTACTTCAGAGCACGCAACATACACTTTTAACGTAAAGCCTAACGCAACTCACGCAGTTGAAAGCGAAACAGAAACGTTGCAAATGAATCCTAATCGCGTGCCTCCAACAAAAGATTCTAAATTTGTTGAAGAATCGTTGTCTGGCAGCACGCATTGCAAGGAAGACGACAGCAACATTTGCATTGTTGGCGTAAGGAATACCGGCTCGCATCCGCATTATCACTCGTATGAGCCGGGCGGTGAAGTTACTCTTTCGGTGTATTTGCCAAAATCAATACGCGGAAAAGGAAATGTGACCCCATCTTGGACGTATATGCGCAAAGACGAGATGGAGCCTGATTTTGTATACGATTTTATTAACAATCCGCCTGTAGGCTCTAGGGATCCAGATTTTAAAAAAACATTCACTATTCCAGCAGAGCCTGCGTTGGATGGAATGCTTGTTAACGCAACAATAAGCGCCGGAACGGAGCTTGGACTGGGTTATGGTGACGACAGAGATACAGTAAGAATTGCAGTAGACGATCACGGAGCTGACGGTCGGCCTGTGGTTGCTGCGATTGGCAAGTTGAAGCCACTTGCAGTTGGTGATACTTTAAGCTTGCGATCTGTGCTTTATAGCCCAAGAGTTTCTGTTGTTGACAACGAAAAGCAAGATCCAGATGTGCAAGTTACTTCCATAGTAAAAAGGCATGTTTGGCTTATTAAAAAAGCAGGCGAAACCAAATTTAAGTACATACCTAAAGAAGAAGGTAAGAAATTAAATTTGAAGATTGACGAAAGTATGGATGGTGCCATTATTCGTTCGTCGCTTGTGCTTGATAATGGCGAATTGTATAGGAATGAAGAATTCAACGATTTTACTGATTATCAAATATGGTTGAAGTCTTCCGAAAAGAAGCCGTCTGATAAGAAGCCTTCTGAAGATAAGCCTTCAGAAAAAGAGAATGATGAAGATAAGAATAATGATAAGAAGGATCGTAAGAAGGATCGTAAGAAGAAGAATAATAAGAATAATAAAGACGAGCGAAAGAATAAAGCTAAGAATTTAAAGAAAAATAAGAAAAATAAGAAAAACAAAAAACATAAGAAGAATAAAAATAATAAAGCTGAAGAAGATGTGTCTGAAGAAGGCGATTCTGAAGATAAGGAGTCTGAAGAAGATGCGTCTGAAGAAAGCGATAACGCAAGCGATAGCGCAAAAGGAGCTGTAAATAACGGCAATAACAATCAGTCTGGTGAAAATGAAGATAATTCAAAAAATTCCGGCGCTGAACAAAATAATCTGCAGAAACCTGCAAGTGCTCCATTAGCTGCGGCAAGTCAAACTAATAACGGATTTGCGAATAGAGGCGGCGGATTAGCGCATAAGTCTTCTCGCAGATTAGGCGGATTGAAGCGCAGTAAATCTTACGCAAAACGCTCAAAGAAGCTGAAAAAAGTGAAGCTTCTTGGCAAGAAGCGCAAAAAATCTACGAAATCTGCTTCCTACAAGTCTGACGAAAATAACGGAAATGCGGACGCTTCGGAAACTGCAGACAGCGCAGACGGCTCGGAAGATGCCGAAGATGCAGAAGAGCTATCGGACGAAGCAGAATCCGAGGAAGAAAAAAGTCATAAAACAAAGTGGGTTACTGCTGCTGTTGGCACTGCAGGCGTGAGCTTGTGCACATTAACAGGCGTTGGTGTGTGCCTACTTAAAACGCGTATGAAATTGCTTTAGAAGGATAATAAAAATGTTAAAAAATAAGAATTACATGCTTACGAAGAATAAAAATTACGTTGCTACATCAATTATTGCAGCAATATTTGCGGCGATTATGGTAATTGCGGCAATATTTATGCCGTCGCCTTTTGCAAGTGATGCTAATGCTGCAACAAGCAATCAGCCTGTGATGATTCAAGCTGGTCACGCAGATTTTGGACCAACGCTTGCAGGAGGGCATTGGAAAATACAAATCCGCGACGATACTGGCGACGATCCTGTGTGGCGAGACCCGGAAAACGTGGTATTCAAGCTTGGAAGCAGCTCGATTATTCAAATGCCGAACGATGCTGCGTATAACTTTATTGGCGAAAAGCCGGGAACGAAACTTTACGTAATTCCGCAAACGCAAAATCCAGACGTGCCATGGCTTGGCTGGAATACGCAAGAAGGCGGCGTTCTTAACGAGCTAGACCGCGGTGCGAAGCTTTCGCTTGAAGGCGTAAGCGGTCCTGGAAAATTGCATGTTTATTTGGAAAACGGCAACAACAATCCACAGCAACTTTGGGATAGCACTAAAGGGTATCCGCAAAACAGCTGGATTGAAACAAACGCTCACACTCACGTAAATTGGGTGTTCTCTAAGCCGGGCATTTACCATGTGAAGCTTACTTTTTCGGGAAAGTTGAAGAATGGTAAAGCTGTAAGTGATACGCGAGTGCTTAATTTTGCGGTTGGAGATAATACCGATCCGAACGCTGCTTTAGGTGCAGGTGCTGCAGCTGGAGCTGGTGCCGGAGCTAATTCTGGTGATGAAGATTCTTCTAGCGATGAAGAAGAAGGCGACGAAGGCTCTGAGTCGGGCGCAAGCGATAATGGCGAAAATGCTGAAGACGGAGAGTCGGGAGCAAAAGCTGGAAGGCATCACAAAAAGGCGAGTAATTCCGACGATACTGTGGCAATTGCGCAGATTGTGATGATTATTTTTGTGATTGTAACAATTGTGATTATTGCGTTTGTGATGTTTGCAGTTGCGAAAAGCAAGAAGGCGCGTCGCGAGGCTATTAATCAGCATGATTCTTCGCGAGGTGATTTGCAGAATAATTCGCAGCCTGTTTCGCAGAATGTTTCACGGAATGTTTCACAGAATGTTTCACAGCAGCAAGCAACTATGCCTACTCAATATGCACAAAATCAAAACTCGCTATCTGATTTAGTAAATCCAGTTGAGGAAACAACAGTTTTACCGAGCGTAAATTCCGTAAATTCCGTAAATTCTAATAATTTAGGACAGAACAATGCGTAAAAAATCTAGTTTAATGTGCATGAAGCTATTTAGTGCGCTTGTTAGTGCGATTATTTCAGTAGGATTTTTAGCGTCTATTTGTTGCTGCAATTGCGGTAGTGCGTATGCGGACGATGCTGTTGAAGGCTCCGAATCGGCGAATGCTGAAGCTTGCGTTGCGGCTCAACTTGCAAATAATGCTGCTAAACCGAGTAGTAGTGCAACTACCGGCGCAAAGTTATGCAGAGTAAAAAAAGGTCATACTGACGTTTTTGCAACTTATAAAGATGCCAGCGGAAACCTTGTGCTTGGAACAAGAGGCGATTCCTTCCCTGGCACCAGCGCAAATGGTATTCGATACGATTCTTCTCTTATTCGATTTGTTGTTGGTCCGAAAAGTCGCGTAAAAAAAGGTAAAACATTTTCTTTTGTAAAAAAGAATGTGAAATATGTGTATCGTCTGCCTTCTGAAAATAAGCCAGGCAAATTGTTTGCAGGTGTTTCTACCGAAACTTTGGGGGATGATTCGGGAATTAAACAAGTAACTTTTAGTTTTACTAACGCAACTATGCCTAAAAATGGCGCAGTTTACATGGCTGGTAAAGATGATAACAGATTACTAAAGTATCTTGGAACGGATGGAACTGGATTCCCAAGCGAATACACTGTGGATGGCCATGCTCACGTGCATATGGATTGGGTTTTTACAGCTCCAGGAACGTATGTGTTAACTGTAAAAGCAGTTGCTGAAACTAATGAAGGTAAAACTCTTACTGCTACGCAAGATTACACGTTTGAAGTAGATCTTAAGCGCGCTAAAGAATCTTCTCAGTACGATACGGGCGAAGATGACTCGCAGTCTGCAGAATCTGATAATCAGAATGGAACCTCGCCTAAAGTTAATAAAAAGAAAGGCTCTGAAGGCAAGGGCTCAAATGATGATTCGGATGAGGATTCGGATGAGGACGAGGATTCTGACGAAGATTCGGAAGATGAAGACGACGAAGATTCGGATGAGGACGAGGATTCTGACGAAGATTCGGAAGATGAAGACGAAAATAATGAAGAACCTTCTACGTCAATTGTTGTAAAAGGCAATAACAACAGGGTGTATGTGACTCCGTGGCCAGGAGCAAAGCCAAGCGCGGGATTTGCAAATCAGAATTTAGAAAATGAAGAAGAAACGGAATCTAGCAAAAATAATTTAGATTCTAAACAATCTAAATCTAAAAATAAGAATAAAAAAACAACTAAAAAATGCTCGAAATTTAAAGATATAAAAGGCGATAAGTTAGTAATTAAAAACGGTCACGTTGATTTAGCAACTTACGGTTCGAGCAACGGCATTGGATTTGCAGTGCAAGAAGACGTGACTGGATCTCACGTAAGACGAGACCCAAGTAAAGTCGTATTTTATGCAGGAAACGAAGCAAAAAACGGTAATATTTGGCGTTTGCCGCAAACACAGAAACAAAATGTGCCGTGGCTTGGCTGGAATAACCAAAATTTGCAACCGCACAAATCTAGCAAAATCAGCCTTAAATCTGTAAAAGGACCTGGAAGTGTGCGCATTTGGTTGCAAGGCTCGTTAGGCGAAAAAGCGAAAACTGTTATGTCTAGCAATGGGAATCGCACTTACACAATTCCTGCTAATACGCATATGCATTTGAATTGGGATTTTTCGAAGCCGGGCTATTACACGATTCGTTTTGCTGTAAGCGCTCATGGAAAGACGACTGAAAAAGATATGCATTTTGCGATTGGTGTGGACGCGCTCGAAACGCCTATGAGCTGTTCTGTGAGCGAAGTGGAAGATGGAAGTGGTGCCGGTGGCGCCACTGATAGCGGAAGAGGAAGCAACGATGACAACAGTCAAAACGGCAGCCAAAACGGAGACAATAACGCAAAAAACGGAAATCCAAGCAATCCCGGAAGTGCAGGGAATGCTGGAAGTGCAGGAGTTACCCCACTTACTGCTCCATCATACGTAAGCAGAACAAGCTCCTCACACTTTGGCGGCGGATTTGCGCGAAAATCTAAAGCTGGAAACAGAAGCAAAATCGTAAAACTAACGGATGGAATGAACAAGCAAGAGGGCAAAAAAATTCAATCCGAATATAAGCAAAAAAGCTCTAAAGGTTTGAATGTAAAGTTGCGCAACAGCGTTATGGCGGAAGATGATGAACCGCAAGGAATTGTGGGATTGTTCAAACGCAAGCCTGTCGTTGCATACACTGCATTAAGCCTTGGAATTACTGCAATTTCTGGAACTTGCGCAGCTGGAATGTTTATTCTTCGTAAGCGCGGATTAATTTCTGGTAGCGGATTACTTAGTGCGATTATGAGCATTAAGTAGCGTTCGGAAGTATTTCGGAAGATTTATTTCGTAAGATTTCAGAATATTTCTGAAGATTGTATTTTTTAGATTTGTAGTTTGGTAAGAATTTAATGAAATTCATTGATTTAGTAGGGCGAAAAAGCGCGAAGCGTGCAGTTGCAGCTATTTTGGTTGTTGCAACCACGATTCCGCTTTGTGCGTGTGGATCTGTGAATAGCGGCAATAGCGCAGGGCATCGCGACGGGCGAATTAATGTAGTTACTACTACAGGCGTTTTGCGCGATATGGTAGCGAATGTGGCAGGCGATGCTGCAAACGTGAGCGCAATTGTGCCGGATAACGCAGACCCGCACTCCTACGAGCCGCGATTGCGCTCAATTCGAGACGTTGTGTATGCGGATGTGGCTTTTAGCAACTACATGATGCTTGAGGAACACGGCGTAATTACCGCACTTGACGCGAATTTGCGAAAAGGCGTGCCGAATGTTGAGCTTGCGGAAGAAAGCGTGAAGCATGCGGCGGATATTATTCCAATGGTTGAAGACGTGTCGTTGGATACTATTTGGCTAGGTCTTGCTACGGAGCGTATGGCTGCGCAAGTTGGAGAAGAAGCTGCAAATGCGAAATCTGCAAATGCGAAATCTTCTGAAGAAACGCAATCTTCCCAATCTTCACAGTCTTCTACATCTTCACAGTCTTCCAAATCTTCTCAGCCTTCCCAATCTTCCCAATCAAATGCGCCATCAACCGTAACAAAAGAAGGACGCGCAACCGTAATAAAACCTAATGCGTATAACATGAAGCGCTCCGACAGAATCCGCCTAACTGCAACGAAAGTAAAAGGACCTGGAGCACTATTCGCTTACCTTACAGGCACTTTTGGAAGCGTAGAAACTTACGTAAATTCAGCGAACGGAATTAGCGACGACGATCACGTGGACTTGCCTGCGGACGCGCACACGCACTTAAGTTGGGCTTTTAGCAAGCCGGGAGAGTACACGCTTGATTGGCATGCGGATATTTTAGATGCTCAAGGCGCAAGAGTTGCAAGCTTAGGCAATACAAGAATGCGTTTTGCTGTTGGCGTGAATGCGCAGAAAATCGCGAAAAAGCGTGGAGCTCACGTAGTTTTGAATCAAGGCCATGCCGATTTAGCATACGATTTGGCAACTCGCGGATTTATGTACCGAGTGGATACTTTGCAAGAAAAGCGCTCTGCTACGCCAAAACGCGTGTATTATGCGCCTCGCGATGTGGTTGTGGAAGTGCCGACTAATGCGCTGAAGGAGATTCCGGCAGAACAAGGGTATCGTTTTTTGGGTGCTGCTCGCGAAAAGTTGTATCAGCTTCCGCAAGCTGTTCTTGGAAAGCATGTTCACGGCGATATTGACCCGCATTTGTGGCAGTCAGTAAAAAACGGTATTGCATATGTGCGCACAATTGCGGATCGCTTATGCGAAGTAGACCCTAAAAATGCTCGTAAATATCGCGCTAATGCGGACCGATATATTAACAAGCTTCTCGACGTAGACGCGTATATGCGCAAAAAAGTTGCGTCAATTCCAAAGGAGCGCCGTAACTTAGTCACAACGCACGACGCTTTTGCATACTTAGGTAAAGCTTACGGCGTAAATATTGCAGGATTTGTAACAATCAACCCTTCAAGCGAGCCGAGTGTGCAAGATAGGCGTAGGCTTTCGCAGATTTTGCGAGATTTGGAAATTCCGGCAGTATTTTTGGAGCCGAATTTGATTTCGCGCTCATCCGTGCTTAAAGAGCTGGCAGCTGAAGCTCATGTGAAAGTTTGCCCAATTTATGGTGACGCTTTTGATGCGAAAGTTAGAACTTACGTGGATATGATGCGAGCGAACGCGGATTCTTTAGCGAAATGTTTGAAGTGAGTTTTAAGTGAGATTGAAGTGGATGTGACTTATGAATAAAAATATTAGCGAAAATAATACTGTTATTAACGCACAAAACTTAAGCGTGTCGTACACAAGCCGAACTGTTGTAAAAAACGTTTCGTTTAGTATTAAAAGCGGCGAGTTCGTGGGATTGCTGGGTGCGAACGGTGCTGGAAAGACGACTCTTTTCCGCGCAATTATGGGGCTAATTCCTCACTCCGGAAAGCTGGAAGTTAAAGCTCCTAGCGCAGAAGGTGGTAGTGTAAATCCGCGCGTATCTTACGTAGGTTACGTGCCGCAAAGACACGATATTGCTTGGGATTTTCCGCTTTCTGTGCTCGACGTTGTGATGATGGGCAGGATTCGGCATATTGGTTACGTTCGTCGCGCGAAAAAAGAGGATTATGAGATTGCGCTCGCCTCTCTTGAGCGCACAGGAATGGCTGATTTTCGAGATCGCACAATCGGCGAGCTTTCGGGCGGCCAGCGTCAGCGCGTGCTGGTTGCGCGAGCACTTGCCGGAGAGCCGCGACTTCTTCTACTTGACGAACCTTTTACCGGACTTGATATGCCAACTCAAGAGCTACTTACGAGCCTGTTTTTGGATTTAGCAAAGTCTGGGGAAGCGATTCTTATGAGCTCACACGACATAATCGGCTCAATTAACTCATGCTCAAGAATCATGCTTTTTGATGGCACTATTGTTGGCGACGACGCGCCGCAAAATTTGCGAACTGAACAGTGGGTTAGAACTTTCCACGTTGCGCAAGAAAATCCGCTTATTCAAGCCGTTGAGCGCGTAATCGGGCAGAAATAGAGGTAAAAATAAATGTTATCGCCAATCGAATTTATACAAGACTTAACAAATCCGGACCTTTGGTTTTTGCTAAAAGCGCTTATTGTAGCTTGCCTTTCGAGCGTAATTTGCGGAGCCGTGGGCTGCTACGTTGTGCTTCGCGGAATGGCGTTTATTGGGGATGCTGTCGCGCACTCCGTATTCCCAGGACTTGCAATCGCCTTCGTATTGCAAGGAAATCTGCTATTTGGAGGCGCGCTAGCAGGAGTCGCAACCGCGCTAATCGTATCTATTTTTAGCCAAAACCGCAGGCTTCGCGAAGACTCGTTTATTGGCGTATTCTTCGTATCTGCATTCGCGCTCGGAATCGTAATAATCTCAAAAGCTTCAGGCTACGCCGGCTCTTTGGAATCCTTCCTATTTGGCTCAATTACAGGCATTCCGGACTCTGATATTGCTGTGGTGGCTGTTACAGGGCTGATTATTTTGACGCTTTTGAGCATGTTCCATAAAGAGCTTGTGTGCGTGTCGATGGATCGCGAAACTTCGCGCGCAATGGGATTGCCAGTCGCGTGGTTAGACGGAATGCTGTACGTTTTGGTGGCGATTGCGGTGGTTGTTTCCGTGCAAATTATTGGAAACGTGCTTGTGCTTGCGCTGCTGGTGACTCCTGCTGC
This sequence comes from uncultured Bifidobacteriaceae bacterium, assembly GCA_947253155.1. Classification (GTDB taxonomy): domain Bacteria; phylum Actinomycetota; class Actinomycetes; order Actinomycetales; family Bifidobacteriaceae; genus Bifidobacterium. The sequence goes on from CAMXYK010000020.1 coordinate 10,904, forward strand.
AACTGCGCGACTGCTGACGGATAGGCTATCTAGGATGATGATTTTGGCACCGGTTATTGGTTGCGTTTCGTCGATTGTGGGCATGTATATTTCGTGGAGTTTTGATACTGCAACAGGCGGTACGATTGTGCTAGTGGCAACGGCGCTTTTTGTGCTCGCGTGGGCATGCTCGCCTAAGCACGGGCTGATTTCAAAGGCGTGTGTAAAGAAAATAGCGTAACGCAGGTTTATAGCAGGTTTATAGCAGGTTTATAGCGTGCGGCACAATAGACGTATGGTATCAAAAGGAAAACCTTCGCCAAGAAGCGCCGTAAAACCACTCAGTGATGAGCAAGTAGAGCGCTTAGCGCACGCACATAACTTAGTTGACCCAACCTACTACTACCCAACAGGCAAACGTAAGCCTAACCAAGCAGAAATCAACGCGCAAAATCCTAAAGCTGCCGAAAGACTGCTCGAAGGAACATCGCGCGTATTGCGCTCGCGTTGCAAAGTAAAGGCGTGGGGATTAGAAAACGTGCCAGAAGAAGGCGTGTTTATTACCGCTTGCACGCACGTTACAATGTTCGACGTTTTTATACCAATGACAGCGCTATTCCACCAAGGCCGCAGACCGCGTTACATGGCAAAAGCAGAACTCGCACACTGGCCAATCTTAGGCAAATGGTTCCAGCTAGTAGGCATGCAATCTGTGCCGCGCAGAAGCGGAAAAGCGCGCGAAATTGAGGAAGAATCAATCAAAATCCTCACAAACGGAAGGCCTTTAAGCATTTGGCCAGAAGGCACTTTAACGCGCGATCCTAAAAAATGGCCGATGAGCATGAAGCCAGGAATCGGAATTATTGCTCTCGAAGCATCGCGCAGACTAGGGCATCAGATTCCGCTATTTTGCGCGGTTACGTGGGGTGCTGCAAGCATTAACCACTGGTGGCCGTGGCCGAAGAAAAACGTTGTAATGTGCTATGATACTCAGCTTGATTATGCCGACTTACTTAAGGGAAGCGAAAATTGGGGGGAGATGCCTCCAATGGAATCTGCTGAAGAGCTTGCTCGTCGTGTGCGCGTGCGCATGACGCAAATTATGGAAGAAATTCGCGGCGAAAAAGCGCCTGCTGGATATTTCGATTACAGGCAGATGAAACGCGTTACGGAAGAATAAAAAATATACAGAAGAATAAAATAAAGTATCTTTTTAAAATCCCGTAAAGCGTCGTGTGTAGAATTACGTAATAGTGTGATTAGTCGCAAATACTAGAAATAGTAAAAAGCAACAAAAGCTATGAAGCTATAAAGCTGTAAAAGCTATGAAGCCGCAAAAATAAAGACTAAAGTCGCAAAAAATAAGGATTAAAACCGAAAGGCAAGGCGTAAACATGAACGTTACGGTGTTGGGTGCTGGAGCTTGGGGAACTGCGTTTGGACAGGTGCTTGCGGACGCAGGAAATAAAGTAACGATGTGGGCAATAGAGCCGGAAATCGTCGAAGGAATTCGCGACCATCATCATAACGCAGTGCGCTTGCCAAGCGTCGAAAAATTGCCGGAAAATATGACTGCAACTGGGGATCGCGCAGAAGCTGTTGCGAACGCGGATATTGTAGTCGTGGCGATTGCAGCACAGTTTGCTCGCGTTGCGTTAGCAGAATTTGTGGGGCTGATTCCGCAAAATGCGATTGTTGTTTCGCTTATGAAAGGCATTGAGCGCACAACAGGAAAGCGCATGGACGAAGTCGTGTGCGAAGCATTGAACTTGCCGCGTAACCGTTTTGCTGCACTTTCCGGACCAAACTTAAGCAAGGAAGTTGCATCTCGCCACCCAGCTGCGGCAGTAGTTGCTTGCGCAGAAAAGTCTCAGGCAGAAGTAGTTGCAAAAGCTTGCTCAAACAGCTACTTTAAAGCATTCGTATCAACCGACGTAATCGGCGTAGAAATGTGCGGATCGCTTAAAAACGTTGTTGCACTCGCAGTTGGCATGGCTCGAGGTGCAGGATACGGCGAAAACACGGCTGCGATGATTGAAACGCGCGGACTCGCAGAATTGACTGCTTTGGGCGTTGCAGAAGGCGCAGATTCGCGCACTTTCGCAGGTCTTGCTGGCTTTGGTGATTTAGTTGCAACTTGCGGATCTCCACTAAGCCGCAACTATACTTTCGGCGCAAATCTTGGTAAAGGTATGAGCGTTGAAGAAGCAACCGCCGTAAGCAATGGCGTTGCAGAAGGCGTGCCAACCACAAGCGCAGTTGTGGCAATGGGCAAGCGATTGGGAGTTGCAACTCCGCTCGCAAGCGCAATGGCTCGCGTGCTGGAAGAAGGAATCTCCTGCCAAGAAATGCTTGCAATGCTTTTCGATGAAGACGTTTGCGAAGAGTAAAAACAAAGCGTTTTTGAAAATAATCCGGAATAATCGAAAATAACTAAAAATAATCCGGAATAATTAAAAAATCTAAAATAATCAAAAATAAAATATATAAAGGAAAAAAATGACGAAAAAGCGTGTAGTGTTCTTGTATGGCGGTAAAGCAGACGAACATTCGATTTCTTGCATATCTGCTGCTGGAGTGCTCAGTGCTGTAGACGAAAGTCGATTTGAGATTTTGCGAATTGCAATCACAAAGAAAGGCGAGTGGATTGTTGGTGGCGAAGATCCGCGCAACTTCCGCATGGACGAAGGCGAGCTGCCGGTAATTACAAAAACCGCGGAAACGCGCGATGTTGTGCTTGACCCAGCAAAGGGAGCTGACGGATTCTTAGTGCGCGAAGCCGACGGTACTCTTACGAGTTTGGGTCATATTGACGCAGTTTTCCCAGTTCTTCACGGTCCAAACGGCGAAGACGGCACTTTGCAAGGTTTGCTTGAAATGATGCAAGTTCCGTACGTTGGTTGCGGAGTGCTTGCTTCGGCTGCGTGCATGGATAAGTATTACGCAAAGCAACTTTTTAAAGCTGCCGGAATTAATGTTGCTCCTGGAATTGCACTGGACGCACGAAAGTTTGCAAGCGACGCGGCAAATCACTTCGACGCGTATGCAAACGAAATTCTTGCGCAAGTTGAAGCAGCAAAACTTGAGTATCCACTTTTTGTAAAGCCAAGCCGAGCAGGATCTAGCTTTGGAGTTACAAAAGTTGAATCGCGCGACGCTAAAGCTTTAGCAGAAGCCGTTTTTGAAGCTTCGAAGCATGATTGGCGAGTGTTGATAGAGCAGGGAATTGATGCGCGCGAGATTGAGTGCGCTGTTCTTGCAGCGCGTGACGGCGAAGAGCCGAAAGCAAGCTGGCCTGGAGAAGTTGTGCTCGACAAGCGCCAGGCTGGTGAAGATCAGTTCTACGATTTTGACAGCAAATACATGGATTCTGCGGCTTCTCACGTGGAAGTTCCAGCGAACTTGCCAGCGGAAACTTTAGAGCGCGTGCGCAAAACGGCGCTTGCAGCGTTCAAAGCTGTAGACGGACGTGGGCTTAGTCGCGTGGATTCTTTCGTAACTAAAGACGGGCGCGTAATTCTTAACGAAATCAACACAATGCCTGGATTTACGCCAATCTCCATGTATCCAAAAGCTTGGGAAGCAACCGGAATAAGCTACAGTGATTTAATCACAAAGCTTATTGAAGGAGTGCTGGAGTAAGTAAATCTGGCGCGGAATAGCTACGCAATAAGCTAAAGCGGAAGCTGCGAAAAGCTACGAAAAGTGAAAGCGAAAGCGGAAGCTACGAAAAGCTAAATATTCGCGAAAGTAATTTCGAAAATAACAAAAAGGAACAGGTATGCAAGATTTGCAAGATTTGCAACATGACGATACGTATTTAATGGCACGCAAACGCCAAGGAACTGTTGGCATGTCATTATGCCTGCTGCTAGTTGTGTGGATTGCTATAGCGTACGCTCTCGGCATATGCTACTCGCTATTTATGCCTAAAAACGTAATCAGCAATTCGCTCGGAACAATGCTAATTTCGGATATTTCGCAATATTTAGTAGCGCTTCCAATAGCAATACTTGTTATGCGCAAAGTGCCTATTGTTGAAACCAAACAATTCACAATGAAATTGCGTCAATTTGGCGGATTCTTCGCAGTAAGCATACCAATTATGTACGTTGGAAACTTCATTGGAATTGCTTTAGCGCTACTTCTTACTGCCGGAAAAGCAGAAAATCGAGTTTCCGACATCGTTGCTTCCGGAGATTTGTGGGAAACAATTTTATTCGTGGTAATTATTGCGCCGATTATGGAAGAATGGCTTTTTAGAAAGCAAATACTTGGGCGTTTGCGCGTGTACGGCGAAAAGCGAGCTATTGTATTCTCGGCGCTCGTATTTGCGCTATTCCATATGAACATTTTCCAATTCTTCTACGCTTTTGGGCTTGGTCTTGTTTTTGGATACATGTACGTGCGTACGTCTAAATTGCGCTACAGCATTTTGCTGCATATGCTGGTGAATTTCCAAGGAAGCGTGGTTGCGCTGTGGCTGGAAAAGCAACTGGTGGACGCAAGCGGAAACATGATAGACGTCGATAAGCTCACGAATCAGGAATTGTCGAAAATGCCAATTGGTTTCGTGCTAGCTGGAATTTACGGAATGTTTATGCTTGCAATGCTTGTGATTGGCATAATTTTGCTGGTTCGCCGCCGCAAGTATTTGGTATTCTTTGACGCGCCAAACGAGCTTTCTAAAAAAGACGGACGCAAATCGCTCTACGGAAGCATTGGAGTAATAGCATTTTTGATTATTTCTATAATGATGAATGTGCTAATGCTGTTTTCGTGATTGCGTGATTGCGTGATTGCGTGATTTTCTTGATTGCGATCGCAATAAAATATAAATAAATCCAAGACTTATAGGGAGGCGAAGACTATGCCAAGCGAACAATCAACTAACAAAACTATTCGCGTAGGACTACTGGGCGCTGGAACTGTTGGATCGCAAACAGCGCGATTAATAGTTGAGCAGCGAGACGAGCTTGCTGCAAGAACCGGTGCTGTGATTGAGCTTGCTGGCGTTGCATGTTTGCGTCCGGAAGAAGTTGACGCGCCTTGGATTGACCGCGATTTGCTAACTACGGATACGGCCGCGTTGTGCGAGCGCGAGGATGTGGACGTTGTAGTCGAGCTTATTGGCGGACTTGAGCCGGCACATACTTTCGTAAAAAGCGCGCTGAACCACGGAAAATCTGTTGTAACTGCAAACAAAGCGCTGCTTGCAAAATTTGGTCCGGAATTGTACGAATGCGCGCAAAATAACGGAGTCGACTTGTATTTTGAGGCGGCAGTGGCAGGTGCGATTCCTATTGTTCGTCCGCTTCGAGAATCGCTTATTGGCGACGAAATTACGCAAATTTTCGGAATCGTAAACGGCACTACCAACTATATTCTTGACGAAATGACAGTGCGCGGACTTGATTTTGACTCGGCTTTGCGCGCGGCTCAAGAAAAGGGCTACGCTGAAGCGGATCCAACCGGAGATGTGGAAGGATTCGACGCAGCGAATAAGGCTGCTATTTTGGCAACTTTAGCTTTCCAAATGCCAGTAAGTATTGACGACGTTTCTGTTGAGGGAATTAGCGCGATTGCTGCTGAAGATATTGCGGCGGCGAGTGCGGAAAAGCGCGTGATTAAGCTGCTTGCGGCGGTTGAGAAGCATGGTGACGGCGGCGACGGCGACGGCGTAAGCGTTAGCGTGTATCCGGCGCTTGTTGGTGCGGAGCATCCTTTGGCTTCTGTGCATGGCAGTTTTAATGCGGTGTTTGTGAAGGCGAAGGCTGCCGACGATTTGATGTTTTATGGTCGCGGTGCCGGTGGTGCTCCGACTGCCAGCGCTGTTGTGGGAGATGTTGTTTGCGCTGCGCGAAATATTGTGCGCGGATGCGCCGGTTTTGCTGTGCCAATGTACAACAAGTATGTGCCGGCTGCGAGCGAGCAGACTTGCGCAGATTTTGTAGTGCGTTGCAATATGGAAGACACTTCTTTGGCTTTGCGCGGCGAAGTGATGGACGTTTTTGAGCGTCACGGCGTTGCGGCTGAGCGTTTGGCTTCGGCGTGTGAAGCGGAATATGCGAAAAATGCGAATGCTGAAGGTGACTGCCCGGCTTGCGGTCTTGGCGGGCCTGGAAGTATGCGCGTGCTTTTGCGCGAATGTGCAGAATCTGAAGTTAAATCTATTTGCGAAGATTTGCAATCGCTGGATGTTGTGCTAGGTAAGCCGCTTGCTTTGCGCGTAATTAAGTAGCGTGGAAGTAGCGCGGAAGTAGCAAATAATCAAGTAGCAAATAAGCAGCAATCAAATAAGTAAGTAATCAAGTAGCGCTTAATCAAATATCAATTAATTAAGTAGGTAGATTGTATGAAGCCAGTATGCAACAAAGTATCAGTTAAAGTGCCGGCAACCAGCGCAAATTTGGGATCTGGTTTCGACACTGCCGGAATCGCGCTTGAATACTTTGATTATTTGACTTTTACTTTAGACGATGAAATTTTTGCGTCTGAAACTGATGCGGAAAAGTCGCCGAATGTGCGAGTGATTATTCACGGCGAAGGCGAGGACACGCTTCCAAAAGACGAAACGCACTTAGTCGTATCAACTTTCCGCAAGGCATGCAAAATTTTTGGCCTACCAAACTTGCGGTTCACTTTAGAGGCGCGTAACCAAATTCCGCAAGCGCGCGGAATGGGATCTTCCGCAGAGGCGATTGTGGCTGCGGTGGCGGCTGCTTGGACTTTTGCGCACGAAGGCGAGCTTAATCGCGAAGCAATTTTTGAGATTGCGGCCGCGATTGAAGGGCATCCGGATAACGTGGCTCCTGCGGTTTTTGGCGGATTGACAATGAGCTGGAAGCTTGATGCAGGCGAGGGCAAAGGTTCCGTGCGCGTGGCTGGAGAAGATGCGTCGGGGTGTGCGGAAGCTCCGCTTTCTACAGGTTTTCACACTGTGCGATACAGAGTTGCGAAAGATATTTCCGTGTCGGTATTCGTTCCTAATTTCGAGCTTTCTACAGAGCTTGCAAGGCGCGCGCTTCCTGCAAAAGTGCCTTACGGGGATGCCATATTTAATGTTTCGCGCGCTGCGATGCTTCCGGTTGCGTTTGGGATGTTCGGAGCGGATGCTGTGAAATCAAATCTTTCTCGAAATGCGCTACTTTTTGCAGCAACTCAAGACGCACTTCATCAAACGTATCGCGCAAGTCTTATGCAGGATTCGTGGGATTTGGTGGAAGTGTTGCGCGATGCTGGTTTTGCGGCTGCAATTTCGGGAGCTGGCTCTTGCGTTGCTGTATTCCATGCCGGAAATAGCGCAATCGCGGACGCGCAAATCGACAAAATTGCTGAGCCGTGGCTTTCGCGCGACGGATGGCGCGTTTTGCACGTGCCTGTTAACTCTACGGGCGTAATCGCAGCCGGCGAATGATTGT
>CAMXYK010000021.1 GCA_947253155.1 uncultured Bifidobacteriaceae bacterium
TTGTTAGCTGAGTTAGTAACGGTGTTGAGCTGATTAGTGTTGTTTTCTCAGTTTGCTAGCTGAGTTAGTAACGCTGTTGGCGTATGGCATATGCTGCGTTGCTTGTCTTAAAAAAATTTAACCCCGGCGCATAGCGCCGGGGAAATAAAGGAGAGAAGAAAAGAATAAGTTTTAGGTGCTGCGCACCTGCCGTTTCGTTCGACAATATTATAAAACCATACTATTCTGTGCAGTACAGTAATACAGCCTGAAAATTCTCTGTGAATACTGTACTTTTCTTCTGAATTTTCAATTTTTTATAAAACTAGACTGATTAATCAGCCTAATTTATTATTCGCTTAAATTATTCACTTAAATCCGCGCGATAAAAATGCTCGTACGAGCGCGAAGGTGTCGGACCGCGCTGACCTTGGTAGTGAGAGCCGTTAACAGCTGAGCCGTACGGGTTTTCGCATTGCGAGCTTAACTGGAAGAAGCACATTTGACCAATCTTCATTCCAGGCCAAAGCTTAACCGGCAAAGTACTAACGTTAGAAAGCTCCAAAGTAATGTGCCCTTCAAAACCTGGGTCAATGAAGCCAGCTGTAGAATGAGTCAAAATACCAAGGCGACCAAGCGAGCTTTTGCCTTCCAAACGCGCAGCAATAGTTGCGTCAAGTTTTACGTACTCCCAAGTAGCTCCTAGAGCAAACTCTCCTGGATGCAAAATCCACGGCTCGTCTGGAGCAACTTCAAACTGTTCAGTAAGCTCACCCTGATTTTCTGCAGGATCAACATACGTGTACGCGTGATTGTTAAATAAGCGGAAGAAACGGTCAAGTCGCACGTCAATCGACGCAGGCTGCACCATTTCCGGGGTCCATGGGGTCAAATCAATATGACCCTCATCATGAGCTTTGAGAATGTCGTGATCAGACAACAGCATAGCGTCAAATCTCCTTGTGATGTATCAACACATAAACAACTTCATTGTTCGCACGAAATATTTTGTTGCTTATTTTGTACGAAAATTACAATACGGCCAATTGTAGCGCGTGCCGCGGTCTGTGATTGACTGCAAAAAATTTTATAGAAAATAAAAACACAAAACGCGGCACAGAAACGTAGCCGATGTAAGAAAACTACGTACTGTACCGCGTATTTGCAAGGCAGCTTAATAATTTATTTATTAAGCTGCAATAGTTAAGGCTTTTGCAGCTTTACGCTTAGCGATGAAACGTAAAACGCACTTTCTAAGTTCGGAGGCTATTAGCACAACCATTGAAAGGCCAAGGCACTCAAACCATTCAGTTAAGCTCAAAGGCACAGTGCCAAATGGTTCGTTCAAGAATGGTATGTAAATTACAGCCAACTGAAGAAGAACAGAAACTGCAATAGCGCCCCAAAGCCAACGGTTCGCGAACAAACCGACGAACACGCTTTGCGAATCGGAACGAGATGCCAATGCGTTCAACATTTGTGCAAACACAAGAATTGTGAAGCCCATTGTGCGAGCGTGAGTCATTTGTGCAGCGTGGCTCATAATACCAACAGAACGGTCAGTAAATAAGCCTCCTGCCAAATGCATATCCATGCCAATTAACGTAATAGCAGCCATGATTATGCCGATAAATACAATATCTCCCCACATTCGTCGGTCAATAACGCTATCGGTAAGCTTTCGAGGCTTCCTGTCCATTACGTCATCAGTTTGCGGATCAACACCCATAGCAAGAGCAGGAGCAGCATCCGTAAGCAAATTAATCCACAAAAGCTGAGTTGCAAGAAGTGGAAGCGTAACGCCTACGGAATTAGGCTGCGTAATTCCAAGCGCGCCAGCAAAAACAACGCCGCCGAAAACTGTGCAAACTTCACCAACGTTAGAGCTTAACAAGTATCGCAAGAATTTACGAATATTGTCGAAAATTCCTCTGCCTTCGCGCACAGCCGCAACAATAGTCGAGAAATTATCATCTGCAAGAATCATCTTTGCAGATTCTTTCGTAACTTCTGTGCCGGTAATGCCCATAGCAACGCCAATATCTGCCGACTTTACAGCTGGAGCGTCGTTCACGCCATCGCCAGTCATAGCAACAATATTTCCTTGACGTTGCAATGAAGACACAATAGCAAGCTTGTGTTCAGGAGCAACTCGCGCGTAAACGCTGGTTTTGTTTATTGCTTCGTCAAAAGCAATATTGTCGTCGTCTAGAGAAAGAAGATTATCGAGATCGTCGCCAGTAAGTGCGTGCTCGTCTTTGCCAACAATGCCAAGATCTCGAGCAATACGAGTTGCCGTAAGCGGATGGTCGCCGGTAATCATAACAGTGCGGATGCCAGCTCGGTGAGCTTGAGCAACACTGTCTCGAACTTCAATGCGAGGCGGGTCAATAATTCCAACCATGCCGTTCCAAATTAAATCAGACTCCAACACGTCACTTTGCTCAGCAACGTCAGCAATCTGGCCGGCAGCGTTAGATGTCATGCCGTCAACTTTCGTCAAACTATCCACTCCAAGCGGACGGTACGCCATTCCAAGAGTTCGGTAGGCTTCGCCCGAAAGACGCTCAACTGTAGCCAAAATATCTTCACGATCGCCATCAGTAAGCGGACGCACGGCACCAGCTACTGCAATACGAGTGCAATAAGAAAGAAGCACATCCGGAGCGCCCTTAGCACAAACAATAAGATTTCCAGAATCTGAACCATCTTTTACAACCACAGACATGCGCTTGCGTTCGGAAGTAAACGGAATCTCCGCAACACGAGTTAAGTGAGAGTAACGCTTATCCGCCTTCGTTTTACGCGCAGCAACAACAATAGAAACTTCTGTAGGATCACCAACCGGCTGCCAACTCTTAGCAGATTCGTCGTAATGAAGATCGCCATCGTTAGCCAAGTAGCCGGAACCTAAAGCTCCTAACACTTCCGTAGCAAGATTTTGAGGAACAGCAAGATCCGCATCCGCAGAATCAAGAAGAACCATGCGACCTTCCGGCTTGTAACCGCTACCAGTAAGCTGAACTTCACCGCTAGGTGTTATTACGCGCTCAACAGTCATCTCGTTACGAGTAAGAGTACCTGTTTTATCGGAGCAAATAACGGAAGCGGAACCAAGAGTTTCTACAGAAGAAAGCTTCTTCACAACCGCATGATGCTTAACCATGCGCTGCACGCCCAAAGCAAGCACAACAGTCAAAATAGCAGCTAAGCCTTCTGGCACAGCAGCAACCGCAAGCGAAACAGAAAGCAGAAGCGAATCAATAATATCCTGGATTGTGTGGAAGCCTTCAAGAAGCCACATTGATGCAAGAACGATAACCGCAATAACACACACTGCAATGCCAAGAACTTTAGAAACTCGCACCATTTCACGCTCAAGAGGAGTGGTTTCTTCTTCCGACTTGGAAAGCATATCCGCAATTTTGCCAACTTGAGTGTGCATACCAGTTGAAGTGACGATAGCGCGACCGGTTCCTTGAGTTACGGCAGTGCCGTTGAAAACCATGTTTGTGCGATCGCCCAAAGCCTTGGCGGATTGCAAAGTATCCGGGCGCTTGCTTACAGCAACAGATTCGCCTGTAAGACTTGCTTCAGCAATACGCAGCGATGCTGCAGCAATTAAACGACCGTCTGCAGAAACTGCGTCGCCTTCGCCAAGAACAAGAATATCGCCCGGAACTACTTCTGTAGTATCGATGCGTATAACGCGTCCGTCTCGCAAAACTGAAGTTTGCGGAGCGCTCATTCTTGCCAAAGCTTCAACTGCTTCTTCTGCACGCGATTCCTGAATAAAACCAAGCACAGCATTTGCAATCAAAATTATGATAATAACAATGGAATCAAACGGCAGAATTTCGCCGCCACTATTCCCCTTATGTTGCGCTCGCTCTACGAACCATGCGATTGCAGAAATAATTGTTGCCGCAATAAGCAAGTAAACAAGCGGATCTTTGAACTGGTCAAGGAATCGTTTCCAAGCTGGCGTCTTTGGAGCGGCAGCAAGTGCGTTTGGACCAAATTGTGCAAGTCGTTTAGATGCTTCTTCGGAACTTAAGCCGCGAGTCACATCTACATGTAAAGCTTGTGACACTTGCTGAACGTTTTGCAATGACGGATCCTGATTAGCGGAATCAGACGCATTATTTTTGGATTGATCAAGAACGTGATCAACCATGTTTTCCCCCTTGGGAGCGCCGCGGAGTAGTCAATAATCGCAATGCGAACGCTATTTTCGCGCGTTCTACATTGTAACTATTGCGCGGTTGTGGAATATTGCGCAACTTTTGCCGATTAATATAAATATGTTTATTTAATTAAGCAAGCAAAAGCTTATTGCAATAAATTAAGTACTTTTCTATTATGTCATACAACGCGCCGCTATTAGCAAAATAGCAAAGAAAAGCGGAATTAAAAATTAATAAGCAAGAACGCACTAATAATAAAGAGCGTAGACTCAATGCCTCGGGGGCATGTGAGAATAGAGGTATGACTACGAAAAAAGGGCCGACCAAGGGGTCGGGTGGAAAACATCGAAATGCATTGCGCGGTAAAGGTCCTACGCCAAAGGCTGAAGATCGCGTATACCACAAAGCTTATTTTGCTAAGAAAGCTGCTATTAAGCGCACTTTCGCTGATCCGCGATTAGCTGCAAGGCGAAGGGTGGATAAATTTGCGTCTGATTCTGACGAGTTGGTTATTGGACGTAATTCTGTGCTTGAAGCGCTTCGAGTTGGAGTGCCAAGTACGCAACTATACGTAGCAAGCAGAATTGAGCATGACGATCGCACGCGCGAAATTGTTAAGCTTGCAGGCGTGCGCGGCTTGCGTTTGCTGGAAGCTGACCGTTTGGAAATGGATCGCATTGCTCGCTCTAGCAACCATCAGGGCGTTATTTTGAAAGTGCAACCTTACCAGTATTACTCTTTGCAAGAACTGGTTGAGCGTGCAGAAAAGAAGTCTCGCGCAATGGAGGCCGCAGATTCTGCAGCTGCTCGAATTAATGCTCGTCCTCTGTTTATTGCTTTGGACGGCGTGACTGATCCGCAAAATTTGGGTGCTGTTATTCGTTCTGCCGCAGCTTTTGGTGCTAATGGCGTTATTTTGCCGGAGCGCAGAAGCGCTTCTGTAACGGCGGCTGCGTGGAAAGTTTCTGCTGGTGCTGCAGCGCATTTGCCGGTTGCGCGAGTTGTTAATTTGAATAAGGCAATTCAGGGCTTGCGCGAACGCGGATGGTACGCAATCGGTCTTGATGGCGGCGGCGATAAGCTCGTTGGCGAAACAGGTTTTGAAACTGATCCGTTAGTTGTGGTTCTTGGCTCTGAAGGCAAGGGCATGAGCCGTCTTACTCGCGAAGTTTGCGACGCTATTGCAGGAATCCCAATTTCTAACGCAGTTGAGTCTCTTAACGCTTCGGTTGCTGCCGGAATTAGCTTGTATGCTGTTGCTAACGCTCGTCGTTTGGCAGCAGAAAAGTAAAACTAAAATTATATTCTATAAAATCACGCTTGCACTGTATTGTTACGGTGTTAGCGTGATTTTATTTGGTTGGGGCTTTTATTTGCTGAAGTTTAGCACTGACGCAATTTTGAAAGAAATAATTAAATAGAAATATGCGTATTAGTGAAAATACTATAGAAGAAAATAAAACATTTATGAACGAAAATACTATTACGAATACGAGTACTGCAAATACAAATACTCAGAAAACAGCGAATAAACTATGGATTGTAAAGCATGCGCGCGCGCTTAGTTTTATTGCATACATGGCTGTTGTTGCAGTAGTTATGTACTTCCATGAACCGTGGTTTGACGAAGCGCAGAGTTGGCTTATTGCGCGCGACTCGTCTTTTGCTGATTTACTAACGCTTCGACCGCACTACGAGGGGCATCCTCCGCTGTGGACGCTTCTTCTTTCTATACCTGCAAAAACAGGTGTTCCGTACGAAATTGGTCTTAAAGGCGTGCAACTTTTATGCTCTGCGCTTTTAGGTGGATTCCTGATTTTCCGCGCTCCTTTTAATCGCCTTACTATTGCACTTCTGCCATTTACTTATTTTCTTTGCTTCCAATACGGCGTGACAGCGCGCCCTTACGCATTACTATGCCTTTCTTTGCTAATGGTTGCGTATTACTGGAAACAAGCGGATTCTAAGCCGGCTGATACTTGGAAACTTGCGCTAAGCCTTATGCTTATGTGCGTAGTTAGCGCTTACGGAATTGCAATTGCTGCAGGTTTCGCTTTAGCTTGGATTTTGCGAATCGTTAAGGTGGCTGTAATTAAGCGCGCTTTTTACGAAATATTTTCTAACGTAAATCGTCTTATAAGTTGGGTTCTTCTTGCTTTTGTGGGATTTGCAAGTATTGTTTGCATCTGGCCAGCTGCTAATGCTTTTGCTACGCGCGCAACTGTTAGCGGAAATTCTCATATTGTTCAATTCTTGTCTTTTATTTTCGTAGTGCCATCGGAAAGCATGTTTACTTCTTTTGCTGGCGACGTTTCTTTGCGCAGAATGTCTTTAGGAATATTGCCAACTATTATTTGCGTGCTTATTTCGCTACTTATTTTGGCTTTTGCTATTTTTATTGCAAAACGTAGGGGAATGCTGATATCTCTTATTCTTCCTTATTTGACTTTTGCTATTATTTCAACACAATATTTCACTTTGCATCACGCAGGAATCGTATTTGTGTTCTTTATTGCGCAACTGTGGATGTGCATTGCTCAAAAACCGCTTAATTTTGATATTGCGTTTGCAAATAAGTTAAGTAATAAGTTAAATAAGATAAATAATAAGCGCACATTAACGCACGCTATTATTGCTATTTTGCTTGCTCCAAGTTTGATTTGGAATATATTTGCTTGCGTTAACGATATTCGATTTGACTACTCGGGTTCTCGCGCACTTGCGCAATTTATTCAGCGTAATCATGCCGAAAATAAGCGTTTTGTAACTTCATGGTTGCATCAAGACGAAAAAGCAGATAGCAACGGCAACGTTATTTCGCCAGAATTCGAAGATATACACCAATATTCTTGGCAACTTATTACCGCAAATCCTTATTTCGCAAAGAATCTTATTGATTGCAGCTATAAAAACAGTTCGTTTATTACCAACGAGCGTCCTTCTGAGGATCAAGCGTGGAGTGAAATGTCAGCTTGCAAAGCAAAGAAAGAACCGCAATTCTTTGTCACTGAATCAACCGAACCGTGGTACTACTTTGTTGCACTAGATTACAATATTGAGCACTATACGCCTCATGTTATTGCGCAAACTAAATCTTCTTGGAAAGCGCGAACAAGCGATGGAAAAGTTACGGTTTACGAGCGCAAAAGTAACGTTAAAAATGAATAAATAAACAAATACGCTCCGACGCAAGATGTATCTTACAGTCGGAGCGTATTTATTTGTGCGTATTTATTTGCGCGTGCTTCTCAATTTACCAGAAGCCGAACGGATCGAAGATTCCACCATCATCACCGTCTCCGTCATCTCGCTGTTGCATGTCATCATCGTCGTCAGAACCATTGTTGCGCTTGTTCGGATTGCGCTTTTGATCCTTATTCGTTTGATTCTCTTGACGATTCATGCCAGCAACTTTAGCTTCTTCTTGATCAAACTTTACGGTTAATTTAAGAGTGCTTCCTCCGCGAACTACAGTAAGTGTGGCTTTTTCGTTAAAAGCTGTTGCACGCACATAGCCAAGCAGCGCGTAATTATTTGTTACAGGCTTATTGTCGAACGCAACGATTGTATCGTTAGCTTTCAATCCAGCTTTAGATGCAGGAGTGTCTTGGTTTACAGAAATAACTTGAGCTCCTCCGCGAGTGATGCCATTTGACTCAACAGCTACGCTTTTAATAATAATTCCTAAAGCTACGTGCTTAACTGAACCCTTTTTAATAATTTCTGAAACAACTCGTTTTACCAAATTTGCCGGAATTGCAAAACCGATGCCAATAGAACCAGCTGTGGCACCGCTAGAAGATGTTGCGGCAATAGACGAATTAATACCAATAATTTGGCCTGCTGCATTAAAAGTAGGTCCACCGGAATTTCCTGGGTTAATCGCTGCATCAATTTGTATAGCATTTGTAACAATTTCTGCACGGCTTTGATCGTCCATAACAGACACGGGGCGGTTCAACGCAGAAACAATGCCTGTAGTAGCGGTATCGTCATATCCAAGCGGATTGCCAATTGCCATAACTGGTTCGCCAACTGAAAGCAAATTTGAATCAGCAAACTGGGAAGTCTTTAGATTTTTTGGAGCGTTATCAATCTTAAGAACAGCCAAATCAGTTGTTTTATCAGCTCCAACTAATGTTGCCGAATACATTTGGCCGTTAGAAAGCGTTACTTGGATTTGTTTTGCGCCAGCAATTACGTGATTATTTGTAACTACATAGCCTTTCGGGTCGATTATCACTCCGGAACCTTTAGCGGAACCCTTATCTAAACGAGTTTGTATTGATACAACGGATCCTGAAACCTTGCTTGAAACTGCACGCCAGTCAGGAGCTTGTCCACCTTTAATAATTGCGCTTCCTGGGCCGGAAGTATTTGAAATATTTTCCAAAGATCCGCTTTGAGGAAGTGAAATAAGTCCTTGCGATATTGCAAAAGCCATTACTATAACGCAAACTATTGCAGAAATTGTTGCAGATATAATTGCGGTAAATATAGGCGGTATTGTATTAACGCTTTGTTGGTTGGACTGATTATTCGGCTGATTATTCGGCTGATTGTTAAGCTGAGGATTTTGCATATTGGTTTGATCAAAACCAGCATTCGCATTGGAAACATACGGATTCGCAAAAATGCCAACATTTTGCGATGGATTTACTTGAGGATTTTGAGCACCAAAATATGCTTCTTGCCCAGAATTATTATTTTGCTCATTAGATTCAGCGTTTACGTTCGCATTATTTGCAGGCCCGTAAGCTCCGAATTCTGGAGCAGGGCTATATGAAGGAGCTATTTGCGGAGATACTTGCTGTTCAGGCTGCTGATTCGGTTGAGCAGGCTGAACAGGTTGAGCAGGTTGCTGAGGTTGTTGATACTGCTGATACTGCTGCATTGAATTAATTTGCTCACTCTGAAGCTGCTGTTCTTGCTGAGTGTAGGACTCATTATTCGCATTTTCATTGGATTCTTGCTGATTTGCACCATACATATCGTCAGCCATTCATCCTCCTTAAAAAGACTCTTGATACACAATAATAAACCATGCTATTAGTTATGCGCCAGTAAATTTATTTACGTTATTTTCATGCCTTCTAATAAAGTAAAAGATATGACAAGTCTTCTTGAACATCCACGCGGAGCTGAGCCTGGGAAGCCTGGTGACCGCAAAGAATTTTCGTTTACAAACAAAACGCGACTTTCTAGCACTGCTGAAGGTAAAGGTCGTGACGGCGCTCGCTACGGACGTACGGGCGTAATACACACTCCTCACGGAGATATTCAAACTCCAGCTTTTGTGCCAGTTGCAACTCAAGCTGCAATGAAAGCTGTATTGCCGGAAAGTATTAAAGATTTAGGCGCTCAGTGCATGCTTTCGAACGCTTTTCACTTGTATGAGCGTCCTGGTGCGGATGTTCTTGACGAAGCTGGCGGTTTGGGAAAGTTTATGAACTGGGATAAGCCAACTTTTACGGATTCTGGCGGTTTTCAGGTTCTATCTCTCGGCGCTGGCTTTAAAAAGACGCTTGCAATGGATGTTACTGGTATGAAGTCGGATGACGTTATTGCAGCCGGTAAGGAGCGCATGGCTTTCGTTGACGAAGATGGCGTAACCTTTAAGTCTCCTCTTAACGGATCCAAGCACCGTTTTAGTGCCGAAATTTCTATGGGAATTCAGCATAAGCTGGGTGCTGATATTATGTTTGCTTTCGATGAGCTTACTACTTTAATGAATACTCGTCGATATCAAGAAGAGTCTGTAGAGCGCACTTTCCGTTGGGCAAAACGTTGCGTTGCAGAGCATCAGCGTTTAACTGAGGAGCGCGTTGGCAAACCGTACCAGGCATTGTATGGAGTTGTGCAGGGCGCAAATTATGAGGATTTGCGTAGGCATGCGGCTGAGCAGATTGCTTCTTTAGATTTTGATGGCGTAGGTATTGGTGGCGCTATTGAAAAGCGAATTATTGGTGATACTTGCGCATGGATTTGCGATGCTATGCCGGAAAATCGCCCACGCCACGTGCTTGGTATCGCTGCAGTTGATGATATTTTTGCGTGCGTAGAAAACGGTGGAGATACTTTCGACTGCGTGGCTCCAGCTCGCTGCGGAAGAAACGGCGCAATTTTTACTCGCCATGGGCGGTACAACGTTAAGCGTGCCGAATTTAAGCATGATCAGCGTCCACTTGAAGAAGGCTGCGATTGCTACACTTGTACGCATTATTCCAGAATGTATGTGGATCATTTGTTGCGCGCTAGCGAAATGAACGGATTTACTCTTGCAACTATTCACAACGAGCGTTTCTTCGTGAAATTACTTGACGATATTCGAGCTTCTATTGACGGCGGATATTTTGAAGAGTTCCGTGATGAGACTCTTGCGCATTACTATGAAAACGGTTCAAAAGGCTGATATTCGTTTTGAGAAAAAGTTCTAAGTAAAGCACAAAATGCTAGGCTAAATATTGCGAATTTATATCAAATATGATAGACTTGCACTTTGTATGCGAACGTGGCGGAATGGTAGACGCGCTGTCTTCAGGTGGCAGTGAGTGTATGCTCGTGCGGGTTCAAGTCCCGCCGTTCGCACTCGTCAAAAAGGCTGGAATAGCAAGGGTTTTGCCTCTTACGATTCCGGCCTTTTGTGCAAATATTGTGCAAATATTGTGCAACTATTGTATTGATATCGCATAAAATTTATGTATTACAAGCGGCGGTGAGGCAATGACTACTAACGATGAACTGAATCGCAATAATGCGCAAATCAATTCTTACGAACCGCATATTGGTCGCGAATCTCATGTTGTACCCGGTCGTTTTGGAGAGCCGCTAAAAGTAACGCGCGCACAGTATTCACAAGGGAATGCTGCTGCGCACCCAACGCACCCACTGCTGCTATTGCTACATGGTTGGGGATCTAACGAAGAAGATTTACTAGATTTATTGCGAATCGTTGCGCCTTACAATGATGCAATCGCACTACGCGCTCCACTTAAGCTTGCCGAAGGCGCTTACAGCTGGTTCCATGACGCTGTGCCGCAGCGAGAAGATTTAGATTATGACATGTACGCTGCTGCAGCCGCAATAGACGAGTGGGTGTGCGCAAATATTCCTGAAAATCGCGACATTGTGCCATTCGGATTTTCTCAAGGGGCAGCGCTCGCAGTTCATTTATTGCGCTTGAATCCTGCACGTTATCGCGCATCTGTTGCGCTTTCCGGATTTATAGCTCCTAACGTTCCTGCTTGCGCAAACGAAATTGCTTTAAAAGATGATGATTTAGCTGAGCGCAATACGCCTGTATTTTTCGGCTACGGTTTGGAAGATGCCGTTATTCCGCCTTACGAATTTTCGGCAGCGGCCGCTTGGCTTGAGGAGCACACTTGGTTGGAAGAAAAGCGCTACAAAGGTCTTGACCACGCTGTGCATATGGAAGAACTTGGGGATATTCGAAAGTGGTTCTTGCTACACGATATTACGTCGGGACTTCTGTAGTAGTTGCGATTTATGAGTTGATTGTGTGAGTTGATTGTGTGAGCCGATTCTATGAATAAAAATGATGATTCCGTTACTTACGCAATGAATGAAGCGTTGCGATTGGCGCTAGAAGCGGCTGAGTCTGGAGAAGTTCCGGTTGGTGCAGTTGTGCTTGATGGCGACGGAAATATTATTGGCCGCGGCGCAAATTTGCGCGAGGAAATGCACGATCCTTTAGCGCATGCGGAAGTTCTTGCTATGAAATCTGCCGCTTCTTCGCGAAAATCTTGGAATTTATCTGACTGCACTTTAGTTGTAACACTTGAGCCATGTCCAATGTGTGCTGGAGCGATTTTGCAAACTCGTCTTAAGCGCGTAATTTTTGGCGCGTGGGATGCAAAATTAGGTGCATGTGGGTCGGTATGGGATATTTTACGAGACCCTCACGTAGGTGCTTACCCGGAAGTTATTGGCTCGGTGCGCGAATCTGAATGTGCGCAAATTTTGCGAAACTTTTTTGAAAATCATAGATAAAACTGAATAATTTTTAGCAAGAAACGCCATAAGAAACGTAAGCAGAAAAATTTTGACATTCTCCGCGAATTGAGTAATATGCTATAAAACAAAAAGCAATCGTTTTTACTTTTGCTTTTATTATATCTGTAGTCGCTTCGACGTAATTCCTGTAAAACGCATGAATCTCGCCTAAGCACACTTTTACCTAAAAGGAGGTGTCACTATGAGTGGCATGAAATATGCAATGATCGGTTCGGGAGCTATGGGATATCGCTATGGCGTTTTGTTGCAGGAAACGGCCGGTATTCATGTTGACTTTATTGACGCCTGGGATAAGAACGTAAATAAAGTGCGTGAGCAGGGCGGCGTAATGGTGAGTCGAGACCACGAAAACCGCCATTTAGTGCCGATTAATATGTATACTCCGGAAGATTACGATGGCGATCCAGACGTGTGGATTGTGTTTATGAAGCAGATGCAGCTTGCAGAAATGTTGGAGCGTTGCAAGCATCTGTTTAAGGATCATCAAGTTGTGTTTGCTGCAATGAACGGTTGGGGACACTTCGAAAAGTTGCAGCAGTACTTCCCGGATGATCATATTTACGGCGGAACTGCCATGATCGCAACCGTTTTGAACGGCCCGGGCGACGTTGATTTTATTGGTAAAGTTGGCGTTGGAACCATGAATATGTGCGCGCTTAATGAGCAGGTGAGCGACGTTGAGCTTGCTATGCGAGACGATTTTAAAGCTGCAGGATTGAACCCTACAATTACGGAAGATTTCAAGGGTACTTGCATGGCGAAGGTGATTTTTAATTCCGTAATTAATACTTTGTGCACTATGTATCAGATTCAAATGGGTCAGTTTATTTCTTACCCAGGCGCTATGGATATGGCTCGCCAGCTTATTAACGAAGCGTACGATGTGTGCGATCGCGCCGGAATTCGTATGGTTAATACTCGCCAGCAGGAGATGGAAGCTATCGATTACGTAAGTCGCGTGGCAAATCCTTTGCACTATCCTTCTATGTACCAAGATATGAGCCGCGGCCGAGAAACGGAAGTCGACTATATCAACGGTTATATTGCGAAACTTGGTCGCGAAAACGACTACGTTTGCCGCACTCACGAGTTCTTAACTCACGGCGTTCATTTAGCGGAACTTGCTTTTAAATTGCACCATAAGCAATGATTTGGAGAGCATTCTACAATTCGTAACATGAATGAGAAGGAGGCACGGCTCGCGGTTTTTACTGCGGGCCGCTTTTTTATTAGCTGTGCAATATCTGATATTCTGCTAAAATTTAGAGTCTAAAATCACAAATACTATTAAATAAATAAATAAAAAATAGTATTAAATAAATAAAATTATCTGCAGCAAAAAATAAAGAAAATAAAAAATAAATATTTATACAAATAAATGGGGAATGTATGACGACTTTTGATAGAGCGAATTTGCCGCAATCCGTGCGCACAAACGGCGCTACACCAAACCCTTGGTGGGCGAATGCAGTTGTGTATCAGATTTATCCGCGAAGCTTCCAGGATACTAACGGCGACGGCATTGGCGATTTGAGGGGAATCACTTCGCGCCTCGACTATTTGGCTGATTTAGGCGTTGACGTGCTTTGGCTTAGCCCTGTTTACAAGTCTCCACAAGACGACAACGGTTACGATATTTCCGATTATCAAGATATCGATCCGCTTTTTGGCACTTTGGAAGATATGGACGAACTTTTGGCTGGCGCTCACGAGCGTGGGCTTAAAGTCGTGATGGATTTGGTAGTAAATCACACTTCCGACGAGCATTCTTGGTTCCAGGCTTCTAGGGATGCTTCAAGCGATTACGCGGATTGGTATTGGTGGAGGCCTGCGCGCGAAGGATGCGTTCCTGGAGAGCCAGGCGCGGAGCCGAATAAGTGGGGTTCGTATTTCGGTGGCTCTGCGTGGACTTACGACCCGAAACGCGGCGAATACTATCTTCACCAGTATTCTCCAAAGCAGCCAGATTTGAATTGGGAAAATCCTGCGGTTCGCTCTGCAGTGTACAAAATGATGAATTGGTGGATGGATCGCGGAATTGACGGTTTCCGCATGGACGTTATTACGCAAATTTCTAAGCATGTTGATTCTGAAGGCTGCTTGCCGGGCGAAAATGGGTGCACGATTGAAGATTTGCCAGCCGGAGCCGACGGATATTCTTCTCCATTCCCGTTCTGCTCGGATGGCCCTCGCTTAGACGAATTCTTGCGTGAGATGCGTGCAAAAGTTTTCGAAGGGCGCGAAGGTTTCTTAACTGTTGGTGAAGCGCCGGGAATTTCAGCGCATCGCAACACTTATATTACCGACCCTGCGCACAGCGAACTCGACATGCTGTTCCTGTTCAATCACGTAGATATTGATTGCGAAAACGGCACGAAGTGGAATCCTGTGCCGCTTAAGCTTACTTCGTTAAAGCGCGTAATGGCCGAGCAACAGCAAGCTGTAGCGGATGCTGGTTGGGCGAGCCTGTTCTTTAATAATCACGATCAGCCGCGTGCGCTTTCTCGCTGGGGAAGTGAGTCTAGCGACGAGATGCGCGTGCGATCCGCTAAGGCAATTGCAATGCTTCTTCACATGCATCGCGGTACTCCGTACGTGTACCAAGGCGAGGAAATTGGTATGACTAACGCGCACTTTACTCGTCTTGAGCAGTATCGCGACTTGGAAGCGTTGAACATGTTTAAGCAGCGCGTAGAAGAAGCGCATATTCAGTCGGCTGAGTCGATGATGGATGCGCTCGCAAAGCGCGGCCGCGACAACTCTCGAACTCCAATGCAATGGAATGCGTCTAAATACGCGGGATTTATGCCTTTTAATGTGCAGTCGGTAAATAATGCGGAGCCGTGGATTAGCGTGAATCCTAATTATGTGGATATTAATGCGGCTGAGCAGATGGAAGATTCAGATTCCGTTTACGCCTTTTACAAGTATCTAATTGCGTTGCGTCATTCGGAGCCTATTGTTTCTGCTGGTTCTTGGAATTTGGTTGATGCTGATGACGAGTGCGTGTATGCGTTTGTGCGAGAGCTTAAATCTGATTGCGCAAAGCGGGAGGATTCTGCGGAAACTGCGGAAATTTCTTCAGAATCTGCTGCGGAATCTACAGAACGCATGCTCGTAATAATTAATATGACCGACTCAACTGTTCCTATTCCTGCGCAAAGTGCGAAAATGCTGCAAAATCGCGCTTCTAGCATCTTTACAGAGCATGACGTAATGGTTACAACCTACGACGTAAATCACGCGCTTATATCGCTTAAAAACGGCACGCTTGCGCCTTGGGAAGGTATCGCCGTTATTTTGCAATAATCACTTTGCAATAGTTTCGTCTACTAATTTTGGCAGAGCTTTCGCAATATCTTCGCGAATAATACGCTCTGCCAAATAATCATATTGCGTAGAGCCCAAGTTCATTATCGTAATCGGCACTCCAGCGCGCGCAGCTAACGGCACGAGGCTGGCAGCTGGAAATACTTCCAGCGTGGAACCAATAACCCACAGCTCATCCGCTTTTACAATTGCCTGCGCGCTGCGTTCCATAGCGCCTTCCGGAAGTGCTTCTCCAAAATAAACAACGTCTGTTTTTATAAGACCGTTGCAAGGCATATTCCCGCGGTACGGCAGAGCGCGCCTGCAATGCGGATCTGGATGCTCGTCTAAATCTGCCATAATATCGGCTGTTTTATAGCTTGCGTGGCAGCTCATGCAATGCGAAGTTCCAATACTTCCGTGAAGATTGACTATAAAGTTTGGATCGTTTCCGGCTTTTTCGTGAAGTGCATCAAAATTTTGTGTGGCTATAAGATCGAGCATTCCAGCTTTCTCGAGTTTTACAAGCGCTTTGTGCGCAGTTCCCGGCTGCGCGTTCCACACAGGCGACTCTTTTTGCCATCGCCAAGAATATATGCGCTCCTCTTTGCTGCTTAGGAACGCATCTATATCGTATACGCTCATTTGCTCCGGGTGCTTAGTCCAAACGCCGTCCGGGCCGCGAAAGTCGGGAATGCCTGCGCTTGTGGAGATTCCCGCTCCTGTGAGCACAACAATGTGGTGTGCTTTGTTGCTCGATTGCTTGTTGCTCATTCTTCTTCTCCTGCGTTCTATTGATATCTTATTTTTATTTTGTTTTATTTTTTATTTATGTTTTTGGTTTTATATTTTTAGTTTTACGCTCTTTATAAATGCTTACTTAATAAGTATCTATTTTATATACGTATTTCTTATTTCATAAATAGAGCTCAAAATAGAGCTCATTGTTTTGTGCATATCGAATCGTATATCTCATCTTTTTTGCTTTTTTGTGTATTTTTTGCGTTGATTCTGTATTGATTGATGTTTAATGAAGCTACTTTGATGAGTCTCGTAAGTTTTCAGCATCGTGTATTACGCTCATACACTTTGCGTGTACTGCTGCTGAGTTTGCGCGAGCGTTGTAGAGCAAGTGCTACCGCATTAAGCTCACTTTAAGTTAATCTTCTTTGGTCATCAGATTACGCTTTCTTAATTAGTTTAAAGAAAGCGTAATTGTTTGCGCGCTTGCGCGGAAAGCCCACTGGGCTTTCCGCATTGAGCAAGCGCTACCGCATCGGGTCGCTTTTCGCGCTACGCTTAAGCGAAAAGCGAATCGATGCGACACGCCCGGTTTTTATGTTTTTGGGGTTGTTTTTGGTTATTTTTTGTTGGTTTTGGTTGTTGGTTTTGGTTTTGTGTTGGTTTTTGGGGTGTTTTTTTGTTGTTTTCGACACGCCGGTGTTTTG
>CAMXYK010000022.1 GCA_947253155.1 uncultured Bifidobacteriaceae bacterium
GATTGATTCCTTTCTTTTACGCGTTGCGCTTACTTTTTAAACGCTGCTGTTTTTATTTATTTATTTATTTATTGCTTTATTTATTTGATGCTTTATTTATTGCTTGCTTATTTTGCTTCTTTTAATTGCCTTAAAAATCTAGGTATTCCATGCGCGACTTTTTCAATATCTTCTTGAGTTCCCGTTAACTCAAACGAATACATATTTGGAATAGCACACTTTCCGGCAATCTGACCGCCTGCAGCGCAATAAGCATCTCCAAAATTCGTATTTCCGGAAGAAATTACGCCGCGAATAAAGGAACGATTTTCGCGATTATTTAGGAATTTGCGCACTTGCATTGGTATTGCTTTTGAAATATTTCCGCCGCCGTAAGTTGGCACGATTAGCACATACGGTTCGCGCACATTTAATTCCGGATCTTTCGGACGAAGCGGTATGCGGTACACGTTTACGTTATTGCTTGGAAAATCGCAATTTTTCACAAATCTTAACGTGTTTTCGGAAACTGATGAAAAATATACTACAGCTCCGATTGATTCGCCTTGTGCTCGAGATTCTGGTTCGCTTGGTTTTGTGATGCTTTCCTGTTCACACATTTCTCATGCTTCTTTTGCTGTTTCTGCGGAAGTTCCGAGTCTATCTGCAATTTGTGCGATTAAATCTGGGCGATATCCGCTCCAGGATGCATCTGGCGCAATTACTACAGGCGCTTGACGGTATCCTGCATTGCGTAGCTGATCTAATGCTTCAGGACTTTTGGATAAATCAACAGTTTCAAAATTCACTCCGAGTTTTGTGAACTGTCGCTTAGTTGCATCACACTGTGGGCAATGAGGTTTGGTAAACACTGTAATTGTCATTTCAATCTCCTCTGGTGATGGGGAATTTCGTAATTCCTGGTTGTATCGACAAAAGCCAAGAAGCTAGCTTACTCCGAATAAGCACTATTTATAGTGGTGTGTCGATTGTGCAAACACTACATATAGTTATTGTTTTAAATAGCTAAAAATAGCGTGTTTGTAAGCGTGTCGTGTTTTGTAAGCGGAATATGGGCTTAGTTTTAGCTATTAAAAATGTAATTTTTCTCACAAAATTTATATTTGCAACTACTTAATTTGTATATTGCGAAGCCTTGTGCATATCCGTCGATAAAATTAAAGTTGCGTTTCTTGAAGGGGCGTAACGCAAAGTAAAAAATTGTGCATTTTATAGTTAATGCAGATTGCTTGAGTGCGCAAAGCGTGCGTGCAAACAAAACAAAATACAAGATAAGAGGTGTCATAATGACTCAAGCTCAGGCAAATATTGGCGTTGTTGGCTTGGCGGCCATGGGTTCTAATTTAGCGCGTAATCTTGCGCACCATGGAAATACTGTTGCTGTTTACAATCGCCACTATTCTCGCACCGAAACTTTGATGAACGAGCACGGTAGCGAAGGTGCTTTCGTTCCTGCAAAAACTGTTGAGGAATTTGTGGCCTCTCTAAAGCGTCCGCGCACGGCGATTATTATGGTAAAAGCTGGTGTTCCTACGGATGCTGTGATTGAAGAACTTGCAAATGCTATGGAGCCGGGAGATATTATCGTTGACGGCGGAAACTCCTACTTTGAAGATACGATTCGCAGAGAGCGTGATATCCGCGCGCGTGGTCTTCATTACGTTGGTTGCGGTGTTTCTGGAGGCGAAGAAGGAGCTTTGCGCGGTCCTTCTATGATGCCTGGTGGCACTGAGGAATCTTGGAAGACTCTTGGCCCTATTTTGAAGTCGATTGCGGCTGTTGCAGAAGGCGAGCCTTGCGTAACGCATATTGGTACCGACGGTGCTGGCCACTTTGTAAAGATGGTTCATAACGGCATTGAGTACTCGGATATGCAGCTTATTGCCGAAAGCTACGATTTAATGCTTCGCGGCTTAGGTATGAAGTCCGACGAAATTGCAGACGTGTTCAGCGAGTGGAATAAGGGTGAGCTTGATTCTTATTTGATTGAGATTACTGCGGATGTGCTTCGCCAGAAGGATGCTAAGACTGGTAAGCCTTTGGTTGAGATAATGGTTGATCACGCTGGCATGAAGGGCACTGGCACTTGGACTGTGCAGTCTGCTCTTTCGCTTGGAATTCCAGTTACTGGTATTGCTGAAGCTGTGTTTGCTCGCGGACTTTCTAGCCAAGTTGCTTTGCGTGAAGCTGCTGAAAACCAAGGTTTGACTGGTCCGGAAGTGCATTTTGATTTGAACGATGATGAGCGCAAGGCGTTTATTGAAGATATTCGCCAAGCTTTGTACGCTTCTAAGATTGTTTCTTACGCTCAAGGCTTCGACGAGATTGCGGCAGCTGCAATTGAGCATGATTGGAAGATTGACCAAGCTGCTGTTGCTCGCATTTGGCGAGGTGGCTGCATTATTCGCGCTCAGTTCTTGAACCGTGTTTCTGAGGCTTTTGAGTCCGGTGAAGCAAGCGTTTCGTTGCTTTTCGCTCCGTACTTTAAGGATGCTATTGAAAAGTCGCAAGCTGCTTGGCGTCGTGTTATTGCGCGTGCAGTTGAGCATGGAGTGCCTGTTCCAGCATTCTCTAGCTTGCTTGCGTACTACGATGGATTGCGTTCCAAGCGTTTGCCAGCTTCGCTTATTCAGGCTCAGCGTGATTTCTTCGGCGCTCACACTTACGGTCGCATTGACGAGCCGGGCGTATTCCACACTTTGTGGGCAGAGACTAATCGCCCAGAAGTAAAGCAAGATTAAAACAAATAATATTTATAGATAACAGGCTTCTGTATTTGTTATGCAGAAGCCTGTATTTTATTGTGCTGAATATTATGCAGATTATTGAATTGCAGCTTGCAAAGTTTCTGCGGTGGTTAGCCAAGAGATTTCGTCAGTTCCGTTTGCAAAAGACGCAGGATAATCAGGATTATTAGCTTCCGAAAGTGCGTTCATTAAAGCAGCGCCCTTTTCTGCGCCGGCAGTCAAAAACCAAGTGCGGCGACTGTGAGCTAGCACAGGAACTGTAAGCGACAATCGCATTGGCGGCAACTTAGGGGAGTGGTTTACGCCAACAACAATGCGCTCGCGATTATTAACTTGCGGCAATCCCGGGAAAAGCGAGGCCATATGTGCGTCTGGGCCCATGCCAAGAATCGCTAAATCAAATACTGGCTCTGACCCAAGTAATCCTATAATTTCTTCCTCATAGTCGTGCGCTGCCGCATCTAAAATAGCGTCATTTTCAGCGTCGCTGGCTTTTGCAATTTCCTCCGCACTACGCTCATCTGCTGGCATCTCGTGAATATGAGATTCTGCCAAAGCTTTATTAGAAGTAAGTAAGTCAAGCAGCGCTTCGCGAGTTTTACGCGCGTTGCGATCCTCTCTATCATAAGCTACGAAACGCTCATCTGCCCACCAAATATGCACTAAATTCCAATTAATCGCTGGCAAAAGTGGGTTGCTAGCAAGCATTTGAAACATGCGAATTGAATCCGTGCCGCCAGTAAGAAGTAAATGGAATGGTTGATTGAGATTTTGCACATTATTTTGTGACTCCATAATAAACGTTACTAAGCGTTGAGCTGCAACGGCTGAAAGTACATCGGGATTATTGTAGCCGTAAACGTTTGCGTTGTGTGCAAAAGTAACTTCATTATCTGTCATAGTTATTCCTTTTATGCAATTAAAAATGTTTCACTCGCTGTTTCACACGCTGTTTCACACGCTGTTTTAAGTTTTTGTCTTTTTTATAGACCTAATTATTTTCTGCAGGATTATCTCGAACCAGCTGCGCGTAAATTTCGTCCGGATCAATGCGTCGCAATTCCTCACTTAAGCAATCATCCAAAGTGCGAATAGGAAGCGCAATAGGCTGAGCAGTCTGATAGGGAAGACTAATTAAAGCCTGATCTCCTCCAGCAGGGCGAGTAAGAGACAATGTGCCGTCCTCGCGCTCTAAAGTTACGGAAGTAATAGCTTTAGCATCAGGATTTTCGACTATTTCTACAGGCACACGCAAACTGCTCTTAAGCCAAGCCGCAAGCAAATGCAAAGAAACATAGTGCGTAGGGCCGGTAACTTTTGCGCTAGTAATTGGCAAATGTGGAGGCTGATCAAGCATAGAAGCAAGTAAAGCACGCCATGGAGTAAGACGCGTCCAAGACAAATCTGCATCTTGCGGAGACCAGTTTTTGCGCAAGTTTTGAACAGTTTTAAGAGTGTCATCTGCGCGCTGAGCGTCAGTAATTCTGCTACTAGCCATAGCTCCAAGCAAATCGTGAGCAGGATCTTCAGGAGCGTTCGTTGGCCACCAAGCTACAATCGGTGCATCCGGCACAAGCAGCGGAATAACAAGCGTATCCGGGTGACGCACCAAGCCGTTATGCGGATACAAAATAATAATTTCGCCAGCTCCAGCATCAGCGCCAAAACGCACTTGAGCGTCAAGATTTGGCACAATTTCTCCGCGTTCAGCAGCATCCTCGCTAGACCAGTCTCGAACCATAGCAATAACTCGGCAAGGATGCTCGCGACTTGCAGCATTAGCAGCTTCGAGAGCATGCTCCAATTCCTTAAGATCCGTGTCGATTAAAAGAGTAAGCACGCGTCCGGTTGCAGATTCTCCGCGCTCTTCGTGCAATTCGTCGATTTTTTGCGAAATTTTACTTGTATTAGTATCAGGAAGGTTGATAATCATGGCAGCCTCCAATGGCGATTATTACGAGCAAGCATATCGTCAGCTTCCTTAGGACCCCAAGTTCCAGCGCGATACGGCTGTGGCTGTGTGCCAAGGGAACTCCAGAAGTCCTCAATAGGGTCCAAAATCTTCCAGCTCAAATCTACTTCTTCAGTAGTTGGGAACAGTGGTGGCTCCCCAAGAAGAACGTCAAGAATTAAGCGCTCGTAAGCTTCAGGTGAGCTTTCTGTAAATGAACGTCCGTAGCTAAAGTCCATAGAAACGTCGCGAACTTCCATAGCAGTTCCGCCAGGAACTTTTGCGCCGAAACGCATAGTAACACCCTCGTCTGGCTGCACGCGAATCACAATCGCATTGCTACCAAGCTCTCGAACAGCAGTTGATTCAAACGGCAAGTGCGGAGCGCGTTTAAAAATCACGGCAATTTCCGTAACGCGCTTTCCTAAACGTTTGCCGGTTCGCAAATAGAATGGCACTCCAGCCCAGCGGCGAGTATCAACATCTAGTCGCACGGCAGCATACGTTTCAGTAGTGCTTTTAGGATCGATTCCTTGCTCTTCCAAATAACCAACTGCTTTATAAGAGCCTTGCCATCCTGCTGCATACTGTCCGCGAGCAGTATTTGCTGCCAAATCGTTAGGCAAACGAATAGCAGATAAAACTTTCGTTTTTTCTGCAGTTAAATCGCTAGCACGGAAACTTACAGGCTCTTCCATAGCGGTAAGTGCCATAAGCTGAAGCAAGTGGTTCTGAATAACATCGCGCGCAGCACCAATGCCGTCGTAATAACCGGCACGTCCGCCAATACCAATATCTTCAGCCATCGTAATCTGCACGTGGTCAACATAATTCGCGTTCCAAATCGGCTCGTACATTGCGTTAGCAAAACGGAAGGCCAGCAGATTTTGCACTGTTTCCTTACCCAAGTAATGGTCGATTCTAAATACGGAATTAGGGTCAAAAACTTCAGAAACAACGCGGTCTAATTCACGTGCGCTCGCTAAATCATGGCCGAAAGGCTTTTCAATAATTACGCGGCGCCACGCGTGTTCGGAAGAGTGAGAGAGTCCGGATGCTGCCAATTGTTTTGCAACAATAGGGAAGCTTGAAGGCGGAATAGACATGTAAAATGCGTGGTTTCCGCGCGTACCGCGATCCCTATCTAACTCGTTTACCGTTTTGCTTAAACGCTCAAACGCAGAAGCATCGTCAAAAGTGCCGCGCACAAAACGTATGCCTTTTGCAAGATTAATCCAAGTTGACTCACGAAATGGAGTACGGCAATGCTGCTCAATATTTTCGCGCACAAAGTTTACGAAATGCTCATCCGTCCAATCTCTTCTCGCAAAACCTGTTAAACCAAATCCTGGCGGAAGAAGTCCACGATTCGCTAAATCGTACACTGCTGGCATAAGCTTTTTGCGTGCTAAATCGCCTGTAATTCCAAAAATTACCAAACTGCACGGGCCAGCGATGCGAGCTAAACGCAAGTCGCGCGGATCTCGCAATGGGTTCGTCCACGCAGACTCGTCATCAGTAGCGTGTTGCGTGTTAAAAGGAATCCTCAACTCAGTCATATATACCATCGTAATATTTTGACGCTATTTTTCCTACTCGAGTTGCTATTTTAGTTACATTTTCGATATAGGATTTTCTTGTAGCTAACGCAAAATCGTTACGTTTGTTAAAATCTGAGTTTTTAAAATGCGTTAATTCCTTTTAAATTACGCTCCGCACAACGCAAGTCGGATCATCTTCGAGTATTGCGGACCGCCGACTGGAGTTAAATGAACGCCATCATCTGTTAAGTATTCAGAATGGCCTTCGCTAAAACCGTGCCAATCAATAATGCCAACGTTAGGATGCGTTGCAGCAAACTTGCGCAAACGCTCGTTAGTTACATCCTGCCAAGGCTGTGGAACGCGCGTTGTGACGAAATAAACAGGCTTGCCGTGAGTTACATCAACCATATGTTGAAGCACGCTGTCGTCGTGTGGAGGACCGTTCGTACCTAGTGCGTAAATAACTATATCTCCAGCATGCTTGCCTGAAATATCCTGCTCGTATTCTTCAGCACCGTGGAAGATTTGTCGACTTACTTTTCCGTCAACATAAGCGTTAGGCATAACTTTCAACAAGTACGGCTTTGCGCCTTCCGTAATGGAATCTCCAACCATTGTGAAGTTTACAGAACAAGTTCCTTTATTCTTATCGATTCTAGTATGTGAAGCAATAAGATTTCTTGGAACTTTTTCTGCAATAGGGAATAGTATGCGATGCTTCGATGGGGTTGGAGGAAGCGTCTGCTTTGTTACGTTTTTACGCAATCCCTTTATCTTCTTATGAGTTGAAGAAGATTCTGCTTTATTCGAAGAAGAATTATTTTGTTGCGTATTTTGTTGCGCTGTAGCTGCTGATAATTCTGGACGGAGCTGTATAGAACGCTGTTCTGCAATGCTGCGCCAGTTTAAAGGCAACGCAATTAACACAACGGTTATTATGCAGCAGATTGTTAATGCGATGCGATGTATTAGCTTGTGCAAATGATTTTTCGCTTCATTTTCAAACATCTGGTAGAAGCATTCAGCTATTACAACTGTGGCAACTAATTGAAGCAATTGTTCCCACCAAGAAACTGCGGTTGTTCTAGTTGCAGGATTGCATAATTCAAGTAGTGGGAAATGCACTAAATAAATCGCAAAAGATCGCTTGCCTAAATAAGCTAATGGCTTTAAAGCAAATATTCTTGAGCAAATATTATCGGATTGAGTGCAAGCCCAAACTATAAGCGTGCAAGCTGCAGCTGTTATAGTGTATCCGCCAAAAGTAAATACAGAAGAAGTACCATCTGCGTAAACAAAGCAAAGGCACAGAATTATTGTTGCTGCAATTCCTATAGCAGAACGCTGCCAAGACTTCAAAGGAGAGTAAAACACTTTTATTGGAGTGTTAAATGCGTCTTCTGGAAGTTCGCGTATTTCAGATACGTTTGACGGCTGCTTTTCGGAAGTTTCCGCTAAATCTTGCGCACCTTCTGTTAAATCAATTTGCAATCCTGCGCGCAAATCTTCAGGAATACCATCGTCGTAAGCATTTTTTGTTGCGTTTATTGTTGAAGATACATTTGATTGCGATTCTGAATTATTTGAATCATTTTCATAATTGTCTGCTTTATTCTTCTCAAGCTCGACAATAATATTCTTCTTACCGCGCACAAAATACCACAAGTGAATAAGCCATGCGTGTAAAGAGTGTTTACTAAACCATGCGCAGTACATTGCAAGCATTGCGCCTAGCAAAAATTCAGAAGCTCTAGTATCGAGAGAATAGTACACGCGAGCTGGAGTTGTGTAATTGCCAAACAAATACGCAAAAGTAAAAGTAAGAGCAGAAGAAAGTATTGCCAAACCAGCAGTTATGTACATTCTTACCATTGCTTTTCTTACGAACTTTATTAACGCTGTAAGAATAAGCGGCCAAATTATGAATGCTTGCATAACAAGGCCCAAATACCAAAGATGCTTAATAGGGGAAGGTAATCCGCTTTGTTCAAAATAAGATAGCTTTCTAGCTACATACATTATGTTGCTAAAGAAGCCTGCGCCCGAAAAAGCGTCTGCTTGTAATTTTGGAAGTAAACTTGGTGAGAAAAGCCACATTATTGGTGCGCTAACGCCAATAATTCCAAGTGTCGGCGGCCAAATTCTTTTGATTCGATGCCAAACATACTGCCAATAGTTATGCACTCCATGATTTGAATCAGTGCTATTTTCCTTCTCGCGCGCGCTTATATAACGCAAAACAGTGCGAGTGCAAAAATACCCAGAAAGAACTAAGAAAAGTGTTACGCCTAAAAATCCGCCTGAAAGCATACTAGGACGCATATGGAAACAAACAATTCCAATAATTGCTAGTGCGCGCAAACCGTCTATTGCCAAATTTCTTTTAGGAGCAGAATTTTGCGGCTTTTCGGAGCTGTTATTTGTTGTTTTTTCAGACGAATCTATTTTGTTAGTCGAATCTTTCTTAACGTCAAAAGTATTCGCTACGGATTCTTTTTTAGAATATGTATTTTCTGCTACTGCCTTTTTACTTGTAAGTGGTTCAGTAGCAATATTTTTTGCTTGCGCATTCCCTTTATTATGGGTTTGCTTAAGCGGTGAAACAGTGTTGGCATTCACGCGTTTCTTTTTGGTCATTTTGCCTGCACTTTGTAAAACATGCTGGTATGTTTTTGCAACATATTGTGTGTAAAACAGAGCCATAATAACTGCGTATTGAGACACTTTCGATTGATAAAGCGTGTCTTGCTAGAATGCTTGATATATCAACGAAAATACAGATTTTTTTATGCAATTTTTCGATAGATTTTCGGTTTTTTATTGCACTTGATTATGCAGTTGACAAAATTGTTACAAGATAACGTTCTTTGGTGCGCGCTAAAGTGAGAAGGAACAGTTATACGAATTGTTATCAACTCTATAAAAGGAGCCAAAATGGCAGAAACTTTTAATGTTGTGGTTGAAATCCCACGCGGTTCTAAAAATAAGTATGAAGTAGATCACGAAACTGGTCGCGTATTCTTGGATCGTACTCTCTTTACTGCAATGGGTTACCCAGATGATTACGGCTACATTGATGGCACTTTGGGTGAAGATGGCGATCCACTTGATGCTCTCGTGATGATTCCAAATTCCGTGTTCCCAGGTTGCGTTGTTGAGTGCCGCGCTGTTGGTTTGTACCACATGGTTGATGAAGCAGGTGGAGACGATAAGGTTTTGTGCGTGCCTGCAGATGTTCGTTTTGATGATATCAAGGATATTGATGACGTGAACGAGTATCACAAGGCTGAAATCAAGCACTTCTTCGAGCAGTACAAGGCTTTGGAGCCAGGCAAGGAAGTTCTTCCTGGTGACTTCTGGGCTGGCGTAGAGCAGGCTGAGAAGGAAATTGTTGCTGCGCGCAAGCGTTTGGAAGAAAGCGAAAAGTAAGTTTCGTTTTTGCGTAAAGCAAGCTAATAAAGCTGAATTAAGCTAAATAAAGCTAAACAAAAATAAAATAAATCTAAAATAAAACGTCGAAAGCTGATTTTGTTTTCGGCGTTTTATTTTATTTCATGCTGCTATTAGCATTCCAAGACCTGCAATGTATACAATCATTCCCGAAAACATGATTGGCATAAGCGCGAATGCAATATCGTTAGTGGTTTTATTTTCATAGTATTCGTTGCAATTATCTCGAACCCACAAGTGCGAAAGTCCAGATAATAAAATCACCATTAAAATGCACAGCAGCATTACGAGGATTCCGCCATCCGTGCTGCGCAATGATGGCATAAAACGAACAATTGATGGTAGGAACAGCCAGCCAGGTAAAGCTGCGCAAGCAATACTTGCAGTTAAAGTGTGAGCAAGGTTCCTTACTAAATTCGTGCGATTTTCGCGCATCATTTGTCTTAAGAAAGTTACAAAAGTAGCCGCAACAAGAATAAGAGCAAACGACACAGCCCATCTTTCGTATGGGCGAATAGCTGCAATGAATTTGCTCATTGAAACTGTTTCGTTGTCAATAATTACGCTCTTCGGAAGCCAACCTTTTAATGCGAAAGTTGCGCACCATGTAGAAGCAATTCCTGAGCATAAAGCAATAATACGGTCAACTGTATTTCCATGTAGTGGCCATAATACTAGGAATGTTAAAAGTATTATCATGCACACAGTAAGTGTTATTTTTGCTGTTGCAACTGGTAGAGCAGCAGCAATTGCAAGAAGTAATACTACAACAATTTGGCTTGCAATCATCGCAATTGTGTTTGCGCGACGAGATTTATTCTTCTTATCAAGATTTGTGCAAGAAGTAGCATCCTTTTGCGCCTTATCGTCGCAAGTGCATGTTTCATCTCTCATACGCGCTCCCAGCTACTGTAAATGCCAAGTAAAATAAGCCAACTTCGTAATATTTTGGCTACTATTATTTCCTTACTAATAACGTATTCTACAACCTGCGCATGTATTTCTGATTATTTTATGTTGGTACAACATTTTTATATATATATTTAGCAACTATTTACTAAATATTTCATATCTATTTGCTGAATATTTATTTAGTAATTAGCTAGCTTTTTGCAATATTTATTTATGAAATTGTGTCGATTAATTTCGATATTCTTCGTGGTATGGTTTACAATGCCTGTAAAGGCTTGAATTGGTACTACATCACTTGTTGGTTGGAGGCATCACATGACTGATATTACGTTGATGACTTCGTCTGCCTCTCCAGCTTCAGTTTTGCCTTCTCTTACTTTACTTTCTCACCGTGTGCGCGTACTTGCTTTGAATACTGCAAGCTTGACAAAATTGCCTGCACAAACCGTTCTTTTGCTTGATGCTCGTGAAGATTTAGCTTTGGCTAAGTCTATTTGTGCATCTTTGCGCGCAACTGACATTTCAGTTCCAGTAATCTTAGTTCTTACTGAAGGTGGATTTACCGTAGTAAATCCATCTTGGAATATTACAGATGTTGTGCTTACTAGCGCTTCTCCAGCAGAAGTCGAGGGCCGTTTGCGTCTTGCCGCTCAGCAAAATACTCCTTCAGGCACTTTTGCTCAATCGCAGGGCGTTGAAATTAGTGACGATACAATTTCGGATGACGGAATTATGCGTTCTGGTGATCTTGTTGTTGATATGCGCAGTTACACGGTTAGTTTGCACGGGCATCCTGTTGATTTAGCTTATAAAGAATTCGAATTATTGAAATATTTTGTGCAGCATCCTAGAAGAGTGTTTACGCGTGCACATTTATTGCAAGAAGTTTGGGGATATGACTACTACGGTGGCACGCGTACGGTTGATGTGCATATTCGTCGTTTGCGCGCAAAGCTTGGTGTTGAGTACGAACATTTGATTGGTACTGTGCGTAATGTTGGGTATCGTTTTGACCCTTCAGAGGCTGGCGAAAATGATGAGATTTCAGAGAATCAGTCTAATGATGATGAATCTGGTATAAGCGATGTTGACAATTCGTCTGATGATTTTTCGGAAAAGTTGCAAGATAATACAGAAGAAATGGAAGAAATGGAAGAAACGGAAGAAAATGAATCTTCTGTAGAAGAATCTTCTGTAGACGGCGCTTATTCAAATCAATTTTACGAAAACTACGCATCAGTGAAGCGTTAATATGCGCGAATCAAAACAAGCAAAAATTGCGCGTATACACTCAGAGTACTCACTACTTTGCAAAGAAATACCTAAACCAAAGTGTGCTCTTAATTTTTCTAATCCTTTTGAGCTGCTTATTGCAACTGTTCTTAGTGCTCAAACAACAGATAAGCGTGTGAATATGGTAACTCCAGAACTTTTTAGCACGTTTCCTAATCCTAAAGCACTTTCAAAAGCTTCAGCTGTACAAGTTGAATCTATTATTAAATCACTTGGATTTTATCGCGTAAAAGCGCGCAATATTATTGCTTTATCTGCACAGTTAGAAAGCAATTTTAATGGCGTAGTTCCGCGAAATATTGAAGATTTAACATCGCTACCGGGTGTTGGCCGCAAAACTGCAAATGTTGTGCGCGGTAATGCTTTTGGCTTGCCTGGATTCCCGGTTGATACGCACGTAATGCGCGTTACTGGAAGGCTTGGTTGGAGAAAAGATTGGAATAAGCCCAATGTGCGTCCGGATCCAGTTGCCATTGAGAATGAAATAACTTCGTATTTTGAACCAAGTGAATGGACTAATCTTTCGCATCGTCTTATTTTGCACGGAAGAACAATATGCACTGCTAGAAATCCTAAATGTGAATCGTGTCCTCTTCGCTCAACATGCCCATCCGCATTGCTGTGAGAATAGCTGTATTTCTCTGTATTGTGTTTCTTTTTCAGCTATTGTTATAGACTGTAAGCTATGTCAAGAACAGGCAGATATGCATATCATTCTTCCAGAACATCTCATCGTAAATCTAGCGCAGGCTGGATTCCATGGGTTGTTTTCATGGTTGTTTCAGTAGTGATGGTTGTTGTTTTATGGTGCGGTTGGCAAATGTATCAAGGACGTTCTCCCATTGACGCACTTGCTCATCCTGCAGGTAATTCCGTATTAAAAGTTGGTTTACGAACAGCTCCTGAATCTCTTGATATTCGCAATGATGATAGTGATGCCGTTCAGCAGGCTTTATTAGATAATGTTTACGAAACATTAGTTAAGCGCGGAGATGACAATAGTTTGCAACCTGGCTTAGCTAAGTCTTGGGATGTTTCAAAAGACGGTTTGACATATACTTTTAATTTACGCCGCGGCGTACGTTTTTCTAACGGCGACGTAATGAATTCTCAAGCTGCTCTTAAATCGTTACAGCAGGGTATTACGAAGAATTATCCTGGATATGGTACGTTGACGAATATTGAAAGCGTCAGCAATCCGAATGATTACACTTTGGTTATTAAATTAAAAGCTCCAGATGCATTGCTTTTGCGTCGCCTTGCAGGACGAATTGGTATTGTATACGATACGAATGCTGTAGTTGATTACTCTAACGGAGCATTAGGTACCGGTCCTTTTACAGTAAGTAGCTATAACAAAGGTAATTCTTTAGTTCTTGTGCGTAACAGTCGATACTGGGGAACTCCTGCGGAATGCGCAAGTATTACTTTGCAGTATTACGCAAGTGATGCTGATTTGGCTCAAGCTATGGAACAAAATAATGTGCAAATGGCTGTTCCTCTTGAAGGCAATGAAAATAAGCGTCTTGCAGCTGTAGCTGATACTCAAATGGTAGAAGGACAGAGTACGCGCGTACGATTTGTGGCATTTAATAGTACTGTTGCATCAATTTTCTGCGACGAACAAGCTCGTAAAGCAACTCGTTATGCTATGAATGCAAAAACAGTATTGGACGCTGATGGTAACGGTGGTGTGCAAGTTGGCGGTCCAATTGATCCACTTTCGCCTGGTTATGAGGATTTAAATGGATTGTATCCATATGATCAGCGAAAATCTGCATCATTATTCCATTACTTTAGATCAAGATACTTAGGTACCATAACTTTCCTTGTGCCACAAGGCGAAGGTGATGTTGGGCGTGCATTAGCTAATCAAATTATTGCTGTTAGCGGAGCAAAATTTGATGTTCAAGAAGTTGACAATGCAACGTTACGAAAGCGCATAAAAGACGGAAAGTATGATATGGCTCTTGTTACGCTAAATCACACATTAGATGAAGGCACATTTGCAGAAAGTGGTTCACCATTTGTTTTGCAAGATGCTCAATCGCAGCAAGCCTGGGCTAATGCTGTTCGTGCTAAGAGTCCTGCAGAATATGAAGCGAACGCTCGTGCATATGCTCATGAAGTTAGTAGAAATGCTGCAGCACATTGGCTATATGCGCGCAAGAGTGTTATGGCTGTGAAATCTAATATCAGTGGATATACAAAGAATATGACGGATCAGCTGCTTCCATTGCGTAACGTGACAGTGAAGTAGAAAGCATAATAAAATC
The DNA here is from genome assembly GCA_947253155.1 of uncultured Bifidobacteriaceae bacterium. GTDB lineage: Bacteria > Actinomycetota > Actinomycetes > Actinomycetales > Bifidobacteriaceae > Bifidobacterium. Next base: position 14,174 of record CAMXYK010000022.1, read on the forward strand.
GTAATATTTGCGTTGTCGCACTGAGTTTCTAATATTCAGTTCATGAGTGAACAGGATAACACAGTAAAGCACGCCCATTTAACGCCGCTTCCTAACAAGGTTGGTGTTGATGGTCTTGAAGACAAATGGCGTAGTAATTGGGATGAAGCCAAGACATACGCATTCCACAATTCCCGCGACCGCAAGGCCGTATATTCTATTGATACACCACCTCCAACCGTAAGCGGCCACTTGCATGTAGGACACGTATTTTCTTACACGCATACGGATGTTATTGCGCGTTATAAGCGTATGAAGGGCTTTGATGTTTTCTACCCAATGGGTTGGGATGATAATGGCCTTCCAACTGAGCGTCGCGTGCAAAACTATTACGGTGTGAGAGTCGATACTTCGCTTAAATATGATCCTGATTTTAAGCCTCCATTTGAAGGCACAGAAGGCAAGAAAATTGAGGCAAAAGATCAGGTTCCTGTAAGCCGTCAGAACTTTATTGAACTTTGCGAACGCTTAACTTCCCAAGATGAGAAGCTATTTGAAGCATTGTGGCGTAGGCTTGGCCTTTCTGTGGACTGGTCTCAGACTTACCACACGATTGGTGAGCAGCCTCGCCGAGTCGCGCAAAAAGCATTCCTTCGCAATCTTGCTCGCGGAGAAGCGTATCAGAAAGATGCTCCAGGCTTGTGGGATGTTACATTCCAGACTGCAGTTGCTCAGGCAGAGCTTGAGGCTCGCGAATATCCTGGTTTCTACCATAAGATTGCGTTCCGTTTTGAAGATGGCACGCCAATTTATATTGAAACTACGCGTCCAGAATTGCTTGCAGCTTGCACTTCTTTGATTGCGCACCCAGACGATGAGCGCTATAAGAAGTACTTTGGTCAAGAAGTTTATTCTCCACTGTTCAAAGTTAAGGTGCCAATTTTGGCTCATCCTGCCGCTCAAATGGATAAGGGTGCTGGCATTGCAATGTGCTGCACTTTCGGTGACGTAACCGACGTTGAGTGGTGGCGCGACTTGAGTTTGCCAACTCGACCAATCATTCAGCGTAACGGACGCATTGTTATGACCACTCCTGATTGGATTACAGACGAGTCCGGTCGCGAAATGTTCGAGAAGATTGCTGGCAAAACAGCATTCTCAGCTCGTAAGGAAGTTGTTGAAGCTTTGCAGGCTGCCGGCGACATGGATGGCGAACCAAAGCCAACAAAGCGTATGACAAACTTCTATGAAAAGGGCGATAAGCCTTTGGAAATCGTCACTTCTCGCCAATGGTACTTAAAGA
>CAMXYK010000023.1 GCA_947253155.1 uncultured Bifidobacteriaceae bacterium
TCTGACGTCCGCCTTCGTTCAGTGCGAAAAATCTCAAATCTCTACCACACTAATATCCACGCGAATGAATTACAACTTGCAAAAAATTGTATTAAAGGTTACATGATTTGCGACTGCAAGTTTTTGCGAGCCGCTTCCATTGAAGTAATTTGCCCAAGAAGCGCAATTTTTTCTTGGCCGTCAGGAAGCTTAGTCATTCGCGCTCTAGCCGCGCCGATTCTACGCATAAAACCAACGTCTAGAAGTCGAATAAGCAGCTCGTTTGCATACTTGCTTTCCGCAACAGTAGCTTTTCGTAAAACATCTGAAGGAGATCCGTTCGAAGCTTGCTGATTTTGGTGACTATTACCATCTTCTAACGAGTCTGATAATGCAGGAAGCGGCAATGGCATAACGGAAAGTTCCGTAATAACAGGCTCCAGCAAAGGACCTGCTGCCTTAGTCATCATGTGCAGCCACAATCCTTGCGTAACGTTACCAGTTGGTAATCCTCCAGCTGCAACAAAAGCTTGGAATAGCGTTCGAAATACTGGAGTAATAAAATTATTCAACGTAAGTTGCGCAAATAATTTCTCATTAAAAGCAAGAGGAACTTGTAATAGTAGCGCCATACATTGCTGTTCGCACATGAATACAACATCATCAACTCGATAATAATGCTGATTTTGCGCAGACGAACGCGCAATTTGAATGCGCGAAACAGGCGAATCTGCAGAACGAGAATCGCTTACTTGCTGCCCAAAAGCTGAAGTCGAGCTGCGCTTAGACGCGTACGCATCTTCGTCATGAACTTTCAAGCGGCGACGTGAAGCTTCAACTTCGCGACGCATAACAGCCAAATCAACACCGATTGCGCGAACAGCTTTACGCGCATACAAGTCAAGCAGCGAACGGTCACGAATTTGCGCAATAAGAGGAGCCACAGCCTTAACAGCACCCATTTGGCCGGTTGTGAACGAAGTATCAAAACGGTTAATTACAGTGTCAATAACGAAGTCGTAAAGCGGACTTGCGTGAGAAACAAGCGAGCGCACAGCTTCATCACCGCGCTGAATGCGCAAATCGCAAGGATCGAGATTATTGTCAGCTACAGCAACAAAAGTTTGAGTTAAAAACGCAGAATCCAAGCCAAAAGCGTGTAACGCAGCCTTCTGACCTGCAGCATCACCGTCAAAAGTAAATACAATGCGCGAGCTTACAGACTGCCCATCTACTTTTATTGGCCCCACAAGCTGGATTGCACCCAAAGAATCGTCTGAAATAAGCCTTCGTACAATTTTTGCATGCTCAACGCCGAAAGCAGTTCCGCAAGTTGCAACAGCGGTGTCAACTCCAGCTAAATGGCATGCCATAACGTCTGTATAGCCCTCAACTATTACGACTTGGCGCTTTTTTACAATATTTGCTTTAGCTAAATCAATTCCGTATAAAACTTGCGTTTTGCGGTACAGCGCAGTATCAGGAGTGTTAATATATTTCGCGCTAATAGAGTCGTCGTCGTAAAGTTTTCTAGCACCAAAGCCAAGAGTTCTGCCAGTCGAATCGCGAATAGGCCAAGTTAGTCTTCCGCGGAAGTAATCGTATATTCCGCGCTGACCTAGTCTAGCAAGTCCTGCGTCGAGAAGCTCTTGACGCGTAAAGCCTTTATTTGATAAATATCTAACTAAATTATCCCAACCTTTAGGAGCGTAGCCGCAAGAAAAACGCGCGCTTTGTTGAGGAGTAAAGTTTCGTCCGGCAAGAAGATTTCGCGCTGCAGCAGCTTCTTCAGTATTAAGATTTGCAACAAAAAACTTTTGCGCTTCTTCGTTAGCTTCTAAAAGCCTTGCTCGCTTAGAACCAGCGTGAGCTTGAGCATCACCATTTTGAACCTGCTTGTAGTGCATTTCAATGTGGTAGCGGTCTGCTAAAAGCTCTACTGCTTCGCGAAAATCAATATTTTCTTTTTGCTCAACGTATTTGAACACATCTCCGCCGGCACCGCACCCAAAGCAGTGCCAAACGCCTAGGCTTGGGCGCACACTAAAACTTGGCGTTTTTTCGTCGTGGAATGGACAAAGGCCAACAAAAGTGCCTGTTCCGGAAGGCTTAAGCGTAACCGTTGCAGACACAATATCGTATAAATCTGCCACGGCGCGCACGCGCTCAATGTCTTCTTTCGCAATAATTCCAACCATGCTATATAGCTTATCTCAAACCTGCGGCGAGCGGTAATAAAGAAAAACATGCTGTGAATTTCTTGCGCGTGTTGCGAATTTGATTTTATATACGGGGGTCTGGTATAAGTGAATGATGTATGCACAGCATACATAGCGGTTAGTAACCGCAAAACAGAAATGTTAATGCAGTATTCCTTCACAAAAAAATGAAGGAAATTACACAAGGAAAAATATGAATACCAAGTTTACTAAAACTGTTGCCGTCACCGGTCTGACTGTTTCAGCTTTTGTTGCTGTATGCGGTTTTGCCAATACTGCGTTTGCTGACGAAACGCCAGTAGTTAACACTCCTGTTGTGGATACTTCAAAAGATCAAAATCCACAAAATAAACTTCAAAATTTATTTAAGGCTGCTCAACCACAGGCAGAAGATAAAGCAGCAGAAAAAGATCAAAAAGTTGACGATCAAAACTTAGGCCCTATTGACGATAATACTGTTAAGGTTGCTGCTGGTCTTGCTAAACAAACGTTAGATGAATTCGAAGAATATGCTCGATCAGTTGGAAAGAAACTTTCTGAAGAACAGCGCGCTTTATATAAAAAAGATTTAAAGACTAAGGTTGAAACTCTTCAAAGAACTTATTTAGAAGCATTAGATTACGCAGAAACAATCGTTAAGTACGACGTTCAAGGCGCTGACGGAAGTCTTAAAGCTGCTGCAGAAGAATTCCTTAAGAATAGAGATAATCTTCAGGGTAAGTCTTTTGCAGAATCTGACTTAGCAACTATTAACAATGTCTGGGCTTCATCAGACGAATTTAACAAGAAGATTACTGCGAAAAACCTTAAGAATGCAATTGCTCAAGCTAAGAAAAAAGCTATTGAAGATGCTCAGCGTGGCGAAGCAGATTCACATGTAGAATCTACTGCATCTCCTGCTGCACCTGTGCCTCCTGCACCTGCGTCTCCTGCACCTGCATCTCCTCAGGCTCCAAATCCTGCAGATTCTGAAAAGAATGAAGCACCATCTTCTCAAGATGCACCTTCCGCAAGCGCACCTTCCACAGACGCACCTTCCGCAGATGCACCTTCCGCAGATGCATCCTCTGAAGATGAAATTTCAGATCTTGATATTGAAGATGATTGGTTGAAGGAAATTTCCGACTACTTAGAATCTCCTGAGTTCGATGATTTGAATTTGGACGACTTTGATTTAAGCGATTTGGACGACTTCAATTTGGATGACTTCAATTTGGACGATATCGATTTAAGCAATTTGGACGACTTCAATTTGGACGACTTTGATTTTAGCGATATCGATTTAAACGCTTAAATATTAACTTAACTTTTTTAAAGTAAATTTAGTTAGTTAATTTACATAAAATAGTTAATTTACAAAAATAGGCATTGTTTTGCTAAACGCACAAGCAATGCCTATTTTTTTTTATAAACCTAGCAAAGAGCTGCGTGAAGAGCTGCTGCAGAACCGTCAGTTAGGCTTGCTACTTGGTCAATAACAACGCGAAGACGCTCATCGTCGTTAGTGCACTCGTTCCAGTCTCCAACGAACACTGCTTCCATAGCATCGTGCGAGCGCGGAGACTTACTCATAAACACTTCCACCAAATCCGTCAAAATCTTCTGCTCTCGCCTATAAAACTCGTGTTCGCGCGGCTCAATAACAAAATGCACTGCCAAACTTTTTAGCATTACAATTTCGTACGAAGTATCTTCCGGAATCACAACATTCGCACGGTAGCGCACAAGCGGACCGTCACCGTAGCAAGCGCGAGTAGCATGCTCAACAGATCTTGCAAAACGTCCTATAAGAGCGCTAGTAATATTCTTCAACTGTGCCAAAGCTCTGCGCGAACCATCGAAAGAATCAGGGAACATGTGAAGAGAGCGTAAACGCCCCAAAGCCGCCAAAAGCTTATCCGCATCCCACTGATTGCCATACCATGCGTGCATTTCGCTAATAACTTGATCCACTACGCTAGAATCCGCAACTAAAGCCGGGTTAAAAGCGCCGGTTACAATCGCATCTTCAATATCGTGAACACTGTAAGCAATATCGTCAGAAAGATCCATTATTTGGCATTCCATTGGTTTTGCTTCGTGAGGCGCTCCAATTTTCAGCCATTCAAATACGTCTCGATCATCCGGATAAACGCAGAATTTTAAGTCTCGTTCGCCTTTGTCGTGAGCTTGAGCTTCTTCTAATCCCCACGGGTATTTTACTGCAGCATCAAGAGCCGCACGCGTAAGATTTACTCCTGCGCTACAACCGTTTTGCCGAAAAACTTTCGGCTCTAATCGTGTAAGTAGGCGAAGAGTTTGAGCATTTCCTTCAAATCCGCCAATATTTTTCGCCAATTCTGCAAGTGCGCGCTCACCGTTGTGACCAAATGGTGGGTGGCCCAAGTCGTGCGATAAGCAAGCACAATCAACAACGTCCGGATCGCAACCAAGCATTGCTGCAATCTGTCTACCAATTTGCGCAACTTCCAGCGTATGCGTTAAGCGAGTACGCGCAAAATCGTCAGAACCTGCTACTAAAACCTGACTTTTTGCACCCAATCTACGAAGCGCAGAGGAATGTATTATTCGCGCGCGGTCACGCTCAAAAGGCGTTCTAGCACGCGTGTGATGAGGCTCGCTCGCCCAACGCTCAGTGTCGTGCAAATCGTATTCGCCAACGACTTCGTTATCTGAAGCAATTACTTCGTCACACATTGAACACCTCTTTTATTTGCGATTTATATAAGATTTATATAAGACTTTTCTCGTCCAGTTTTGCAATATCGCTAGAAGATAGCACTTCGTAAGCGTTACGATAAAGACGCGGCACGCGAGCGCCAATTCCAGTCATAATTTCGTAGCTGATTGTTCCTGCAGCCTCCGCCCAATCGTCTGCAGTAGGCTCAGCATACGCAACACCCCTACCAGGTCCAAAAAGCGTTACTGTGCTACCTTCTTTAACGCCAAGCTCGTAAGCGTCTCCTTTAAGATCAACAATGAACTGATCCATGCAAACTCGCCCTGAAACGTTCAAAACCAGCGCACCCTTATTTGTTTCTACGCGAACAGGTCCGCCAGGCTTATCCACGTGACGCGTACCTTGCATGTCAAATCCGGAAGCTGAGCGCAAAATCCCATCCCCGTATCCAAGAGGCACAATAGCAGTGCTCGTATTATTTGGAGTCAAATAAGTGCGTCCGTAAGATATTCCATGCCCTGCTTCCACAGTTTTTACAGTTCCAAGTTGAGCTTGAAGAGTCATAGCAGGCTGCAATCCGTAGGTTTGGGAATTTCCCATTGAAGGATCCGGCTCATAACCGTACAATCCAATTCCTGGGCGAACAAGCTCGAAACGAATTTCCGGACGGTTAAGAGTTGCTGCAGTATTTGCTAAATGGCGAATTTTAGGCGCTAAACCAGCTTCACTCATTCTATTTGTAAACTCGTGGAATTGTTGTATTTGACGCTCAGTTGCGTCCACAAATTCTGGAACATCCGGCGAATCTGCCACTGCCAAGTGGCTCCATTGGCCAATAACCTCAATTACGCCTTCGCTCGCATACTGCTTTAACTTCTCAAGAGCAGCCCCAAAGCCTTCTGGAGTAAAACCATTTCTGCCAAAACCAGTATCAACTTTTACGTGCACGCGAGCAGGCTTTCCCAAATTACGCGCAGCAAAAGCTACAGCGTCAAGAGAGTCAACAGATCCTACAGAAATATCAATATCTTCTGAAATTAAATCCGCAAATCTAGTAGTTGGAGCGCTAGTAAGCCAAGTAAGAATATGGCAGCGGCTTGAATCAATACCAGCTTCGCGCAAACGAAGAGCTTCGTAAGGCTGCGCTGTGCCAAGCCATGTGGCTCCCCCAGCTAATGCTGCTAGCGCGCTAGGAATAAGCCCATGCCCGTAGCCGTTTGCTTTTACAACGCCCATAACCGCAGGAGCTTTATGCCCAGGCTGCAAATCCTGACCAACTCGCGCAACCAAAGCGCGCATATTGTCGCGCAAAGCTTTTAAATCAACGATTACCTGACCCGGGTATGTACTTAATGCGCGAGCATAATTTTCCGCAAATATTGCATTATCAGCAGACTCATTTTGCTGCATATTTTCGCTCATGCCAATCCCTTCATTTATGCACATTCGTTGACGCATATGTAACTGTATTTACAACTATATTTACGTAACTATATTAGACTATAAGCGCAAAAAGTTACCTAAAATATTTGTTTTACATGATTGCGGCGTTAAGTAGCGCTTTAGTATATGCGTGACGCGGATTATTTAATACGTTTTTTACGCTTCCTGATTCCACAATTTTCCCATTATTAAGCACGATTACGCGCGTTGCTAAATGCTGAATCATGCCTAAATCGTGGCTTACAAAAATACACGACATATTTGGACGCTCTTCTCGTATTGCAGCAAACGCGTCAAGAATACGCGTTCGCTCAGCAACATCTATTGCGCTCATTGGCTCATCCGCAACCAAAACGCGCGGATTGTTTACTAAAGCGCGCGCAATAGCAACGCACTGAGCTTGGCCGCCAGAAAGCTCATGCGGATATATTTCAGCAAAATCATAAGGATTTAAACCAACCAATTTTAGAACGTCGTCAACTCGCTTATTAATAGTTTCGTCGTCTAACTGAAGCGACTTTTTCCAAATATTAAGCGGTTCTGCAACGCTTTTTCGAACGCTCCATCGCGGATCTAAAGCTGCAAACGGATGCTGAAAAACAAGAGAAGTTTCTTTACGAAGAGCGTTATATTCGTCACTATATTTTTCGGAAGAATTTACTATTTTCGAATTATAAGTAACAATTCCATCCGAAATTTTTTGAAGACCTAACATTGCGCGAATAAGCGTTGTTTTGCCGCTTCCAGAACCTCCAATAATAGCTAGAGATTCTGCTTTAAAAAGACTCGCGTCAACGCCCTTTAGTACTTCTGCGCGAGATTTTCCGCGACCTAAACTAACGTGAACATTTTTCGCTTGTATAAGCGCGTTATTTTCGATAGTTGTATTTTCGATAGTTGTATTTTCGCTACTTACTTTTTGCGAATCAACTTTCGTAGAATCTAATTTTTGCGCTCGCAAAGTCAACTTTTTAGCAGCATCAACCAACTGCTTAGTCGAATTAACACGCGGATTTTCTAGCAAATCTTGAACATCCGCACTATCAACTAATTTCCCAGAATCAAGCACGTAGCAACGCTTAGCAGCTTTTGAAAGCACAGAAAAATCGTGAGTTACAAAAAGCATCGAAGCGCCCATATCGTCAACAAGCGAAGTAAGCAGATTCACAACCTCTTTTTGAGTCACACTGTCAAGAGCAGTAGTTGGCTCATCTGCCAAAATCAAACGCGGAGACGTAATCAAAGCGGTTGCAATACCAACTCGCTGCTGCTGTCCGCCGGAAAGCTCAAACGTACGCTTAGAAGCAAAATTAACCGGCAAACCAACTTTTTCAAGCATTACGCAAACGCGATTATGAATATCGCTGCGATTAAGCCCATAATGCATGCGCAAAGGAAGCGAAATCTGCTCCTCAACGCTTAAAACTGGGTTAAGCGCGCGATTCGCTTGCTGAAATACCACGCCAACGTATTTTCCACGAATGCGCGCAAGATCCTCATCACTAGCTCCCACACTTTGAAAATCACCAAGCATGCAAGATCCCGAAACCTTTGCATCATATGGCAACAAGCCTGTAATAGCGCGAATAAGCATAGATTTGCCAGATCCGGAAGAACCAACTAAGCCGACGCGCTCGCCATCTGAAATTTGAAGCGACACGTTGCTAAGAATGCGCTTTTCGCCAAGATTTAGCGTAAGATTTTGAATATTTAAGCTCATTTTGCGCCAACTTCGTTATTTACTTGCTTACTTAATTGCTTACTTGATTGCGACTTTGCAGAAGGATTTAGAACTGTGCTAAACACGTCTCCAAGCAAATTAAGAGCCACAACAACTACAGTTACGATTAATCCAGGCCACAAAACAGCCAAAGGATTTACGTGAATAAGCGTTACAGAAGTAGTAAGCACACGACCCCAACTAGGAACCCCCGAAGGCACTCCAACACCCAAATAAGTTAAACCGCTTTCCGCTAAAATCACTGTTCCAGCAGAAAGCGAAAGTTGCACTACAGCTATAGGCATAATATTTGGCAAAACATGACGAAATAGCACGTATATTCTTGAAGCACCATTAGAAATCGCAGAATTTACGTAATCAGATTGCAAAACAAGCAACGCACTTGGGCGAATAATACGAGCCAAATTTAAGCCGTAACCTATGCCACAAGCCAATACTATTACCAAAACACTTGCTGAAAGCGGAACAGCAAGCATAAGCGCAATTAGCACAGTTGGAATAGAAATTAGTGCATCAACAGCCATAACACTTACGCCACGAATTGCATTGGATTTAGAAATCATAAGACCCAAAAGAAGCATTCCAACGCTTGAAGCAAGCATTATTGTGCAAATAACAAGCAATAATTCAACTCGAGAACCAGCCATAAGCCAGCTAAGAATATCCGCGCCTGTGCCATCCGTGCCAAGCAGATGCGCAAACGACGGCTTTTGCCATACTTCGTATCCATTTGTTTGCAAAAGCGAATAAGGCGTCCAAAAGAACGAAACAATCGCCACAAAAAGCCATATTGCGAGAGTTGTGCATACGAATTTTCCAAAAGCGGCATCCCATATGCGTTTTAGAATACTAAATTTTAGTTTATGCACAAACTCACCTCACTTAAATTATTAATCTTCAACCGCATTTTCATCCAACCTGGCATCAAGCAAACGATGCGTAATATCAACAGCTAAGCCGATTAGCAAGAACAGTGCAGCCAGCATAAAAAGCTCACCTTGAGCTGCAATTAAATCACGCAATCCAACGTCACGAACCATTCCCATACCTATACCAGGTAAAGAAAATAGGTTTTCAATAACCATAACGCCCATAATCATATGAGCAAAAGTCAATCCAATTACAGACACAAGCTGCGGAAGAGCAAGACGCAAAGCAACGCGCCATATAGCCTGTTTACGAGTAAGCCCACAAGCCATAGATTGAGCGATTACTTCACTTTGCGCAATATTTTCAAGCGTTGCGGAAGTGTATCGCATAAAACTAGAGCCAACAATAATGCCAACCGTAATAGCAGGAAGAAGAAGAGAAGCAAAAGCTTCTGGAAAATCACTCCAACCTTCTGTTGGAAAACCTTGAGTTGGGAGCAAATTAAAAACGCCAATACCCCTGCCAAAAAGCAAAATAAGCAACATAGCACCCCACAAAGCTGGCACAGAACCAGAAGCAAGAGCTACGAAACGCAAAATTGATTGAGTAAGCTTCCCCTCATGAGTTACCTTAAAGCAGCCGAGCGGAATACCTATTGCGAGCGCAATTACAAGGCCAAGAATAATAAGCGGAAAAGTAATAGTAGCGCGAGTTGCAATCATACTTGCCACGGGCCTTCCCGTAAGCATTGAAATGCCAAAATCTCCGCGAAGCAATCCCAAAAGCCAATCTACATATTGCGTAAAAAGCGACTTATTTAAGCCAAGCTCAACACGCAACTGCTCAACTTTGCCGCGAGGGGAGTTAAGACCAGCCATAACTTGCGCAACGTCTCCAGGAAGAACGCGAAGCGCAAGAAAAACCGCCGCAGAAATGCAAAACAAAGCTGCAATAAAAAGCAGCATGCGCTGGCATATCATGCGAAACATCTATAACTCCCCTTTTTTGCATAGATTTTTAGTTAAGTAGTTAATTAGTTAAATAGTTACTTATCTACTTAGTTACTTAGTTAAACGCAAATTGTAAAGCGGCAAAATTTCCTGATTCATGTCAAACGGCATTCCTTCAAGATTCTTCACCTTCGCAGTTACAACGCGGTAGTTAAACAGCCAATCAGCAGGCGCATCCTTGCTAATAATGCGCGCAGCTTTCTTAAGCATCTCGTACGACTCATGCTCATTCGCACAAAGCATAGCCTTCGCGTACAAGTCTTGCACTTGCTTATTGTTATAACCGTAGTAGTAAGTAGGATCCGCCCACTGGCCAAAATCGTGGCTTTCGTTGTGGTCAACCATCGACAAATCGTACTGCTTATTCTTATACACGTCCTGAAGCCAGGTTGTAAACTCAACAACATTCACCTTCAGATCAATTCCTGCAGCTTTAAGTTGCGAGCGCAATTGGTCGCCAAGTTGAGTGCCGTAAATATTTGGGTAAGTAAGCGAAAGTTGCAACGGATGTGACTCGTCGAAGCCAGCTTCCTTCATAAGTTGCTTCGCGCGCTGAATATTATGCGGATAAAGCTTAGTTAAATCCTCATAACCTGGGTCGAGAGATGGAATTGGGCCGCCAAGTGGAATATCCGTGCCGCCTCGAGACGCAATAATTTGCTTGTGATCAATCGCGTAACGAATAGCTTTTCGCACGCGAGAATCCTTCGTGCGCTCGCCGTTCATATTCATAGCAAGCACAAACTTATCTGTGCCGTTTCCAGCTCGCACAACGTAACGCTTAGAATCATCCTTAAACGGCTTAGCAAGCTGGCCGGAGATTGGAGCAAGAGCTTCAACCGCGCCTGAAGAAAGCGCGTCAACAGCAGCGTTGTCATCAACAAAGTATCGCACAACAACTTTTTCGGTTTTCGCAGGATGAATGCCCTTATAGAGCGAATTCGCTTTCAAAACAACGCGATCGTTTGGAACGAATTTGTCAATTACGTACGGTCCGGAGCCAACAGCTTGCGTTTTAGCATCGTAATTGGCAGTTTTGTCGAATACTAAGCCTGCACGAGAGCACAAAGCCCACAAAAGCTTGGAATTTGGCTCTTTAAGCGTAATTTCAAAAGTGTAATCGTCCTTTGCTTTTGCAGACTCAACTTTTCCAACCATATTAGAGCCGCGATACTGCTTTGAAACAAGCTCGTTAAATGACCATTCTGCATCTTTTGCAGTGAGCTTGTGGCCGTTAGAAAATACTGCATTTTTACGAAGATGGAACGTGTAGTGCAAACCATCTTTGCTAATCTCCCAGCTTTTTGCTAAAGAAGGCGAAACTTGGTTTTTTGAATCGCGCGCAACCAAGCCCTCGTAAACGTTTCCAATAAGAAGCTGATCTAACGCAGAGCCAGACTGGTTTCGAATATCGAGATTTGTAGGAGCAAGTTTTAGGCCAATCGTCACAGTTTTGTGTGACATTTCGCTTACAGCGTTTTTCGAATTAAACAAATTTTTGTCGGTTACTGTAGCAAAAATCGCGCTTATTACAACAATCGCAACAATTGCTATAGTAATGAACCACGGCTTGCTTAATTTGCGATTGCGCGGTGCGTTTGACGCTGCATCGTTAAGTGACTCGTCTGTACTTGCTTTAGCTGCGCTCGCTTTAGCGCTTTCATTAGACTTACTTTCGTAAGTTTTCCCTGAGAATTCCTTGGTCGCGCCGGTTATTTCGTGCGCGCCTTCTTCGGGTTTTGTGTTACCCATACCATAGACCTTTCTAAATGGCATATAAATGGCACTAATTTTTATTTATTTATTTTTATAACTATTTTTTATTTACTTTTATTTATTTTGCTCAACGCTACAGCGCAATTGATTGCCAAGTTTGCAAGCAATTTACTAATTACGCTTAAAGTCGCCGGCTTTACTAATCGTAGCTTATTAATAAACCAGGCTCACCGTATGTTAATCCAAAAAAGTCACCAATAATTTGTATAAATAAGATTTTAATAGCGCACAGGGTTGTAATATTTATTAGGCATATATCCTACGAATGTGGTTAAATTCCAACAGAACGTAAACTTGCAAACGTGCGCAAACGCGCATAATACATCTAATAAAGCGAGGAATGATGACTGAGAACTTGAATACTGCAGCAACCGTGAACGAATCCTCAGATCCGCAGAATAAAAGCGGCGAAGACCGCACGGCATTAAACCGCCAGCTGGCTCAAATGCTTAAGGGCGGCGTGATTATGGATGTAACCACTCCAGAGCAGGCAAAGATTGCTCAGGATTCTGGAGCTTGCGCAGTTATGGCATTGGAGCGCATTCCTGCCGATATTCGCGCAGCCGGCGGCGTTTCTCGCATGAGCGATCCAGCAATGATTCACGGCATTCAGGAAGCTGTGTCTATTCCTGTGATGGCAAAGTGCCGAATTGGCCACTTTGTTGAAGCTCAGGTGCTTGAAGCTATTGAAATTGACTACATTGACGAAAGCGAAGTGCTTTCCCCAGCTGACGACGTTTACCATATTAATAAGCGCGATTTTGCTGTGCCTTTCGTGTGCGGCGCTAAGGATTTGGGTGAAGCTTTGCGCAGGATTAACGAAGGCGCTTCTATGATTCGCACTAAGGGCGAGCCGGGCACTGGCGACGTGATTCAGGCTGTGCGCCACATGCGTATGATGAATTCCGCCATTCGCAAGCTCACCAGCATGCGCGAGGATGAGCTTTTTGAGGAAGCTAAGAATTTGCGTGTGCCTTTCGAACTCGTAAAGTACGTTGCGCAAAACGGCAAGCTTCCTGTTGTGAACTTCGCAGCCGGCGGTGTTGCTACCCCAGCTGATGCTGCTTTGATGATGCAGCTTGGCGCTGAAGGCGTGTTCGTTGGCTCCGGCATCTTTAAGTCTGGCGACCCAGCAAAGCGCGCGGCCGCAATTGTGAAGGCTGTGACTAATTACAAGGATGCCAAGATGATTGCTAAGCTTTCCGAGAATTTGGGCGAAGCAATGGTTGGTATTAACGAGCAGGAAATCAAGCTTTTGATGGCTGAGCGCGGCGAGTGATTAAGGCGAATAATTGAGGCGAATGACTTTGACAGACTCACCTATTAATGCTGGTAACTCCGCTCATACTGTAGCTGTTTTAGCTGTTCAGGGAGCTTTTCTTGAGCACCGTTTAATGCTTGAAAAGCTTGGCGCGCACGTTATTGAGCTTCGTCAAGCGCGCGACTTGGAGCAGTCTTTTGACCGTTTGGTGTTGCCTGGCGGCGAAAGTACCGTGCAAGCTAAGCTTCTTCGAGAGCAGAATATGCTTGAGCCTTTGCGCGAGCGCATTGCTTCCGGAATGCCGGTTCTTGGCACTTGCGCAGGCTTGATTTTGCTTGCAAAGAACGTTGAAGGAAACGAAGTAAACGGATTCGGCACTCTGGACGTAACGGTTAAGCGCAACGCTTACGGCCGCCAGCTTGGTAGCTTCCATTGCGAATCTGATTTTGGCAAGCTTGGATCAGTTCCAATGACGTTTATTCGCGCGCCTTATATTGCAGAAGTCGGCTCTAATGCTGAAGTTCTTGCAACTGTGGATGGTCACGTGGTGGCCGCGCGCCAAGGCAACCAAATCGGCACATCCTTCCACCCGGAGCTTGATGACGATACGCGAATTCACCAGCTTTTCCTGGATTTGTAATCGAATCCGTAAGTAATCCGTAACTCCGGCAAATGTTCCAAAAACACACCAATGTAGCTACATTTGCCGGAGATTTTCCCGCAAATGTTCCCAAAAAGCGCTAAAATGACTGTTGGTTTAACGCAGGTTGCGCTTATAAATTTCCGCCATACCTTTGAAAATCAAGTCGGGATCGT
>CAMXYK010000024.1 GCA_947253155.1 uncultured Bifidobacteriaceae bacterium
AATCGCAGAGATTTTTCGATTTTTCTTCTTCGCTCGGCTTGTCAGCAGCCTTCGGCTCTGACGTCCGCCTTCGTTCAGTGCGAAAAATCTCAAATCTCTACCACACTAATAGAAGAAATGAAGTATTACTACACTTTAAGAGGTTTTTGGAATTTGCGTTCTGGAATTGGTTTTAATCGGTAAATAGTGTTGGCATCAATGAACATTTCTTCGGCAGCTCTAGTGCCGTTTGCTGCAGGATCTCGAAGCAAATGAAGCATTACCCCGTCCCACTCGAGTACGTGCCCAATCGCATCATGATACTCGATTTTTTGCGATCCATCGTTATTTTCTTCTATAATTTTGTATGTTCTTACTACTATGCGCGCGCCTGCAGGTATTTGCTGCGGTAGTGTAGTTGATTTTGTACGTGTGTTCATAAACAAGCTCCTTGTTGTATTATGCATGTGACAGGCGCGTATAGCAAACGTTTTGTTTCGAGCTTTTATGGAAGGTGAGTTAAGTATGAGCAATAAATCATCAGTTGTTGCTGATTCTTTGGCTTGTTCTTCTAAGTATGCGAGTTTAGTAGATGATTATATTACGTATGTGCGAGCGAATAAGGGCTTGGGGGAGCGCACGCAGCGAGCTTACGAAAGCGATATTTTGCAATGCCTAGCATGGTGTAATCGGCACGGCTTTAATAATATTTCGGATCTTACTACGGATGATTTGCGTTTATGGATGGCAAATGTTTCTAAGAATCATGCGCGCTCAAGTTTAGCTAGAAAAGTTGTTGCTGTGCGCGGATTTTTTGCATGGTGTCAGCATGTTGGATACATAAAAAGCGATCCTGCAGAAATTTTAATGACTCCAAAAATTGAAAATATGCTACCTACTGTGCTTGATGAATCGCAAGCAGAGGAATTAATGAATAATGTTGATGATGAAGCTAATAATTCATCATCATCCTCAAAAAAGATCCGAGCAATTGAACTTCGCAATGCTGCAATTCTAGAGCTTTTATATGCAACTGGCATGCGAGTAGGTGAGCTTACTGGATTAAATGTGCATGATGTAAATTTTGAATCTCGTACTATAAAAGTTACGGGTAAAGGAAATAAGCAGCGCGTTGTTCCTTTTGGTATTCCTGCTTTTAAAGCACTGTTGGCATGGGTTTCTGACGATGGTCGAAAAGTTTTATTGCAGGATTCTGCCGAAAGTGCAATATTTCTTGGCGCTCGCGGAAAGCGCATTGATCAGCGATTAGTAAGACAGGTTGTGCATGATGCTGCTAAAAGTGCGCATGTGCCGGATATTTCTCCTCATGCTTTGCGCCATAGTGCGGCTACACATATGCTTAACGGCGGTGCAGATTTGCGAGAAGTGCAAGAATTATTGGGTCATTCATCGCTTAATACTACGCAACGCTATACGCATGTGTCTATAGAAGCGTTGAAACAGCGCTATTTACAAGCTTTTCCGCGTGCTTAATTATCTGTATAATAAATGCATAATTTCTCGCTAATTAACAATGCCTTTACATAATTTATTACATAATTTACATATATGTAATAAATGTAAATTAGTAAAAAACAGTAAAAATTATTGTTAAAATAGTAAATTTTTTAGTTTTTATGCGAAAAAATGGTGTTTTGATAAGTAATTTTTAGATATAAACAATAAATTTTACAATTTATGTGTACTATTGCATTGTTTGAAAAAATACGTATTATTGAATTTTAATCAACGAAGAGGCCTTGTCATTGGCTAAAAGAATCCATCTGGCAATAAAACTAGATGGATTTATTTTATTCATGACTTGGCTTTTTGTATTGATATAGCATCTGCCTACCAGACGTTAGGAGAATAATTATGAAGAATAAGGCTTTAGCTTTTGCTGCTGCGGCATGCTCGCTGGCCATGTTGCTTGGTGGCTGCGGCTCATCTGCTTCGAAGACTGCGCAAACAAACGGTGGAAAGGTTATTATTACCGTAAATAACACTGAGCCACAGAACGAATTGGTGCCTGGCAACATTAATGAAAACGCTGGTGCACGTCCTGCTATGTTGGTCAATTCCACGTTGGTCACTTTTGATGAAAAGGGCAACCCAGTAAACGAGGATGCTGAAAGCGTTACCCCAAACGCAGACGCAACTCAGTACACTGTTAAGCTTAAGGCAGGCAAGAAGTTCAGCGATGGTACTCCTGTTACCGCTGAAAGCTTCACCAAGGCTTGGAGCTTCGTTGCCAACGCTAAGAATGCACAGAAGTGCGCTTCCTTCTTCCAGACCATTAAGGGTTATGACGAATTGCAGAAGGAAGGTTTGAAGGGCGACGAACAGCTTTCCGGTTTGAAGGTTGTAGATAAGGACACCTTCACCGTTGATTTGAAGCAGCCAGATTCTGTGTTCCCAATTAAGGTTGGTTACTTGGCATTCGCTCCACTTCCAGAATCCTTCTATAAGGATCCAAAGGCTTATGGTGAAAAGCCTGTTTCCTCCGGTCCATACTTGTTCAAGTCTTGGGATCACAACAGGCAGATTGAAGTTGTGAAGAACCCAGCTTACGATGGTCCTCGCAAGGCTCAGAATGATGGCGTTACCTTCAAGATTTACACCGATGGTAATGCTGCTTACCGTGACGTACAGTCCGGCAACCTTGATATGACCGATAACATTCCAGATACTGAAACCAGCAACTTCCAGAGCGATAGCACAATCACTGCTTACAACAAGCCTGGTTCTGTAATTCTTCAGTTCAGCATTGCTTCCAGCTTGCCACACTTCGATGTTAAGACTGAAGAAGGCCGCTTGCGTCGTCAAGCAGTTTCCATGTCTATCGATCGTAAGGCAATTGCTGAAAAGGTGTTGAACAAGACTGCTGCTCCTGCTAACGACTTCACTTCTCCAAAGACCCCAGGCTACGATCCTAATTTGAAGGGTAGCGAGCATTTGAAGTTCGACGCAAAGAAGGCTAAGGAATTGTGGGCTAAGGCAGAAGCAATTTCCAAGTATGATGGTCCTCTTACCTTCACCTACAATGCTGATAACGCTGTTGCTAAGTCCGTGTTCGATGCAGTTGTGAACTATGTGAAGAACAATTTGGGTGTTAAGGCAGAAACCACGCCAATCCCAACCTTCCAGGAGTTCCGCGATGCATGCACCAAGCGTAAGGTTAAGGGTGCATGGCGTGCAGGCTGGATGCCAGATTATCCAAGCCCAGAAAACTACTTGACTCAGCAGTTTGCTTCTGTTGCAGCTGATGGCAACGGTTCTAATGATGGCGATTACAAGAATCCAAAGTTTGATGAATTGCTTACTAAGGCTACTGCATCTTCCGATGCAAGCGAAGCAACTAAGCTTTATCATGAAGCTGGCGAAACCCTTCTTGAGGATCTCCCATCCGTACCACTGCTTTACATGAATGCTAAGGCTGTTATGAATCACGATTTGAAGGGATTCGTAATGGATTGGCAGAACATGCCACTCTACTACCAGCTTCATAAGTAAGATTTAAATCTTCATATGGAGTTTGTATAAATTAATTTCATGATATTCAGAAAAATAATTAATTCTGATATCGCCTCTCAATAATTTAATATCGCTTATAGCGAAATTGCTGCTCCAGTTGAAAGAATGAAGGAAATAATCCAAAAAATTTCTTCAACTGGAGTGGCACTTTGTTGTTTTTGCGAGTAATTGTTAACAATTCAAGGAGAAGCCGATGGGTAAGTACATTCTGCGTCGAATTTTGCAGATGATTCCTGTTGTTCTCGGCACAACATTATTGGTTTATGCTTTAGTATTTGCTTTGCCGGGTGATCCGGTAACTGCAATGTTTGGTGATAAGCCAGTTAATCCTGCTGTCGCGGCACAAATTCGAGCTAATTATAATCTAGATAAACCATTTATTATTCAATATTTACTGTTCTTAAAGAATGCGCTTACTCTTGACTTTGGCCAAACCTTTGCAGGTCAGCCTGTTATTGACGAAATTGGTCGTGCATTCCCTGTAACTATTCAGCTTGCTGTTATGGCATTCGCTTTTGAAGCACTGTTTGGTGTAACTTTCGGTATTATTTCCGGTCTTAAAAAAGGTAAATGGTACGATAGCGTAATTCTTATTGTTTCTTTGCTTCTTATTTCTGTACCAACATTCGTAACTGGTTATGCTATGCAATATTTGCTTGGTATTAAGTGGCATATTCTCCCTCCTAATGTAAGTAATGATCCTGGATTCTTAGATATGCTTACTCCAGCAATGGTTCTTGGATCTGTATCTATGGCATATGTAATTCGACTTACAAGGTCTGAAGTTTCGTCAAATATTGCTCTTGACTACGTTCGTACAGCTCGCGCTAAAGGCTTAAAAGAAGGCGCTGTTATTATTCGACACATTCTTCGAAACTCTTTAATTCCAGTAGTAACGTTCCTAGGTCAGGATTTGGGCGCTCTTATGGGTGGCGCAATGATTACAGAAACAATATTTAATGTTCATGGCATTGGCTTCCTCACTTATCAAGGTATTTTGAAGGGTGAAAGCAATCTGGTAGTTTCTGTAGTTACCTTGCTTATGCTGATTTTCGTAGTCAGCAATTTACTTGTTGATATCTTGTACGCGGCTCTTGATCCGCGCATTCGTTACGCGTAAGGAGAAGCATAGTTATGCAAGAAAAAGTTGAGGAAAATTTGACTGCTACAGATATTGCGCTTCCAGGTCAGGAACGTTACGTCGCACCTTTGGATGACACTCCTTTACAGGAAGTTGATTCTGTTGATGAGTCTGCTCCTGCTACGAGCATGTGGGCTGATGCTTGGCGTACTTTGAGACGAAATCCTTTGTTTATTATTTCCGCAATATTAATTATTGCAATTTTCTTTATTGCATTATTCCCTGGATTGCTTGTTAAGAGAGATCCAATGTATTGCGTGCTTAATAACTCTTTGTTGCCAAGTTCTTCCGGTCATCCTCTTGGATTTGATAAGCAGGGATGCGATATTTACGCTCGCGTAATATATGGCACTCGTACTTCTGTAACAATCGGCATAATTGCTACAGCTTTGGTTGTTTTAGTTGGTTCTTTGATTGGTGCTATTGCAGGCTTCTTCGGAGGTTGGGTTGATGCTGTTCTTAGCCGCATTACCGATATCTTCTTGGCTTTGCCTATGCTTCTTGGCGCTATCGTTGTTCTCCAAATGTTCAGAACCACAAAATCAATGTGGAAGATAATTCTAGTTATGGTTCTATTCGGTTGGGTTAGTGTTGCCCGAATAGCTAGAAGCGCTGTTATGGAATCAAAGAATCTAGAATTTAACACAGCTTCTACAGCTTTAGGATCTAGGCCAATACGAAATCTCTTCAGGCATATTATTCCAAACTCTTTGGCTCCAATAATTGTTGTTGGCACAACTTCTCTCGGCTCCTACATTGTGTTGGAGGCAACACTTAGCTTCCTTGGTATTGGTTTGCCAACTACTACCGTGAGCTGGGGTGGAGATATTGCTACTTACAGTAGGTACTTCAATAATAGTCCAGAAGTATTGTTCTATCCGTCATTTGCGCTTGCTATTACAGTTCTTGCCTTCATTATGATGGGTGACGCTGTAAAGGATGCGTTGGATCCAAAGAGCCGTAAGGCGTGAAGTTAGCGTGGAGGAATAAAACTTATGAGCATTTCAACGCATAAAAATGTAGACGCTCTCGCTATGCAGCGTGAGCAAGGTCCATTGCTTGAAGTGAAAAATCTTCAGGTTGATTTCACTACTGATTCCAAGAAAGCTGTTCACGCTGTTCGAGATGCAAGCTTTAGCGTATATCCCGGCCAGTGGGTTGCAATCGTAGGCGAGTCCGGTTCTGGAAAGTCCACTTCTGCAATGGCAGTTTTGGGTTTGCTTCCAGGAACAGGCCATGTTACGGGCGGCTCCATTAAGCTTAAGGGTCAAGAAATTAGCAAACTAAAGCCAAAAGAGTTTGCTTCTTTGCGCGGCACTGCAATGGGCTTAGTACCTCAAGATCCTATGAGTAACTTGAACCCTGTTTGGCGTATTGGCACACAGGTTAAGGAAGCTCTTCTTGCAAATGGAGTTGACGTAAGCCATGAGAAGCGTTCTGCTCTTGCGGAAGCTCTTGCAGGTGATGCTGTAGAAGTCAAAAGTAATGACGACGAAACATTCCTCGGTTCTAAAGAATTACCAGAATTGATGGAAGTTGCACGTAAGTCTTTGGCAGAAATTGGACTTGATGAATTCAAGATGAATGAAGCCATGGGCTACTACAAAAAA
Organism: uncultured Bifidobacteriaceae bacterium; assembly: GCA_947253155.1. Lineage (GTDB taxonomy): Bacteria > Actinomycetota > Actinomycetes > Actinomycetales > Bifidobacteriaceae > Bifidobacterium. Next base: position 6,265 of record CAMXYK010000024.1, read on the forward strand.
GAGTGGGTTCCAGGTTCTGAAACTCGTTGGCGCGTGGCAGATGACTTAATTAAGTACGGTGTGAACGACGACAAAGCCTGGGAAATTGCCAAAAAGTATGTTGTCGGTGCAAGTGTTGAAGATCGTATTGCTGGTTTGCTTGACGAAGCTGGTTTGCCAGATGCTGCAACTCGTGCACGTCAGTTCCCGCACGAGTTTTCCGGCGGTATGCGTCAGCGTGCGTTAATTGCTATCGGTTTGGCTTGCCGTCCAGATTTGCTTATTGCAGACGAGCCAACTTCCGCACTCGACGTTACTGTGCAAAAGCGTATTCTTGACCATTTGCATACGCTTACAGATTCTCTCGGAACTTCCGTTCTGTTTATTACTCACGATTTAGGTTTGGCTGCAGCTCGCGCGCAGCACGTTGTTGTTATGTATAAGGGTCGTGTTGTTGAATCTGGTCCATCTTTGGACGTTTTGCAGCATCCACAGCATCCTTACACTAAGCGACTTGTTGCTGCTGCTCCAAGCCTTGCTTCTCAGCGAATCATTTCCGTTAAGGAGCATGGTGGTAACGCGGATAATTTGCTTGAGCATCACGTAGTAGGTGAGCAAACTCTTGAAAAGAGCGAGCATATTATTACAGTCGACCATTTAACTCGCGAATTTAAGCTTCCTCGTAAGAAGGAGCTTTTCAAGGCTGTTGACGACGTTTCGTTCTCTATTAAGCGCGGCACAACTTTGGCAATTGTAGGCGAATCTGGTTCTGGTAAGTCTACTGTTGCAAACATGGTTTTGCGACTTCTTAAGCCAACAAGCGGAACTGTTACTTACGAAGGCAAGAATATTGCTGAATTAAAGGGTGCGGATTTGCTTGATTTCCGTCGTCACGTTCAGCCAGTATTCCAAAATCCTTACGGTTCGCTCGACCCAATGTATTCGATTTATCGTTCTATTGAAGAGCCTTTGCGAATTCATAAGATTGGCGATAAAAAGAGCCGTCAGAATCGTGTTCGTGAGCTTTTGGATATGGTTCGTATGCCTGCTTCCGTTATGACTCGCTTCCCGAACGAGCTTTCTGGTGGTCAGCGTCAGCGCATTGCTATTGCACGCGCAATGGCATTGGACCCGGACGTTATCGTTTGCGACGAAGCTGTGTCTGCTTTGGATGTGCTTGTGCAAGATCAGGTTTTGCACTTGCTTAACGATTTGCAGGCGGAGCGTGGATTAAGCTACTTGTTCATCACTCACGATTTGGCTGTTGTTCGACAGATTGCAGACGAGGTTGTTGTTATGCAACACGGAAAGCTTGTTGAGCATGCTACAACTGACGAAGTGTTTGATCATCCTCAAAAGGAATACACTCGCGATCTTCTCGACGCAATTCCTGGTGGAAACTTGGAACTTGGTTTGGATTAATTTAATTAATTAGATTAACTAATCTAAATATTTAATTTAATCTAATCTAATAAAATTTAATAAAATAAAATTTAATAAAACAAATAAGGTGCAGGGTTTATAACTTGGTTAATAACGGGTTATAAATTTCTGCACCTTATTTTTTGCTTTGTGCAGCGTGCATATTTGTGTAACGCGCATATTAGAGTTAGATTTATGATTACAATTACGACTTCAAATTTAAATGGTATTCGTGCAGCCGAGCGTAAGGGGATGCTTGACTGGTCCGATGCTCATACTCCTGACGTATGGTGTATGCAAGAAGTGCGTGCTCCGCAGGACGCAATCGACCCAATTATGACGAAAATTGAAATGGGATATCGCGCATCTGAAAATACTGATATTGCAAATCCTAAAGAAAACGAAGATTTTACGTACATAAACGAAATTTGCCGTGTAAAAGGTCGCGCTGGAGTAGCGTTAGTTACATCGCTTCCTGTAGTAGCAAAGCGCTATGGCTTGCCAGGTTTAAGTGAGGATGTGGATTCTGGACGATGGATTGAAACCGATATTCGTACGCCTCAAGGTTATGAAATTACTGTCGCTTCCGTGTATGTTCACGCCGGAAATGTGGACGATCCACAAAAAATGCAACAAAAATTCCGCTTTTTGGACACAATGCTTACTCGCTTAGGTGAGCTTCGAGATGCAGCAGCAAGCGGCGGAAATCAAGCAATCTTGTGCGGAGATTTTAATATTGCACATACTCCACTTGATATTAAAAATGCTAAAGCAAATGAAAAAAGTGCAGGATTTTTGCCGGAGGAACGCGCGTATATTGACCGCTGGATTAACGAGTACGAGTTTGTGGATGTTATGCGCATGCTTGCAGGAGATATTCAAGGCCCGTACACGTGGTGGAGCCAGCGCGGAAAAGCTTTCGATAATAACGTTGGTTGGAGATTAGACTACCAGTTTGCAACTCCAGAAATTGCAGAAAGCGCTTGTGGATTTGTGATTGATCGCGCTGAAAGTTATGATGCGCGCTGGTCTGATCACGCTCCATTAACTATAAAGTATTCAGTGTGATTATTAACTTGCGTAGGATTGAGATAATTACGTAAATATCGTTTATTCGTATGAAAATTTTCAGTGCTTTGCTTGTGGTAATCTGATGAAGTTAAGCAATTTGCAGCATCGGTAATAAATTTATTGTTGCGGATTTGTTGTTTGAAGAAATGAGGAATAATGGGTTGGTTATTTGGCCGACGTAAAGAAGTAAAATCTTCAAAAGTTGTAGATGAAGTTAAAGAAATAAAAACTGGTCCATGGGATTTCAACGACGAAGACGCACCGGATTTCAGTGATTATCTTGATTTTGGATCAATCTACATTCCATATTTCCAAGGTATTGAATTACGCGTAAAGAAACAGCGTGAAACGGGACAAGTTTTAGGCATGACAGTAACATGTGGCTCCTCAAGCGTAGAAGTTGAAGCTTTTGCAGCGCCAAAAACTACTGGTATTTGGATAGAAGTTTGCAAAGATTTGCTTGATGGAAACAGCCAAGCTTGCACATCGAAAGGCGAGTTTGGTACCGAAATTTTGATGCCAGTAAAAGTAAGCGAAAAAACAATAACTACTCGTATTGTTGGTATTGACGGCCCTCGATGGATGCTTCGCGGAATATTCTCTGGTCCGGCAGCAACAGAGCTGGCAGAAAATAATAATGAAACTAAGCAGCTAGATGAATGGTTTAAGGGGATTGTTGTAAATCGCGGTGAAGAGCCGCTTGCTCCTCGCGATTTTATTCCTATGCACGAGCCTTTGACTCGAGAAGAAAAAGAAGCTGCTGCCAAAAAGGCAGAAAATGCAAACAAAGATGGTGAGAATAAATCCTCTACTGAAAATACTAGCGATGCTTTAAAGAAAGACGATAAACCATTAGGCTACGATCAGCAGGTAGAAGTGAAAACTACTCTTACTCGCGGCCCAATGTTTTCTGAAGTTAGATAGCAGTAAGTTAAGTAACGTAAGTTAAGTAACGTAAGTTAAGTAGCATAAGTTAAGTAGCGTAAGGATACCGTCTTGAAAAATAATGCTTGTGGCAAAAAAAGTTCCGGGCTTGCTGCCCTTGCTTCTATCGGTTCTGATGGGAGCAACTTTTCTGTAATTGATTCAATGGGCGGTATTCGAGGAATAATCGAATCCATGCTTCCAGGCTTGCTGTTTGTTATTTGCTTTGTTGTAACTAGAAATGTGCAAACGACGGTTATTGTATCGGCTGTGATTGCTGTTTTACAAGTTATAGCTCGGCTTATTCAAAGGCAGTCTCTGATGGGTGCAATTAGTGGACTTGTTTCCATTGCAATTTGCCTTATTTGGGTGTGGACGAGTCACCAAGCGCGCGACTACTATATGATGGGTTTTATTACTAATGCCGTGTACGGTGCGCTTCTTGCAATTTCGTTGATTGCGCGCGTGCCGGCTTTAGGTCTTGTTATTGAGTCGATTCGTAAAATACCTACGGAAAATTTTGGCGCGTGGCTTCACGATTGGCTTGATTATAAGCCACTTAAGCGCGCTTATATGTTTGCTACAGCATTGTGGATTGGTGTTTTTGCTTTACGACTTGTTTTGCAAGTTCCATTGTATTTAACGAACCACGTTGTGTGGCTTGGCACAGTTCGTTTGATTATGGGTTTGCCGTTTTGGGCGCTCGCAATTTGGGTTTCTTACTTGATTATTGCAACGCCGTTTATGCGTCTTCATCATAAAAATCACGAAGAGAAGCAGAACGAAAATCAAAACGATGTAAATTCAAGTGAAGTAAAATCAGCTTAACTAAAATCAGCTTAACCAAAATCAGCTTAACTAAAATCAGCTTAACCAAAATCAGCTTAACAAAACGCAAAATTAAGGGGTAGTCTATGCAAGTGACGATGCGAATCGAGCGTTATGCGGATCAAGGCAGATGCGTAGGTCATCTTGACGGACGTGTTGTATTTGTGCGATTTGCGTTGCCTGGTGAGCTGGTTGTTGTGCGCATGGATGAGCCTATGCGTGCAAAAGCGCACTTTTTCACCGGTGAAGTTGTGGAAGTTTTGGAGCCTAGCGCGGATCGTGTGGAGCCGCACTGGAAGCTTGCTGGCCCTTTGGCTCAAGGCGGCGGAGTTGGAGGAGCGGATTTAATTCACGTTTCTTTGCCTGGGCAGATTCGTTGGAAGGCTTCCGTAATTGCTAATCAATTCCAGCGTTTAGCACACATGGATGTTGCGGAAAGCGATGTTAACGTTGAGCGCATTCCGGGGGATGAGGAGCTTAACGGATTTAATTGGCGTACGCGCATGGAGCTGGTTGCGGATGATGAAGGGCGATTGTCTATGCGAAAGCGCGAGTCGCATGATCGCATTGCGATTGATACTATGCCACTTGCGTCGCGTGCTGTTTTGGGTGTTGCGGATTCTTTGGATTTGTGGAATCGTTCTTTCTCGCCAAATGTGCAAATTCGTCTTGCTGTTCCAGAGCCTAGGGTTGAGGGTTTGGACTTTAATGATAAGTCTGCGCTTCTTAGTGCGATTGGCGAAAATTATGCGCTTATAGTAAATGATGAGTTGGTTGCAGGTTCGGCTTTGTTGCGAGAGCGCGTGCGAATTGCGGTTGATGGTGATTCGTCGCGTATGCGTACTTTTGATTACGATGTTGATGCGCGTGGTTTTTGGCAGATTCATCGCGCAGCTCCAGAGCATTTGGTGAACTATGTTTTGGGATTAGTTCGTTCTGCGCTTGGTGGGCGCGTTAAGAATACGCTTTTGTGGGATTTGTATTCTGGATCTGGTTTGTTTACGATTCCGCTTGCGACTTTGGCTAATGTTGGCGGAGATTTATCTAGTTCTGCTGGCGCTTTTGGTGCTGCAGAGCCAGCGCGCGTGCTTAGTATTGAGGGTGCGCCGATTGCTGTAAAGAATGCAAGGCGAAACATTGGGCGTTCTGGTCTTAGCAGGGATGTTGTTGAAGCGCTTGAAGGCGATGTTGCGCAAACGCTTGAATCGCAGGTGTTTAAGGCGAGTAAGTCGTCTAAGATTGTGCGACGATTTGCGCATCCTGATGTTGTTGTGTTAGATCCTCCGCGCGCTGGTGCTAAAGCTCAAGTTTGTAAGCAGATTGCAAAGTCTGGAGCAAGAGCTGTTGTGTATGTTGCTTGCGATCCGACCAGTCTTGCTCGCGATGTTGGTACGTTTAGGGAGCTTGGCTACAGCGTTCAGTCTTTGCGTGCGTTCGACATATATCCCAACACTCACCACGTCGAGACTGTCGTATTGATGTCAAAGGCTTAATAGGTGGGTGCAAGTTTGCCTTTATGTAGCAGGGGTTTGCGAGGGCTATCGTTAAAAGGTTTAATGCGAAGCGGCTTTAGGCTGGGTTCTTGCGGTTTTTGAGAGTGATTTTGCTGTATGAGGGAAGATATCAACGCTCTAGGGTCGAATGTACAGGATGTTAACGTTAAAAAGTGCACACACTTTGCACCCAGCTTGTGAAGTGGGAAAATATAGCTCAAAAGGTAAAATGAAACCTGATTATTAGTATG
>CAMXYK010000025.1 GCA_947253155.1 uncultured Bifidobacteriaceae bacterium
CAGAGGGTCAGGAGTTCGAGTCTCCTTAGCTCCACGAACAGGGTTCTGGTTGATTTTTCAATCAGAACTTTTTGTTTATTAATTTGTTTTTGGGTTTGTTTCAGTTTTTTATTGTTTAAGCTTGTGTTTATGAGAATGTTTCTCATCAAGGCCTATTAGTACAATAATTACATATAAATAAATATAAATATCTTTACGCCGTGTATTGAGTGCAGCTAAATCAAATCTGCTCTCAATGGGTTAACAAGGCGTGAAATCGTGTGTTAGCAGCGTTTAAGCGTAGTTAACCTGATCAGCGTAAGGAAAGTGTATGCGTAAACTTTTAGCATATTGCCGTCGTGCACCTCAATTAACAGTCGTAATTCTTGCTTTTCCTTTTATTGCGGCTTTGTACTCGTATAATTTGCCTGTATTAAATACTTTCAGTGAGCAAATATCTAATCTTTCGCAGCAAATCTTTGATTTCTTAAAAATTAATTGCGATATTGCCATAAGTCTTAGTATTGGCAAAACTATTATCGCTATTCTAGTTTTATATACCAGCCTTGTTTCTTTGCACAATATGACTAAAGATTTGCGCGACGGCACCTTAGGTATTGATTTGCTAGCTTTTGTTGCATTACTTGCAACTCTTAGTATTGGCGAATTTTGGGCTAGCTATTTGATTGTTGTAATGGTTTGGACTGGAGAAGCGATTGAAGATTTTGCGCATATGAAAGCCCAGCGCAACCTATCTCTTTTAGTAAGCGCAGCTCCAAAAACTGCTCATCTTATGACTTTGCCAGGTATTGAGCATGGAATGAATCATAATCAAGCAAATGATGAATCCTACGAACCGCCATGTTTGAGTGAAAATCAGTGCAAGCCTAGCTCGTGTGTGCTGTGCCAGCATGCTGAATTTAGAAAAGTAGATGCCGCTAATTCTGAGCAATCTAATATTAGCGAGCAAACTTGCGACTATAAACACAATATTTGTCCATTTTTGCAATCAACTGCAGACGGCGAAATCTCCTCAAATTTGCAGCGTTACAAAACGGTTCCAGTTGATGAATTAAAGATTGGAAACGTAATTATTGTGCTTCCTGGCGAAACTGTGCCAGTTGATGGCGAGCTGCTAAGTGGTTCTGCAATTTTAGACACAAGTGCTATTAACGGAGAATCCGTGCCCCGAGAAGTCTATGCGGGAGCTGCAGTGCTTTCAGGCTGTGTAAACGGTGGAGTTGTGCTTATTATGCGCGTAACAAAGCTGTCTAAAAACTCGCAGTATCAGAAAATCATGCAGCTTGTTGAGTCTGCTAGGTCTTCTAAAGCTGCAGTAGTTAGATTTGCAGACATGCTATCTGTGCCGTTTACAGTATTATCTTTTGCGATTGCAGGTATTGCTTGGGCGGTTTCTGGCGATGTATTGCGATTTGCGCAAGTACTGGTTTTGGCAACTCCTTGCCCGCTGCTTATTGCGGTGCCGGTTGCATGCATGGCTGGTACTGGGCGTTTAGCGAAACTTGGAATCGTTGTAAAAAGTCAGGATGTTCTGGAGCAATTAAGCCGAGTAACAGACGTATTCTTCGACAAAACTGGCACATTGACTGTAAAACAGCCGCAGGTGGTAAACGTAGATGTAATCGACACTACGCAGAATGCTGATCGAATTGTGATGCTCGCAGGTGTTCTAGAAACTTATTCTCAGCATATTCTTGCTGGAGGTATTGCTAAAGCAGGATCAAAACTGTGGGAAAGCACGCACCCATCTTCAACTCCGCAATTGCCTAGCGTTAGAGAGTACCCAGTAGTGCATAGCGTGAAAGAAACTGCAGGCCAAGGCATTCAGGGCGTTGTGGATGGTGTTTTGGTGCGCGTTGGGCGTAGAAAGTATGTTACAGAGCAAGCTGATATTAATAAGCAAGCTATAAATCAAACTGTTGTTAACGCACTTTCTGCAGACGAAATGGCAACCTACGTGTCTTTTGACGGCGTGATGGTAGGAAGAATCGTATTAAAAGATGTGCCGCGAAATAACGCGAAATCAACTGTTGAAAATTTGCGTTCGCTTGGAGTTAAATCAATATCTATTCTTACTGGCGACGGTATGCAAGCCGCAACAACCATTGGCAAAAGCGTCGGTATTGATTCTGTGCATGCAGATTTGCTTCCGCAAGATAAATTAGCGTATGTAAGAAAGCACAATTACAATGCGGCCAAAAATAAGAAAGATTCAACCGTAACAATGATGGTTGGTGACGGCGTAAACGATGCTCCAGTGCTTGCTGCCTCCGATATTGGCGTAGCAGTAACGGATGGCACGGATACTGCAGCATCTGAGTGTGCGCAAGTTGTTATTATGAACAACGATATTGCGTCAGTTGCTGGCGCAATACGTGTAGCAAAACAAACTAAGCGCATTATGGTTCAGTCAGTAATGATTGGAATTGGTTTAGCAATTATTAGCATGATTTTTGCAGCTTTTGGCTTTATTCCAGCGGTTATTGGAGCCATGATGCAAGAAATAATCGATGTTATTGCAATTACGTGGGCTTTAACAGCATTGCGCGAACGCAAGTAAATTATTCTTAACCATAGTTACTTGGGTATGTTATAAGACGAAACAATGCGCTAGTCTAATTATGAAAGCATACGAGTTAGCTTCGCCTATTAATAATTAAGCTGGAACGTAACTTATTTTTTGCAACGTACAGATAACGCTTTGTAGTTACGTAGCTTTTATGAAGCAACCTATGCTTGTAGGCCGCGCAAAATAGCGCGAACATGGCAAAACTGCCGTATATACAGCTCAATATGGGGATAATAATGGAAAAAAATAATTTAAACGAAAATGTTTCACAAGAAACATCTCAATTGCGAATTGCAGTAATTGGTGCAGGTCCTGCCGGAGTGTATTCTTCCGATATTTTCTTGCGCCAGCTTGCTAAACGCGGCGAAGAATTAGGTCTTGGCACAAGCGCTCGCATTGATCTTTTTGAAAAATTGCCTGTGCCTTTCGGCTTAGTGCGTTATGGAGTGGCTCCGGATCACCCAAGTATTAAATTTATTGCTGACGCGCTTGAAAAAACGCTTGATAATCCAAATATTCATCTTTACGCAAATGTTGAATTTGGTAAAGATGTTACTTTAGAAGATTTGTTGGAGCGCTACGATGCAGTGTTATTCGCAACTGGTGCTGTAGAAGATAGGCCGCTTCGAGGAGTTCCAGGCGCTGATTTAGACGGAGTGTACGGAGCTGCAAAATTCGTAGAATGGTACGACGGATACCCAACTAGCAAGCGCACGTGGCCGCTTGAAGCCAAGGAAGTAGCTGTTATTGGCGGCGGAAACGTGGCAATGGATGTTGCTCGTGAGCTTTTGCGCGATCCTGATTATTTGCGCGCACATACGGATATTCCAGACGATGTGTACGAAGGATTGCAGAAAAATCAAACTCAAACCTTGCATTTATTTATTCGACGAGGCGTAGCTCAAGCGAAATTCTCCGTGCAAGAATTGCGTGAAATGGAAAAGTTATCCGGAGTGCAAATTGTTATTAACGAGGACGATTTTGAGCTAGACGATGAAACAATAGAAGTTGCTGGTAACGATAAGCTCACGCGTCAAATGGTTGAGGAACTTTTTGCGATTCGAGACATGGCAGAAGACATGGAAGACGGCGGAAACGTTGATTTTGAAGGTAATCCTGCCAACCGACGTTACGTTATTCATTTCAACTCGGCTCCGGTTGAAATTCTTGGCGAAGATGGGCATGTGAAAGCAATACGAGTTGAGCGAACTGTTACAAGCGCGGACGGCACAATGACTCGTACTGGTGAATTTGAAGATTACGATGTGCAAGCTGTGTACCATGCCATTGGCTACCATCCTGCAGAAGTTGCAGGCATTGCTTACGACGAAAAGCGCACGTTGCTTGCTAATAATGATGGCCGAATAGTAACTTCTGTAGAAAATGGTGAGGTGCGCGAACGCTTGTATGCTACCGGCTGGGCTAAAAGAGGACCTGTTGGTTTAATCGGCTCTACTAAATCTGACGCGCTTCTTATTGTTGACCGCATGCTTGAAGATTTAGCAAAATCCGGGCTTATTGCAAAAGATCGTGACGAAAAGTCTATTGATGAACTGCTAGCTTCGCGTGAAATACATCCTGTTGACTACGCAGGCTGGAAGCGAGTTGATAATTACGAGCGTGCTTCCGGCGCAAGTGAGCAGCGCGCGCGAAAGAAAGTGGTATCTTCTGCAGAACTTTTAGAAATTGCTCTAGGAAAATAGCTGAAATTTAATATTTTTTCTTGTAGTGGGTAAACATGCAGTATATATTCAGAAAAATTTAAGTTCAAATTATTAAACTGGCTCCCATGTTTAAAGGCGTAAGGGACTACCACTATAACAGCTTGAAGGCCATACTGTTTTTTGGCGTTTTGTGGCTTATTCTTGCGTTAATTTGGGTTCTTTCTGGCACTAATTTTGTGATGCTTATATGGCTTGCGTTGATTGGAATTGTTTTCAGCGCTAGTGCTTATTGGTTTTCTAGTAAACTTGCCATTTTTGTTATGCACGCTGTTGAAGTTAGTGAAGATGAGGAGCCAGTTTTATACGGCACTGTTAGAGAATTGTCTGCTCGAATTGGTAAGCCAATGCCGCGCGTGATGGTGTCTCCTCACCAAAGTCCTAATGCTTTTGCAACTGGAAGAAGTGAGCGCTACGCAAGTATATGTTTCACTAGAGGTTTGATAAACATACTTAACGAGCGTGAGCTTCGCGGAGTAGTAAGTCATGAATTAATGCATATTTATAATCATGATATTCTTGCTTCAGCTTTAGCTACTGCGACTGCAACAATTCTTACGTACGTTGGTTCTTGGCTTGTTTATATAGGCGATACTTACCATCGTGATATTCGTAAATATTGCAAATTTGTCGGCCGAGCTTTGAATATGCTATTTGCGCCTATTGCTGCACTTATTATGAAGATTAATATTCCAGTTTCTAGAGAATTTGATGCAGATAAGGGTGGAAGTGAAATAACTGGTGATTCTGCTGCTCTTGCATCTGCTTTAAACAAAATTGCGTACGGATTGCAACTTCATGAGATGAAATCTACTGCAGGATTGCAAGCTGTATCTTCGTTGATGATTATTCAACCATGGAATAATCATGCTTCGATGTTGGTGCGTTTGTGTTCTTCGCATCCTCCTGTTAAGGAGCGCGTTGGACGTCTTATGCGAATGGCTGCGTAAATTCGTATTTGTTGTGTGCTGCACGTGTTGAAGCAGTAAGCCGCACATGGTACCCTTAAATGGTTGTTAAGAGTTATTTTGACGAATTATTGTTATAAATAGCTCGATTAATTACAACTTGCGGACATAGTTCATCGGTAGAATGGAAGCTTCCCAAGCTTCAGAGGCGGGTTCGATTCCCGTTGTCCGCTCTTCGACAAGTTCTTTTACTATCTAGTATTTAATTCGATTTGCTTTTCATGCTTAAAACAACGGCGAAGCTTGCAAATAATGTTACTGCGATGCTAATAAGTACTGGAATTGTTTGGATTCCAGTACTTGCAAGAGTGTGGCTGCTTGTGACTGGTTTGCTTGCTTCTGGCTGCGCGATTACTTTTTTGTTCGCGCTGACAGTTGTTTCCGTGCTTGCTGCTGCGGTTAATTCGTTTTCGCTAGTATTTTGCACATTTTGCACATTTTGTGTGTTTTGTGTTTGTGGAATACCAGTTTCACCTGTGGATGGATTCTGTGAAGGTTCATCCTTCTTTACTAAAACGTTCGTCCAAGCAACTTGGTTGCCTTGCTCGTCGATCAGAACAATAGTGTGATTTCCTACATATTCATTAGGGATAACAGCATAGAAAACTGGTTTTCCATCTGCACTGAAATGAACCGTCACGTATTCGGTTCCATCTTGTCCATTTAAAAGACGAGGATTTGAATAAATGTATGCGTGGGCTTTTACTTGCTTTTCTTTATTAAGTCTGTTCAGAAAGTCTGCGCGAGCATTTAAAGTAACCGTAATTTGGTTGCTTTTGCCTGCGTAAACAATGTTGTGTTCGCCGGCTTTTAGAGTGTTTGCAAGTTCAGTTTTAAGCTTATTAACACTTACTGGAGCTGACGGTATTGTTGTAGTTCCTGCACTTTGATCAGCCTCGCCATGATTTATAGGATTTTTATGTTCAGCAGGATGATTGTTTTCATTATGCTGCGGGTTTGGAGTTGGGTTTTCAGGGTGCTCAGGCTGAGGCTGAGGCTGCGGTTGTGGTTGTGGTTGTGGTTGTGGGGTTGGTGGTACAGGTGTTGGTGGTACCGGTGTTGGAGTTGGTGCCGGTGTTGGAGGTGCCGGTGTTGGCGCAGGCGGCACTGGTGCTGGTGTTGGTGGTACAGGAGTTGGCACTGGTGTTGGAGTTGGTGCCGGTGGAACCGGCGTTGGTGGTACTGGTGTTGGTGTAACTGGAGTTGCCGGAGTTAGCTCTTTCCATGGTGTTGTTTTCTTTGCTGGGGTTAGCTTGGTCCATGGGATAATTTTCTTTGCTGGGGTTAGCTCGGTCCAAGGAATGGTTTTCTTTGCTGGTTTTAATGGTGTTGCAGGAATAACTTCTACAACGTGAGCTTTAAGACTTACTTTACGTTTTGCTCCGTTTGCAAAAGTTACTTCTACTTTAAATGTTGCTTCACCAATGTTTGTTGTGCTTGGTTGCTCTATAACTTTTACTGTGCTGTTTTCTGGTAAATCTTTTAAGTATGGTTTGAAATCGAAATCTTCAGGAATCGTAGTATCTTTTTTGACTTCTACTTTCTTACCTTCTACTACCGTAACGTTTGGAAGTTCCTCGATATTAACCAATCGCTTATTAATATTTATTGGAACTATAATAGTTTTTAGTGAACCATCAGATAATGTAAGTAATATTTTACCTTCGTATTTTCCGCTTTTAGAAGTGTTAATAGCAGTTTTATCTGTAATATCTGTAATAGTAGATCCTTGCGGTCTGTCTGATGCATTAAGAAGATAATCTGTTACTTTTGGTAAAGTACCGTTTTCAAAAATGTCTATGTTTTTAATTTTAGGCTCGAAAGATTGTTCGTCAGTTTTAATAACTGGTTCATTAACTAATCCGTCGAGTGCATTAATTTTGCGACCGGTTCCTTCAATTTTATTGCGTTCGCCAACTGTGAATCCTTCGAAACTATCCATTCTAGGCTCAAAGTAACTGCGAGATCCGTGACCTTCTTCAGATTTTCCTATACTTATTGCCCCGTTAAGGTTGCCTATTGGTCCTATTACTTTATCGTTATCCACTTTGTAGTGAACAGCATATCCTTCTTTTGTTAATTTATCGCCAAAATCAGATGTTTCCCAAAGCCATTTGTTTAATAGGCTTCCTTTAATCTTTGGAGCGTTAAAAGTATAGGCCTTTGTAATCCATTGGTAATTTTTTTGTTTAGCGTAAATTAAAGCACGTTGAGATAAATAACCTCCGAGAGAATGCCCTGTTATATATAAATTAGTAGCAAGTTTTTCTCTATTGATTTTATCCATCACATTGTTTACATCTAAAGCTTGGCTCGGGTTTGATCCAATTGCTAGTTTAATGTCATTAGTAAAATCTCCGCCGCTTTCAGTTCCGCGGATTCCAAGAACTTGCACGCCGTTTTGTTCAATAAATGGGTACGCAGGATTAACGTTTTCAAAAAGAACAGCATCAAAGCCACTCCCGAAGTGGTATGTTTCCTTGACTTTCCAGAATGGCGCAAGCTCGTTATGCATAAGCTTGTATTCTTTGCGATTTTTGTAAATGTCAGTGAGTGGTTTTGAGTAGTCAAGTACTTTATTTACGTAATCGTCTTTTCTATACACAAGTTCCATAAAAAGCGCCATATCGCGAGGGCTAATATCCCACCTGCGAGGATTTTTATCGTCATTATCATCTAAGCCGTCGCCGTCGGTGTCCTTAATAAGCGGATGCGAATTATATCCGTAATATGTGCGCCCGTTTTTTACGTAAGTGTAAAGCTCTTCGCTGTTCTTAAGACCGTCGCCATCGCTATCTGCATTTGGATCTAGCTCGGGCTTGTGATATAGCAATGAGTCAATCTGATTATTTTCCAAACGAATTCTGCCAGTAGAAATGTCGTGAGCGGTTTGTGCAGTCAAAGGAGTGTGCGTTGGCGATGTTTCTTCTGCAACTGCGGTTGTTGCTAACGAAGGTACGTAAATCAGAGATGAAACAATCAAACCAAAAGCTAATACAATTCCACTAATTGTGTGAATGGTATTTACTCTTCTCATACTGCCATTCCTTACTTTTTATATAGTTCTACCTTATTTTGGAAAAATTTTTGCTAACAAGTAATAGATTTATCGCAACCTTTTTATTCTATCAAATTTAATTATTTTATAAAGGCTACTTTTAGTTTGAGAGCGATAATTTTTATAAATTCATAAGATTGTTGCATTCTGTAGTGCTTCTGGAAAATTTGTGTTTTAAGCATTGATGATATGTATGAATGTTATAGAAAATATCTATGTAACTAGAATTGCTGATAGATATAACCTATTCTTAAATATGAAAAGTTAGGCGCAATGAAAGCGCAAAATATCATATTTAGGAGCATAATATGAGCCTTATGAACACGCATATTCTTCCATTCAAAGTGAATGGTTATAAGAATGGTGAATTTGTTGAAGTAAGCGATGCTGACGTACTCGGCAAGTGGGCTATTTTCTTCTTCTATCCAGCAGATTTCTCATTCGTTTGCCCAACTGAATTGGAAGATTTAGCAAACCATTACGAAGAATTGCAAAAACTTGGCGTAGAAGTATATTCCGTTTCTACGGACACTCACTTCGTGCACAAGGCATGGCATGACGATTCCGAAGCTATTGCAAAAGTAAAGTACACAATGTTGGGAGATCCTTCTGGAGCGCTTTCGCGTAACTTTGATGCTTGGAATCAAGAATCAGGTTTAGCTCACCGCGCTACGTTCCTTGTAGATCCGCAAGGAATGATTCAATTCTTCGAAATGACAGCTGATGGCATTGGCCGCAACGCTGACGAGCTTCTTCGTAAAGTTAAAGCAGCTCAGTATATTGCTGCTCACCCGGGTGAAGTTTGCCCAGCAAAATGGGAGCAGGGCGAGGAAACACTCGAGCCTTCTATTGATTTAGTCGGCAAAATCTGATTTATATAAAATTCCATGGTTACGTAGGAATTACACATTTAGTTCCTACGTAACCATATTTATATTGCTAGTTTCTAATTAAAACTGTTCTAATCAATACTGTTCTAATCAATACTGTTGAAAGAAGTAAAATTTATGTCTTTGTTGAATGCGTCATTAACTACTCAGCTAGCAGAATTGTTAAAGAAGATGGTTTCGCCTGTTGAGCTTGTAGCGTATACAGATGATTCTGAAACATCTCAAAAAGTTCGCGCATTACTTAATGAAGTATCTCAACAAAGTAGCAAAATCAGTATTGTTGAAGGCGAACAAGCAGCAAACCAGTATGGCACAATTCGAAAGCCAAGCTTTGTAATTAGGCGCGCAGAATCTAAAAATAGTAATAATCAAGAAAATGAAGTATTCGTGACCTTCGCAGGTTTGCCTTTGGGGCACGAATTTAGTTCGCTTGTTTTAGCACTGCTGCAAGTAAGCGGATATGCTCCGAAAGTTAGCGAAGAACAGCGCGAATCAATACTTAAACTCGGTTCGCACAACGTAACAACTTATATGTCGGTAACTTGCTTAAATTGCCCAGAAGTTGTGCAATCACTAAATACTATTTCCATAATCAACCCTAAAATTCAGCATACTGCAGTAGAAGGTAGCGCTTTTAGAGAAGAAGTAGAGCGCCTTGGCGTAATGAGCGTACCGGCAGTATTTGAAAACGGTAAACTTATTTCTTCCGGAAGAGCAGGAATAGACGAACTGGTGGCAATACTTGCGTCTAGCGAAAAATCTGATGGAAATAATAGCGTTTCTGCGGCAAACGCTGCGCTCGCAGAAAAAATGAATGCGCAAGACCCTTACGATATTATTCTTGTTGGCGGCGGCCCTGCAGCATCAGCTGCCGCAATTTACACTGCGCGCAAAGGCTTGCGCACGGCTATGATTATGGATCATCGTGGCGGGCAAGTTGTAGAAACCGAAAGTATTGAAAACCATATTTCGCAAGCGCATACAACTGGCGCTCAGCTAGCTGCAGATTTAACTAAACATATTTCGCAATACAATGTTGACGTTTTTACGCCTGATTGGGCAGATTCGCTTGATTTAGCTAAAGAAGCATACGGTTTGCATACTATCCATGCGCGTTCTGGCGGCGCTTTGAAAGCTCGTGCCATAATTGTTGCAACTGGTGCAACGTGGCGTACGTTGGGCGTTCCTGGAGAAGACGAGTATCGCAATAAAGGAGTGTCATTCTGCCCTCATTGCGACGGTCCGCTTTTTAAAGACAAAAATGTAGTAGTAGTTGGCGGAGGTAATTCTGGAGTAGAAGCAGCGATTGATTTAGCTGGTATTGCAAAACGCGTTACTGTAGTTGAATTTATGGATACCCTTAAAGCGGATCAAGTGTTACTAAATACTTTGCATAATTTGCCAAATACTGAAGTTATTACGAGCGCTGCTGTAAGTAGCGTTGAAGGCAATGGCAATAAAGTTACGGCAGTGCATTACTTAGATCGAAACAGCGCAAATAATTCCGAATCTAAAGAGCATGTTATTGAAGCGGACGGCGTATTTGTGCAAATTGGTTTGGCTCCAAATACTAGTTGGCTGGAAAATCAGCTGCCTCTTAATAAGAGAGGAGAAATTATTACGGATAGAGCAGGATGCACAGAAGTTCCTGGTATTTTTGCTGCTGGAGATTGCTCGGATGAGCCGTATAAGCAAATCGTTACAGCGTACGGATCTGGTGCAAATGCAGCTTTATCCGCATTTGACTACATTATTCGCAATCCGCAAAATAAATAATTTGCTATTTTGTAAACAATTATTAATTGCATTAATATTAAATACGCAACTTTACAGACAAGAGATGTGTTATGAATATTAGAGCCTTGGAGTATCTTATAGCTTTCGCTCAAGAGGAAAGCTTTACTAAAGCTGCTATTCGTATGAAAGTTTCACAGCCTACTCTTTCTACGCAAATTAAAAAGCTTGAAGAAAGTTTAGGAGTGGATCTTATTGAAAGAACTCCTGGCAAACAAATTTTGACACCAGCTGGGCGAGAAGTTGTGTACTATGCAAGGCGCATACAATCAGACGTGTCTAGTATTCGTCAAGCTGCAAGACGCGCAGAAGATCCGTGGTCGTCGACAGTAGTTTTGGGCGTATTTCCAACGTTATGCCCGTATTTACTGCCACGTATTATGCCAACGATACGCAGGATAAAACCGAATCTGACTATTCGTTTCGTAGAAGAAAAATCTTCAAAACTTATTGGTTTGCTTGATAGTGGTCAAATTGATGCAGCTATATTAAGCGAAAGATTGAACGAATCCTCAATAAAAATGCAGCATATTTTTGATGAAGACTTTCTTTTAGCTGCTTCTACAAGTTCTAAACTTGGTCACGAAAGTACACCGATTGATATTTCGGATTTGTCAACTCAGCGCATACTTTTGTTAGAGGATGGGCATTGTATGCGAAGAAGTATGCTGGATGTTTGCCAAAAGGTTGGTGCAAAACAGTCGGAGTTTAGAGCTACTTCGCTAGAAACATTGCGTTATATGGTTGTTGGTAGCCGTGACGTAACCTTGTTGCCGCGTTTAGCAACAGTGCCGCCTATTGTGCAACCAGCAGGTTTAATGCTACGCGAATTTAAGAATCCTAAGCCTTATAGATCGTTGTATTTGAATTGGAGATCAGCTTCTCCGGTGGACGCGATTATGGAAGGATTGTGCAAAATAATCGCTTCTGCATGCTTCGATTTGCACCAAAAATAAACGTGCTCTATTTGGTTGGAGCTATACAGGCGTTTTCGTGTTTGAGTGTTACTTTCTTAGTTTATTAGCTGAGATATTAACGGTGTTTTGGCTGTGAGTGTTGTTTTCTCAGTTTGTTAGCTGAGTTAGTAACGGTGTTGAGCTGATTAGTGTTGTTTTCTCAGTTTGTTAGCTGAGTTAGTAACGGTGTTGAGCTGATTAGT
>CAMXYK010000026.1 GCA_947253155.1 uncultured Bifidobacteriaceae bacterium
TCTCCTGTTGCTGAAGAGGAGAACATGGGCGGCGGCTGGTGGCGTCAGCGCTGCAAGAATGGCGACCTTTGGACCTACGGAAGCAGTAAGAAGTTTGTGATTCAGTACGAACTTCGCGACTCTTACTACGCTCACCGCGGCGCATCTTGGCTTGGTGCTCCTGTTGCTGAAGAAGAAAACATGGGCGGCGGCTGGTGGCGTCAGCGCTGCACTAACGGCGACGTGTGGACTCACGGCAGGGATAAGAAGTTCGTGATTATGTTCAATCTTCGCAAGGATTACTACGCTCACGGCGATTTCGCTAAAGTTGGCGCTCCTGTTGAAGACGAACATTACGACGGCAAAGGCTTGTGGCATCAGCGTTGCCAGAAGTACACTTTGGAAGCCAGATAATAATAATTTAAGCTGATTACAGTAATGGCCGGCGTGCTTTATGCATACCGGCCATTTTTATATAGTTTGTTTTACATTTTAATTACTTCGTCATTCATTCATGTGGATACTCGCGCGCTCCAAATGTGGGGTAAGTTCCTCGCGTTTGGAGCAATCCACCAAGCTAAACCCTCCAAATGTGAGGTAAATTCCCCGCGTTTGGAGCAATCCACCAAGCTAAACCCTCCAAATGTGAGGTAAATTCCCCGCGTTTGGAGCAATCCACCAAGCTAAACCCTCCAAATGTGGGGTAACGCTCGCACTATAAGCGCTCGCTTACGAAACTCGCGTTGGAAGTCCACTGGACTTCCAACTTGAGCGAGTTTCCGCTCCGAGTTGCCTTCGCGCGCGCTTTGACCGAGCTTGAAATCAACAGGATTTCAAGCTCCTTCAAAGCGTGATTTGGCTCAATTGTGAAGCACGGTGTGCTTCACATGCCAAATCAGCCGAACGGCTATGCCGTGAGGAATAAGCGCTTCGGCAGGTCGTCGCGCAATACGAAAATCAGCGCCCAATCGTAAATAAATCACTCCACTTAAGGAATAAATCAGGATTCACATTTTGTATATCTGCCGACGGCTCAGTATGGTTGCTAAATACTAATAACCCGACTATTACAATAGTTAGCGTCGCGCAAAGCACAGCCGGAATATACAATCGCAGCGAAGACTCCCCTATAATATTGCAATCTTTTACGCAAGCTTTTGCATTATCCTTGTTACAATTAACAAAATCATCTTTTATGCAAGGCACAGACCTATGAAGCATACTCATTATTGCAATCAAAATAAATATAATAATCGAATCGCAATAGTAACGGTACAAATTGCCGCCTAAGCAGTAGTTAACATACAGCAGCAAGAAGGACGCAACTAATCCGGTCACTGTCATAATATACTCAATTTTTTGCATAAACTTGCGTCGCATCATAAACAGCCACCAGAAAAGCGGAATCATCATAAGACCGAAAATCATATGCGTGTAGAAAGAATTTCCGTAGCCTTGATTATTTGCCCAAGGTATAGAAATATACGGGAAATTTTCCGAAATATTAAAAGGTTTTAAGAAGAAATTAAGAATAATATCACGAATTTTAGTAGGATCGAAAGATTTGCTATTAAATCGCAAATCAAAATTCGTAAGCTGCTCTTCATTTCCAAAATTAAAGAAAGACTTAAAACGCAAGTAATTATAGGTCAAAATACCAGATACGCCTGCAATTGCCGGCACAAGGAAGCTCAAAGCCGCCAAAACGCGATTTACAATGCTACGTTTTGCGTCAAAAAGTAACGCAATAAACAAAGGAGCTATAAAAGCAACAACCGGAATGCAGGCGTTTGGCCTAGATCCGCATTGTAAAGCAAGACTTACGCCTGCGAGCGCAAAAAGCGCATACTGCGCACGCGGATGAGTTGCGTGAAGTCGCACAGCTTTAAGAGAAGCGTATACGAATAAAATTCCAAACAGTATTGCGCTAAGAAGAGGCATGTAGTAAAGAGATGCCGAAGATTGCAAGTAGAAAATTAAGCAACCAAACGGGAACGCAACTGCAGTAAGCAGGAACAGGCAGTAATTAGCGCGTATTGCAAAGAATTCAACAACTTCTTTAAGAAGCGCGAACATAGACGGAATAATAGCAACCGCAAATACTGTAACAACTAGTATTGCGGAAGGAACTGCGTGTGGGAAAAGCAGATTAAAAGGCAAGTAAGTGAGCAGGAACGGCACGATGCCAAAGTAGCAGTAGTAGTGGTTATTGTGTAAAACAACATCCCAAGGTATGGATAATCCTTTAGAACCTAAGTCCATGCGCTCGCCCCAGCTAAACGGGTTCGCAGACTCAACTAATTCTTTAGGCGGCTGCTGTAGCAAAGCCAAAGAGTTTGATTTCCAAGCTTTAAGCTGCTCAGTGTAAGGATTGCCGTTAACGCGATCGTATAAGTCTGACGGGAATGGCACGCGAATTCCGTGGCCGCGGTACACAATAAAGCACAAATAAAGAGAGAATCCCATAAGAATTGCGCACGCAGCCCAAAAAACTATATTTTGCGCAAGATTGTGACGATCGTAGTTAAGCAAATACCATTTTTTCTTGTATACGAGGAATATAAGCGAGCTTGCAACGAAAAGTATTGCCCACATTCCAAAGTTTACATGCAGAGCGAAAGGTGGATTTGCTGTAACTGCTTTAAGCGTAAAAGGCGCGCCGGTTTGATTAAAATGTAGCTTTGCTTTGTAAGCGGCACCGTGGCTTTCGAAGCGAAGAACTTTAGTATTGTGCTTTCCTGTAGACATTTGGAAAGAATCTGTTAGCGTGAAAGCTTTTGGCGCGATTCCGAAGTCTTCTATTTCGAGTGTGCCGGTGACGAAAGTTGCCGGGGCTGCCGGAGTTGTTTGCTGCAATTCGATTTTTAGCGCTTTAGTATTTTCGTTAATTCCGCTTAATATTACGTCTGCGCCAGAAGTTGGGATAGAAATGGAATTGCCGATAATTCGCGCTTGTTCGCTGCTATTTTTTTCGCCAGTTTGCTCATTGTAACCGCTTAAATCCGGTATGATTGCGCGGCTTAGCGTAAGAGGTTTTTGAGCGTAATCGCGCGAATTGTATGCAAGGTACAGGTTGCTGAAGAATGCGATTGTAATAAGACCAGTTACTATAAATATTGCTATAAACGGAAATATATGCGGAAATATTTTTCGTATTGCGTTATGTTTTTCTAAAAATTTTTTTGAAATTATTTCTGAAACTTTTTCTGAAGCTATCTCTGAAACTTTTTCTGAAACTTTTTGCAATTTCGTATTCCTCATCAACTATAAATTCTTTACGCCCTTTGATATGCAAGTATATTGCAAGTGCATGATGGAGGAAGGAAAATAAAAAATGGAGCGGACGACGGGAATCGAACCCGCGTAATCAGTTTGGAAGACTGAGGCTCTACCATTGAGCTACGTCCGCAAAACAGCAACTTGTTCAAGTATACAGAAGCTTACGACATAGAGCAAGTAGACAATAAACGCATACGAAAGTTATGTTTATAAAATTTCTAATATCACAACAGCAGATGCGATTGCAGTGTGATTTTGAATTAACCCGTCATGAGTAAGCGAAATATGCCAGCGGATTTCAATCGGATCGCTTTTATTAGCGCTATTTTGCGCGCGCGAAAGAGACTCCAAAACTTTATCATTAACTTCTTGGCTGAGGTTCACGCGCGGGCAACCATGCGAATCGTCAAGAATCTCAATTCCAGGCCACGGCGTGTTATCGAGAGTATACGGGTAACTGGTGTGGCAAATCGACAACGCTTCACACCACGCTTTAATCACAGCTTCCTTACCAGCCCAACGCGCTGAAATATGCAAAGCTTCATCATCGCTTTTATTCTCCGCACGCAAACTGCACTGCCGAAGCTCGCGCGCAGAAAATAGCGCGCGCCAGCCCTTGCTTACACTCATTTGCTCAGCAAATTGCGAAACATTCACCACATCATGACCAAGTCCTGCAATCATACAAACCGTCTTTCCTAGAAATCACAGCGATTCGTCAGGAAGCGAAGACCAGTCGAAAGGCTGTTCCACAAGATAATACGCGTTATCATCATCCGGAGCAGGTGCGAACTTCACAGGCTTATTAAACATAGTAGGCACAAACGGATTATAATTTACGCTCCAATGCTTATTAGTCACATCAACCTTCGTATTTTTATACAACTTCGGATTTCGCCGCAAAATAAACGGACGACTCATATCCGGACGCTTAGAACCCTTACCAACAAAATAACCGGACTTTTCTACAGCATCTAACTTAGCATTCAACGGAACAAGCAAAAGGAACTCATCCATCCTAAAACTTGCGCCCTTAGCATAGCCAGGTATATCTTCAAGCTTTCCATAATTCATCATGCTTTCTGGCCTATTAAATTGGTCAATCACCGTTCCATTAACGCAGAAGAAAGCTATAGAATCATCAACTAATTTATTACCGCAATACGGCGCGCCCCTATACTTGTATATTTCAACAACGCCACTATTTCCATAAAGAAGATGGTTTTTAATAGGATTATCCGAACTACCATCCGTTGAATAATAACAATTCGTTGGATCGTGCGTAATATTGCAAACGTCAAAAGATTTATCGTAGCCTTCATAACTATTTTGATCATACGGAAGATCCGAAGAATAAAGCGAAACAGACTCATGATAAATATCGCCCTTCGCTGGAGCGCGCAAATCTAAGCAATCACCAGATTTTGAACACCACAATCCAGCAATCGAATCAGCATTCATTTGAGCGAACATGTAAGGAGGCTGATCTTTATGCAAAAATGTATTCTTTGTTTGCGACGCATCAACACCATAATAAAGCGTTAAATCGCCGCCAGAAAGTCGACTGCCCAACGAAGGAAATGCGCCAACAATCTTGTTAAGATACTTTTTAGAAGAGAACTTCGGGCGAAGCTTTACGTTGTATGAGCTATTAAGCATCTTTTTGTAGGCAGCATCTTTATTCATGCCAAATAAACTAGTTGGCACTCCCTTTAAAGTGCTATCCCCAACAGCTATATGAATAGCTTTTTCTTTGCCTATTGAATATCCAGGAACAGGATTTGAAGCCAGAATTTGTCCGGATTTTGATGAAACTACATAATGAACTTTTACAGGCACGCCCATTGATTCAAGAATCTTTTTTGCAGACTTAAGACTCTTGCCAACAACGCCTTTTGCTGGAACGCCAGGACCTTTAGACCTAGCGACTTTAACAACATAACTAGATGGTATGCGAGAGTTAGGTTTTACATTAAGGTATCGCAAGAAACTTCCAGGCTTTTTGCCACTAAATTCATCTACGACTTGCGACTTGATGCCGTTGGAAGCAAGAGTTTTAGTAATATTCTCGATTTTTTCACTTGCCGCAAATTTTGGAACAACTACTTCGCGCTCGCGCAAGAAATACCACAAAGTTCCAGCGAGAATTAATGCGACTGCAAGAGTTGCGCTTATGGAAATTGCGATGACGTTTTTTGAGGTGGTTTTTTTGGTTGGGGCGGTGGCTGCGTTTGCGGCGTTTGCGGCGGCGGCGTAGGTGGCAGCTGTGTTTGCGGCGACGTAGGTGGAGGGTGCGTAGTTTGTTGGAGCGTAATTTGCGTTAGCGGCGGTGGCGGCTGGTGCATATGTGGCGGCTGGTGCGTTTACGTAATTGGCGTTAGCGTTTGCGTTAGCGTTTGCAGCGTTGGCGTAATTTGCGTTGACATTGGCTGTGTTTGCAGCGGTAGCGTTTGCGTAGTTTGAGTCGGTGTTTACAGCGTTGGCGTAGTTCGCGTTGGAGCTGGTGTTATTGGTGTTATTATTGCCAGCCGCGCTATCTTGCTGGTTTTGATAATTGCTTACTTTTGCACCGCATTTCACGCAAAACTTAGCGTTTTCGTCAATCTTATTTCCGCAATTTGTGCAAAACATCGTAACCTTCTCTCATGCGCGCAACAATCTCGTTTACAGAAAAATCTGCTTTCTATACTACAGCTACTTGCGCAACTTTTTAACGCAACTACAATCGCCCTACCTTTTCCGGCAAATGTTCAACAACAACGCCAACGCTCGCGCATTTGTGGACTTACACCCAGCCCAAGTACACAAAACCGAGACAACTTCCCAACGTTTGGAGCACCAAACACGCCGCAACGCTCGCGCTATAAGCGCTCGCTTACGAAACTCGCGTTGGAAGTCCACTGGACTTCCAACCTAAGCGAGTTTCCGCTCCGAGTTGCTTTCGCGCGCGCTGTGCTGCGCTCAAGCAGGTCGTCGCGCAAAACCAAGAAACTATGCGCGCAAATGTGGACTTACACACTACCCAAGTCCACAAAACCAAAACAAGGTGCGCACATTTGTGGACTTACACCCAACCCAAGTACACAAAAAGGGGTACATATCACAGTTTGGTTTCTGCGTTATGGTCTCTTAATCCTGTTATTGGGACACTCGTGCAGTCAGCGCTCGCGCGCGGAAAATAGCGCAAGTAGTTGTAGTATAGAAAGCAGATTTTTCTGTAAATGAGATTGCTACGTGCGCGAG
Organism: uncultured Bifidobacteriaceae bacterium; assembly: GCA_947253155.1. GTDB lineage: Bacteria > Actinomycetota > Actinomycetes > Actinomycetales > Bifidobacteriaceae > Bifidobacterium. Next base: position 6,502 of record CAMXYK010000026.1, read on the forward strand.
AGAAGGTTGCGATGTTTTGTATAAATTGTGGGAATAAGATTGACGAAAGTGATAAGTTTTGCGGTTTTTGTGGAGCACCTGTTGAAAATGTAAAGCAGGAGCAACAACCTCAAGCAAACCAGCAACCACAATATAATCAGCAGTCACAGCAACCAAAAAATCAGCCGAAAGAACTAAGCCCAAATAAAGCGAATCTTCTTAACAATCGCAAACGTCTTGCAATTATGATTACTAGCATCGTGCTAACCATAGTGCTTGCGATTACTGGAACAGTTTGGTATTTCACAAGAAATACTCATGTAGCTTTTACAGTCTTAAATTCAAAATCGGGAGTAATTCCTAAAGCAAAAGCTGGAGACAATGCGGATCAAGTTGTAAAAAAATTAGAAAATAACGGTTTTCGCACGAAACTTATAGACGAGTTTGGCGCCGAAAAGCAGGGCAAGTTCCTTCGATATGCGAATGTTAAACCTGGTAGTCGCATTTCGACTAAAAAAATTGTGCAGATTTTAAGGTCTAAAGGTCCGGGAGTTCCTGCAAAAGGCGTTGTTGGCGAGAGTTTAGACGAAGCCAAAAAAATCGTGAAGTCGATGGGCGTTCCAGTAAAACTGCATCACGTCCCTTCTACAGATGTTGCAGTAGGTAAAATCGTTGCTTCCAGCCCAGCGCCTGGAAACGCTGTTGATAAAGATGGCGTAATACATATCGCTGTTGGAGAAAACACTGACGGCGTGCCAGTAAACGTGTTTGGGTTGGATAAAGACAAAGCCAAGGACATGCTATCTTCCAAACCTTTTAGAGTGAATCTTCGCCCGAAGTTTTCGTCTGCAAAATATTTCGGCAAAATCGTTGGCGCATACCCGGCTTTGGGCACTAAAGGCAGTCCTAAAGCAGTAACGCTTTACTATGGCGTTGACGCTTCTAAAGCTAAAGATGTAGTGACTGAGCCGATGAATTACAATGACAAAACGGCTTATCTTGTGAAACGAGCAGGCTCTTTTGTTGGCAAGTGGTGCACAAAGAGTGGCGATTGCATAAAACTTATTTCGCGTCTTATGAGCAATGAACAATTCGTAGATGAACGAAATATTGAGAGTCTTATTCCGGCAGATATTGCTGATAAAAACGGAAGAATACCTGATGAAGATAGCATGGGTTATCTAAATAATAAGGGTGTTCTTTATTTGAATTCTCTAGGCCAAGATCCTACAGATTACGCTGTATTTGATAAGAATCTTCCAAATAGTTCAATGATGAGAAATCACCTTATTTCTGGTGATACCGGTGCTGTAGAGCTGTATTCTGGTGGCGCTATTGTGCAATGTGACAATCAAGATGTCCCTGTTGGAGACACCGGATCCACATGCTTGAACGGAAAATACGTTCAGCTTCCACATAACGATCCAGACGAATATGACCGTATTCAAGATGATCCAGGCAATGGTGTTGGTTTCTACTATACAATGCAAGATTTTATGGTAGTTGTGCCTGTTGGCGCGAAGTTTGATGAGCTTTTAAATAGCGGATATTTCGTTGGGAAAGGCGAGACTAAACCAGATTTGACGCGTCCGTTTATTTTGCGTAGGAATCCTAAGCTATACAAAGAAACGCGCAAGAATTTGCCGGCTGGAGGAGGCAATCAGGTTAATCCTTTTATACCTACTAAAGATGGTCGCCCTGTGCCGTTCGCGCCTGCCCCAGATGATTCGAACGCGTACTATCTTGTGGAAGAACCTTTCGACTGGTCTTCAACACCAAACGAATCGCTGTAAAACGCGCTAAATACATAGTAATTGCGTATGTCGCTTGCGTAAATCACCTACGTACAGCTATTGCGTACTAACAATACTTTCATACGTATTAATTGTTTACTTCAGCTTACAATTCCCTATCTTGAATGAAACCAGTCCAATCAAACGGCTGCTCAACTAAATAGTATGCGTTTGAATCGTCTGGAGCCGGAGCAAAAGGAATAGGCTTGTTAAATTCAGTCGGAATAAACGGATTGCGACGCAAATCGCTGTCTTTTGCGTTGGCTACACGCTCGGACTCGCTATATCTAGCAGGGTCACGACGCAAAATAAACGGACGATTCATATCAGGCTTCGTGCTACCTATGCCCTTAAAGAATCCGCTTGCTTCAACTTCGTCAAGCTTCGCATTAACAGGAACAAGCACAAAATACGCGCGCATCTTAAATACAAGCCCTTGATTCATTCCAGGAATCTTCCTGTAATCAGACTTGTAATCTTCAAAGCGAGGATCGTTATCTAAATCCTCATACGAATAAATCTTTCCATTAATGCAAAAGTCTGAATGAACTTCAACTATTTTATTACCGCAATAAGGCGCTCCACCATCGCGGAAAATATCAACCATACCGGAATCACCAAAAAGCAATGTATTGTGCAAAGGCAGAGAATTCTTATTTTCACTACTATCATCTGTGTCAATTGCATCGCCTAATAATTGTTGCGTATACTGCCACATATCAAAACTGTGATGATACTTTCCACTGTCATCGCCAGTTAAATCTTCCATAGCATGAGATCCTCTAAGAAGAATATCCGTGTTTTCTTCCGGATCTTGAACATTGTAATGCCCTGTTTCAAACTCTAAACAATCTCCGGACTTCGTGCACCACTTTCCAACAAATGGAACTAATGTAGAAACTACAGTTGCATGGTTACCTTCACCGTACTCGCGCTTGCTAGTGAACATTTTCTTAGTTTCGGAAGCATCAGCGCCATAGTAAAGCGTTAAACTATCGCTTGCGTTATGCGTTCCTAATGCAGGATTTGATGCAACAATCTTTCCTATATATTTTCGAGACGAATACCTTGGAACAAGTCGTATTTTATTGTATCCGCCACGATTCATCATTTTCCTGTAGGCACGATCTTTATCTGTGTTAAATAATTCCACTGGAACGCCTAGATTATCCGAATAATTATAATCGTCACCTATTGCCAGCTTTATACTTCTACTCTCCCCTAATGGTTCGCCGGGCATTGGGTCGGATGCAACGATTTTTCCTGGATTCTCAGAATATACTTTATAAATCGCAACCGGCACTCCCATAGACTTCATAATTTTTTCAGCTTTATCTAAGTTTGAACCAACAACGCCTTTCGCAGGCATGCCCGGACCTTTTGATTCAACAACTGTTACAACGTAATTCCCGTGAACAACTTGCCCAGGTTTTACGTTTTGATACCGCGCAAAATTACCTGGCTTGCTTCCTCCGAAATCTTTTACTAAGTGAGTTTCGATACCTTTTTCCTTCAGCTCACGTACAACATCTTGCGCTGATTGTGAAGTTTTTGCTTTAGGCACGACTATGCAATCAGTTTGCGATGCTTTATGAAAATGCGGAGAAGTAAAGAATAAGGCTGCCGCCGTAATAATTGCGACTGCCACTACAATGCATGTGCTGATGATAATTAGTTTGCGATTTTTGATAAAATTGGACTTTTTCGAGCTTGTTGCTTTCTCGGGATTTGGTTGAGAGTATTGCGGCTGCTGGTTTGCTTGAGGTTGCTGGTTTGCTTGAGGTTGCTGCTCCTGCGCTACATTTTCAACATGCGCTCCACAAAAACCGCAAAACTTATCATTTTCGTCAATCTTATTTCCGCAATTTGTGCAAAACATAGCAGCCTTCTCTCGTTCCGCAACAATCTTATTTATAGAAAAATCTGCTTTCTATACTACAGCTACTTGCGCGATTTTTTAACGCAACTCCAATCGCCCCACATTTTCCGGCAAATGTTCAACAACAACGCCAACGCTCGCGCATTTGTGGACTTACACCCAACCCAAGTCCACAAAACCAAAACAAGGTACGCGCAATTGTGGACTTACACCCAACCCAAGTACACAAAACCGAGGCAAGGTGCGCGCAATTGTGGACTTACACCCAACCCAAGTACACAAAA
>CAMXYK010000027.1 GCA_947253155.1 uncultured Bifidobacteriaceae bacterium
CTAAATTTCTACTAAATTTCTACTAAATTTCTACTAAATTTCGCTACGAAATTCACTATGAAATCTCGCTACAAAATCTCAGTGCGAAAGATCAATTACCATACGGCCACGAATCTTGCCAGCAAGCATTTCGTCGAAGATATCGTTAATATCTTCCATCTTGCGCATATGGCATTGCGGCACAACCAATCCTTCAGCACCAAACTGGAAAGCCTCAGCCAAATCCTTACGCGTGCCAACAAGGGAGCCAACAAGGCGAATGCCGTCAAGCACCAAGCGTGGAATGCTGAGTTCCATATCCTCTGGAGGCAAACCAACAGCAGCAACTGTGCCGCCTGCGCGAACTGAATTAACAGCAGAATTAAATGCATCCTTGCTTACAGCAGTCACAACAGCACCGTGAGCGCCGCCAACCTTCTTCATAGCAAACTCAGCAACATCTTCCTTCAATGGATTCACGCACAAATCAGCACCATACTGCTTAGCAAACTCAAGTTGTGCATCATTAACATCAACTGCAATAACATGAGCGCTAAAAACCTTCTTTGCATACTGCAAAGCAAGATTGCCTAAGCCGCCAAGACCAAAAAGAATAAGCCATTCGCCAGGACGTACTCCAGATTCCTTAATAGCCTTATAGGTTGTTACACCTGCGCAAGTAATAGAGCTTGCAGGAGCAGGTTCCAAACCATCTGGAACTTTCACAGCATAATCAGCAGCAACAATGCACTGTTGAGCCATGCCACCATCTGCCGTGTAGCCTGCGTTCAATACGCTACGGCACAAAGTTTCGCGACCAGTAGTGCAATATTCGCAGTATCCGCAACCCTTAAAGAACCATGCGACCGATGCGCGATCGCCAGGCTTTAACGTGGTAACGCCAGGTCCAACCTCGCGAACAATACCAATGCCTTCGTGACCGAGCACAACACCAGTTTTATCGCCAAAATCCTGGTTCTTCACATGAAGATCAGTATGGCACACGCCACAGCACTCCATGTCCAACAATGCTTCGCCGAATTCAAGCGGACGAAGTTCCTTCTCAACAACCTGAGCTTTCTTATCTTTGGTTGCAACAATAGCCTTCATAGAGACCTCCTTGTTCTATTTGTTCTTGTTTCTTCATTGGTTCAAGAACAACGGCTACGACTATTCTACATAATTTTTTGCATTTTTTCTAAAAAATATCATTTTTTATGGCTAGTTAGTCTAAAAAATTATTTTGCGCAAAAAATCTTACAATTAAACATAAAAGTGTCAAAAGTTTACAAAAAGCATCAATTATAAACCGTTAACAAACGGCAACAGTGCATTAAAAGTGCAGCAAACGCTCAAATGAATCGCACGCATAAAACAACACACCGTAAAATCCTTGAAAATTAAGCAATATTAGAATTTTTCAATATTGCGCGACATCCCAAAGTTGCATTTAAGCAAAAAATTAACTAAGATGACTTTTTGTTTTGCGGACATAGCTTAGTTGGTAAAGCGCAACCTTGCCAAGGTTGAGACCGCGGGTTCGAGTCCCGTTGTCCGCTCCATTTTTTTAGTATTTGATTTATGAAATCGTGTTTCCATAATTGCTACTAGCATCGATTTTGAAAGAATGGGGATTATGGCTGACGACGTACAATCTACCGAGCAGGCAGCTTCGAAAGAAGATTGTAGGTCAATTATGCTTGACGCTATTGAATCCTTATGGGCTAATGGCGAAGTCACTTCTATTCCTGCATTCGCTAAGCACAAAATTTTTAATAACTTCCCAAAATTACCTTCAAATACGCAATTAGCATGGTTTAAAATTCCAGGCAAAAAATTTGCTATTTCGTTAGGCTTATGCAAAGAAGACGGAAAATATTTTCGCCAACTTGCGATTGCTGACGAAGACGGAAGAGTTTATACAGGAGATAAAGTAACTCCCGAAGAAGCTATCGAAAGACTTCCGCAATTGTCTTTAATTGAGCAAGGTTCTTTTGACTTGTGCAATAGCGCACGATTTTACGGATCGGCCTCAATTCCTAAATCTAATAATTTTATTAAGCATATTGTTAAAAAGTGCGGAAAAGTATTTGGAAATATTAATAATTCGCCAATTGTTTACGGCGATGTTGTTATGCAAGTTTCACTAGACGACGGCTTGCATAAAGTTGCTTCATGGCTTTGCCAAAATAACGGCAAGAATAAAAAGTACACGATTGAAGCAACGCGCGTATTTTTGCCGGATTCTATGCGATGCAATTTATCGTATGCTGACGCTATTGCTACAGTATTTTTTGCATCATTCTTCATACCAGATTTACATCAAAGCCTGGTTGGATTTGGGTATTATCACGTTTTGCACCGTTTACACACCGAAGCTCCTCTTGGAGCTATTAGACGCAGCATAGCCGATATTAAATCCATACGCGAAGAAGGCTTGTGCATGTCTGGATTAGAGTCCTACTATGAGCGCGTTATGCACGATGTTGGCGCATTAGAACCTACTCACAGCTTGGAGGCGGTACACGGGGCTGAAAGATTGCATTTGCAAGAAGCTCAGCGAACTTCAGCACATTACTTAATTTGGGATGATTCATTAGAGCCATCTGCAGCATTAAAAGTATTGCGAATTGAAGGCGCGCTAAACCGTTTACAAGCAATATATCAATGCCTTCAAACGAACGCTTCTAAAGGCGGTAAAAGTTTAGAAAGCAATATAAGCCTAGAACGTATTGCTGCTATTGATAACGCAATTATTGAAGATCCTGCTTTTATTGCTAGCGAAACTTTCGGCATGGGCAATTTTGGCAGTCCGCTTAGAGACGACAGCATACGCCCATTAATGCACTTGTGGCGAAAAGCTCGTAAATGTCAACAATCAGCGTCTTATTTAAAACAAGCAGAAGCAGGAGAGTGGCTGTACCGTAAATCGCTTTCTGAGCTTATACGAAGCTTATATTTGCCGTTCCGTTTTGATGCTGATTTTCGCTCTAATCTTAACGATGGAAAAGTAGCTATAGCTTTTACTTCTACAGGATCATCGCTAATGCCAGTATACAAATACGATAGTTTAAAAAATCAGTGGCATAAGTATAGCGATACTGAAAAATCGCGTATGTCAACAAACTATAATTTGCGAATTGGTATTATGCTTGCAACGCTTGCTTTTGGTGCAAGTGAAAAAATACAGAACGTTTCTATTCGATTAGATTCAATCGGATTAGAAGAAATGGTCGCTGCTCAAGACAGTGCAATCAACACTCTGCTAAGCCGTACGCTTAGAGCGCTTAATAGCATGAGTGCAGCTGCATCACCTTCAAAAGGCGAGCCGAAAGATGGTGACGTTCATGGAGATCCTGCACAATTGCAAGATTTACAACATCTTCCACTTGCAGACGTAGTAGAAGCGGCACAATCGTTAGTAGATGCTCATACAAGCGATTTTGCAAATAGCATGCTAAGCGAAAACGAAAGCTTGCAATCAGATATTAAAAACAGCAATAACGATGAAAGTATAGAAGAGAAAGATAGTAACGAGAACAAAGTTAATAGCAAAGGTAACGAAAGTAACGAAAATCTAGAAAACAACACTAACTATAACAATGCCAATAATGCGAATCCGCTAGCAGCTTTTAGCGAGCCTCCCGCAATACGCACTCTTATAACAGTTACTTTTGATCGCGAAAACTTTGTAAAATACATTCGCACTTACGGATTACAAAATCCAATAGAAATATACGAGCAATCAAACGCAAATATGCGCATACTAAAAGACGGATCGCTCGATACAGTAGAGGCATCATTCGACCTACACGACGCGTCTTTTGCTCCGCATGGAGCTCAAGAAGAGCCAGAATTCTCAGACACAGTATTCGACCAAGACCAGGAAGAAATACTCGGAACACAGTTTGCACAAGGCTTATCAATTCAACGCGAAGATTTGCTCCAACAAGCAGTAGCCGACTTCCACCACATTGCTGCACTGCAAATGCCAACAACAGCAGAAAAAGCTCGAGAAGCAATGAATATTATTGAAAATATTGGCGACCCAGAGCTTAGCGCGCAATCAAGTAACGTAACTCGAGCATTAATAGACGAAACTCCAATACCAGAGCTTTCTTTCAAAGCATCGCAAGATATACGATCCATGCGCATTAAAGCGCAAGAACAGCTTATGGAAGGCGATATTAAGCAAGCAATTGAATCATACGAGCAAAACATAGCTCAATTCGACTCAATGTTCGCAGTAGAAAACACTGTGCCACGCTACTTTAATTCATACGCAGAAAGAGTAGTATACAATCGACTATTTGCCACTCCAGACGAGCATACACTACTTATTCCAGACGGACTGTTCTACGCACACATGGAACTAGCAGACCTGCTTTCACAACTACACCAACCAGACGCTGCCATAAAACACTTAAACACAATGGTTTCCTACGCGCCAACATACGCACTATCGCACTTAAGACTAGCTGCAGCATTATCCCAGCAAGAAGATTGGGCATCAGTAATAGCAGCATGCTTAAACGCTTTAAGAGTATCTTTCGACAAAGATGACGCAGCATTCGCATACTACAGATTAGCTTACGCAGCATGGATGCAAGACAGGTTCATGCTCGCAGCCAGCGCATACCGCATGGCAGACTATTTAGCTCCAGGAAGAATAGAACCATTACAAATGGAACTAGAAGAACTACTATCTAGAATGCGCTCGCAGTGTTATAAAGCTCCGACTAATATGGATGAAGTGCATCAATGTTTCGAGCATGAAGATATTCCTGTATGGCCAAATATTGAAGCAAATAATATTATTGGCAAAGCTGCGAAGCTTACGGTTAACGATGGAATGTTTGTGATTGCAAGAACTTTGTGTGTTGCGCATATTCGAATGTCTTCGTCTGAAGATTTAGAAGGCGCAGTACAGTCGCAATTCTTACGTTCGCTAAATGCGTGAGAATGCGTAAGACATAAGAATGCGCAAGAATAGTAAGAATACGTAGGAAATACGTAGGAAATACGTAAAGCTTAAGTAATACTTTAAAATAGTTTTTAAGAAGGGGATTTTATGAGTGAGGCTCACGATAATACAGAGTCACAAAGTGCTCAGTGGACACTTTTTGACGATTTTGATGAGCAACCTGTAACTCATGAAAGCACGCGCGAAACTTATAAAACTGAATCGACTGAAGAGCAAAATTCTAAAATTCAGCACAATACTAACGTGCTAAATCCTAATGAGAACGTAGATTATTGGATTGCTCAACTTCAACCAACAGACGCGGACGCATTAGCTTTAGGAAATCTTAATCTTAAATTATTAACAACTGAGCAAGCAACGCATTTGTGGGCAAAGCTTGCAGCTTGGGCGCAATCTGATCAAATTGCCTACTATGTTGAGGATGCTCCAACAAGCTCTGATGCCGCTTATGACGCTCGCATGCGCGCACTAAGCGAATTAGAAGCAGCATTCCCAACACTTGATACGCCTCAATCTCCAACGCACCGCGTAGGAGGAACTTTTTCTAACGATTTTGCTTCCGTAAAACATCCTTCGCGCATGATGAGTTTGGATGATGTGTTTTCGCTTGACGAATTACACGACTGGTACGACAGTGTTTTGCGCGATCTTAAATGGCCTGAATCTAAACCGCTTCCTATGACGTGCGAAGTAAAAATAGACGGTTTAGCGCTAAATCTTATTTATAGAAACGGCACTCTTGAGCAAGGTCTTACTAGAGGCGACGGCGTAACCGGAGAAGATATTTCACTTAATGTTCGAACTATTGAAGAAATACCATCGCAACTTCACGCGGAAAATCCTGAAGATATTCCTGAATTTGTAGAAATTCGCGGCGAAGTTTTTATGAAATGGTCCGATTTTCGTAAGCTTAACGACGAGCAGGAAGATGCTGGAAAGTCTGCTTTTGCAAATCCTAGAAACGCAGCTGCTGGTTCGCTTCGTCAAAAAGATCCTCGTGTTACAGCAACACGTCGTTTAAGCTTTTTTGCGCACGGTTTAGGCGAACTTCGTTGGAAGGAAAATACAGCGCGCGCTAATAGCGAAACTAGTTTTAACCAATCTGACGCGTACAAGCTTTACCAACAGTGGGGTGTGCCAATTTCTCCGTACACGCGTAAAGTCACTAATTTTGCTGAAATTCAAGACATGATTGACTATTACGGCGAGCATAGGGCAAATATTTTGCACGCATTAGACGGTATTGTTGTAAAGGTTGACGACAGAGCGCTGCAAAAACAGCTTGGTTCAACTTCGCGCGCACCTCGATGGGCTATTGCATATAAGTATCCTCCTGAAGAAGTAAACACAGTTTTGAAGGATATTATTGTTCAAGTTGGTAGAACAGGAAGAGTAACTCCTGTGGCAGTTCTTGAGCCGGTAACTGTAGCAGGATCGACTATTTCTCGCACAACGCTACATAATTCTTACGAAGTTGAGCATAAGGGTGTGCTTATTGGAGACACTGTTGTAGTGCGCAAAGCTGGGGATGTTATTCCAGAATTAGTTGGTCCTGTGCTTAAAGCTAGGGAAGGTAGGGAAGACGAGCTTAAAAAGTTTGTTATGCCTGAATATTGCCCATCTTGTGGAACTAAGTTAGCTCCGGCAAAAGAAGGGGATAAAGATATTCGATGCCCGAATGTTGAAAATTGCCCAGCGCAACTTACTGAGCGCATAATTCACTTGGCTTCGAGGCAGGCTTTCGATATTGAAAATTTGGGAGATAACGCTGCTTTAGCACTTACGAATCCTGAAGATTCTAGGCCGAATACTGCTGAAGTTTATTGCCCAAACATGGACAAAATTGTAATTGAGCGAGGCTCAACTCAGCAACCATATGTGCCAGAAGAGGGCTTAACATTGCCAAAACCACAATCTGCAGTTCTTAAAAGTGAAGCTGGATTATTTAGCATTACTGCAGACGAGTTACGAAACGTTATGGTTTGGAAGGAGATTCCTCTTGTTGAGGAGTGGCAAGAAGCTGGGAAAGACGGAAAATTTAAAAAGCACACTCGCAAAATAGGCGGATCGGGTCTTTGGCACCAAGTAAGAGCTTTTTGGACTCGCACACTAGAAGCTAAATTTGCTGAATCTTCAAACGAAAATAGCGAATGGGATCCTCAATATCCTAAATTCCAAGTTCCTAAAGATGCAAAAGTAGTTTTTTGGAAAGATAAGCGAGCTGGCAGTAATTCCAGTAGTAATTCTGGCAGTAATTCTAAAGAAACAATTAGCGTACCTTGGTACACAAGACCTGCAGAAACTACGCGTAGCATGCTTGAAGAAATAGCTCAAAAAGGCAAGAATGCGTCATTGTGGCGCGTTTTAGTTGCTCTTTCTATTCGCAGACTAGGCCCTCCAACAGCGCGTCTTATAGCAGCAAAATTAGGATCTTTAGAAAATATTGCGAATGCGTCGGTTGAAGAGCTTACTCAAATTGATGGCGTTGGCCCAGAAATTGCTCAAGCTGTTTACGACTGGTTTAAGCAAGCTAAAGATAGCAACAATTGGCGAGCTGAAGTGCTAGAAGCATGGAAAGAAGCCGGAGTGGTTGGAAAGGTTGAAAATAATGAGCTTCCGCAAACTCTACAAGGCAAAACAGTTGTTGTAACGGGATCATTACAAGGATTTAGTCGAGATGAAGCTAAGGAGGCAATAACATCTCGAGGAGGTAAAGCTTCTGGATCCGTAAGTAAGAATACTTATTGCGTAATTCTTGGAGAAAATGCAGGTTCTAAAGCAACTAAAGCGCAAGAACTCGGTATTACTATGCTTAACGAGCGTCAATTCGGTATTCTTTTGGAAACTGGTAGCGTAGAAAAAGCACTACAATTTGAAAAAGAATCTGAGCTTGATATTGACGACGAAACTAACGACGATGCAAGCAGCGAAACTAACGACGACAATAACAACGCAACCAACAACGAAACGGAATCATAACGCATGAGCACAAGCGAACTCGAAACACAAGTTTACGATTTGCTGGGTAGCGTTATTGATCCAGAATTAGGACGCTCAGTTACCGAATTAAATATGGTAACCGGCGTGCATGTTAAAGAATCTAAAACTTTAAGCGAAAAACCAGCTTATGATGTAGAAATTAATCTTGAGCTGACTGTGCCAAATTGCCCGCTGGCGGAAATTATTACAGGACGCGTTCAAGAAGCTGTATCTAAATATCCTCAAGCAACGCTTATTCCTCATGTTACTGCTACAGCTATGAGCAAAAGTAAGCTAGAAAAGCTGGTAGCAGATTTAAAAGCAGAGCGTAAAGAGAATCCTTTTAACAAAGCTGGAACACGCACGCGAATTTTTGCTATTGCGTCAGGAAAAGGCGGCGTTGGGAAATCTTCTATAACAGCTAATTTAGCTGCAACTTTTGCAGCTTTAGGCTACGATACTGCAGCTATTGATGCGGACGTATACGGTTTTTCTTTGCCACGCATGTTTGGCGTAAAATCTCAACCGACTAATCTTAACGGAATGCTTATGCCGGTTGTGTCTTGGGGAGTAAAGCTTATTTCTATTGGCATGTTTGCAGGAACCGACCGCGCAATTTTGTGGAGAGGGCCGCGCTTACAGCGCTCTTTAGAACAGTTTCTTTCAGACGTTTGGTGGGGGAATCCCGACGTTTTACTTCTTGATTTAGCTCCAGGCACGGGGGATATGGCTTTAGCTGTTGCACAATCTTTGCCTAATGTTGAGCTTGTTGTAGTTACAACCCCTCAACCTAGCGCCTCGGACGTAGCTGTTAGGGCAGGACTTATGGCTTTACAAATTCCAGTAAAAGTGCGCGGAGTTGTTGAAAACATGAGCTGGTTTGAAAATAACGGCGAGCGCTTAGAAATATTCGGTTCCGGAGGCGGAAAGCGAGTAAGTGAGCAACTTTGTAAAGCTCTTAACACAAACGTTCCTCTTTTAACTCAGCTAAAATTGGATCCAACTATTCGCGAAATTGGCGAATCTGGGCGTCCTGCAGTACTAGACGAAGAAGGAAAGTTAGCTGACTCTCAATTAGCTAATACTTTCGTGCAACTTGCTAAATCTTTAATGGAA
>CAMXYK010000028.1 GCA_947253155.1 uncultured Bifidobacteriaceae bacterium
TGTGAGGTGGTTTTCTCGTGTTTGGAGCGTTGTGTGGTTTTAAACCCTCCAAATGCGAGATAGTTTCCTCGCGTTTGGAGCGGCGCGCAACATTAAGCAATTAAAAAGTAGATGTACTGGTTTTAATAGTTACGTGGCGGTAAGGTAAGAGTATGCCTAATAGTATGCCTGAGAATGATGTGAATATGACTCCTGCTGAAGTGCTTGATATTGCAGCTGAGCGCTTGTCGATTGTGCGCTACGTGTTTTTAGTGCAAATTGAGGATGGTATTGCCTCCGCGCAACAGCGTTCTTCGCTCGAGTACGCGGATGCTGTGTTAATGGGCTGGCCGGATTCGGATTCTAACGATGTGACTCTGCCAGAGGAAGCTACATTCGCAAATGTTCTTTTGCACATGCGCAATATGGAGACGCAAATCTCTAAATTTAGTGAATTAGAACGCGCGCACGATGTTAATGGCATGACTGATATGCTTGCTCAAATCACGGAGTCTGTGGCAAATATTCGTAGCGTGTACGAGCCTGGTTTCCCGTTGCCGACATTTTCCGAAATTCAGCGCGTTGTTCAGGATGAGTGGAGTGAGGAAATCGGAAATATTAATCCGGATAGTGCGAATGTTGCTTCTGGAGTAGTAAACGAAACGCAAGAGGAAGATAAGGAATCTGAATCGTATGAATCCTGAAGCGCGCACGGATGAAGAGCGTCGAATGTCTGACTTGTTTCAGGGCTCGTTCACTGGCAAGGAATCAGTTCCTCCTGCTGTAGCAAATTCAACTCGCAAACGCACTTCTGCTCGCGGTAACGTTCATGAGCGTCAACGAATTGGTATTATGGGTGGAACTTTTGATCCTATTCATAATGGCCACTTGGTTGCAGCTTCGGAAGTTGCGTGGGTTTATGATTTGGACGAGGTCATTTTCGTTCCAACCGGTAGGCCTGTTTTTAAGCTTGATAAAAAAGTTACGAATGCTGAAGATCGTTATTTAATGACGGTTATTGCAACGGCTTCTAACCCTAAATTTACTGTTTCTAGAGTCGATATTGACCGTCCGGGAGTGACTTACACTATTGATACTTTGCGAGATATTCGCGCTCAGCATCCGGATGCGGAATTGTTCTTTATTACTGGCGCTGACGCTGTTGCGGAGATTATGCAATGGAAGAATGCGCGCGAAATGTGGAATTTGGCGCGTTTTGTGGCTGTTACTCGCCCGGGGTATTCTAGGCCGGAAAAGTTGGCTGATTCCAATTCGATTTTGCTTCCTCGAGAGCCGTTGACGAGCGACACTGGCGTTGTAATGCACTGTGATGACATGGTTCATTGTGATTCTAAACATTTGCCGGTTGATATTTTGGAGATTCCAGCTTTGTCGATTTCTTCTACGGATGTTCGTCGTCGCGCTGAACACGGTGAGCCAGTGTGGTATTTAGTTCCTGACGGCGTTGTGCAATACATTGTTAAGCACGGATTGTATCGTTCCTAGTTTTATTTTCGTCGGTATTTTAATCGTATTTTAATTGATATCTTCGGCTTGTTGCTGCAAGTCTTCGCAAAAAGTTACTATTAATTATGTTCATTTCGCGAACTAAAGCGAACTAATGTTTGGAGATATGGTGAGCATCGTCCTTGAAGGAAAGCCAGATAAAAACCTTGTTCTTGTTACCGGTCGCGCCCATCCAAAGCTTGCGCGCGATGTAGCAGATCAGCTTGGCATTGATGTACTTGAAACAACGGCTTACGATTTTGCTAATGGCGAAATGTATGTTCGTTATACGCAGTCTGTGCGCGGTACGGATGTGTTCGTGTTGCAAAGTCACAGCGACCCTGTTAACAAGTCCATTATGGAACAGTTGATTATGATTGACGCTTTGAAGCGTGCGTCTGCTCGTTCTATTACCGCAGTTTGCCCACTTCTTGGCTATTCTCGTCAAGATAAAAAGCATCGCGGACGTGAGCCTATTTCTTGCCGTTTGATGTTTGATTTGCTTAAGACTGCTGGCGCTGACCGCATTATGAGCGTTGATTTGCACGCTGCTCAGTCTCAAGGCTTCTTCGATGGTCCAGTTGATCACTTGATTGCTATGCCAGTTTTGGTTGATTACGTGCGTGATCGTTTCCGTGACGATCTTGCAAACGTAACTGTTGTGTCTCCAGATGCTGGTCGTATTCGCGTTGCAGAACAGTGGGCGCAGCGTTTGGGTGGCGGTCCTTTGGCATTTGTGCATAAGACTCGCGATATTACATGCCCGAATAAGACTGTTGCAAACCGCGTTGTTGGTGACGTTGCTGGTCGCGATTGCGTGATGGTTGACGACTTGATTGATACTGCTGGCACTATTGCTGGTGCTTGCAACGTGTTGAAGGAAGCAGGAGCAAAGTCGGTTACGGTTGTTGCAACTCACGGCGTGCTTTCCGGCCCTGCTGTTGAACGTTTGAAGAATTGCGGCGCTCGCGAAGTTGTGTTGACGGACACTGTGCCTATTCCTGAAGAAAAGCGTTGGGATGGTTTAACTGTTCTTTCAATTGCTCCTCTTCTTGCAAGCGCAATTAAAGCAGTGTTTGAAGATGGTTCTGTTGCAAAGCTTTTCGACACTTACCCAGAGCATCACGGCCAAGGCTTCCTATTTGCATAAGCCCAATAATATGCGTGTGCGCCACGCCAATTTGACGTTTTTTATTATTATGGCATAATGGTGACTTGGCGGTTTTTCCGCCGTTCCCTCATGGTGTAATGGCAGCACACGGGTCTTTGGAACCCTTTGTCTTGGTTCGAATCCAGGTGAGGGAGCTTGTATAAACGCTACTTGGTTTACCAGGTAGCGTTTTTGCTTTGTGTAAGCGATAAGACGTAATAGAATTAAATACGGTATAAATTATTTAAGTGAATTTAAGTGAAGGAGCTTGCGTGGAAAAGCATGAGGTAGCTGCAGCAATTATTTTGGCAGCAGGTGAGGGGACGCGCATGCGTTCTGCAATGCCGAAAGTTTTGCATCCGTTTGCTGGAAAAACTTTCTTAAATCGTGTTATGGATGCTATGGCTGGAGTAAATCCTAATAAACTTGCTGTAGTTGTGCATGCGCAAGCTGAACTCGTAACCGCTGCCGCTGTTAGCTATAACAAGAATGTGCATATTGTAAATCAGGACGAAACTCCAGGAACTGGCCGCGCAGTGCAGTGCGCTATTAAAGATCTTAATGAAATCGCAAAAAAAGAAACTGGAGAATCGCTAAAAGGAGCTGTATTAATTGCAGCAAGCGATATGCCTCTTTTGGACACTCAAACTCTTAAATCTTTAGTAGATTTTCATAACAATAACGGCAATGTAGCAACGGTTCTTACAGCAGTATTAGATGATGCTACTGGCTACGGTCGTATTGTTCGCGAAGCTAACGGTGACGTTTTGCGAATCGTAGAGCATAAGGACGCAAATGCTGGAGAGCTTGCAATTAAAGAAGTGAACACTTCCGTATACGTGTTTGATGCAGATGTGCTAAGTGACGCAATCGCAAATCTCAATTCTCAAAATGCTCAAGGCGAATTCTACTTAACTGACGCTTTAGAACATGCTCGAAAGTTTGGTCATGTGGGAGCAATGTCTGCTCCAGATTCTCTTAGCGTAGAAGGCGTAAATACTCGCGTGCAATTAGCTGCGCTCGCAAAAGCTTATAATAAGCGCGTGTGCGAGCATTGGATGCTTGAAGGCGTAACTATTCTTGATCCGGATACTACTTGGATTGAGGACGACGTTACTCTTGCTCAAGATGTGACGGTTCTTCCTGGCTGTTTCCTTCAAGGTCATACTACTGTTTTAAGTGGCGCTGTTGTTGGCCCTTACACAACTCTTATTGATGCGCAAGTTGACGAGGATGCTGTAGTTGAGCGTTCGCGCGTGCAAGAATCGCATATTTGCAGGGCTGCTAACATTGGTCCGTGGACGTATTTGCGCGCAGGAAATGTGCTTGGTGAAGAAAGTAAGGCCGGCGCTTTTGTGGAAATGAAGAAGGCGCATATTGGTAACGGCACTAAGGTTCCGCATTTAAGCTATATTGGCGATGCTGACTTGGGTGAGCATACGAATATTGGTGGCGGTACTATTACAGCAAACTATGATGGCGTGCATAAGAATCACACGAGTATTGGTTCTGGTGTTCACGTTGGTGCAGGTAATCTTTTTGTTGCTCCAGTAAATGTTGCGGATGGCGTAACTACGGGTGCTGGCTCTGTTGTGCGTCACGATGTTCCGGCTGATTCTATGGTGTATTCGGAAAATACGCAGCACGTAATTGAAGGCTGGAAGCCTGCTTGGGAACGCTAAATTATTTATAAAACGGCTTTAAAAGGCGGTAGGTTATGGTTGATTTTGTTGAAAACGCAACTAAGTCTCACAATGTGAATTTAAATAGTAATCATGAAGGACTTGCGCGTTCTGTTATGCTTGTTCGTCACGGCCAGACGCCTTATAATGCGCAGTTTCGACTTCAAGGCATGATTGATATTGCTTTGGACGAGTCGGGAATGGATCAGGTGACTCGCTCTGGTAAGGCTTTGCGCGTGCTTTTTGGCGCTTCTGATTTGGAAGATCCAAAGGATCCAAATAGCGAAGAGCACGTGCGCATTACGCCGGAAGAGGCAGACGCTAGTTTTGTGGCGATTGTTTCTCCGCTTATTCGCGCGCAGCAAACAGCTCACGCTTTTGCGGATAAGCTTGGGCTTCAGGTGCATGTTGAAAATGGCGTGCGCGAGCGCTTCTTTGGCGAGTGGGAAGGTTTGAACCGTCAGCAGATTAGCGAAAAATGGCCGGAAGATTTTAACGCTTGGGTAAAAGGTGAAGGCGGAGAACTTAAACACGGTGCAGAAACTAAGCAGGAAGTTGGCGAGCGCGCAGCTACAACTATTGAAGAGTGGACTCGCAAAACCGGTTCCGACCGCGATTTGCTAGTGTTTTCGCACGGCTCTTGCCTTTCTCAAACTGTTCATAAGCTTCTTGGATTAGACAAGGTGGATCCTTCTTATAAGACGATTGGCGGAATGGGAAACGGCCGCTGGGCGCGCTTAATTCCAAGTCTTAACGCGGATGGTTCGATTCGTTGGCGTTTGGATGCTTACGATCAAGGTCCTGCAGCTGATCCTACAAGCCAGCGTCTTATTCGCATTTGGGGAGCAGCTTAATCTGCGTAATCTCTCCTTTTTACCGCTTATATTTCGAAAACTACCGTTTAGCGATTTTGTAAAGACAGACTATTTACAGTGCCGTATAGTCAAAATTACAAAACAAAAAGCTAGCAAACGCTAAGAAAAGTTAGTAAAAGCTAGCAAACGCTAACGGTAGTATTACGGAAAGGAGGCTTTATGAAAGTAACTATTGCTATTGTGCCGCCAGAAGAAGATCAGTCCGCTCAATTGTCAGTTCACAATATTGACGATAATCTTAAACGCATTATAGCCAATTTGCAAAGCGTTGATTCTAAAAATGCAGAAGCAAACAACGCTGAAAATAATACTGATAATGCCGAAAATAATACTGAGAATGCGGCAAATAGCAACAATAATTCATTCATATACGGTTATATTAATGATTCGATTATTGTTATGCACGAGCCGGATGTGATTATGATTTGCGTAGAAAATTCGCGCGTAATCATTCACAGTGATAAAGGCGAGTGTGTGTCTTACAAGCGCCTAATGGATTTTGACAATCCGCAATTCGCGTCGTTTGTGCGAATATCTAAATCCGCAATTGTGAACTTGAATCGTATTGTTCGAGTCGATCCAGGATTCGGCGGAAGTATGAGCGTAAAAATGGACGACGGAAGCGTTGAGTGGATTAGTCGCAGATGCTTATCTGGGTTCAAAAAGCGCTTAGGAATGTAGTTTTAAGCGTAGTGGAATATAAAACTATCAAGATTTTTTAATACTGATTTTTTAATACTTAAAAAGGAAACGATTATTATGGAAAAGCAAGTTACAACTTTTGGTAAAACAATGGTAAAAAACATTGTTAAAGGCATTGGCATAGGATGCACTATTTTTACTGCAATCAGTTTTGTGTCAAGCTTGTTAGCGCATACCGCAGTTGGAAACAGAATCGCATCTTATGCTGTAGCGTCGTTTGTTATTGGCATAGGCTATGGAGTGTTCGCCATTTTTTGGTCGAATGAGCGTATGTCAAATCTCGCAAAATTCGTTTTTGCACTAGTTCCACCAATTGCTATTCAATTTATTGTATCTGTGATTGTTGGGTGGATTTCATTCAAAGATGAGCCA
>CAMXYK010000029.1 GCA_947253155.1 uncultured Bifidobacteriaceae bacterium
CTTCGCGCGCTACGCTTTAAGCGCTTCGGCAGGTCGTCGCGCACATTTGGAGCGCCACACCACGCCAAACCCTCCAAACGCGAGATGTATTTCCCACATTTGGAGTAATAGACAAATCAACGACAAATCGCAGTATAAAGAAGCATTTATAATAGCAATTATGCTTAATAAGACTTTGAACGAAGAGACTACAAAAGTTACTAAAGCCGCACAAAACTTGCGCTTGTACAACACTGCCTCGCACGCAACCAACGCTTTTACACCATCGAAACCGGGTTGCGTAGGAATGTACGTATGTGGCGCAACCGTGCAAAGCTCGCCGCATATTGGACACATTCGCGCGGCAATCGCCTTCGATGTGATCCGCCGGTGGATGTTGCGTCTTGGCTACAAAGTTACGTTCGTTAGAAACGTCACCGATATTGACGACAAAATCATGAAAAAAGCTAGTGAAGCAGGCCAAACTTGGTGGGAGCGCGCATACATTTACGAGCGCGAATTTACTGAAGCCTACAACACTTTAGGCGTTTTGCCGCCAACGGTTGAGCCGCGAGCTACAGGGCATATTACGGATATGGTTGAGCTGATTGAGCGTTTGATTGAGCGCGGTCACGCTTACGTTATTAAAGACAGCGCCGGAAATCCTACCGGCAACGTTTATTTTGACGTGCCAAGTTGGGAGCATTACGGCGAGCTTACGCACCAAAATCAAAATCGTGATGTAAATAGTTGCGACGAAGCGTCCGCAATTGCGGATGCAAAAGGCCCAAGCGTAGACTCAGCCGGCAACGATATTTACAATCCAACAGACCCAGCCGACGCTTCCCCAGACAAGCACGATCCTAGAGATTTTGCGCTTTGGAAAGCTCCTTGCGATTTCGATCAGCCGGACGCGCGCTGGAAAACGCCTTTTGGCGAGGGTCGTCCAGGTTGGCATATTGAATGCTCGGCTATGAGCCACCGTTATCTTGGCGACGATTTTGATATTCACGGCGGCGGATTGGATTTGCGATTCCCGCATCACGAAAACGAGATGGCACAAACTCGCGCTGCCGGTTGGAAAAGCGCGAATGTGTGGATGCATTCCGCGTGGGTTACAGCCAAGGGCGAAAAAATGTCCAAATCTTTGGGAAATGGGCTTTCCGTGCCAACAGTTTTGGCGAATAATTCGGCTTGGATTGTGCGATACGCTCTGGGAGCTGTGCAATATCGCGCAATGCTGGAATGGTCGGATCAAGCTTTAGTAGAAGCAAAAGCTGCTTACGATCGCATTACAAACTTCCTTGAGCGAGCAGGCAGATTGCTTGAAACAACGCCAACGCGAGAAGAAGTGCAATCTGTAGACGCAGACTCGCTTCCGGAAGATTTTACGCGCGCAATGAACGACGATATTAACGTTTCTGGCGCAAACGCAGCAATATTTACAGCAATTCGACAAGGAAATGCACTTCTTGACGATTGCGCGCAAGACTCTTCGCAAGCACAAAGCGAAGGAACGCAAAAACTGATATATACCGCGGTTTTGCAAGTGCGAGCTATGTTGGACACTCTTGGATTGGATATTTATGACGAACCTTGGGTTTCTGCAAAAGATTCTGCAGAAGGAGCAAACGGAAGCGAAGGCGGCAAGAATAGCAAGAGCAGCAAGGAGCGCGCAGCTTTGGACGCTTTAATTACTTCGCAACTTCAAGCTAGAGCGGATGCTCGAAAAGCGAAGGATTTTGCTACAGCTGATGCGATTCGAGACGCGCTAAATAATGCGGGAGTTGTGATTGAAGATGGAGCTAAAGGATCTTCGTGGCATTTGCAATAAGAAAGCAACCACACAATCACGCAACGTTAGTAACAGCAGGTAGAATGGAAACATTATGGCAGCATTTAGTTCATTAACAGACCGCCTTTCCAATGCTTTCAAGCATTTGCGCAGTAAAGGCAAGCTTTCAGAATCGGATATTGACGGCACGATTCGCGAGATTCGTCGCGCTCTTCTCGACGCAGACGTGGCGCTGGAAGTTGTGCGCTCATTCACAGCTAAAATTCGCGAGCGCGCGCTTGGTGAGGAAGTCTCCAGAGCGCTTAATCCAGCTCAGCAAGTTGTGAAAATTGTGAACGACGAGTTGACTCAGGTGCTTGGAGCCGGAGTTGATAGGCCGCTTAATTTTGCGAAGTATCCACCTACTGTGATTATGCTTGCTGGCTTGCAAGGCGCTGGTAAAACTACGCTTGCCGGAAAGCTCGGCTACTGGCTTAAAGATTCCGGCCACACTCCTTTGCTCGTGGCTGCGGATTTGCAACGTCCAAACGCTGTTACGCAGCTGCAAGTTGTGGGCGAACGCGCTGGAGTTCCTGTTTTTGCGCCGGAAAAAGGCGTGCAAAATGGCGGAAGCGCAATCTCTTTGCCATGGTTTACTAAAGGCGACCCGGTTAAAGTTGCGCGCGATTCTATTAATTATGCGCGCGAAAAAATGTACGACACGGTGATTATTGATACCGCCGGCCGCTTGGGTGTGGATGAGGATTTGATGAAGCAGGCGCGAAATATTCGCGATGCTGTGAATCCTCAAGAAGTGCTGTTTGTTATTGACGCAATGATTGGCCAGGATGCTGTACGCACAGCTCAGGCTTTTAACGACGGCGTGAATTTTACGGGCGTTGTGCTTTCTAAGCTTGATGGCGACGCGCGAGGCGGTGCTGCACTTTCTGTTGCAAGCGTTACCGGAAAGCCGATTTTGTTTGCCTCTACAGGCGAAGGTTTGAAGGATTTTGAGATTTTCCATCCGGATCGAATGGCGTCCAGAATCCTCGATATGGGCGATATTTTAACGCTTATTGAGCATGCACAGAAGCAATTTGATGAGGAAGAGTCGCGTAAAGCTGCCGAAAAGATTGCTGAAGGAAGCTTTGGTTTAGACGACTTTTTGGATCAGCTTCAGCAGGTTCGTAAGCTTGGATCGATGAAGAAGCTTTTGGGCATGATGCCAGGAATGGCCGCTCACCGCCAGGAGCTTGAGCAGTTTGACGATAAGGAAATTGACCGCACGGAGGCGATTATTCGCTCCATGACTCCGGCTGAGCGCAGGGACACGAAGATTATTGATGGCTCGCGTCGCGCGCGCATTGCGGCCGGCTCTGGCGTAAGCGTTTCGCAAGTTAACGCGCTTTTGCAACGTTTTGAGCAAGCTGCGAAGATGATGAAGCGCATGAGCGGCGGCGCTGGAATGCCTGGAATGGGCGGTATGCCTGGATTTGGCGGCCCTGGCGGAAAGTCGAAGCGCAAGGATAAGAAGTCGAAGAAGAAGGGCGGAAAGTCCGGAAATCCAATGCGCCGCGAAGCTGAGGAGCGCGCGCTACGCGAAAGGCTTTCGGGAGAATCTTCCGGAAGCGGCAGCAACGACGGCGCTGGCTCTGCTTTCGCAAAACCGCAGCAGCCGAATATGCAGAATCTTCCTGAAGGTCTTAAAGAGCTTATGAATTCGGAAGACGCAAATCAAGATAATCAGCTTCCACCTAACTTCGGCGGCGGATTAGCCGGATTATTCGGAAGATAAGCGATTATTCGGAAGATGAGTTTTCTATTAGCGATTCTGTGGGTTATATTTGCGGCGCTTCTTTGCTGGCAGTTGCTTCGGTGGCTGCCAGCTGGCGCGGATAAATATAACCCACTTCCGTATATTATTGCGCTTCTGCCGATTGCAACTTATGTTGTAGGAGCGCTGCTTTTCTTCAGTATTTTAGCTACAGAATGGCAAGTGCTGTACGCATCTAAAAATCCTCAATCGTATAATTTCGCTAAATCTTACGCATATTTATGCATTGCTTATGCGGTACTATTTTTGATTTCGCTTAAGTCATATGCGCCGTATTGGTTTGGGAGGTTTAAGAGCGCACGGAAACAAACGCCGGAAAAAATACGCGTAATGACGCTTAATTGCAGATACGGAAAAGCGAGCGCCGCTCAAATAATCGAAACCGCGAAAAAATACGCCGTAAATACGTTACTTTTACAAGAATTAAGCGAATCTTTAGTAAAAAATCTTGAAAAACTCGGTATTTACGAAATTTTTCCGACTTCTTGCGTAGGTGCTCAAAGCGAGCATAATAACGGCGGATTTAACGCGATTTTTACTAAATATTCCGCTATTTCGACTTGCAATAATTCCGTAAAAATTGAGGCAGCAAGTGTGCCTAGCATTACTACGCGATTAGATTTTGACAAGTTAGATTTGGACGCGCCAGCAAACGTTTTCGTAAAATTTGCTTCCGCGCATCCAAAGTCACCTATGCGAGGTTGCAAAGCTTGGAGCGAAGGAATTCGCGCACTTGCGAATCTTATAGAAACTGCCGAAACTCACGCAACTGCAGAAACTTACGAATGTGCCGAAACTTACGAAAGTGCAGAAAATCCTAAATCTTCCAATTTAGCAACTCTTACAATTCTTACGGGAGATTTGAACTCCACAATCGACCACCCTAGCTTTAGAACTCTTATAAAAGCCGGATTCACAGACTGCGCAATTTCGCTTTGTAAACGACTTCGCACATGGCCTACGTGGCTTAAGTGGCCGAATCTTACGCTAGATCACGTGCTATTTTGCGCAAAAAACTTACGCGCTAAAGCCGTGTGGCATAAAAATGTAACGATTGACGGCACAGATCATCTTGCGTATATAGCCGAAATCGCGCTGTATCCAATACATTCACCAATACATTCAATAGACTAAAAGTCCAAATTCAATAACCTAAAACGTCCAAGCAAACAGGCATAATAGGTAAGTTATTCGTGTGACTCGGCGCCCTCTTCCCGACCACGCGAGGAACATGTGGAAGCTCGTAAGGAGTGCCCCACACCCGGACGAAATTCCACGACTCTAGTTACAAGGAGAGCCATTTTGGCAACTAAGATTCGTCTTAAGCGACTCGGCAAGAAGTTCTATGCCTTCTATCGTGTAGTTATTTCCGACGCTCGCAACAAGCGCAACGGTCAGTCCATCGAAGAGATTGGCGTTTACGATCCAAACAAGCAGCCATCCATGATTCAGATTGATTCTGAGCGCGCACAGTACTGGCTTGGCGTTGGCGCACAGCCAACCGAACCAGTGTTGAAGCTTTTGAAGATCACTGGCGACTGGCAGAAGTTCAAGGGTCTTGACGGTGCTGAAGGCACTTTGAAGACTTCCGAGGCTGGTCCAGATGCACAGGCTCGCATTGAAGCTGTTGAAGCTGAAGCTCAGAAGTTGAAGGCTGCAAAGTCCGAAGCTGCCGCAAAGGCACAGGCTGCAGCTGAAGCCGCCGCAAACGAAGCTGAAGAAGCTCCAGCCGAAGCCGAAGCACCAGCAGAAGCTGCTGAAGCCGAGGAAAAGGCTGAGTAATTATGCTGGCTCAAGCTGTGGAACATCTCATTAAAAACATCGTGGATTTTCCAGATGACGTGTCGGTACGTTCTCACGAAAACGCTCGCGGCGAACTTTTGCGCGTGCGAGTGAATCCTGAAGATATCGGTCGCGTTATTGGACGTGGCGGTCGTACTGCTAATGCTATTCGCATTGTTGTGCAAGCTTTAAGCGATCACAATGTGCGAGTTGACATTATGGACGTACGTAAGTGAGATGAACGTGGCCTTAGACCAACAATCTTTTGACAGCCCTCAGCAAAGTCGTAACGACCTGCTGAGGGTTTGTCGTATTGGAAAAGCCCAAGGGTTAAAGGGCGAAGTTACTGTGCAAGTCTTTACAGACGAGCCTGACGAGCGTTTTAAGCCGGGAAACGTGCTTTGCACAGCCGATGCCGACAGTTCCCGCGAGTTTGTTATTGAGCGCGCGCGAACCTTCAAAAACCGCTGGATTCTGCTGTTTGAAGAAGCGCAAAACCGCAACGATGCCGAAGCTCTTAACGGCCTGGAATTATACGTGCATGCGGAAGATGCTGAAGAGCTTGCTGCTGAAAATGCTTGGTATATTAGGGATTTAGTTGGGTTGGAAGCGCGACTTTGCGAGGAAAATCAGCTTGGGATTCCGGCTGGCGCTATTGGAAAGGTTGTGGACGTGCTCGACGGCGCGCAATCTTTGCTTAAAATCCGCTTAAATCAGCCGGTTGACGACGATAATAAGACTGCGCTTGTGCCGTTTGTGGAGGCGCTTGTGCCGGAAGTTGACGTTGATGCAGGTTATTTGACTATTGATCCTCCGGGCGGCTTGATT
>CAMXYK010000030.1 GCA_947253155.1 uncultured Bifidobacteriaceae bacterium
CAATATCTGGGTACCAATGCGACTTTTCGTCACACATGTAGTGCACAGGAGTGCCTCCTGCCAGGCTCGCGCACGCAGTCCACAGCGGATAGTCTGGGCTTGGAATAAGAATCTCGTCGCCGCAATCAAGAAGCGCTTGCATAGAAAGGTTAATCAGCTCGGAAACGCCGTTTCCAGTGTAAATATCTTCCATTTGCACGCCTGGAATGCCCTTAAGCTGATCGTATTGCATAATCGCCTTGCGTGCAGAGAAAAGTCCGCGGCTATCCGAGTAACCCTCGCAATCAATGAGCTGCTGCTGCATGTCGTAAATTACTTCGTCTGGAGCGCGGAAACCAAAAGGCGCAGGATTTCCAATATTGAGCTTTAAAATATGCGTTCCGTTTGCTTCCATGTGGTTTGCTTCTTCAACAACAGGGCCGCGAACGTCGTAAAGCACGTGCTCAAGTTTGGTGGATTTGTTGAAAGAGCGATGCTTTAGAGTTTCAGAAAGTTCAGCTTCCGTAAGCTGTGGCTGATTTAATTGCGATTCTTCTTCAGACTGGCAGTTTTGCGCAACTTTTGCGCAAGAATGACCGCCTTTGATTCCGTCGCTGCTGATTCCGAGAATTTCTGCAAGCATGTTACGTACGTCTTTGCGAGGCTCAGTTTTGCCGCTTAAATACTGGCTTAACTGGCTTTTGCCAAGCTTATGACCGTTTTTTGCTGCAAGCTCGATTACTTCAATCTGCTTGTATCCCTTGCGTTTCATAGCTTTCTTAAGCTCGTCAGCAAAATTCTGTGCCATAATCTGTCTTTCTCGTAAAATCAGCGTTTATAAATTGAACAAACCGACAACAAACTAATAACAAAGTTCACAATAAAGTTCAAAGTATAAGTATTAAATTGAATTATTTGCCCAATGTTAGTCGAAAAAATTATTTTTGTATAGTATTTTTTCAAAAAATGACGAAAAATGACGAAAAATAGTAAAAAATAATAAGAAGATAGTAAAAAGATAGTAGAAAAATTGAACTAAAGTATAAGAAATTGAATTTATATTGAACTTTTGCGAATATGTTTGGGGGTTTAAGCTTAGGAATATTGCATGATTTACGACATTGCGAGCATCTCGTAGAATCTCTGTTAAGCGGTTTGCTACCATAAAAGCTATGTATTTCTTTACTCCGAGGCGCTGCGAATCTACCCAAAAAATCATGTATAAGAATAAAGGGCAGGCTCTTATGGCGGCGGAGCAAAGTTTAAGAGAGCGCGGCGCGCAATTGTGGGTTTACGCTTGTGAATATTGCGGTTGTTGGCATTTGACGCATAAAAATCCGGTGGATCGCATGTATTCGGATATGCGTTCGCCATCCGCAAGCACAAAGCCAAAATCTAGAAAACGCGGATATAAACCAAGACGGCGCTAAGTTAAAGCGTCGCTAAGTTAAGGCGGAGCTAATTAAGCAACATTAAAACCTTGTCTTGCAACCTGCTCAACATCTTCTGCCTCATGCTTTTTCGCGCTATTATCCGTTGCCAACGCAACAATTTGCGCACTAAAAGCATCAACTGGTCGGCTGGCGTTTCGCAAATCGTAGTATTGATGCACGCGAGCGTCAAAATCAACAAGATTTTCTAATAATTCAGCGTCGTCAGCAGGGTAAGTATTCTCAAAAATCTGCATATTAGCGCTCATTCGCGGCTTTAATTCAGGATTTTGCGCAGGCTTACCAATTGCTAAGCCGAGCACAGGGTACGTGTATTCAGGCAAATTCAAAATATCAATAAGCTGAGTTCTACTGTTCAAAATTGAACCGAGAATTACGCAACCAAGTCCCAAAGATTCCGCGGCAGTTTCCATGGCATGAAGCGCCAAAATAACGTCGTTTTGAGCCTGAGTAAAGCGGTAACGAGTTTTAAGCATAAACTCATCGCTGCTGGTATCGATGCAATTTTTTCGCGCAATTGCAGCGTTTCTATGCTCATCAATAATAAAAACGTACAGTAGTGGAGCTGTAGCAATATATGTTTGGTTGCCGATTTCGGAAAGCTTCTGCTTAATTGCGCTATCCGTAATTTTAATCGCTGACCAATCGTTCAAAAACTGGCTGCAAGCGGCTCGCTGAGCCACGGTTTCAAGAGTTGCGACTGTATTGTCGTCAATTGCTTCGCTGCTAAAAGCGCGAATAGAACGGCGGTTTAGTAAAGTATCAATAGTTTCGTTATGACGTAAGTTTTGCACGTTGCTCTTATCCCTTATTATTTCCTTATTATCTTCTTATTATTTCGTTTACTTTTATTATTTCGATTATTCCGATTATTCCGCTTATTTCCGCATTCTCAGTTCATTTGTTCAAAATTAGAATTTATTTTTTCTAAACTGCCGCTTTCTTTGCCTTCGCGCAATATAAGACAAGGTTCCGCTGCTTACTAAGCGGCCAACAATCGTAGTAAGAATCGCGGAAAATACTGCAAATCCAATAGACATTAGCAGAGGCTCTTCTTGCTTAACACGTTGCTTTTGAGCAATTTTTTCTTTAGAAAGATTGTTAGGACGATTATTAGAGTTTAAATTAATCTTTTCAGTATCAACATGTTTTTTCCACACAACATGCGCAATTTGCCCAGCTATAAACGTTGCGAAAGATGGAAGTGCGGCTTTAAGCAACGAATCTCCTAAAGTATTTGGGTTTTTTAATCGGCGCTCGCGAAGCACATCAATCTTATGATTTGCTGCATTAAGTCTCTGTACTGTAGCCTGAGCTGCGCGATGATTGCGAACGTATTTATTATTTGCCGATGATAATTGCGTCATATTTTCTATGTTAGTGGTAACGAAATACCAATTTTGGCGGTAACATAGAACAGTAATCTCGATTTGCAGCAGTGTAGATGCATTTTGAGAAATATACGTGAACAAACTCGTGCCGCTTGGCGTCCGGCGCGACGGAAGGGTTACGTGGCGCTGTAGAGGAATGTGAAAGCTATGCAGAATAACGCTACTCAAGAATTATGCGAAAAAAAGTGCTCGAAGCAGGGCTGCTTGGTGTTGCTTCGTCACGGTCAAACAGCTTGGAGTGTGTCTGGTCAGCATACTGGGCGCACGGATTTGCCGCTTACTGAAGTAGGTATTGAGCAGGCAAAAGATGTGAAAATGCGTTTGCGCTGTGAGTTTCCGCAAGGTTTTGATGAGGATTGCGTATTTGTAAGCCCGCTTCGTCGCGCTCAGCAAACTGCTCAGCTTGCAGGTTTTGAAGCGTACACAATTTGCGATAGTGCGCTGGAGTGGGATTATGGTGCAGCTGAGGGGCGCACACGCGGCGATATTGCGGCATTAAGTGGCGTTGAAGCGTGGGATGTGTGGAAGCACGGTCCTAAAGTTCTTCCTGAGCATATGATTAGCGATGCTCGAGAGGTGCTTCCTAATGGTGAGGAAGTTGATGTGCATAGAACTTCTGGCGAAAGTTTGCAAGAGGTTTCGGATCGTACTCAAAAAATTATTGATGCTGCAATTCCTAAACTTAAGCAGGGTAAAAATGTGCTTGTGGTTGCTCACGCACATGTTTTGCGCATACTAACTACTCGCTGGCTTGGAGTAAGCCCGGATTTTGCGCGATTGCTGCGTCTTGATACTGCGCATTATTCTGTGCTGGGCGAGTACAAAGGTGACAATGTTATTGTGCATTGGAATTGCTGATTTTATTTTTTGATGCGACACGCGTTAATTTAGGTTATGCCATCGTTTGCAATATTCAAATAGTTGAGGCATAATAAGTATTGTCGATAAGGACACCTAGAGGTGTGGCAGTCCAACGAAGGGATTGTCGGCATACGAGAAAGGTTCGATGATGAATCGTACGATTAAGTCAACAATTGCATTGGTAGCTTGCTCAGCGATGGCTTTTGGCGCTCTCGCAGCTTGCGGTTCCTCTTCCAGCGATAAAGCCGCTGAGAAGGGTAAGGTTTACTTCCTGAACTTCAAGCCAGAAGTTGCAAACCAGTGGAAGGAAGTTGCTAAGGAATATACCAAGAAGACTGGCGTTCAGGTAAAGGTTCAGACCGCTGCTTCTGGTACATACGAGCAGTCTTTGAAGAGCGAAATCAGCAAGGGTGACGAAGCTCCTACACTCTTCCAGATTAACGGCCCAGTTGGTTACGCAAGCTGGAAGGATTACACCGCTGATTTGAAGGATACCGAGCTTTACAACCAGCTTCAGAACAAGGATATTGCTCTTAAGGATGGCGATAAGGTTGTTGGCGTTCCATACGCAATGGAAACCTACGGCTTGATTTACAACAAGGCTTTGCTTAAGAAGTACACCGAGCTTAAGGATGCAAAGGTAAAGTCTGCTGAGGAGATTAACTCCTTCGATAAGTTGAAGGCTGTTGCTGACGACATTCAGAAGCACAAGGCAGATCTTGGTGTTGATGGTGCCTTCACTTCCGCAGGCTTCGATTCCAGCTCCGACTGGCGCTTCAAGACCCACCTTGCTAACCTTCCTCTGTACTACGAGTTCAAGGAAGATCACGTTACCAAGCAGCCTGCAAAGGTTAAGGGTACATTCCTTGATGGTTACAAGAAGATCTTCGATCTTTACATCACTGATTCCACAACTCCTGCAACTCAGCTCAGCTCCAAGACTGGCGAGGATGCAAACGCTGAATTCTCCCAGAACAAGGCTGTGTTCTACCAGAATGGTACTTGGGCTTGGGGCGACCTCTCCAAGGCTGGTATGAAGGCCGAAGATCTTGGCATGCTCCCAATTTACATTGGTGCTAAGGGCGAAGAGAAGCAAGGCTTGGCCACCGGTTCTGAGAATTATTGGTGCATCAACGATAAGGCTTCTGACGCAAACAAGAAGGCCACCAAGGACTTCTTGAAGTGGTTGCTTACCTCCGAAGAAGGCAAGGATGCTCTGTCCAAGAAGATGGGCTTCACAACTCCATTCAAGAGCTTCGCAGATATTAAGTCCGACAACCCATTGACTCAGGCTGCTGTTGAGGATGCTAAGTCCGGTAAGACCCCAGTAAGCTGGAACTTCACCGTTATGCCATCTGACAACTGGAAGAACGATCTCGGCTCTGCTTTGCTCGAGTACGCTCAGGGCACTGGCAAGTGGGATAAGGTTAAGACCGCATTCGTTGACGGCTGGGCTAAGGAATATGCTCAGGCTCACGAAGATGAGGACTAATCTTCATTCAAATAAATTAATATTAAATAAATTAATAGACGTTGCACCTCTGACGTAAGTAAGCAAAGGTGACGTAAGCGGATCCGCTAGGATACTGACACAGTTTAGTGTTAAGTCCTAGCGGATTTTTGTTATTTAAATAATGTTGTAAATAAAACGATGCTTGCTTAATAAAAATAAAATAAGTAAAGCAAGTAAAGTAAGTAAAGCGAGTAAAGCAAGTAAAGCAAGTAAAGCAAGTAAAGCAAGTAAAGCAAGTAAAGCAA
>CAMXYK010000031.1 GCA_947253155.1 uncultured Bifidobacteriaceae bacterium
AATCTTTATTATCTGCCAAATCTTTATTATCTGCCAAATCTTTATTATCTGCCAACTTTTTCTTACGCAAAGTAACACATAAGAACACTGCAGTAAAGAAAGCAAGCATAAATTGAAGAGCATCAAGGAAAGTAAAAGCAACCATATTTAGCTTTCCAGAATAAAGCGAGCGCAAAGCAGGATTCATTTTGCGATCGATTAAAATCTGCCTATATGGTCCGTTCCACTTCCAGCTACTTGCGAGTAAAGATTCGTAAGTCGGCTCAAGCCACTCTCCCATAAATTTTTTCGTAAAGAAAGTCGCTATTTGCTTAGGATTTTTTAAGAAGAAATTAATATTTCTGCGTAAAAATTCCGTAGATTTCTTCTTTATATCGTTTTTATTATAGCTTGCAACGTCAAAGCTAGTTGGGTATCCGTTATACCATCCAGGATTATTAGGACCGCCTTTTCTAGCAGGATCAGTTGCCATTGCAAGCCAAACTGTAGAAGGCAAACCATCTTTTGCACTGTGACCAAAAGAATTAGCAGCCTGTGCTACAGCAAAATTGCTTACAAAAACGCACGCAATCGCAAGCAATACGCAAACAGCGTGCTGCCACTTTTTAGAGCGCAAAGCCGACACAATCCACACAACAATCATTCCAAGTAAGCAATAAACCATAGTCGACTTAAGCAATATTGCAAACAGCATGCAAATTAAAGATTGCACAGCATCATGCCAACTTCCGCTACGAATATTTTTTGCGTGGAAAATAAGCGCACCAAACACGAAAGGCAAGCAAAGAGTATTGCCGTATGCAAAAGTCGCGTAGAAAATCATAGGCAAAAATGCCGCATAAAAAAGCAAAGAAAGAAGAGTTACGGTTTTATTGCGGAATAGTAAGTTTGCATAATACGCAATAAGAACGCCTGTAACAGCAGCACATATTACATTCAACACTTCAAAAGCAGTGTACGCGTTAGAGCCAAAAACGATTACCAAAAAGCGCATAAGGCAAAGAAGCGGGAATTGGAACGGGAAGCGAGTTAAGTAGCCGCCCGGGCACACAATCCAAGATAATTCCGAAGTGTCAACTCCGCAAACTACAGGAGTTCTATTAGCGTCTGCATAATATTGCGCTGCGCTAAACAAGTAAGCTGGATCCCACTCAGGCCATGCGTGCGTGGCATGCACCCAAATCAAACCTGCAACAATCACATAAGCAAAAACAGCGGCCGCAACGTAGCGTAAGCGTATTTTATTAAGAAACTCACTAATAGACCTGCGTTTTTTTAAAAACGCAATAATGAAGAATACTGCCGCGCTTATAACAATTACGAACGGAGATTGGAACCATAGGAATTCAAGAGTGTAATCTCCCGGCAAAAGATGAGCCGAAACAACTAAATTAAGCAATGACAGTAAGCTGAAAAATACTGCGGCGCACCAAAGCACAGCAGCGCTAAAAAAGCGACCGAGCGTTACACTTACGTTTTGCAAACGCTTAATCATACGTCTTAAACCCCTTTAAAAGATTTCTTTCACAAAGTGCATTTATAAAAAATTTTATTAAAAAAGATTACTTTTACAAGAATTTCTCAATATAGTAGCGCGGACGATGCTTCGATTCCAAATAAATCTTGCCAATATAACTTCCAAGAATACCCATAGAAATCATAAGGAATCCGCCAATAAACCATATTGAGCACATAAGCGACGACCAACCAACAGCAGTGTGATTAGTAAACAGCGACACAATCACATAAATAAACATTGCAAAACCAATAACAATCGAAAGCATGCCCATATACGTAACTAATTTAAGCGGCTTAACGGAAAACGAAGTAATTCCTTCTAAAGCGAAAGAAATCATCTTTTTCAAAGGATACTTAGAAACGCCAGCCGTTCTAACTCCGCGCTCGTAATAAACTTTGCCGGTTTTAAAACCGAGCATTGGCACAATTCCGCGAAGGAACAAATTAACTTCGCTGTATTCAGAAAGCGCATCCAACGCAATCGAACTCATTAAACGATAATCCGCGTGGTTTGGCACAACTTCTGCGCCCATTGCTGCAAAAATCTTATAAAAAGCCAAAGCCGTGTTGCGCTTAAACCAAGTGTCTTTTTTACGCGAAGAACGAACACCATAAACTATTTCGCAACCATCTTGCGTAAACTTTTGAAGCATTTCGTCAACAGCGTTTACATCATCTTGCAAATCGGAATCCATAGAAATTGCAGCATCGCAACCCTGCTCGCGAGCATACATAAGTCCCGCATAAAGCGCATTTTGATGGCCGCGATTATGCGCAAGCTTTACTCCGCCAAAAAGTGAAGGATTTTCGCGATTAAACGATGAGATTAAATCCCAAGTGGAATCTTTAGAACCGTCGTCAACAAAAATAACTCGGCTGGAAGTGTGAATAAGATGACGTTTTGCAAGATCTGCCATTTTATTTTGAAGAACTTTCGCTGTTGTGCTAAGCCCTTCTTCCTCGTTAAAGCAAGGTACAACAATGTACAAAATCGGCTCACTTTTTGGTGCTTTAGTTGCTTTTTTTAACGAAGCGCTCATAATATAACAAATCTCCAACAGCTGTATTTAACAATAAACATTATAGTCTAGTACAAGAATCTAAAATTTGCGTTGCGGCGAGCAGAAAATAGAAATTCTGTTGATTTTTAGCCAGTTTTATGGTGTTGTTGCTATGGTAGTAGCGGAGAAACACGTAAAAAACATGTCTGGAGGACTCGTGGGACAGATTATCGTACGTGTATTAGTTGGATTAGTATCAGTTGCTACTGCTTTTACTATGAACACAGTAGCGCCTAAGCAGGCTTTTCAGTCTGCTCAAGTTCGTAATAATACTGTTGCTAAGGCTACTAAAGCTACTAAAGTTGATAAGCCGATTATTCAATCGCATCCTTCTGGAGTTGTGCGCCAAAGCTCGCTTACAGAAAATGAGTATGGTGCGCACTGGGATGATTCAGATTCCACTCCTACATTCGTCGACGGCAATGGAAATGTGTTCGTCAAGAACGCTAAGGGTGTTATTGATGTTTCTGAGCATCAGCACGAAATCGATTGGGAAGCTGTAAAAGATTCCGGCGTAGATGGTGCAATTATTCGCATTAGCTACGGTTGGGGCAATGGTTACGATAAGCAAGCCATTCGCAATATTAACGAGTGCAAGCGCTTGGGTATTCCATTTGGAATTTACATGTACTCTTACGCAGAAAAAGCTGCTGATGGCGCAGCTGAAGGCGCTGACGTTGTGAAGCTTCTTAAAAATGCAGGCGTAAGTCCGGAAGACTTAACATATCCTGTTTACTACGATTTGGAAAGGTGGACTTGGAGTGGCCATCAGCCACCAACTTCGCCTTATGTGTATCAGGATATTGTGGCATCTTGGTGGAATCAGCTTGTTTCTGCCGGCTACCATAAGCTTGGCGTGTATTCTTACGCAAATTATTTAAAGGGACCTCTTAATTCCGAATATATTCATCAGCGTGCAAGCTGGGTAGCAAGCTACGGCTCCCAAGTTGGATTCCCTATTTCTACAGCTTTGCGTGGATGGCAGTACACTTCCAACGGCAATGTTGATGGAATTGAAGGTCGCGTTGATTTGAACGCATTCGGCATGGCTGATGGCGGCGAAATCAACGGCGTTTCCGAATATGGAAACACGGTTGAAAAGCCTAAGTCTTCGGAGAATTCTAACAACACTACTAGCACAACCCACGGCGCTTGGAACGTAAATAAGACAGGCCGACGCGAAGTTTGGACTAACGGCAATAAGCACTTTGTTTTGCAATACGAGTTGCGCGATTCTTACTACGCTCACGGCGGCTACGCTCGCCTTGGTGCTCCTGTTGCTGAAGAGGAGAACATGGGCGGCGGCTGGTGGCG